>NZ_CP027668.1:0-600000 GCF_003008515.1 Phreatobacter cathodiphilus | reverse complement strand
GGCCCGTCAGATGCATGACGAGGAAGGTGACGTTGAAGCCGGCGAAGACGAGGCAGAATGCGAGGGCACCCAGGGAGGGATTGGTCACCCGACCGGTGATTCGCGGCAGCCAGTAGTAAATCCCCGCCATCATCGGGAAGACGAAGCCGCCGATGAGCACATAATGGAGATGGGCGGTGACGAAGGCGGTGTCGTGGACCTGCCAGTTGAAGGGCACGATCGCGAGCATGACGCCGGTGAGGCCGCCGATCAGGAAGACGACGAAGAAGCCGCCGATGTAGAGCATCGGCAGGCGCAGGACCGGCCGGCCGGCCCAGAGCGTGGCGAGCCAGGCGAAGATCTGCACCACGGTGGGCACCGCGACCAGGGTGGAGGCGGCGGAGAAGAAGGCCAGCGCCAGATGCGGGATGCCGGTGGCGAACATGTGGTGCACCCACAGGCCGAAGCTGAAGAACCCGAGGACGAGGATGGACCCCACGATCCAGCCGTAACCGATCAGCGGATGGCGGGCCATGACCGGCAACACCATGGAGATGACCCCGGCACCGGGCAGGAAGATGATGTAGACCTCGGGGTGGCCGAAGAGCCAGAACAGGTGCTGCCAGAGCAGGGGATGGCCGCCTTTGGCGACGTCGAAGAAGGGCCAGCCGAAGGCGCGCTCGAGCTCCAGCAGGGTCGAGGCGAGGATGAGCGGCGGGAAGCCGACCACCATCATCAGCGCCGTGACCAGGATGTACCAGGCGAAGATGGGCATCCGCGACAGGCGCATGCCGTCGGCCCGCATCTTGAGGATGCTGACGGTGAGCTCGACGGAGGCGCAGACGGCGGAGATCTCGACGAAGGTGATGCCGAGCAGCCAGACGTCGGCATTGATGCCGGGCGTGAAGGCGCGCGAGGCGAGCGGCGTGTACATGAACCAGCCACCGTCGGGGGCGAGGCCCAGCACCATGGCGGTCAGCAGGATGAAACCGCCGAAGAGATAGCACCACCAGCCGAAGGCCGAGAGGCGGGGAAAGGCGAGATCGCGTGCCCCCACCATCTTCGGCAGCATGTAGAGCGCCAGTCCCTCGAAGAAGGGAATGGCGAACATGAACATCATCAGGCTGCCGTGCATCGTGAACAGCTGATTGAAGATCTCGGCGCCGACGAAGGCGGATCGCGGCGAAGAGAGCTGCGCCCGGATCATCATGGCGAGGACGCCGCCGATGGCGAAATAGGCGAAGGCGGCGATCATGAACCGCTTGCCGAGATCGCTGTGGTTGACGCTGACGAGGACGCCGCGCAGGCCCGGCGGCGTTCTCCAGACGGCGTCGAGCGCCTGGTGGCGGTGCAGCGCGTTCATGGCGTCCGTCCGGCGGTGAGGGCGGCCCAGGCCGCGGGGTCGTGGGCCTCGACGGAGAAGCCCATGGCGGTGTGGCCGGTGCCGCAGAATTCGGCGCAGACGCCGCGATAGGTTCCGGGGGTGTCGGCGCGCAGGATCATCCGGTTCCGCGAGCCTGGAACGGCGTCCATCTTGCCGCCGAGGCGGGGCACCCAGAAACTGTGGATGACGTCGGCGCTCGAGATCATCACCTCCACGGGCTGTCCGGCGGGAATGTCCAGGATGTCGGCGCGGGTGACGGGACCAGCCGCCGTGTCGCGGGTGAAGTGCCATCGCCATTGCTGCGCCCGTGCCTCCACCCTCAAAGCCGGGGTCACGCCGGCGGCGGTGATCCGCTCGCCCAGCAGCACGCCGTAGACGGTGACGAAGCTCAGGGCGACGAGCGGAAAGACGAGGCCGCCGCCGATCAGGAACAGGCGGACGGGAACCCGCCGGCCGCGAGCGTCTTTGAATGACAGGGCGAAGAGCCCGATGATGACGAGGAACGACGGAACGGCGATGGCCATCAGCACGAGGAAGATCTGCAGGATGCCGCCGGCCGCCGGGCCCGCCGGATCGAGGGCCGACAACGGGCCCGCGCAGCCGCCCAGAACCGCAGCGACACCGACGAGGACAGCGTGACGAGCACCCATGACCAGCGCAGGCAGAGGGACGCCGATCTCGATCCTCTCCACACCCCCCAGACGCTCGACGACAAGGAGACCCGCATCGCCATCGCGGGCCACCCGATCCACGCCATGCTGGTTGCCTTCCCGATCGCGCTGACGGTCTGCACCCTCGGCGCCGACCTCTTCTACTGGTGGACCGGCGACGCCTTCTGGGCACGGGCGGGCCTCTGGGCCATCGGCATGGGCTTCCTGATGGGCCTCGCCGCTGGCGTCTCGGGAACGGTGGAACTGCTGATGGTGCCGGGCATCCGGGCCCGCGCTGCGAGCTGGACCCATTTCACCCTCGCTGTGGTGCTGCTCTCGATGATGGGCGCCAATTTCGGCCTGCGCCTCTCCGGCTTCGAGCAGGCGGTGCTGCCCTGGGGCATCCTGCTCTCGGCCCTGTGTCTGGCCTTTACCGGGCTGACGGGCTGGCATGGCGGCAAACTCGTCTTCGACTATCAACTCGGCACCGTCGGAAAGGGGAGCTGACGGTTCAGCGGCACGCGCAGCCAGTCGGGCACCAGGTCGGGTGAGATCACCGGCTTGGCGAGGACCAGGAGAAGGACGGCCGTCATCACCGCGAAGGCGGCGGCGAGAACGAGAAAGGGGTGGACGAGCGGACTGAAGCGCCCCTTCTCGCCGAGTTCCACCACGCAATGGCCGAGATAGGCGTGGATGACCACGAGGGCGCCGACGAAGCCGAGCTTGGCGAAGAGCCAGGGCTGGAACAGCTCGCGGGCGAAGATCAGGCTGCCGCCGGCGACGGTGGCGACGACGGCGGCGGGGCTGACGCAGTAATTGTAGGCGTTGTGGGCGAAGATGCGCATCCGCGCCGCCTTGGGCTGCGGCGTCCTCACATGCGACCCGGTGAGCAGTAGCGGCAGGATCAGCAGCCCGGCGCACCACACCGCGAGGGCCGCGATGTGGACGAACTTGAGCAGCGCGATCATGCCTCCAGCTCCCGCAGCGCGCCGCGCGCGGGCGCCAGGGCGAAGAGGCCGTAGAGCAGGAAGGCGGGGACCCACATGAGCAGGCCGCCGAGCTGCTGGTCCGCCAGCGGGCTCAAGCCCCACGCGACGGGGGCGACGGCGTGGGCGGCATAGAGAGGCTCGGGCGCGAGGGTGAGAACCGCGGCGAGAAGCCCCATCTGGCCAGCGCCGGCGCCGATGGCGAGCAGCGCGCCGACCGGACGCGTCCCTCGCAGGACCTCGTGCCAGAACCAGACGAAGGCTACGAGGAGCGCGAGCTGCAGCAGCCAGTAGAGGACGTCGCTCGCCAGGGCCCTCTCGTAGAGGGCGGGCACGTGCCACATCCAGAGGACCGCGCTGGAGACGACCAGCGCCGCGCCCGTCCGGGCCGGGCCGACACGGGCAGGGAGCGCGAGCGCGAGAAGCGGCGCCACCACCACCACCAGCAGGACGTGATGGGCGGAGCGAGCGGAGAACAAAGCCGACGTCAGCGCGCAGAAGGGGGAGACGAAGGCCAGGACCAGTCCGCACCAGCCGGCGAGGAAGACCCATGGCCGGCGCCCCGCGGCGCCGTGGCGCAGGCCGATCACGAGGAGGGCGAGCAGGGCGGCGAGCAGCAGGGGATCGAGATTCCAGCGGGTCCACAGGTCCGCCGGCACCGGGGCCAGGCCGCAATAGGGGATGGCGGCGCGTGCCATCACGGGCCCGCCCCGCAGAGCCCTGTCCGCCTCCTCGCCATCGTAAACCCCGCCCTGCCGGTCACCATCAGCGGCTCAACGCGCGAGCTTGGATTTCGGCATGGCGACAGATGGTCGCGGTAAAAACGGCGTCGCGGCCGCGGCCGCAGGGAACCGTCGAAAGCCGCCGACGTTTTCCGCCTGTCCCGCCCTCGGTCGAGCGGTGGGCATGCCGGAGACGACCGGGAGCCCCTCCCCGCCTCCGGTGACACCGATCCTCGCCGCCGCGTCGAGTTCCGCGACGCCGAAATGGCGGTGCGGCAGACGACCGGACGGCCCTACCGGGCCCGACGGTCCGCGATGGTGCTCAAAGCCCCCAGTTGAGCACCATCGCACCCCGCTCGCGCGCCAGTTCGATCAGGCCGGCCTGAGCCGCCGGATGGGGAAGAGCCAAGGGATGGCGCACCGCCGCGGAGGCGATGACGCCGCCTTCCTTCATCAGGATTTTCGCAGCCGCCAGCCCACACTGGCGGTTTTCGTAGTTGATGAGCGGCAGCCAGCGCTCATAGGCCGCCTTCGCCGCTTCGCGGTCCCCCGCGAGATAGGGATCGATGATGGTGCGGATGCCGTCGGGATAGCCGCCGCCGGTCATCGACCCGGTGGCCCCGGCATCGAGATCGGCCATCAGGGTGATCGCCTCCTCGCCGTCCCACGGCCCCACGATGGCGTCGCCGCCGAGTTCGAGGAGGGTCCGCAGCTTCGCCGCCGCCTGGGCCACCTCGATCTTGAAATAGGCGACGTTGTCGATCTCCCGCGCCATCTTGGCGAGGAAGGCCGGCGACAGCGGCGTGCCGGCGACCGGCGCGTCCTGGATCATGATCGGGATGGAGATCGCCTGCGAGACCTTCTGGAAAAAGGCCTCGATGGCCGGCTCGCCGACGCGGAAGGTGGCGCCGTGATAGGGCGGCATGATCATCACCATCGCCGCGCCGAGGTCCTGCGCGCGCCTGGAGCGCTCGGCGCAGATATGGCTGGCGAAGTGGGTCGTGGTGACGATGACCGGCACGCGGCCCGCCACATGGGCGAGGACCGCCTGCATCACCGTCTCGCGCTCCGCGTCGGTGAGGACGAACTGCTCGGAGAAATTGGCGAGGATGCAGAGCCCTTGAGACCCCGCATCGATCATGAAGTCGATGCAGCGGCGCTGGCCGTCGAGGTCGAGTGTGCCGTCCTCGTGGAAGATGGTGGGCGCGACGGGAAAGACGCCGCGATAGGGGCGCGGATGGGCCATGGACGAAGCTCCCTGATGGCCGCGCATCGGCGGCTCTGTTCTGGTTGGGGCGGGTGCCGCCGGCGGACCGGCGGCACCCCTGGTCGAAACGCGTCAGCGTGCCGTCGCCAGCGCGATGGCGAGGCGGCAGGCGTTCTGGAAGGCGGGGATGTCGACCCACTCGTCGACGGTATGCGCCTCGTTCTGGCCGGCGCCGAAGGTCACCGTCTGGACGCCGTGGAGGGTCAGGTAGTTGGCGTCGAGACCGCCGTTGACGAGGCGCGGGTTGGGCGTCAGACCGATGGCCTCGATGGCCTGGATGCCGCGCTGCACGACCGGCGCGTTCCGGTCGATGGCGAAGGAGTGATACTTGCGCTGGCGCTTGAACTCGACGCGCCCGGTCTTGCCCTCGCTGCTGACGAGGGTGGCGGCGGCCTTGACGAAAGCGGCCTCGAAGGCGTCGGTGATGGCGTCGACGAAGGCCATGTCGTGGCTGCGGCTTTCGCCCTCCACGTAGCAGTAGTCGGTGACGACGTTGGTGGCGTCGCCCGCGCCGCGGCCGTCACGCCCCGCGACGGTGCCGACATTGCTGGTGCCGGCCTTGTCGCCCTTCACCACCTTGCCGAACCAGCCGCCGGCCTGGGCGTCCGCAAGCGCCATGGCGGCGATCATGCTGGCGGAAATGCCGCGCTCCGGCGCGACGCCGGCATGGGAGGCGCGGCCGAAGATCTCGACCGACCAGCCGTCGCCGCCGACCGCGCCGGTGACGACGTCGGCGGGGCGGGAGCCGTCGTAGTTGAAGCCCATGGCCACGGGCCCGACCATGTCGAGGTCGATGTAGCGGGCGCCCCAGAGGCCGCTCTCCTCGCGGACGCAGAAGACGAGCACCAGCGGCGGATGGTCGAGGTTCTGCTTGGCGAGTTCCGCCGCGAGGGAGACGAGCACGGCGCAGCCGGTGCGGTTGTCGCCGCCGAGCGCCGTGTCGCCGCCGGAGACGATCCTGTCGCCGACGATGCGCGCCTTGGCGCCGGCGCAGAGCGGCACGGTGTCGAGATGGGTGGAGAAGAGAAGCGGCTCGCCGTTGCTGAGGGCGCCGCGGCCCGGGATCTTGACGATCAGGTTGCCGGTCTCGGTGGGGACGGGAATGCGCGTGTTGGCATCGTCATAGGCGATGGCCTCGGCCGGAACGCCGGCCTCGACCAGCGCCTTGGCGACGTCCTCGGCGATAGCCTTTTCCTGGCCGGTGATGCCCTCGACGGCGAGGAAGCGCATCAGACGATCGAGCGCGGCTTGGGTATCGTGGGTGATCATGGGAACGGGGCCTGCGGTGAAGGAAGGGGGCATCATGCCGATCGGCACGCGGAGGAGGAGTGCGCCGCGGGCAAGGCCGCCCTGCCCGGGTGCGGGGCGTCAGCCGCGGAGCAGGCCACCGTAGCCATCGACCCGCGCGTCGACGCCGGCCGCCTGCAGGGCCCGCCAGAGGCTCGCCTGGTTGGCGGTGACAACGGGACGGGCGAGGGCTTTTTCCAGCGCCTCGATGACGGCGACGCAGCGCAGGCCGGTGCCGGCCAGAAGGATGGAATCGGCGTCCGCCGGACATTCCCGCACCACCTGGTCGAACAGCGAGCCGGTGTCCTGGTCCGTCGCCATGCCCGCGGGATAGAGGCCATCGGGCGGGATGCCGCGCCACTTGTCGAGCGGCCGGTAGCGCCAGGCGGCGGGAGCGGCGAAGCCATGAGCCTCGAGATAGGCCAGGGCCGAAGCGACGAGGGCATCGCTCATCCAGGCCGGCATGACGAGGAACGGCCGTTTCGACCCCAGGGCCGCGAGCGCCAGGCGCATGTCGAGGCCGTTGGTCGTGGCGATGGTCCCGGCGGGCAGCTCGGCGGCGAGCGCCGCGACGGCCGCCTCGTCCCAGCCGGGGCCGCCGACGAAGCTGCTGGACGAATGGGCGAGAACCGCCACGTCCGCCGCGATGGCGGTGAAGTCGCGGCAGCCGCGGGAGAGGTCGGGCGAGAGGCCGGCGCCGGTCCGGTCGGCGGTCCAGGGCGCCCAGGGCGAAGCAGAGGTGACGCGGGCGGCATGGACGGAGACGCCGGCGGGTCGCATGGCCCACCACTCCGCCTCGGGCACCACCTCCCGTCCGACGATGAAGAGGCCGATGCGGGCGCGATCGCCCCAATTGTCCACAGCGTTCATGGCGTCCCCCGCGTGCCCGACCCATTCCATACACCGGGGCCTGATGTGCGGCACCGCCCTTGCGCAAGTTCCATGATGATGGAATCATCGTCCACCACCCGAGAATGGATGATCCCATGCGGCTGCGCAGGCTGCCCCTTGCCCCCCGAGACCGGGATGCCGTAGAGCCGGTCGCGAAACAGCAGGATCTCTCGCCGCGCCACAATGGCGGGCCGCCGCTGGAGGATTACGAGGGGCCGCCCTGGGGCAAGGGCGATCCGCACGTCTTCCTGCACTGGAAGCGGGCGCACCGGGAGGCGTGGAAGAGCGTCTCGGCCGACGTCATGCGGTTCCGCATGGAGAAAGCCGACCGGCTCGGCCTCACCTACGAGGAATACACGCTGGAGATCCTCGAAAGGGGCCGCTACCTGCAGGTCGAGGACGTCGAGCGGATCGCCGAGATCAAGGCGCTGCGGCGGAGGCGCCGCCCGCGCTCCGCATGACACGTGGTCGCAACACCCCCTTACGCCGGGTCGCCCTGTCGTGGCAGCCTTCGCGGCGGGAGTGCCGTCATGCCGATCTATTCCACCGCCATATCCGAACTCGATGCTTTCGCTCTGGCCGACGCCTTCCGGCGCCGGACCCTGTCGCCCGTCGAAGCGGCGAAGGACGCCCTCGACCGGGCCGAGGCGAGCCAGGAGAGCGTCAACGCCTTCGCGCTGATCGACCGGGAGCGGACGCTCGCCTGGGCGCGCGAATCGGAGGCGCGCTGGGCGAAGGGCGAGCCGCTGAGCCCGGTGGACGGGGTCGGCGTCACCGTGAAGGACAACATGGCGGTGGCGGGCTGGCCGTCGCTGAAGGGATCGAAGGTCGTCCCGCGTGATCCCGTGACCTTCGACGCGCCGGTCACCGCGCGCTGCAAGGACGCCGGCCTCGTCATCCTCGGCACTACGACCATGCCGGAATTCGGCTGGATCGGGCTCTCCTCCTCGCCGCTGACCGGCCATACCCGCAACCCCTGGAACCCCGCGCGCACCGCCGGCGGCTCGACCTCGGGCGGCGCGGCCGCCGCGGCGCTCGGCATCGGCCGGTTCCATCTCGGCTCCGACGGCCTCGGCTCCATCCGCATCCCCGCCGCCTATTGCGGCGTCGCCGGCATCAAGGCGACCTATGGCCGGGTGCCGGCCTATCCGATCTCGGTCATGGGCGAACTCGCCCATCTCGGCCCCATCGCCCGGGACGTGCGCGAGGTCGCCGCCCTCCTCACCATCCTGTCCGGGCCCGACGCCCGCGACCCCATGGCCTGGAACACGCCGGCGCCCGACTATGGCATCGGCCTCGACGAGGGCGTGCGCCGTCTGCGCATCGCCTATTCGCCGCGCCTCGGTTTCGTGAAGAAGCTCGACCCGCAGGTGGAGCGCGCCGTGGCAGCCGCCGCCGCCACCTTCGCCTCCATGGGCGCCATCGTGGAGGAGGTCGACCCGCCGATCGAGGACCCCGCCCCCATCGCCTGGGACATCTGGAACGCCGGCGCGGCGCTGGCGCTCTCGTCCTTCAGCGACGAACAGCGCAAGCAGATGGACCCGGGCCTCGTCGCCTGCGCCGAGACCGGCTCGCGCTTCTCCGCCGCCCAGCTCATCGACGCGCTGCTCTACCGGCGCACGAAGACCGTCATCGCCATGGCCGAGTTCTTCACCCGCTACGACCTGCTCATCACCCCCACCATGCCGACGGGAGCCATCCCGCTCGGCGCCGACCTGCCGCCGCCTGGCTTCGCCGGCGAGGAGTCCTGGGGGCCGCTGTGGACCGACTGGTGCCCCTACACGCCGCCCTTCAACGTCACGCAGCAGCCGGCGGGGACGGTGCCCTGCGGCCTCGACGGCGACGGCCTGCCCATCGGCCTGCAGATCGTCGGCTGGAAGCGGCAGGAGGCGACGGTGCTCCGGGCGATGCGGGCCTTCGAATCGGAGCGGCCCTTCGCGCGCGTCCCGTTGTCGCATGCCCGCGCCTAACTCTCAGCCGTCTGCACGGATTTTGCGCGACAGTTGCCTGCGCTTCGGGATTGACACCTTCCGACCAAGCGTCGTCTGATCCGACCTTCTCGCGGCCAGGGGTCGATCAGGGGTCAATCCCGGCTGCGGAGTTCCAGGGGAGAGTCATCATGAAATCCGTCAAATTGTCCCGCCGCACCGTGATGGCCGGCGCCGCCGCGGCCGGCGCACTGGCGAGTTCGACAGGGGCCTCCGCCCAGGGCGCGGCCAACGTGCTGCGCGTCGTGATGCACTCGGACCTGCGCATCATCGATCCGATCTGGACGACCGCCTACATCGTCCGCAACTACGGCTACATGATCTACGACACGCTGTTCGCCCTCGACTCCAAGGGTCAGGTGCAGCCGCAGATGGTCGACAAGTACACGGTCAGCGACGACAAGCTGACCTACACGTTCACGCTGCGCGACGGCCTGATGTGGCACGACAACCAGCCGGTCACGACGGCCGACATCATCCCCTCCATCCGCCGCTGGGCCGCCCGCGATCCGCTCGGCCAGACCGTGATGGGCTTCGTCGGCTCGATCGAGGCCAAGGACCCCAAGACCTTCGAGATCAAGCTGAAGGAAGCGACCGGCCTCCTCCTGTTCGCCCTCGGCAAGCCGTCCTCGAACGTGCCCTTCATGATGCCGAAGCGCGTCGCCGAGACCGACCCGAACACGCAGATCACCGAGTTCATCGGCTCCGGCCCGTTCATGTTCGTGCGTGACGAATGGAAGCCGGGCGACAAGGCGGTCTACGCCAAGTTCGCCGGCTACAAGCCGCGCTCCGAACCCGCCGACGGCCTCGCCGGCGGCAAGGTCGCCAAGGTCGACCGCGTCGAGTGGCGCGTCATCACCGACCAGCAGCAGGCGATCAACGCCCTGCAGGCCGGCGAGATCGACATCATCGAGGCGCCGAGCCACGACCTTCTGCCGCTGCTGAAGTCCGACGACAACATCAAGCTGTTCAACTGGAACGTGCTGGGCAACCAGTACACCATGCGCTTCAACCACACGACGGCGCCGTTCAACAACCCGAAGATCCGCCAGGCGGTGCTCTACGCGCTGAACCAGGAGGACTTCCTGAAGGCGACCATCGGCGATCCGGAATATTACAAGGTCTGCAAGGCCATGTTCGTCTGCGGCTCGCCGCTGGAGACCATGGCCGGCATGGAAGACAAGCTGGAGTCGAACTTCGCCAAGGCGCGCCAGCTCCTCCAGGAGGCCGGCTACAACCGCGAACCGGTGGTGCTGCTGCACTCGACCGACCTGCAGGTGCTCACCAACCTGGCGCCGGTGGCCAAGTCGCTGCTCGAGCGCGCCGGCTTCGTCGTCGACATGCAGTCCATGGACTGGCAGACGGTCGTCGCCCGCCGCGTGAAGCGCGACCCGCCGACCCAGGGCGGCTGGAGCGCCATGCTCACCTCATGGGTGGCGGCCGACATCCTCAATCCGGTCATGGCCGGCTTCTTCAACGCCTCGGGCGACAAGGCGGCCTTCGGCTGGCCGAGCGACCCGGAGATCGAGACCCTGCGCGCCCGCTATGCCCGCGCCGCCACCGCGGCCGAGCAGAAGCAGATCGCCGAGGCGGTGCAGCGCCGCGTCTCGGAAGCCCCGACCCACATCCATCTGGGTCAGTGGTACTCGCCGGGCGCCCACCGCAAGAACATCTCCGGCTGGCTCGAGGCCCCGGCTCCGGTGTTCTGGAACATCGAGAAGGGCCGCGGCGCGTAAGGAAATGACGACAGGCGGCCGGGCGCGTCCCGGCCGCCGCCTTTCCCTTGCAGCGGGCCGAAAATTCCCATGTTGTCCTATATTCTCCGACGCCTCGCGGCGACCATCCCCGTTTTGTTCACCGTCGCCGTGATGGTGTTCCTCATGCTGCGCCTGACGCCGGGCGACCCCGCCGCGATCATCGCCGGCGACAACGCCACCTCGCAGCAGATTCTCGACATCCGCACCAAGCTCGGCCTCGAGCAGCCCATCCTGCAGCAGTTCTTCATCTGGCTCGGGGGCCTGCTGCGCGGCGAGCTCGGCGAGAGCTTCTTCTTCCGCAAGACCGTGTTCGAGCTCATCTCCGAGCGCATCGAGCCGACCCTGTCGCTGGCCTTCCTGACCATCGTCCTCGCCGTCGTCATCGCCATCCCGCTCGGGGTGGTCGCCGCCTACAAGCAGGGGACCTGGATCGACCGCATCGTGATGGGCTTCTCGGTCATCGGCTTCTCGGTGCCGGTCTTCGTGATCGGCTATCTGTTGATCTACATCTTCGCCATCAAGCTCGGCTGGTTCCCCGTCCAGGGCTATCAGCGGATCGGCAACGGCATCTGGCCGTGGTTCCGCAGCCTCGTGCTGCCCGCCTTCACGCTCTCCGTCATCTATGTGGCGCTGATCGCCCGCATGACCCGCACCAGCGTCTTGGAGGTGCTGTCGGAGGACTATATCCGCACCGCCCGCGCCAAGGGTCAGACGGAGATGAAGGTGCTGTTCCAGCACGCCCTGAAGAATGCCGCGGTGCCGATCGTCACGGTGGTGGGCATCGGCGTCGCCCTGCTGATCGGCGGCGTGGTGGTCACCGAGAGCGTCTATTCCATCCCCGGCCTCGGCCGCCTGACGGTGGACGCCGTTCTCGCCCGTGACTTTCCCGTCATCCAGGCGATCATCCTCGCCTTTTCCCTCGTCTACGTCCTGATCAACCTGCTCGTCGATCTGTCCTACACGATCTTCGATCCGAGGATCCGCTATTGACCGCCCCAGCCTCCACCGAGCCGCTCGCGAGCGCCGAAGCGCCCGCCGTCCCGGCCCCCGCAAAACCCACGGTCTGGCGCAAGCTCTTCCGCAGCCCCAACGTGGTCGTTGGCCTCGCCATCGTCCTCGTCATGGTCTTCATCGGCCTGATCGCGCCGCTGATCGCCACCTCCGACCCCACCGCCATCAATCCGGGCGCGCGCAACCGCCATCCCATGGCCGAGAGCACCATGCGCCTCGACGACGGCACGCGTGCCACGGTGAAGCACTACATGGGCACGGACACGCTGGGGCGTGACGTCTTCTCCCGCGTCGTCTACGGCGCGAGGGTCTCCATCTTCATCGGCGTCGCCGTGGCGGTGCTGTCGGTCAGCATCGGTCTCGTCATCGGCATGGTCGCCGGCTACATCCGCTGGCTCGACAGCATCATCATGCGGATCATGGACGGGTTGATGGCCATTCCCGCCATCCTGCTCGCCATCGCCGTGGTGTCGCTGTCGCGGGCGGGCCTGGTATCGGTCATCATCGCCATCGTGGTGCCGGAGGTGCCGCGCGTCGTGCGCCTCGTTCGCTCGGTGGTGCTGTCGGTACGCGAGGAGCCCTATGTCGAGGCCGCCGTGGTCTCCGGCACGCCGACGGTGAAGCTCGTCATCCGCCACATCCTGCCGAACACGGTGGCCCCGCTCATCGTGCAGGGCACGTTCATCTGTGCCTCGGCGATCCTGGTCGAGGCCATCCTGTCCTTCCTCGGCATCGGCATTCCGCCGGACGTGCCGACCTGGGGCAACATCATGGCCGAGGGGCGCCAGCTCTTCCGCATCTTCCCCCACAACATCCTCTATCCGGGCATCTTCCTCGCCCTCACGGTGCTCGCCGTGAACATGCTCGGCGACGGTCTGCGTGACACGCTCGATCCGAAAATGGAGAAGCGCGGATGAGCGCCCCTATCCTCGACATCAGAAACCTCACGGTCGAACTGCCGAAAGGCGCCGACCGCAGGAACGCGGTGGAGGACGTGTCCTTCGCCGTGTACCCCGGCGAGATCGTCTGCGTGGTGGGCGAATCCGGCTCGGGCAAGTCCGTCTCGTCCCATGCCGTCATGGGCCTGCTGCCCAAGGGCCAGCTCAAGGCGACCGGCGGACAGATCCTCCTCGAAGGGGAGAATGTCCTCGAGGCCAGCGCCAGCCGGCTGCGCGACCTGCGCGGCACGCGGATGTCGATGATCTTCCAGGAGCCGATGACGGCGCTGAACCCGGTCGTCACCTGCGGCGAGCAGATCGACGAGGTGCTGCGCATCCACACCGGCCTCGGCGCCACCGAGCGCAAGGAGAAGGTGCTGGCGGTGATGGATTCGGTGCGGCTGCCCGATCCGGCGAAGATGTACGACGCCTATCCGCACCAGCTCTCGGGCGGCCAGCGCCAGCGCATCATGATCGCCCAGGCGCTGGTGCTCGATCCCGTGCTGCTGATCGCCGACGAGCCGACCACCGCCCTCGACGTGACCACGCAGGCGCAGATCCTGAAGCTCATCGCCGAGATGCAGGAGCGCCGCGGCACGGGCGTGCTGTTCATCACCCACGATTTCGGCGTCGTCGCCGAGATCGCCCACCGCGTCGTCGTCATGCAGCGCGGCAAGGTGGTGGAGACCGGCACGGCCACCGAGGTGCTGAAGAACCCCCAGCACCCCTATACGCAGATGCTGATCAACGCCGTGCCGACGCTCACTCCGCCGGTGCGCGAGGAGCGGACGGGCGAGCTGGCGCTGGAGACGGTGAAGCTCTGCAAGGTCTATGGCGGCGGCGGCTTCTTCCAGAAGAAGCGCGAGGTGCGCGCCGCCTCCGACGTGGAGATCCGCGTGCGGCGTGGCGAGACGCTCGGCATCGTCGGCGAATCGGGCTCGGGCAAGTCGACGGTCGCACGCTGCATCGCCAGGCTGATCACGCCGACCTCGGGCGGCATCGTCGTCAGCAACATGGACATCGCCAATCTCCCCGAGCGCCAGCTCCGGCCGCATCGCAAACACTGCCAGATCGTCTTTCAGGACCCCTATCGCTCGCTCAATCCGCGACGTTCGGTCGGCGCCTCCATCATCGAAGGGCCGATGAACTTCGGCATGAGCGAGGCCGACGCCATCGCCAAGTCCCGCGACCTGATGAAGCTGGTCGGCCTGTCGCCCGATGCCCTCGACCGCTATCCGCACCAGTTCTCGGGCGGGCAGCGCCAGCGCATCTGCATCGCCCGGGCGCTGGCGATGGAGCCGGAAATCCTCATCGCCGACGAGGCGGTCTCGGCCCTCGACGTGTCGGTGCAGGCCCAGGTGCTCGACCTCCTCGACGACGTGCGCAAGAAGTTCGACCTCGCCGTGCTCTTCATCACCCACGATCTGCGCGTCGCGGCGCAGATCTGCGACCGCATCGCGGTGATGCAGAACGGCGTGGTGGTGGAACACGGCAAGACCGCCGACATCTTCGCCGCGCCCCAGCACCCCTATACGCGGGCGCTGTTCGACGCGGCGCCGGGCCGCAACTTCCAGTTCGCCCGGGTGGCCTGACAAACGGACGGCGGCGTGGGATCATCCGGAATGATCCGCGCCGCCCTCACGCTCCTCACCCTCGCTTTGGCCGCGCCATCCCAGGCGCAGGGCATCGACCCGTCCATCCTGCGGACGCTGGCCGGAACCTGGCTCGTCGCGCCGGCGAACGGCGAGCCGGGCTGCCGGGTGACGCTGGCGACCACGACCTCCATCGGCGGCTACGGCCTGACGACGTCGCCCGACTGCGCCCGGCGCGTGCCCGTCATCGCCGATGCGGCGGCTTGGCACCCGGTGGATGGGTTGAGTTTCCTCGGCCCGACACGGCAGACGCTCCTGGCGTTCCGCGAAAACGAAGATGCCTCCTATTCGGCCATGGAGCCGGACCCGGGCTATGTGCTGGTCCGTGCGCCGGACGGCGTCGACCGGGTGCCGAACGCCCGCGACGCCTTCGGCGACTGGGTGATGCGCCGGCCCGGCGGCGAAATCCTCTGCCGCGTGCATCTGTCGGACCGCCCGCCGCCAGGCGGCCAGGAGAGCTATGCGGTCAGGGTCACGCCCCAGGGCTGCCAGGCATCGGTGACGCGGCTGAGGCTCGCCTCCTGGCGCATCGAGGCGCCGAAGCTCGTGCTCTACGGCCTCGACGGCAACAGCCTGTCCTTCCTGCTCGGCCCCGCAGGCTTCACCAAGGACCCGGCGGAGGGAGGTCGTCCGCTGGTGCTCGAACGGGTGCGCCGGCCGTGACGGCGGCACGCCTCACCCCCGACACCCTCACCCGGCGCATCGCCCAGGGCCGCGGCGCGGGCGAAGCCGATCTCGTCATCCGCAACGTCCGCCTCTTCGACCTCGTCACCGGCAATCTCTTCGTCACCGACATCGCCATCTGCGGCGACACCATCGTCGGCACCTATGGCGGCTATCGCGGCCTGCGGGAGATCGACGGGCGCGGCCGCATCGCCGTGCCGGGCTTCATCGACACCCATCTCCACGTGGAGAGTTCACTCGTCACGCCGATGGAGTTCGACCGCTGCGTCACCCGCCACGGCGTGACCACCGCCATCTGCGACCCGCACGAGATCGCCAACGTGCTGGGCCCGGCCGCCATCGCCTACATGCTGGAGGGGGCCGGCCGCACGGTGATGGACCTCAGGGTGCAGCTCTCGTCCTGCGTGCCGGCGACGCATCTGGAAACCGCCGGGGCGCGGCTCGGCGTCGAGGATCTCGTCGCCTGGCGCGACCATCCCAAGGTGATCGGCCTCGCCGAGTTCATGAACTTTCCGGGTGTCGTGAACGGCGACGCCGAGTGCCTCGCCAAGATCGCCGCCTTTTCCGACCGGCACATCGACGGGCATGCGCCGCTGCTGGGCGGGCTCGACCTCAACGGCTATATCGCCGCCGGCATCCGCACCGACCACGAGACGACGACCACCGACGAGGCGCTGGAGAAGATCCAGAAGGGCATGACGGTGCTGATCCGCGAGGGCTCGGTGTCGAAGGACCTGCACGCTCTCGCGCCGCTCCTGACGGTCGCCACCTCCCCCTTCCTCGCCTTCTGCACCGATGACCGCAACCCGCTCGACATCGCCGAGGAAGGCCATCTCGACTTCCTCATCCGCACCGCCATCAGCCTCGGCGTGCCGCCGCTCGCCGCCTACCGCTCGGCTTCGCTGACCGCCGCCACCGCCTTCGGCCTCAGGGATCGCGGCATGATCGCGCCGGGCAAGCGCGCCGACATCGTCCTCCTCGACGACCTCGAGGCCTGCGCCGTCTCCGACGTCATCGCCGGCGGGGTGCTGGTCGGGCCCGATGCGTATGCGGGGAAGGTGCCGGTCGCCCCGGTCGGGCTCGACAGCATGAAGGCGCGGCCCGTTTCGGCGGAGGATTTCCGCGTGCCGGCGACGGGGGCCACCGCCCATGTCATCGGCGTCATCCCCGGCAAGATCATCACCGCCCACCTCACCATGGACCTGCCGGTCGTCGGCGGTGCCATGCAGCCCGATCTCGACCAGGACGCGGTCAAGGTCGCCGTCGTCGCCCGCCACGGCATCAACGACAATATCGGCCGCGGCTTCGTCCACGGCTTCGGCCTGAAGCGCGGCGCCATTGCCTCGTCCGTCGGCCACGACAGCCACAACATCTGCGTGGTCGGCGCGGACGATGCCGACATGGCGGCGGCGGTGAACCGGCTGGTCGCCATCCGCGGCGGCTTCGTGGTGGTGGAGGGCGGCCGGGTCCTCGCCGAACTCGCCCTGCCCATCGCCGGGCTGATGAGCGACCTCCCCTTCGAGGAGCTGATCCAGCCGCTGAAAGACCTGCGCGCCGCGGCGACCGGCCTCGGCGTGATGCTGGCCGAGCCCTTCCTGCAGGTCGCCTTCCTGCCGCTGCCTGTCATTCCGCACCTGAAGATCAGCGACCGAGGCCTCGTCGACGTCGACCGCTTCCAATTGATCGGGTGAGCTCAGGAAACGGGCGGAGAGATCGGGTGTCGGCCGGCGCGCCGCCCTGTCACGACGGGTCATGGAGACCCGCCCATGACCGAGACCACCTCACCCTCCCCTTTCGCCCGACTCCTCGCCACCGCCGGCTTCGTGCAGGCCGCCGACCAGATCGCGCTCGCCGCCCTGCCGGTCACCGCGGTTCTCGTACTCGGGGCGGGGCCGGGCCTCGTCGGGGTGCTGGTCGCGGCGCAGACCGCCGCCTGGCTCCTCGTCTCGCTGCCCGCCGGGGTGATCGTCGACCGCCTGCCGCGCCGGACTGTCCTGCTCGCGGCGCTGACCCTCTCCTTCGCCGGAGCGCTGGCGGCGCTTGCCGCCGCGGCTCTCGGCCAGGTGGCGCTGCTCGGCGCCGCAGCCTTCCTCTCGGCGGCGGGCACCGTCACCTTCGTCCTGGTCCAGATCGGACTGGTGCCCGAGATCGTCGCCCCGGCCGACCTGCCGAGAGCCAATGCCCGGATCGAGCTGATGCGGGCCATGGCGAGCACCGCCGCGCCCTTCCTGGTCGGCTTCCTCGCCACCCGCGTCTCGCCGCTCGCCGGCTACCCCCTGGCGGCGCTCCTCGCCCTCGCCGCCCTCCTCTGCGCTGCGACCCTGCACTTCGCGGCACGGCCGACGCCGGCAACGAAGCCTGCGCTGTTCACCGCCATCGCCGAGGGCGCCCGCTTCGTCGTCGCAGACCCCCTGCTGCGGGCCATCGGACTCTGCGCCGTGTTCTGGAACTTCGCCTTCGTCGCCCTCATCGCGGTCTTCGTGCCCTTCGCCCTGACGCGGCT
This sequence comes from Phreatobacter cathodiphilus, assembly GCF_003008515.1. Classification (NCBI taxonomy): domain Bacteria; kingdom Pseudomonadati; phylum Pseudomonadota; class Alphaproteobacteria; order Hyphomicrobiales; family Phreatobacteraceae; genus Phreatobacter; species Phreatobacter cathodiphilus. The sequence goes on along the minus strand of NZ_CP027668.1, from coordinate 582,301 downwards.
CGGCACGGATGCGGCAGGCGCCGGCCTCGCCCAGGGCATCAACGGGCTCGGCATGATCGCCGGCGCCGCCGTCGCGCCCTTCGTCTTCGCGCGGGTGCAGCCTCGGGCCGTGCTGCTCTTCGGACCCGTCTCCTCGGCCCTCGGCGCGGTGCTGATGGCGCTGTCTCCGTCCTTCGGCGGGCTCGCCATGGCGGCCCTCGCCTTCGGGCTCATCGGCTTCGGACCCATGCTCTGGCTGGTGATGCAGACCTCCGTCCGCCAGATCGTGACGCCGCCGGCGCTGATGGGGCGGGTCACCGCCACCATCCAGGTCGCGATCTACGGCGTCAGGCCGCTCGGAGCCCTCGCCGGCGGTGGGGTCGCGGCGATGTTCGGCCTCGACGCGGCGCTCGGCCTCGTCGCGGCGGCCTTCGCCGCCTCGGCACTGGTCTCCCTCGCCTCGCCCCTCGCGCGGCTCGCGACCATGCCGCATCGCGCGGGCGCGGCAGGCGCGCTATGACGATCCGGCGCTTGGCGCTGTCCGGCCTTTGGCCTAAGACAGCGCCACCATTCGCTTGAGGATCATCGCCATGGCCGTCGCCGCGCTCACCCCCGCCTCCGGCTCCTACGTGAAGGACAACGAGGAGTTCAACTGGGAAGACCCGCTGAACCTCGACGGGCTGCTGACCGAAGAGGAACGCATGGTGCAGGAGACCGCCCGCACCTATTGCCAGGAAAAGTTGCTGCCGCGCGTCACCTCGGCCTTCCTCGACGAGCGCTTCGACCGCGAGATCATGACCGAGATGGGCGAACTCGGCCTGCTCGGCTCGACGATCCCCTCCGAGTATGGCGGAGCCGACCTCGGCTATGTCGCCTACGGCCTCATCGCCCGCGAGGTGGAGCGCGTCGATTCGGGCTATCGCTCGGCCTGCTCGGTGCAGTCCTCCCTCGTCATGTACCCGATCTACGCCTACGGCTCGGAAGAGCAGCGCAAGAAGTACCTGCCCAAGCTCGCCTCGGGCGAGTGGGTCGGCTGCTTCGGCCTGACCGAGCCCGACGCGGGCTCCGACCCGGCCGGCATGAAGACCCGCGCCGTGAAGGTGGACGGCGGCTACGTGCTCAAAGGCTCGAAGATGTGGATCACCAACTCGCCGATCTCGGACGTGGCGGTGGTCTGGGCCAAGACGGACGAAGCCATCCGCGGCTTCATCGTCGAGCGCGGCATGAAGGGCTTCTCCACCCCGAAGATCGAGGGCAAGATCTCGCTGCGCGCCTCGATCACCGGCGAGATCGTGCTGGACGACGTCTTCGTGCCGGCCGAGAACATGCTGCCCAACGCCAAGGGCCTGTCGGGCCCGTTCGGCTGCCTCAACCGCGCCCGCTACGGCATCGCCTGGGGCGCCATGGGCGCCGCCGAGGACTGCTGGCACCGCGCCCGCCAGTACACGCTCGACCGCAAGCAGTTCGGCAAGCCGCTGGCGGCCACCCAGCTCGTGCAGAAGAAGCTCGCGGACATGCAGACCGAGATCACCCTCGGCCTGCACGGCGCCCTGCGCCTCGGCCGGCTGATGGAGGACCATTCCTTCGCGCCGCAGGCCATCTCGCTGATGAAGCGCAACAATTGCGGCAAGGCGCTGGACATCGCCCGCATGGCCCGCGACATGCACGGCGGCAACGGCATCTCGGCCGAGTACCACGTCATCCGGCACATGGTGAACCTCGAGACGGTCAACACCTATGAGGGCGCCCACGACGTGCACGCGCTGATCCTCGGCCGCGCCATGACCGGTATCCAGGCGTTCTTCTGATCGCCGGCGGCTTGTCGTGAGACATGGAGGCCCGGCCGTCGCGCCGGGCCTTTGCTTTTGGGGGAGGTGGTGCACTCACACCCCGTCACCTCCGGCCGAGCGCAGCGAGGGGAAGGGGATCCAGGAGTTGAAGGGAGCGCCCGATGGCCCATGGCCCCCCTTCCCTCGGCCTTCGGTCTCGCCGGGGGTGACGGGTGATGACGCCGGGAGCGGCCTGCCTCCGCGACGGATGTGGCCCTCACCGTCTCTGCGGGCGGGCGTTCGGCTCGGTCTGGATGGAGCTCAGATAGGCGACGATGGCCGCGGCGCGCTCCGCCGAGAAGGTGAACTCCGGCATGGCCGGATGGCCGGAGGTGAAGCCCTCGGCGAGGGCCTCCTCCAGCACGTCGACCGGATAGCGCTTCGACAGCTCGCGAAACAGCGGCGCGTTGGGATAGGGGCTCGTATCCGTCCGCCCCACCGCGTGGCAGAGGGCGCAGTGCTGGCGCACCAGCGTCTCGCCGCGCTGGACCAGCACCCGCTGGCTCTGGGCGAGGGCGTCGCCGGCCGTCAGGGCGAGCACGAGGAGGGCGGGCAGCAGGCGGGGGGACGACATGAGGCCTCCGGGGATGCGATGAGGCATGGTCCCATGTCCGCCCCCCTCGGACCTTGCGGTCGATCAACCCGCCAGCGCAACCAGTTCCCGCGTCAGGGCCGAAGAAGGATCGGCGAAGGGCGCGATCACGGTGAAATGGTTGGCGCCGGGCACGACCATCTCCCGTGTCCGGGCGCCCAGCGCGCCCCAGCATTCGCACAGCGTGCGGGTCTGGCGGTGATATTCGGCGGATTCCTCTCCCCCCACCACCGCCGTCACCTTCAGGCCCTTCGGCGGCGTCCAGACGAGCGGCGAGAGGGAAGCCGCCTCCCCCGCGTCCATGCCCATGGCCCTGTTGACGAAGGTCGGCACCAGCGGCGCCAGGTGGAAGAGGCCGGAGATGGGCATGGCGGCGGCGACGATGTCGGCCGGCTCGCCGATCCGCGGCCAGTTGGCCGCGGCCATGCAGGCGGCGAGGTGGCCGCCGGCGGAATGGCCGAAGGGCAGGATGCGGCGGCCGGTGCGCTCGCGCAGCACCCGGATGCAGGCGACCACGTCGTCGACGATCTTGGCGAGCTTCACCTGGGGGCACAGGTCGTAGCTCATCACCGCCACGTCGAGACCGTGGGCGTTGGCGCCTGCGGCCATGTGGCTGAAGGAGGTCTTGTCGAGCGCCTGCCAGTAGCCACCGTGGATGAAGAGGGCGATCGGCGCTCCGGCCCGCGGCGCCGCGGCGGGGAAGAGGTCATAGCGGTGGCGCTCGCCCGTGCCATAGGCCTGGTCGAGACCGGCATCGGGCCGTGCCGCGCGATAGGCCTCTGCATCCGCCGCCCAGCCGGCCATGACGGCGGGATGGTCGGGCACCATGGCGCGGTTGTTGTACTGGGCGTCGAGATCGATGGGCGTCATGGCATGTCCGAAAAGCGGAGATCGGCGGCAGCGGAGCCCGGAGCCATCGCCCCGTCAAGGCCCGGCGCGTCCGGCTGCCGCGCGTCGGGCGGGTGGCGAAGCGCACCGCGATTGACCTGCGGCGGGGCAGCGACTAGGCCTCCGCTTCACTCCACGGCCGGGGATGCGCGACCATGGTCTCCATCAAGCAGAAGGCGGCGCTGGCCTCGATCCTGGTCACGGTGGTGCTCACGGCCGCCAAGGCGGCGGTCGGTTTCGCCAGCGGCTCCATCGCAATCCTCGCGGAGGCCGCCCATGGCCTCGTCGACACCGCCGCCACCGTGCTGACCTTCTACGCCGTGCGTCTCGCCGACAAGCCGCCGGACGAGGAGCACCAGTACGGCCACGGCAAGGTCGAATCGATCGCCGCCCTCGCCGAGACGGCCTTCCTCTTCCTCGTCTCCGGCATCGTCGTGACCGAGGCGGTGCGGCGGCTGACGGGCGGCGGCCACCCGGTGGAGGTGACGCCAATCATGGCGGGCCTGATGGTCGCGGTCATCGCCGTGGACTACTGGCGCGTCCGCATCATGAGCCGCCTGGCGAAGGAGACCGGCAGTCACGCGCTCGAATCCGGCGCGCTGCATTTCGCCGCCGACATGGCGAGTTCTGCGGTGGTGCTGGCCGGCCTGTTCTTCGTCTGGGTGGGTTATCCGATGGCCGACGCCGTCGCCGCCATCGCGGTCGCCGTCATCATCTGCGTGATGAGCTGGAATCTCGGCCGCCGCACCATCGACACGCTGATGGACCGGGCGCCGCAGGGGGCGACCGAGGCGGTGATGGAGGCGGTCGGCGCCGTGCCCGGTGTCGTCGGGGTGGACAGCGTCCGGCTGCGCGAGGTCGGCACCGACACGCTGGCCGAGATCACCGTGAAGGTGAACCGCACCCTGCCTCTCGAAAGGGTGGCAGAGATCAAGTCCGCCATCGGCGCGGCAGCGGCGGGCGCCCATGGCGGCACCGTGACGACGGTCACGACCGAGCCCGTCGCGCTCGACGACGAGACGGTGATGGAGCGGGTGCACCTGACCGCGCGGCGCCATGCCCTCGCCGTCCACCACGTCACCGTCCAGCATCTCGGCGAGCGGCTCTGCGTCGGCCTCGATCTCGAGGTGGACGGGGCCCTGACCCTCGGCGAGGCGCACGAGATCGCCAGCCGGCTGGAGGCGGCGATCGGCGGCGAACTCGGCACGGACGTCGAGGTCGAGACCCATATCGAGCCGCTGCAGGTGGAGATGCTGGTGGGCAGCGACGCCGCCGCAACTCAGGTGACGGAGGCCGCGACCGCGCTCGCGGCGCTGGCGGCCACCACCGGACAGATCACCGACGTCCACAGCGTCCGGGTGCGCGACACCGCGCAGGGACTGGTGGTCACCTATCACTGCCGCGCCGATCCCGCCCTGACGGTGGAGGCGGTGCACGAGGCGGTGGACACGATCGAGCGGGGTTTCCGCCGCAGCCAGCCGCGGGTCATCCGCGTGGTCGGCCATACCGAGCCGGTCCGCGCCCTTCCCTCCCCTGCGCCGTCGCCGTAAAGGTCGGGCCCCGTCGGCATCCGAGGATCAGGTCATGCGCAGCGAACAGGCAAAGCCGGTGAAGCTCTCCGAGTACCGGGTCGCCGACCACGTGGTGAAGACCGTGCACCTCGACATCGTGCTGCACCCGACCGCCACCCGCGTCACGGCGGTGCTCGCCGTGGAGCCCCATCCGCAGGGGATCGCGGGCGCTCCGCTGGTCTTCGACGGCGACGGGCTGACCCTCGCCGCCATCGCCATCGACGGACGGACGCCGGCGCCGGAGGCCTATGAGGCGACGGCCGACCGTCTCGTCATCCACAATCCGCCTGCCGGCCCCTTCCGCCTGACCCTGGAGACGGTGGTGGACCCACAGGCCAATACCCAGCTCATGGGGCTCTACCGCTCCTCCGGCACCTGGTGCACCCAGTGCGAGGCGGAGGGTTTCCGCCGCATCACCTATTTCCCCGACCGGCCGGACGTGCTCGCCGTCTACACGACGCGCATCGAGGCGGAGAAGAAGGCGGCGCCCGTCCTCCTCGGCAACGGCAACCTCGTCGAGGCCGGGGACCTGCCCCACGGGCGGCACTACGCCGTCTGGCACGATCCGCACCCGAAGCCGAGCTATCTCTTCGCCCTCGTGGGCGGCGACCTCGCGGAGGTCTCCGACACCTTCACCACCCGCTCCGGCCGCGTCGTGAAGCTCGGCATCTTCGTCGAGCACGGCAAGGAGGATCGCTGCGCCTACGCGATGGACGCGCTGAAGCGCTCGATGCGCTGGGACGAGGAGGCCTTCGGCTGCGAATACGACCTCGACGTCTTCAACATCGTCGCCGTGTCGGACTTCAACATGGGGGCGATGGAGAACAAGGGCCTCAACATCTTCAACGACAAATACGTCCTCGCCCTGCCGGACACGGCCACCGACCAGGACTATGCGGCGATCGAGGCCATCATCGCCCACGAGTATTTCCACAACTGGACCGGCAACCGCATCACCTGCCGCGACTGGTTCCAGCTCTGCCTGAAGGAGGGCCTCACCGTCTTCCGCGACCAGGAATTCTCCGGCGACATGCGCTCCCGCGCAGTAAAGCGCATCGCCGACGTGCGCCTCCTGAAGAGCCACCAGTTCGCCGAGGACGCGGGGCCGCTGTCGCACCCGGTGCGCCCTGAAATCTACCACGAGATCAACAACTTCTACACGGCGACGGTCTACGAGAAGGGGGCGGAGATCATCCGCGCCCTGAAGGTTCTCATCGGCGCCGAGGCGTTCCGGCGCGGCATGGATCTCTATCTCGTGCGTCACGACGGCGACGCCGCGACGGTGGAGGACTTCATCGCCTGCTTCGCCGAGGCGAGCGGACGCGACCTCACCCAGTTCTTCCTCTGGTATCGCCAGTCGGGCACGCCGCAGGTCGCCGTCGCCACCCGCCACGATCCCGTCGCCGGCACCTTCACCGTCGACCTGAAGCAGACCCATCTGCCGACGCCGGGCCAGGACGTGAAGCAGCCCATGGTCCTGCCGCTGGCCTTCGGGCTGATCGGCCCGGACGGGGCGGAGCGTCCCCTCTTCACCGAGGACGGCAAGGCGGTGCCCGGCGTCATCGCCCTCGACGCGGCGCAGAAGAGCGTCACCTTCTCGGGGCATCCGACGCGGCCGGTCCTCTCCATCAACCGCGGCTTCTCCGCCCCGATCGTGCTGAAGACCGATCTGACCGCCGCCGATCTCGGCTTTCTCGCCCGCCACGACGGCGACGCCTACAACCGCTGGCAGGCGATCCAGACGCTGGCGACGGATCATCTGGTGGCGGCGAGCCGCAAGGGCGCCGCGCTGGCCGGCGGCGTCGACATCCTCGCCGACGCCCTCGCCGCCGTGCTGGCCGATGCCGGGCGCGATCCGGCCTTCGCGGCGCAGGCGCTGACCCTTCCCTCCGAATCCGACATCGCGCGCGAACTCGGCGCCGAGGTCGACCCGGATGCGATCCACGCCGCCCGCCGGGCGCTGCGGCTCGCCATCCGCTCCCGGCTCGACGGCACCCTCTCCGACGCCCTGTCGCGCTTCGCGACGCCCGGCCCCTACTCGCCGGATGCCGCCGCGGCGGGACGGCGGGCGCTGTGCAACGTGGCGCTGGACCTGTGGGCGTCGGGCGGCGAGGCCGACCGCCTCGCGACGGTGGCGGCCCGCCACCGCGACGCCGACAACATGACCGACCGCTTCGCCGCACTGGCGGTGCTGGCGCAGCACCCGGGTGCCGATCGCGAGGCGGCGCTCGAGGCCTTCCGCGAGCGCTACCGCGCCGATGCGCTGATCCTCGACAAGTGGCTGGCGCTCCAGGCGGCGATCCCCGAGGCGGCGACGCTCGACCGCGTCAAGGCCCTGCTCGCCGATCCCGCCTTCGCCATGACCAATCCGAACCGGCTGCGCGCCCTCGTCGGCAGTTTCGCCAGCGGCAACCAGACCCAGTTCAACCGGCCGGACGGGGCGGGCTATGCCTTCCTCGCCGAGGTGGTCATCGCCACCGATCCGCGCAATCCGCAGGTGGCGGCGCGGCTCCTCTCGGCCTTCCGGAGCTGGAGGGGGCTGGAGGCGGGGCGGCGGACGCTGGCGCGCGCGGCTCTGGAACGGGTGGCCGCCACCGCGACCCTGTCCGCCGACGTGCGCGACATCGTCGCGCGGTCGCTGGGATGAGCCGAAGCAAATCTTCCTAGCGGCGTTAACCAAAAATTTCCGCACGTGTGATTCGGCGACTCTAGACAGCCCTCCGGCAAATCGATTCTTATGACCGCGATTCGGAGGGGCTGGGGCTCGGTCTCCGAACGCAAATTCAGAGATTCGACGGGGGTACCGGCGATGGAGCGCAGTTCTGCGCCCAGCGCGGACGCGCTGATTCATGCCTTGAGACTGAACGGGTTCGCCCGCTCCGTCGACGCCTCCTTCGAGTCCTGGCTGGCCCCTTACGAGCCCGCCCTGCGCCGCCTCGTGCCCACCCTGATCATCGCCTTCCTGGTGGTGATGGGCGCAGGCGCGCTGCAACAGATCCTCAACAGCCGCACGGAGGCGCTCGTCGCCGTCAAGGCCGACCTCGACACCGCCGCCGCCGCCATCGAGATCGACCTCAACCAGCGCGTGGCCGCCACCGGCGGCGACGCCACGGCCGCCGTGCAGGCGGCCTTCGATTACACGGCGCCGCGAATCGGCGCCCAGGCCGGCCGCGTCATGCTGGCGACCGATCCCGCCGGCACCATCGTCGCGGTCGCCCCGGCCTCGGCCCGCGCCCGCTTGCTCGGCAAGCCGCTGCGCGAGGTCTTCGCCGCCATACCGCCGACGACGAGCAGCCCCACCCCGGTCCGTCTCTCGACGGAGGAGGACGCCGTCGTCATCGTACGCCCGCTGGCGGCGCCGCTGGCACAGTTCCTCGTGTTGCGCGACACCGATGAGGCGCTCGGCATGTGGGCCCGCAACTCGCTCCTGACCGGTACGCTCTTCGCCACCACCGGCCTCCTGCTCCTCGTCATCGGCCTCGCCTTCCACATCCAGACCATGCGGGCGGCCACCGCCGACATGATCAACCACAATGCCCGCGCCACCATAGACGCGGCGCTGGAGAGCGGCGGCTGCGGCCTGTGGGACTGGGAAATCGGCACCAGCCAGATGTACTGGTCGGCGTCGATGTTCGAGATTCTCGGCATCAAGGGCCGCGAGGGCCTGGTCACCTTCGACGAGCTGTTCCCCATCCTCCACCCGGAAGACGGCTATCTCGGCGGCATCTCCCAGCTCACCGATCTCGACCCCCGCAACGCCGTCGACTTCCAGTTCCGCATGCGCCACGCCGACGGGCGCTGGATCTGGCTCCGCGCCCGCGGCCGCGGCCTCACCCTCGCCGGCGTCGCCCATCCCCGCTTCGTCGGCATCGTCGTCGACATCACCGAGCAGCTCGAACTCGCCGCCCGCAACGCCGCCGCCGACCATCGCATCCGCGAGGCGATCGAGACGATCTCCGAGGCCTTCGTCGTCTGCGACGACCAGGACCGCATCGTCGTCTGCAATTCCAAGTTCCGCGAGCTCAACGGCCTCGCCGACGACGAGGCGCGCCCGGGCGCCGGCTATCGCGAGCTGCTCGCCGCCGCCGGCGGCGGCGCCAAGATCAAGCAGGGCCACATCCTGCCCACCCACGACCCCGACGGCTCGCGCAACTTCGAGGTGGAGCTCGCCGACGGGCGCTGGTTGCAGATCAGCGAGCGGCGCACCCATTGCGGCGGCTTCGTCTCGGTGGGGACCGACATCACCGCCCTGAAGCGGCACGAGTCCCACGTCACCGCCAGCGAGCAGCGGCTTCGGGCGAGCGTCGCCGACCTGCAGAAGAGCCAGTATGCGCTGGAGATGCAGACCCAGCAGCTTGCCGAGCTCGCCGAGAAATATTCCGAGCAGAAGACCCAGGCCGAGGAGGCGAGCCGCGCCAAGTCGGAATTCCTCGCCCATATGAGCCACGAGCTGCGGACCCCGCTCAACGCCATCATCGGCTTCTCGGAGGTGATGCGCGACGGACATTTCGGCCCGCTCGGGGCGAAGAAATACCTCGAATATGTCCGCGACATCCATGCCAGCGGCCACTTCCTCCTCTCCGTCATCGACGACATCCTCGACATGGCCCGCATCGAGGCCGGCCGGCTGTCGCTGGAGCTGAGCCCCACCTGCCTGGAGGAGACGCTGGAGGAGACCATGCGCGTCGTCTCAAAGATGGCGGCGGACAAGGAGATCCTGATGGAGGCGGAGGTGCCGGGCGGCATGGACCTCGTCGCCGACCGCCGCGCCATCAAGCAGATCACGCTGAACCTGCTCTCCAACGCGGTGAAGTTCACCCCGCGCGGCGGCATGATCTCGGTGCGCGCCCGCAAGGCCCGCGGCATCATCGCCCTCGCCATCGAGGATACCGGCATCGGCATTCCCCGCCACGCCATCAACAAGCTCGGCAAGCCCTTCGAGCAGGTGGAGAGCCAGTTCTCCCGCAACCACCAGGGCTCCGGCCTCGGCCTCGCCATCGCCAAGTCGCTGGCCGAGATGCACGGCGGGTCCCTGCGCATCCGCTCGACCTTCGGGCGCGGCACGACGGTGGTGGTGCGGCTGCCGGTCGCCGGCCCCAAGGCGAAGGCGGAGGCCTGAGACTTCGGGGGCCTTGCATCGGGCAAGTGCGTCCTTCGAGGCTCGCCCCCGTGCGACGCGGACGCGTCGCCGCGGGGCTCGCACCTCAGGATGAGGAGGGAGGTGTCCTTCATCAGGCCCAGTGGTGCCGGACGGTCGCGTTTCACCCGGCGGTGCAACCCACCACGCTCCTCATCCTGAGGCGCGAGCGTCAGCGAGCCTCGAAGGACGCACTTGGCCGATGCGGGGCGCCTGAAATCCCTTACAGCGGCCCGACGACGGCGACGAAGGCCTTGCGAACCTGGCGCTGCACCTCCGCCAGATGGGCGTCGACAGTGGCGAAATCGGGGAGTTCGCCGGCCCGCGCCAGCAGGCGCTTGAGACCGGGCGCGGCGGTCTGCGGGTCGAAACCCTCGACGAGGCAGAGCCTGAGGATCTGCGTCAAGCGCTGGTAGAAGCGGCAGGCCGAGCGCAGCACGTCGCCCTCGGTCGGCTTCAGCAGGCCCGCGGCGGCGGCCTTGTCGAGCACCCGCACCGTATTGGTGTCGAGAATGTCGGGATGGCGGTTGCCGTGGACGAGTTGCAGCGCCTGGGCGATGAACTCGATGTCGATGAGGCCGCCGCGGGCATATTTGAGGTCCCAGCGGTCGTCGTCGCCCTTGTCCTCGGCGATCGCCCTGCGCATGTCGACGATGTCGGCGAGGGTCGCCTTGGCCGGCCGTTTGCCAGTGAGGACGCGGCGGATGGCTTCCGTCACTTCCGCCTCGAAGCCGGGGGTCGCGGCGACGACGCGGGCGCGGGTCAACGCCATGTGCTCCCAGGTCCAGGCTTCCTTGGCCTGGTAGGCGCGGAAGCCGTCGATATGGGTGGCGACTGGACCGGAGCGGCCGGAGGGGCGCAGCCTGAGGTCGACGTCGAAGAGCACGCCCTCGCTGGTGGGGGCCGAGAGGGCGCTGATCAGGCGCTGGGTCAGACGGGCGAAATAATGCCCGCCGCTGAGCGGTCGCGGCCCCGTCGAGGCGCTCTCCTTCGGATCGTGGTCGTAGAGGAGAATGAGGTCGAGATCCGACCCCGCCGTCATCTCGCGGCCGCCGAGCTTGCCCATGGCGACGACGGCCGTGCGCATGCCGCGGATGGACCCGTGGGAGGCGACGATCCAGTCGGTCACCGCGGCGTGCAGCGCCTTGATGAGCTGTTCGGCGAGGCGGGCGAAGGCCTGGCCGGCGGCTTCCGCCGAAACGGTGCCGGCGAGGACACGCACGCCGGTGAGGAAGAGCTGTTCCTGGCCGAAGATGCGGGCGCGGTCGAGCACGTCCTCGGCGTCGCGGGCCATGGCGAGGGTTGCGGCGAGGCTGGCGGCGAGATCGGCGTCGGAGGGCAGTTCGCCGAAGAAGGCGGGCTCCAGCAGCGCGTCGAGCACATGGGCGCGGCGGCCGAGGAGATCGGCGAGGCGCGGCGCCGAGCCGAGGATCTGCGAGATGAGCTCCAGCAGGTCGGGATGGCTGCGCAGGATGGCGAGGAGCTCGATCGGCTGGGAATGGCGCGTCAGCAGCCGGTCGAAGGCGCGCAGGCCGAGATCGGCGTCGCCGGTGCGCGAAAGCGCGTCGAGGAGGGCGGGGGCGAGTTCGGCCACCCGGTCGCGGGCGTCGCGGGCCCTGAGCCCGCCGGATTTCGGCTGCTGCCAGGCCTGGACGGTCGCCACCGCCATCGCCGGATCGGCGAAGCCGAGGTCGGAGAGCGCCGCCAGCGTCGTTCCCTTCGGCGGGTCGGTGGTGAGGTCCAGCGTGCCCTTGACCTCGGCGAGCGGCGGCAGCGCCTCGAAGAGCTTGGCATAGGCGGCCTCGACCGGTCGCAGCTCCGCAGTCAGCGCGGCGGCGAAGGCGGCGTGGTCGCGATAGCCGAGGAATTGGGCGATGCCGGTGACCGCCTCCGTCGTCTCGGGCAGGCTGTGTGTCTGTTCGTCCGCCACCATCTGCAGACGGTGCTCCACCCGCCGCAGGAACCGGTAGGCGCGCTCCAGCGCGGCCCGCGTCTCCTCGGTGACCCAGCCCGCCTCGCGCAGGCGATGCAGTCCGGTGACGGTGTCGCGCACCCTGAGCGCCGGGTTGCGACCACCGGCGATGAGCTGCTGGGTCTGGACGAAGAACTCGATCTCGCGGATGCCGCCGCGCCCCAGTTTGATGTTGTGGCCCTCGACGGCCAGGGCGTCGTGGCCGCGGAAGGCGTGGATCTGCCGCTTCATGGCGTGAACGTCGGCCACCGCGGCATAGTCGAGGTACTTGCGCCAGATGAAGGGCTGCATCTCCTTCAGGAAGGCCTCGCCCGCCGCGATGTCGCCGGCGCAGGGCCGCGCCTTGATGAAGGCCGAGCGCTCCCAGGTCTGGCCGATCGTCTCGTAATAATGGAAGGCGGCGGGGGTGGAGATCGCCACCGCCGTGGCGCCGGGGTCGGGACGCAGGCGCAGGTCGGTGCGGAAGACGTAGCCGTCGGCGGTGCGCTCCTGCAGGATCTTCACCAGCCGCTGGGTGAGGCGCACATAGGCGGGCTGGGCATCCTTGCCCGGCTTCATCGGCGCCACGTCGGGATCGAAGAAGACGATGAGGTCGATGTCGCTGGAATAATTCAGCTCGAAAGCACCGTGCTTGCCCATGGCGAGAACGATGTAGCCAGAGCCGACCTCCGCCTGTCTGGGGTCGGCGGGCGCCAGCATGCCCTGATCGGCGAGGTCGCGCATCAGATGGGCGACGGCCTCGGCCACCGCGAGGTCCGCCGTCTCGGTGAGGGCCCGGGTCACCTGCTCCAGCGGCCACACGTCGCCGATGTCGGCGACGGCGACCAGCAGCGCCATCTGGGCACGGAAGCGACGCAGCGCCCGACCGACGCCCTCGTCGCTGCGCGCCTTGCGGCAGGCGGCGGCCGCCTCCGCCTTCAGCCGGGCGAAGACGGCCTCGGGAGCCTCGGACAGCACCGCCAGCAGATGAGCGGGATCGTGGCCGGCGATGGCGGAAAGGAAGGGCGAATGGGCGAGGACCCCGGCGACGAGGGCGCGGGCCTTCGGCGCCTTCAGCACCCGGTCGAGCGCGGCGCGGAGCTCGCCGTCGTCGACGGCGGCGAGGAAGCCGGCGATGCGCTTCGCCACCGTCGCGCCCTTCGGCAGGACGGGGGCGGCCGCCAGCCGGTCGATCAGGCTTGCATGCGAATCAGACGGGTCGGGCGGCAACGCTCGGGTCATCGGCCGATCGTGGCAGACGCAGCGCCACCTTTAAACCCGGCCGGTTGTCCTCGAGCACGAGACGCCCGCCATGGAGGCGCGCCACGGCCGCCGCGAGGCTGAGGCCGAGGCCGGACCCGGGGCGGGAGCGGCTCGTCTCCAGCCGCACGAAGCGGTCGAGCACGCGGCCGCGGTCGGCGTCGGCGATGCCGGGGCCGCGGTCGGCGATGGTGACGACCGCCTCGCCGTCCTCGGCGGCGACGGTGACGGCGACCTCGCCGCCCTCCCCCGTGGCGCCGTATTTCAGCGCATTGTCGACGAGGTTGGCGACCACCTGGCCGAGCAGTTCGCGATTGCCGGTGACGCTGACCGGCGCGGCCGTGACGGTGAGGGCGACGTGCGCCTCCTCCGCCACCGGCTCATAGAGTTCAGCGACGCCGCGGGCGATCTCGGCGAGGTCGAGCCGCACCATGCCCTCGCGCTGGTTGCCGGCCTCGGCACGGGCGATCATCAGGAGGGCGTTGAAGGTGCGGATGAGCCCGTCGGACTCCTCGATGATGCCGGTGAGCGCCGCGCGATAGGCGGCGTCGGAGCCGCCGACCCTCAGCGCCTCCTCCGCCTTGTTGCGCAGGCGCGTCAGCGGCGTCTTGAGGTCGTGGGCGATGTTGTCGGAGACCTCCTTCATGCCGGCCATCAGCGCCTCGATGCGGGCGAGCATGTCGTTGACGGAGCCGGCCAGGCGGTCGAGTTCGTCGCGCGAGCCGGCCGTGGGCAGGCGCCCGGTGAGGTCGCCCTCCATGATGCGGCGGGACATCTCGGTCATGGCGTCGACGCGCTTGAGCACCCGGCGGGTGACGAAATAGGCGCCGAGCAGACCGAGGACGATGGCGACGGCCACCGAGAAGCGGAAGCCGCGGCCGAAGATCTCGCGCATGCGGTCGCGCTCCTCGAGGTCGCGGCCGACCAGCAGGCGGAAATTGCCCGGCAGGCCGTAGACCTGGGCGATGGCGCGGTGCGGCCGGTCGGACGTGCTCTCGTCGGCGCGGCGATAGTCGGTCTCGATCCAGCCCTGGCGCGCGAGGGTGCCGGCAGGCAGCTCGCCGATATTGCCGGTCAGCGGCACGCCGGCGAAGGTGGCGACGAGATAGAGCGAGGCGCCGGGGCGGTTGCTGCGCTCGTCCACGACCTCGACGAGGCGGCGGATGCCGCCGATGGCATATTGCTCGGCGAGGCCCCGCACCTCCGCCGTGATGGTCTCGGTGAGCTGGTCGGTGAGCTGGCGCTGGGTGGCAAAGCCCAGCCAGCCGATGACGAAGCCGGCGAAGAGCACGAAGATGAAGAGATAGGCCGCGATGATCTTGAAGGCGGTCGTCGACAGCAGCGAGCGGAAGCCGGAAATCCGGCGTGCAGGCTTCGCCGCGGCGGCGCCGGACGGCGCGGGGGCGGCGGTCACGGGCGCACCGTATATCCCGCGCCGCGGATCGTGTGGATGAGCGGCTTGTCGAAGCCCTTGTCGATCTTGGCGCGCAGCCGCGAGACATGGACGTCGATGACGTTGGTCTGGGGGTCGAAGTGATAGTCCCAGACGTGTTCCAGCAGCATGGTGCGGGTGACGACCTGGCCGGCATTCTTCATCAGATATTCGAGCAGGCGGAACTCGCGCGGCTGCAGGATGATCTCCCCGCCGCCGCGGCTGACGCGGTGGGAGAGCCGGTCGAGTTCGAGGTCGCCGACACGATAGACGGTCTCCGGCGCGCCGGTGGTGCGGCGGCGGGAGAGCACCTCGATGCGGGCGAGGAGCTCGGAGAAGGAGTAGGGCTTGGGCAGATAATCGTCGCCGCCGGCGCGCAGGCCCTTCACCCGGTCGTCGACCTGACCGAGGGCGGAGAGGATCAGCGCCGGCGTGTCCCGGCCGGCGGCCCTGAGTTCGGCGATGACGGCGAGGCCGTCCTTCTTCGGCAGCATGCGGTCGACGATGAGCACGTCGTAGGGCCCGTCGGAGGCCATGGCGAGCCCGTCCTCGCCGTCGGCGGCGTGGTCGGCCACGTGGCCCGCCTCCTTGAAGGCCTTGACGAGATAGGACGCCGCCTCGCGGTCGTCCTCGATGATCAGAATCCGCATGGAGGGCATGTTACACGGGCTCTCGGGCGCTGTGCGAGACGGGGTCGGCAAAACACCGAAAAACGAGGCGGCCGGACATGGAGATCCGACCGCCCCGCTCGAGAGGATCCAGGCCGGCGGGGGGCGACTGGGGTTGCCGGCGCGGGATCACTCGTGAGTGGTGGCCGGCGTCGGAAAGGTTCGACGCCGGAGGACATCGCCTCAGCTCGGGTTGAGCGGAATGGCGACGAAGCGCTGGCCCTCGCCCGAACGCAGCCGGATCAGGGCCGAGCGGCGGCCGTCGGCGCGGGCGGCGTTCAGCGCCTCGCGCACGTCACGCAGCGAGGAGACCGAACGGCCCGCCACGTCGAGGATGACGTCGCCGGGACGGATGCCGCGCTGGGCGGCGGGCCCGGAGGGGTCGACCTCGGTAACCACCATGCCTTCGCCGCGGCCGGCCGGCTCGACCGAAAGGCCGAGACGCGGGGTGACCGGCGCCGCCTCGGGAGCCGGCTCGCCGCCGGGGGCGCGGCGGCCGGGCTGGGCCGAGGCCTCGTCGCCAGGCAGTCGGCCGAGGGTGAGCGGGAAGGCGCGCTCGGCGCCGTCACGGATGACGGTCAGGCGCACCGTGGTGCCGGGCCGCACCGCCGCGATGCGGCGGCTGAGCTCGCGGGCGTCCTTCACCGGCTGGCCGTCCACCGCGACGATGACGTCGGAGGGCTTCAGGTCGCTGCTGGCCGCGGGGCTTCCCGCCTGCACGCCGGCGACGAGGGCGCCCTCCGGCTTCGGCAGCTTCAGGCCCTCGGCGATCTCAGGCGTGATCGCCTGGATCTGCACGCCGATCCAGCCGCGCTCCACCGTGCCGCCCTCGCGCAGCGCGGCGATGACGGTCTTGGTCGTCTCGGAGGGAATGGCGAAGGCGATGCCGACATTGCCGCCCGAGGGGGAGAAGATCGCCGTGTTGACGCCGATCACCTCGCCGTTGGCGTTGAAGGTCGGACCGCCGGAATTGCCGCGGTTCACCGCCGCGTCGATCTGGATGAAGTCGTCATAGGGACCCGAGCCGATGTCGCGGCCACGGGCCGAGACGATGCCGGCCGTGACCGTGCCGCCGAGGCCGAAGGGGTTGCCGACCGCCAGCACCCAGTCGCCGATGCGCGGGGCATTGGCGGCGAAGCGGACGAAGGGGAAGTCCGTGCCCTCGGCCTTCAGCAGGGCGAGGTCGGTGCGCGGGTCGGTGCCCACCACCCTGGCCTTCACGGTGCGGCCACTGTCGAGGACGATGTCGGCCTCGGTGGCGCCGCGCACCACATGATTGTTGGTGACGAGGTAGCCGTCGGCGGAGATGAAGAAGCCGGAGCCCTGGGACATGCCGCGCGGGCCGCCGGGGCCACGGGGGCCGCCGAAGCGCGGGCCGCCGGGGGTGCCGGGGCCGCCGAAGCGCGGGTCGTTGCGGAACTGCTCGCCGAAGCGGCGCATGAACCGCTCCATCTGGCCGTTGTCGTCCTCGTCCATGCCCGGCAGCTCGCGATAGTTCATGGCCTGCGGGGCGGCCTGGGTGACGCGGACGGAGACGACGGCGGGCTTCACCCGCTCGACGACGTCGGCGAAGGAATTGGGCGCGGTGATCGCGCCCTGGGCGGTGGCGCTGGCGACGAAGGGGGCGCGGGCGGGCTCGAAGGCCAGGACGCCGGCGCCGACGGCGGCGATTGCGACGGTGCCGAGAAGGGCGGCACGAATACGGGACGTCATGGGGGAATCTCCACGAATGAGGGGACACGGGGTCTGCGCCGTGTGTGAGGGGAGATTGGCGCAGGGCGGATTACCTCACCCTGTCGGGGACATTACATCTTCGTAAGGTGCCGCGGTGGGGAGTGCGGCGGCTGCTTCACTGCCGATGGGGTCGTGGCCCCAGCCGCATCAGGACTTGAGCGCCGCCTCGAGCTTGGCCTTCTCTTCATCGCTCAGCGGCGTGACCGCGACGGGCGAAGGCTTGCGCCGGCGGGCGGCCATGAGGAGATAGCCGATGCCGGCGAGCAGGAAGACGATCGGCGCCCCCCAGAGCACAGCCGTGTGCCAGCCGAAGCGCGGGCGCAGCAGGACGAATTCGCCGTAGCGGGCGACGAGGAAGTCCAACACCTGCCTGTCGCTGTCGCCCGCAGCCAGCCGCTCGCGCACCAGCACCCGGAGGTCGCGGGCGAGCGGCGCGTCGGAATCGTCGATCGACTGGTTCTGGCAGACCATGCAGCGCAGATCCTGGCTCAGCGCCCGCGCGCGCTCCTCGAGGCGCGGATCGGCGAGGCGCTCGCCCGGCAGGACGGCGAAGGCGGGCGTCGCGGTCATGAGCGCGAGCAGAAGGGCGAGGACGCGCATCGCCTACTCCGCCGGCTGGACGGCGGCGGCGGCGCGGCGGGCCGAGGGCTTCGGCGCGCCGACCCTCAGCCGCCGGTCGGAGAGCGACAGGGCGCCACCCAGCATCATCACCAACGTGCCGATCCAGATGAGCAGCACCATGGGCTTGTAGAAGAAGCGCAGGGCGATGGAGCCGTCGGTGCCGGCATCGCCCGGCGAGACGTAGAGCTGGGAGACGCCGCGGGTCTTCAACGCCGCTTCCGTCGTCGGCATGGCGCGGGCCGTATAGACGCGCTTGGCGGGGGCGAGCGTGCCGGCGTCGACGCCGCCCTCGCGCACCGTCAGGCGCGCCACGAGGTCACGGTAGTTCGGGCCCTGCACAGGCACGAGGCCCTGCAGCGTGATGTCCCAGCCGGCGACGGAGACGCTGTCGCCCGGCCGCATCTGCACGATGGTCTCCTGCTTGTAGGCGGTCTCGCCGACGATGCCGAGCAGCATCACGCCGACGCCGGCATGGGCGATGGCGGCACCCCAGGCCGAGCGCGGCAGGCCGCGGGCGCGGGCGAGGCTGGTGGCCGCCGGCGCGCGGAAGAGCTGGACGCGCTCGGCGATGTCGAGCAGCGCGCCGACGATGACGTAGAAGGCGAGGCCGATGAAGAGCGGCGCCATCACCGGTCCGCCGGTGCTCACCGCATAGGCGACCAGGGTGGCGAGGATCGCCGCCGCGAAGGCGAGGGTGAGGCGCTGCGTCACCGCGACGAGATCGCCGCGCTTCCAGGCGAGGAAGGGGCCGAAGACCATGGCGATCATCAGCGGCACCATGAGCGGGCCGAAGGTCCAGTTGAAGAAGGGCGGGCCGACGGAGATCTTGGCACCCGTCAGCGTTTCCAGCGCCAGCGGATAGAGCGTGCCGACGAGGACGGCGGCGCAGGCGGCGGTGAGGAACAGGTTGTTGAGGACGAGCGCGCCCTCGCGCGACACCGGCGCGAAGAGGCCGCCCTGCTTCAGGGTCGGCGCGCGCCACGCATAGAGCGCCAGCGAGCCGCCGATGAAGGCGACGAGGATGGCCAGAATGAAGACGCCGCGCTCAGGATCGACGGCGAAGGCGTGGACCGAGGTCAGCACGCCGGAGCGCACCAGGAAGGTGCCGAGGAGCGACAGCGAGAAGGTGAGAATGGCGAGCAGCACCGTCCAGACCTTCAGCGCCTCGCGCTTCTCCATGACGATGGCGGAATGGAGCAGCGCGGTGCCGGCGAGCCAGGGCATGAGCGAGGCGTTCTCCACCGGGTCCCAGAACCACCAGCCGCCCCAGCCCAGCTCGTAATAGGCCCAGTAGGAGCCCATGGAGATGCCGGCGGTGAGGAAGATCCAGGCGACCAGCGTCCAGGGCCTGACCCAGCGCGCCCAGGCGGCGTCGAGCTTGCCGTCGATCAGCGCCGCCACGGCGAAGGCGAAGGACATGGAGAAGCCGACATAGCCGAGATAGAGCAGCGGCGGATGGATGGCGAGGCCGACGTCCTGCAGCAGCGGGTTGAGGTCGCGGCCCTCCATCGGGGCCGGGGTGATGCGGGCGAAGGGGTTGGAGGTCTTCAGGATGAAGAGCAGGAAGGCAGCGGTGATCCAGCCCTGCACCGCCAGCACGTTGGCTTTCAGGGTCAGCGGCAGGTTGCGGCCGAACAGCGCCACCAGCGCCGAGAACAGGGTGAGGATCAGCACCCAGAGGACCATGGAGCCCTCGTGGTTCCCCCAGACGCCGGAGATCTTGTAGATCAGCGGCTTGGTGGAATGGCTGTTCATGAACACGTTCTCGACCGAGAAGTCGGAAACGAGATAGGCGTGGGTCAGCGTCGCGAAGGCGAGCGCCACGAAGGCGAACTGGCCGAGGGCCACCGGCGGGGCGGTGGCCATGAGGGCGTTATCGCCACGCCGCGACCCCCAGATGGGCACGACCGACTGGACGAGCGCCAGAGCGAGGCCGAGGACGAGGGCGAAATGGCCGATCTCGGGGGACATCAGTTCGACCTCGCCGGGGCGTTCGGGTTCGGCGCGGGGTCGCCCGGCTTCCAGTGGCCCTGGCGCTTCAGGCTGTCGGCCACTTCCTTCGGCATGTAGTTCTCGTCGTGGCGGGCGAGCACGCTGTCCGCTCGGAAGGCGCGGTCGGGGCCGAGCACGCCCTCGGTGACGACGCCCTGCCCCTCGCGGAAGAGGTCCGGCAGGATGCCGCGATAGGAGACGGGGATGGCGTTGCGGCCGTCGGTGACGGTGAAGGCCACCTCCATGTTCTGGCCGCGCCGCACCGAACCGGCCTCGACGAGACCGCCGAGCCGCATGCGGGCGCCGGGCTGGAGGTTCTTCTCGACGATGTCGGTCGGCGACTGGAACAGGGTGATGGAGCCCGACAGCGAATAGAGCACCAGCCCGGCGGCGAGGCCGAGCACCGCCAGCGCGATGCCGATCAGCGTCAGGCGGCGCTGCTTGCGCGTCATGCCGCCGCGGACGAAGACGGGTGTGCCGGTGGTGGTCATGAGCCGCCGATCCCCAGTTCGCTGACCAGCCCGTCGAGCCGGCCGATCTTGTCGGCCTCGCCGGCGAAGCGCTGGCGGGCATTGGCCGCGGCCTCGCGGGCCTTGGCGGCTTCACCGAGGACGACGTAGGAGCGCACCAGGCGCATCCAGCCCTCGAAATCCGACCCGTCGGAGGCGAGACGGGCGGCGAGGCCGTCGACCATGGCGCGGATGTCGGGCGGCGCCGCGGGAGGCGGCGCGGGCGCCGCCGCTGGCGCCGGCGTGCCGCCGAGGCGGGCAATCTCCGATTGGAGCAGGCCGATCCAGGGGGCGCCGGCGGGTGCCTCGGCGACCAGCTTCGCCCAGGCACTGCGCGCCTCCTCCGTCCTGCCGTCCTGCTCGGCGGCGAGGCCGATGAAATAGCCGGCCTTGGGATGGCCGGGCCCGAGGGCGACCGCCCGCTCGAATCCGGCCTTGGCCTCGGCGGTGACGACGCCGCCGGCGGCGAGGGTCTGGGCCTCGGCGAGGTCGGCCTCGCGGTCGGCGGTGGCGCCGAGAATGCGCAAGGCGTTGCTCCGGGCGCGGACCGCGTCCGGCAGCCGGCCGAGCCTCAGATAGACGGGCGCGACGACCTCCCAGCCGCGGCCGTCGCCGGGATTGGCGGCGAGATGGGCCTCGATGCGGGCGATGAGGCCGGCCATGTCGGTGGGCGCGGGGGCGGCGCGCTGGCGCTCCGCCAGGGGCTGGCCGGAATAGCCGGGCTGACCCTTCAGGCCATAGGCGAGCGCGGCGACGGCGGGAATGACCAGGATGGCGCCGACCGCGACCATGCGGCGGCGGCGCGTGGCGCCTTCCCCGACGACGGCGGCGACGCGCTCGGAGGCGGCGATCAGCCGGCGCGAGACCTCGACGCGGGCGGCCTCCGCCTCGGCCGCGCCGATGAGACCCGCCTCCGCGTCGCGGCCGATCTCCGCCAACTGGTCCTTGTAGACGGCGACGTCCATCTCGGCGGCGGCTGCGGGGGTCGGGCGCGACAGGGGCAGGAGAACGGCGAAGATCGCCGCGGCAGTCATGGCCGCGATGGCGAGCCAGATCGTCAGGGAGCCTTCCATGGCCTTTGGGGGAACGTCCCGTCATGCGGGGGCGCCGACGGGCACCCACCCTCGAACGATGCTAAATAAAGCACCCGTCCCTGGGGGACAACGCTCAGGTTGTCGCGCTCCGGAAGGTTTGATGTCGCGCAAACGCGCCGCGATCAGCGCCCGGAGGCCTTGCCGCTGTTGATGGCGACGTCGGCGGCCTTCTGCAGCAGTTGCGCGTAGCTGGCGCCGAAGATGCGGGCCGAGAAGCGCACCGCGGCCTCGATCTGGCTGATCTTGAGGGCGCGGTCGACGTCCGGCGCGGAGCGGATGTTCTCCATGAGCTGCGTCAGGGTCGGGTCGAGATAGCCCTGGATCTCGGAGAAGACGCGGGTCGTCAGCTCGTTCAGCGCGATCTCCGAGGCGTGGCTGCGGCAGGTGTTGAGGAGATCGAGGCGCGCCTCCACCTCGCCCACCACCTCTTCGGTGATCGGCTGCATGGGCTGGTCGGTGCGCTGGCGCGGCCGGATGAGGCGGCGCACTTCGCCGGGAATGCCCTCGATCTCGGCCGAGAGCAGAGCGGCGAGATCGGCTCTGAGCTTGGCGACCCGCCGCTGCCAGGGGCCGTCTCCAGTCAGGCTCATGTCGGTGCGAAGGGAGCGGACGGAATCATGAAATTCCTTGATGCCGGCGGCGGCGCGGTCGCCCCGCCCCTCCTTGATCGCCCGCGATACTTTCTGGGTGGCCCGCTCGATGTCGCCGATGACGAGGTCGACGGCGGCGCGGTAGGGGCTGGCGGCGATCTTGCTCGGCTCGTCGCTGTCGGCGGCGAGAACGGCGAGGCGCACGAGCTGGGCGCGCTGCACCAGCCGGGCCTGGAGAAGGGCGAGGCTGAACGGCAGGAGCCCGGGCCGCGAGGCCGCCAGTGGGTCGAGCATGGCGCGGGCGTTGGCCAGCCCCTCGTCCGCGAGATTCTTGATGGAGGAGGGCGCCTTCGCCACCACCGAGGCGATCACGGGGGCGTCGTTGAGGACCGCCAGCACGTCGGCGAGGTCCTCGCGCACCCGCTCGTCGCCGAGGCGCACGTTGAGGCGCTTGCGCTCCAGCTCGCCGGAACCGGCCTGTTCCAGCGCGGCATAGGCGGCCACGCTGAATTTCGGCAGGAAATCGGCGATGGCGGCGGCGACCGGCACCTCGTCGCCGTCGACCTCCGCCCGGCGGCAGACCTGCTCCAGCGCGGCCGCCTCGTCGGGCTTGAGGTCACGCTTCAGGAAGGTCCAGATCGCCGGCAGCGAGGCACGCATGATGCGGCCGCGCACCTTGGTCTCCAGCCGCTCGTCGATGAGGAAGGGCTCGAGCGGGCGGAACAGCAGGCGCGGTGCGGCATCCTCGCGCCGGGCCTCTTCGGCAGGCGGCATCTTGGCCGGCGCGGCCGGGGCCGGTGCGAGACCGAGGGCAGCGACGATCATGTCGCCGCCGGGCACCTCCTCGCCTCGCGCTTTCGCCTTGGCGATCTCGCTGGAGAGGAGCTGTTTGGCGGAGTCGGGGAGCGCGGACAGATAGGCGCGCAACCGCTCCATGGACGAGGGAGCGGCGACGCTGTCCGGTCGGTTGACGGCGGCCTCGGTCATCGTGCCCGAAAGTAACCCGCCGACGTTAAGAAGTGGTGGCCGTGCGGCTCAGCCGACCGGCGTCCAGCTCCCGTCCGGGTTGCGGCAGGCGGTGCCCACGGCGGTCTGCGGCCGGCCGCCGACATAGATCGTGTGGGTGTATTCGCGGCAATAGGCGGCGCCGCGGTAATAGGTGCGGCCCGGCTCGACATAGCCGTAGGCCTTCTCCGAGCGCCATTCGGAGCGGCGGCCCTCGACCCAGACGACGCGCTCGGCCTCGTAGGCCCGCTGGCGGTCCTGGGCGTCGAGGTCGCGGCCGATGGCATTGCCGATCAGGCCGCCGATGGCGGCGCCGGCGAGACCGGCGGCGAGGCGCTCGCCCGGGCCACCGCCGAACTGCGAGCCGATGAGGGCGCCGGCCACGGCGCCGACGGCGGTGCCCGACTGCTCGCGGGTTTCGCAGCCGGCGACGGTGAGGCCGATCAGGACGGTGGCGGCGACGAGACGGAGGCGCATGGATGGAACCCGTTTGATGCCGGCTCGGGCCGGCGGGATGAGGACGGCGCCAATGTCCAGCCGAATGCGGCAAAAAGCGGGCGCGATACCGCCGGGGAGAGGGGAAGGGGATCCAGGAGGTGAGGTGGCGGCGACGCCCCCTCACACCGCCGGAAGCCGCAGCACCGCCCTCAGGCCCCCGGTCGGGGCGGCGTCGAGGCGCAGGCTCCCCTCGTAGAGGCCGGCAAGCTCGGCGACGATGGACAGGCCGAGGCCGGAGCCCGGCTTGGTCTCGTCGAGGCGGCGGCCGCGCCGGCCGACCGACTCGCGTTCCTCGGGCGTCAGGCCCGGGCCGTCGTCGTCCACGGTGATGGAGAAGAAGGCGCGGTCGGCCGAGGTCGGGCTCTGTTCGCGCTCGGCGGTGACGACGACCCGGCCGCTGGCCCATTTGCAGGCGTTGTCGACGAGATTGCCGACCATTTCCTCGAGATCGTTGCGCTCGCCGCGGAACATCACCTCCTGCGGCACGGCGCAGGCCACCTCGAGGTCGCGGTCGCGATGGACCTTCTGCATGGTGCGGGCGAGGCTGCCGACGACGTCGGCCACCGGCACCACGGTGGTGGCGACGCGGGCGCGGGCCGCGGCGCGCGCCCGGTCGAGGTGGTGGTTGACCTGGTCGCGCATGACCTGCGTCTGCTCGGCGACCTTGAGGGCGAGGGCGTCGTCGCGGCCGGCGGCCTCGTTCTGGATGACCGAGAGCGGCGTCTTCAGGGCGTGGGCGAGATTGCCGACATGGGTGCGCGAGCGCTCGACGATCTCGCGATTGGAATCGATCAGCGCGTTGACCTCGCGCGCCAGCGGCGCGATCTCGACGGGAAAGTCGCCCTCCAGGTGCTCCTGTTCGCCGGCACGGATGGCGGTGAGCCCGCCGACGAGGCGCTGCAGCGGCGCGAGGCCGACGCGCACCTGCAGGAGGGCCGAGACGCCCATGCCGACGGCGAGCATGATCAAGGTCGCCACGAGGATGAGGTTGAAGCCGCGCACGGTCGATAGGATGTCGTCGGCCGGGCCGGCGACGACGATGGTGAAGTCGCCGTCCTCGCCGAGCTCGACGACCCGCTCGACGGCGCGCAGGCGAACGCCGTTCGGCGCCTCGATATAGCCCTCGCGCGAGCGGGTGGGCCCGTCGGCGGCGGCCTCCGGGCCGAGGGTCGGCAGCCGCCCGTCGAAGAGGGAGCGCGAGGCGCGCACCTCGTTGCGGCCCGCATCGGTGCGCAGGATCTGCCAGTACCAGCCGGATTGCGGCAGTTCGAACAGCGGCTCGCCGAGATTGGCGCCGATGACGATGGAGGTGTCGTCCACCGCGCCCGCGATGTCGGCGATGAGCAGCTTCACATAGACCTGGATGCGGCGGTCGAAGCCGCGCTCGACGGCCGTGCGGTTGACGGCCGCCAGGACGATGCCGGTGACGGTCAGCAGCACCACCGCGAAAGTGAGCGCGAGGAGGAAGAGGCGCCGCGCCAGCGACGGCGCGCGGGGCGCGGCGGCCACGTCAGGGGCTCGCGGCGGGCTGCGTCGGCGGCTGGAGGATATAACCGAGGCCCCTCACCGTCTGGATCACCTCGACGCCGAGCTTCTTGCGCAGACGGCCGATGAAGACCTCGATCGTGTTGGAATCGCGATCGAAATCCTGATCGTAGATGTGCTCGACCAGCTCCGTCCGCGAGACGACCTTGCCCTGCTGGTGCATGAGATAGGCCAGCAGGCGGTACTCGTGCGAGGTCAGCTTCACCGGATTGCCGTCGACGGTGACACGGCCGGCGCGGGCGTCGAGGCGCACCGGGCCGCAGTTGAAATCGTTGGTGGCCTGGCCGGCGACGCGGCGCAGCAGGGCGCGCAGGCGGGCCAGCACCTCCTCCATGTGGAAAGGCTTGGCGACATAGTCGTCGGCGCCGGCGTCGAAGCCCTGCACCTTGTCGGACCAGCGGTCGCGGGCGGTGAGAATCAGCACCGGCATGGTGCGGCCGGAGCGGCGCCACTGCTCGAGCACGGAGATGCCGTCCATCTTCGGCAGGCCGATGTCGAGCACGACGGCGTCGTAGGGCTCGCTGTCGCCGAGATAGTAGCCCTCCTCGCCGTCGAAGGCCCTGTCGACGACATAGCCGGCATCGGTCAAAGCGGTGGTGATCTGCCGGTTGAGATCCGGATCGTCCTCGACGACGAGCAGGCGCAAGGGAAGGTCTCCTGAAATCTGGCCCGAAGGCTAGCGCACCTGGACGATCTGACCGTTCGTCGCGTCGATGCGCACGCGCACGACCTTGCCATGGCGGGCGACGACTGTCAGCAGGTAGACGAGCTGGTTGCCGGCACGGCAGAGCCGCGCATTGATGACCTCGCCGCGATGCTCGGCGCGCAGCGCGCGCTGCGCCTGGGAGAGCGGGATGGCCTGGCCGTCGGCGATGGCGGAGCGCCGCTCGGCCGGCGACAGGCACGCCATCTGCGCGAGCGCCGGCCCGGCGGAAACCGCCAGGGCGAACGCGAGCGCGGATGTGCGTGCAAGGGGCATGAGGGACTGTCGCAGGCCGATGAGCCGGTCACGCTAGTGGCGCGGTCTGAACCCCGGATGAATGGCTGTTCAGGATGGCGTGAGCGCGTCACCGTGTCAGCTTCGTGCTGGCCATCACCCGGAAGACGATGGCGCCGGCGAAGCTCACGCCGGTGGCGGCCTGGAGCAGCGCCTCGGTGAGCGCGCCCTGGTCGATGAGCTGGGTCTCGACACCGAAGACGGAGGCGAGGAGGCAGAAGAGGCCGACGAGGCTCGACCAGACGGTGCGGCTGGCGAGGATCGGCTTGAGGGTGGAGAGGTCGGACATATGCGGCTCCTGTGCTGGGGTGAAGGTGAAGCGTCGGCGGTCAGACGGCGAGGACGGCGTCGAGCGGATGGCCGGGTCCGGCCACCGCCGAGACCTGCGCGACGGTGAGGCGGAGGACCGACTGCGGCGCGCCGAAATCGGCGGCCTCGTCGGCGGCGGGGTAGAGGTGGGACGGCGCCGTGGTCTCCACGTCGCGGATCGGCGCCCCGTCGGCGGCGCGGATGGTGAGGCGATAGCGTTCGGCCGCCTCGCCGAGGCCGACCTCCGCCATGTCCCAGCCGTCGCCGCCGAGGCGGGTGCGGCGGGCCCATGAGATGCGGATTCCCGCCGCCTCGCGCCGCGCCCTCGCATGCACCGGCGCGAAGGGGGTGAGCGCGGTCATGTCGGCGGCGGCCTCCACCTCGGCCATGGCGGGATCGGCGGCGAGCAGGACGGAGGAGCCGATGCGCCAGCGGAAGGGCCGTCCCACGAGGTCGAGCCCGCTGCCGAGGGACACCAGCGGCCCGTCGAGCAGGACGACGCTTGCCCCCGCCGGCACGGGACCGGTGAGATGCTCGGTGCCGCGCTGGCCGCGGATGAGCCGGGAGAGCACCCAACTCCGCTCGGCCACCAGGGCCGCGTCGCGGAACTGCAGCACCTCCCAGCCGCCGGCGGGATGGCGAAGCGCCAGAC
This sequence comes from Phreatobacter cathodiphilus, assembly GCF_003008515.1. Taxonomy (NCBI): domain Bacteria; kingdom Pseudomonadati; phylum Pseudomonadota; class Alphaproteobacteria; order Hyphomicrobiales; family Phreatobacteraceae; genus Phreatobacter; species Phreatobacter cathodiphilus. Next base: position 555,448 of record NZ_CP027668.1, on the reverse strand, counting down.
CGTTGGCGCCGCCGAGCACCGCCGCCTCCGGCTGGCCGGCGAGCGCCCCGGTGACGAGTTCCACCGTGACGGAGGCGTGGCGGTCCCAGCGCCAGGGATCGCCGGCGGCGAGCGCGGTCAGGGTGCGGCCCATCAGCGAGGGTCGCTGCAGCGTGCCGACGGCCTCGTCACCGAGGCCCTCGCCGCCGCGCCAGACCGTGTAGGGACCGCGCCAGGGATCGGCGCTGACGGCGCAGAAGGCTAGCGGTACCGGTTCGGCCTCGGTCAGCGGCGGCAGGGCGAGGATGGCGACGGCCGGCGCGCCGGTTGCCGCCGGCCCCTCATAGCCGCGCCGCGCCGATCGCGGCCGCCGCGCCCGGACCGGCGGGGCCAAGCTCTCGGCCTCGGCGCGGCGCATCAGGCCACCCTCGAGGGTGGTGAGGCGGAACGCGGCGGGGCCCTCCTGACCGGACATGGTGACGGCGTCCCCGGGTTCGAGGCGCAGCGCCGAGGGCGGCAGGGCGAAGGTCGCCTTATCGCGGGCGGCCCAGAGCCGGTGCAGCAGCGCCTCGCCGCGCAGCGCCATCTCGCCGGGGTCGGCGGCTGCCGACAGCGACAGGCCCGAGACGCGGTCCGCCCCGCCGACGATGCGCCGGCTGGTGACGGCGGTGGCGCGGAAGTCGGCGTCGGTCTCGGCGAAGGCGATGGAGAGCTCCGCCGGCAGGTCGGCCGTCTCGGAGCGCGTCACCGAGAGCGGATGGCGCTCCTCCTCGTCGACCAGGCCATCCGCTTCGAGGCTCGCCACCGGCGGCCCGGCGCGGCCCAGCAGGACGAGACCCTCGCCGCGTTCCACCGCCTCGACGCCGAAGGCGCGGGCGATGCCCTCCAGCGCGTCGCGGGCGCTCATCGGCCGGTCGATGGAGAAACCGTCGAGCACACCCTCCACCTCTCCCGCCTCGACGGCGGCGACGCCGTACTCGCCGAGAACGGCCCGCATGAGGTCGCCGACCGGGGCCGAGCCGAGCCGGCCGTTGAGCCAGTGGCCGGTCTCCCAGTTGGCGCCGTCGGCCCAGACGTCGCCGGCGCGCGGAAAAGCCGGCCAGGGCCGGGCGTCGAAAGCCCAGAGCGCGATGCGCGCCGGGTCGACCATGGGCCCGCCATAGGCCGGCGAGACGGGGTTCGCTTCCGCCGTGCCGCCGAAGGCCGGGTCGAGGCGGGAGAGCACGGCCTCCAGGGCGCGGCGCTGGATCAGGTCGTCGCGGTCGCCGGAGGAGAAGGGCGGCAGGCCGCTCTCGCTCGACTTCGGGTCGGGGAAGACCGAGGGGCGGTTGGCGCCGCGGTCGACGGCGGGAAAGCCGAGTTCGGTGAGCCAGACCGGCTTCGACCGGGGCACCCAGGCGGTCGGCGCCGTCTCGACGCCGCCGAGGCGCGGCCGGTGCTCCTCCGACCACCAGGAAACGAGGTCCTTCTGGCGGAAGACCCAGGGCTTGCCGAGCCCGTCGGTGATCGGCGTGCGGGTTCCGGCGGCGCGGTCGAGGTCGGAGGCATAGTACCAGTCGAAGCCCTCGCCGCCGGCAAAGCCTTCCGCCAGTGCCGCGACGCCGTAGGGCGTGCCCGGCGTGTCGTCGCGCCGGTCGGCGAGCGGGGCGTACCAGTCGATGCCGACCGCGCCGATGTCCGCATGGGCCCAGAGCGGGTCGAGGGGGAAGTCGAGGTCGACGCCGCGGGCCTGGCCGCCATATTCGGTCCAGTCGGCGGCATAGGAGAGGATGGCGTCGGGCAGCAGCGCCCTCACCTCTCCGGCAAGATCGGCGAGCCCCTGGACGAAGGGATGGCCGGCGGCGCCGCGCACCCGCGTCAGACCCACCATCTCGGAGCCCAGGAGGAAGGCGTCGACGCCGCCGGCGGCCTTGGCGAGGGCGGCGAGGTGCAGGACGAAGCGGCGATAGCGCCACTCTTCCGGGCCGGCATAGGCGACCGCGTCACCGGCCACGGTGAAGTCGGACGCAGCCGCCGTGCCGAGGAAGTCCGCCACCTCCTCCGCCGCCGCCGCGGCGCCGTCGGTGGACCCTGGACGGCCGGGCGCCGGGGTGCAGGTGATGCGGCCGCGCCAGGGGTGCGGCGGCTGGCCGTCGGCCCCGGTCCAGGGATCGGGCAGCGCGTTCTCCGCCGGCACGTCCATCATGACGAAGGGGATCAGCGTCACCTTCAGCCCGCGCGCGCCGAGGTCGCGGATGGCGCGGACGACCGTGGCATCGGAGGGCGAGCCGCCATAGGACGGGCGTCCGTCCACTTCGCTGACCAGCCGGGCGGTGGCGCGCGTCTCGCCGGCCGCCTCCCAGACGAGGCCCGCAACCTCCTTGTCGCGCCGCTCCACGGCGGGACGGATGGTGCACCGGCCCGCCCGGAGGTCGTCGCCGAACCAGGCCACCACCAGAGAGACCGATTCGAGGTTCGGGCAGAGCGCCTGCGCCTCGTCCAGCGCCACGGTGAAATCGGAGCCGTCGCGGGTCGTGTGGCGCGTCTCGGGCGCCGAGCGGCCGTAGCCGTAGTCGCGAACGTGGACCGCCGGTTCGTAGCCGAATTCGGTGGCGCCGGGGATGACGACGAGGGCGCGGACCATCTCCTCCAGCGCCCCGACCGGCCGGATCACCTCGCAGGTGAGCTGCGGGATGCGGCTGCCGAAATCGTCCAGCGGCAGATTCTCGAAGACCACGTAGGCCAGGCCGCGATAGGCCGGCGTATCGCCGGCGCCCTCCTTGGCGACGATGAGCGGATCGGCCGGCTGGTCCTCGGTGCCGCGGTGGACGCGGATGGTCAGCCCCGCCTGGTCGAGCTCCTTGCCGTCGGCCCAGATGCGGCCGACGCCCGCGATCGGCCCCTCGCAGAGCCCGACGGCGAAATTGGCGGTGTAGCTGTAGCTGCGCCCGCGCGAGGCCCCCTTGCCGCCGCCGGCGGCCTGTTCAGTCAGCTTCGTCGCCCAGACGACCTGGCCGGCGACGCGCATGCGCCCGTAGACGCGCGGGATCGGCGCGCCCTCGGTGGAAGAGAGGACGTCGAGATCCTTCAGCCGCGGCCCGTCCGGCGGGCGGGCGCCAAACAGGGCCCGGTCGATCACAGCGCCGGCCAGCGCCCCGGCGAGGCGGCCGGCCACGACGCCGGCGGCGCCGAAACTGCCGCCGAGCGTGGCGCCGGCAAGCGAGAGGACGAGGGCGGCCATCAGGCGGTCTCCGGCGCGAGGTGCGGAAAGGCGAAGGCGTAGGCGAGGCGTCGGCGCCACCAGGGCTGGAAGACGATCTCGGCCACCGCCGCGCCGTCATGGGCGTGGATCAGCGTCGTCGGCCCCGTGAGGATGGCGCAGTGCTTGGCGGGAAAGCCGTCGCGCCAGCGGAACAGGACGACGTCGCCGGGCCGCGCCTCCCCCGCATCCACCTCGACGAGGTGGCGCCGCGCGGCTTCCGCCAGCGTCTCGTGGCCGTGGGCCTCAGCCCAGTCGGGCGTGTAGGGCGGCACGAAGACCGGTTCCGGGCCGATCACCTGCCGCCAGACCCCGCGGACGAGGCCGAGGCAGTCGCAGCCGATGCCATGGAGGGAGGCCTGGTGGCGGTAGGGCGTGCCGAGCCAGCCGCGCGCGGCGGCGACGATGGCGGAGCGTGTCGGCATGGGGTGATCCGGGGTGTCGTGGGCTGGGCTGGGCGCGGGAACACGAGACGACCCTCGCCCTCCGCCCTCTGACCGCGCGTCTGAAGCGGGCGCAGAGACGTTGCCGCTTCACCTCACCCCGGCGGGGAGAGGTGACGTGGAGCCTGACGGGCCATGGAGAGAGGCGGACAGGACGTCGAAGTCCCCCTCTCTCCGCCTGCGGGGAGAGGGTCGGGGTGAGGGGCCGATGCGACGGGGCTACCGCCCCGACACCGCCCCGTCGTGGCCGCCCTCGCCGGGCAGCGGCACGGAGACGATGCGGTCGATCCCCGGCATATGCGGGAAGCCGCGGAAGTTGGCGGCATTGGCGAAGCGGTCGCGGCAGGTGGCGAAGGCCTTGTCGCAGCCGACGGTGACGGCGACGGCGTCATCGACGGCGAGCGCTTCCGGCGGCATCTGCCAGAGGGTGAGCTTCATCCCGTCGGTCACCACCGTCGCCGCGGCGATCTCGACGGCGAAGCCCGCGGCCGCCCCGCTCGCGACGGTGAGCCGGCCGCCGACGAGGTCGTCCGCCGAGAGCCCGGCAAGGCCGGCGATGACGGGCGCCTCTTCGGCCAGGCGGACCACGGTTCCGGCGCCGTAGCGGCCGGGCGCGGCGAGGTCGACGCCGCAGCGGGCATCGCCGAGATCGGCTCCGCAGCGCGGTGTGAACAGCCGGCCGCGCTCGACGTCGAGGGCGGCGGCGAGCGAGCGGAGCTCGGCGCGGAAGGCGGGCCCCTCGCGGGTGACGGCGCCGAGCATCATCACCCGCAACAGAACGGCGAGCGCCGGATCGGTCCAGTCGACGCAATGGACCTCGACCCTGGCGCCGTCATAGCGCCCGGCGCGGATGTCGGCGGCGGAGACGGCCTCGTCCACCAGGGCGCCGGCGATCTCGGCGGTGCCGGCGGCGAAGCCCAGCTTCTCGGCGGCCGCGGTGGCGTCGAAGCCGCTGGCGGCCCGGCAGGTGACGCCGGCGACGACGAGGTCGCCGTCATGATCGGTGAAGCCGAGGACCACCCCGTCGCGGCGCCGGAGGATCCAGCATGTGGCGAGGGTGGTGCAGCCGGCGTCGAGGCGAGCCTGCAGGGCGGGAGGAATGGCGCGCATGGTTCACACCCTGATCTCGACCAGCGGGATGGAGGGGATCTCCCCCGCCGCGAAGGAGGTGAGGTTGACGTCGAGCCGGTCGGTGTCGAAGCGCACGGGCACGTCGAAGAGGAAGCCCGCCGTCACGGCCGCGCCGTCGGGGGGCGGGGCGGCGAGCGTCACCAGCCCGGTCGTCGCATCGAGCGTGAACGCCGCCGTCTCGACGCCGGCCACCGCCACCCGCACCGTGCCGGCCACCGGCTTGGCGATGGGCCTGACATAGGCACCGGGGCCGAGGCCGTAGGTCTTGGCGAGGGCGAATCCCGACGTCTCGCCGTCGCCCGTGCCGATCGGCTGATCGGCGGGGGACGGCGCCGCGCCGGGCTGGGAGGAGGCGTGATCCAGCCGGTCGCGGAAGCGGAAGCCGTGGAGGCGGCCGCGCCGCTCCTCGAAGAAGGCGACCACCGCCTGCAGGCCGGCGAGGCTCTTCACCCCATAGCCGGCGTCGTAGCGGCGGCGTGAATGTGCCCAGCGGGCGTTGCGCTCCTCGCGGCCCGAGCCGAGCAGGACGACGTCGGTGCGCCGCTCCGGGCCGCCGGAGGCGCCGAGCGCCACGTCGAGCGGGAAGGTCACCTCGTGAAAGGCCTGCATGGCGGGTCTCCGCTTGATCCTGAACAAGGCCGGCGGCGGTGCGCCGGGCGATGGTGCGGCGAACGCAACAGGAGACCCATCGCGTGAGCCACACCCCCCACGAACTCGCCGCCGAATTCCCCGAGAAGGCGGGGCTGATCTCGAAACTGAAGCAGACGGATGCCCATTTCGCCCGGCTCGCTGACCGCTATCACGCCGTCAATCGCGAGATTCACCGCATCGACGCCCAGGTGGCGCCGGCCTCCGACGACGCCGCGGAGGAGCTGAAGAAGGAGCGCCTGCACCTGCTCGACGAGATCGTCGCGGTGATGGAGAAGGCGGCCTGAGCCGTCACAGGCCGCGGCGCCCGCGCGCCACGGCCCTCGCGAGCATGGCGGTCACCTCGGCCTCGGAGCGGCGGAAGCTCGCCGCATCCGTGGCGGTGACGTTGACCACCACCGCGGGGCGCCCGCCGGCCCCGCCGGCGGCGACGCCGAGCCGTCCGTCGGCGGTGCGGGCGAGCGGCATCACCGCCTCCGCGCCGCTCTCGCCCATCAGGCCGGTGCGTCCGCCCGGCATGGGAAAATAGGTCGGCGCGGCGATGACGCCGCCCCGTGCCATGGGCACCAGGCCGGAGAGCGGCCCCGCCTCCGCGGTGACGCCGGCGCCGAGCCCGCGAAAGCCCATCAGCAGGTCCTGGAACGACGAGAAGAGCCCGTCCGTGACGGGGCGGATCGCCGCGCGCAGGGCCATGGCCGAGAGCTGCTGGCCGAGGGTCGAGATCACCGAGCCGAGATCCTGGCCCTTCACCACCGCATTGGCGAAGGCGCGGCTCATGGAGGTGCCGAAGCCGCGCGCCAGCTTGTCGGCCTCGCCGATCTCGCGGCGGAAGGCGGAGGTGTCGGCGGTGATCTCGACGGAAAGCGTGTCGACGGTGGTCATGGGAAACTCCTCAGTCCGGATAGGCGGCCATCAGCCGGTCGAGGGTCGGGCGGTCCACCGCACCGCCCGTCCGCCCGAGCCGGCCCTCGATGGCGGCGGCGAGCTCGCGCGGGGTCGCGCCCCAGAAGGCCGCGGGCGTCCAGCCGACGACGCCGAGGGCGAGGCGCATCACCTCGTCCCAGGGAAGGGGCTCGGCGGACCGGCGAAAGGGCCGCCGGGCGCCGCCTGCCCTCCCTCCCCTGCGGCGGCCGGAACAGGCTCCCCGCCCCCGAAGGTGGCGGTGAGCAGGTCGGAGACGATGCGCGCATAGGCGGCGGCGCCGCCGGCGACCGCGAGGCGCGACACCTCGTGGTCGGTGATGGTCTCGCCGGCGCCGCGCAGGCCTGCGGCGATGACGGCGACGAGGTCGCGCGCCGCCAGCCGGCCGGTGCCGAAGCGCTCGGCGAGCTCGACGAGGTCGCCCGCCTCGAAATGGGCCTCGAGCTCGGCGAGGGCCCCCAGGGTCAGCACCAGGCGGCGGCGGCTGCCGCCGATCTCGGCCTCGATCTCGCCGCGTCTCGCATTGGGCATGGGTTTTCTCCCTCGGCTCAGGCGGCGGTGAAGGCGAGCGGGCCGGCGCTCTCCAGCGCCAGGTCGTAGGTGACCTCGCCGTTGTGGTTGCCGGCAAATTCCAGCGCGGTGATCTGGAAGGCGCCCTCGACGGTGCCGAAATCCGGCACGACGACCTGGAAGTCGCGCACCGCCCCGTCGAAGAAGACCTGGCGCATCAGCGCGTCGGAGGCCTCGTCGCGGAAGATGCCGGAGCCGGAAACGGCGGCGCGCTTGACGCCGGTGCCGCCGAGGAGCTCGCGCCAGCGCCCGGCGCTCTCGGCATGGGTGACGTCGACGGTCTCGGCGTTGAAGCGAAGCTGGCGCGAGCGCAGGCCCGCGACGGTGACGAAGCCGGCGCCGTCGGCGATCTTGACGAGCAGGTCCTTCCCCTTCTGGGCGGCCATGGCGATCTCCTTGTGGGTTGGTCGGCGTTGGCGGGGAGCGACAGGCGATGCCCGTCCCTTCCCTCTCCCCGCTGGCGGGCAGAGGGTTAGGGTGAGCGGCGCCTCGTTGTCCTCACCCCGGCTCGGTGACCGCGCGGAAGCGGACCACGCCGTGGAAGGTGCGGCCATCGTCCTCGCGGCGGATGTCGGCGGTGGCGAAGCGCAGGTTGACGAGGCGGTGGCCGGCGGGGCTGAGCGGCACCTGCTCGAGCGCAGCGACGATCTCGCCCGCCACCACCTGCGCCTCGGTCTGGCCGCCCTGGCGCGACCAGACGTGCAAGGTGAGGGCATGTTCGTGGCCGGAGGACGAGCCGGTCGACCAGTCGGTGACGCGGGCCTCGCCGAGCGTCACATAGGGAAAGGCGGCGTCGCGCGGCGGTTCGTCCCAGATCTTCGGCCCGCCGAGGGCCGCGACCAGCGGGGCGTGGGCGAGAAGCCCGTCGCGCAGCGCCCGGCGGAGGGCGAGCGAGGCGGGAGCCATCACAGGCTCCCTGCGCGGACGCGGTCGGCGGCGGGCCCCAGCCGCGGCGCGGCGGGCCGGCCCTGCGTGCCGAACTCGCGGGCGAAAGCCTCGTCAGCGGCGTCGACGAGGGCCAGGCCGCCGCCGTCGCGGCGGACGAGGCGCACCGGCGGCCCGCCATTGGCGGCCTCGACCCGGAACCGGTCGGCGAGGCGGACGAGAAAGGGCGTCGTCCAGCCCGGCAGGCGGGCATCGGCGGAGAGGCCGCCAAAGGCGACGGTGACGGAGGGCTTCATGGGGCGATCTCCTCGCAGTGAAGGGTCATGAGGCGACGCGCCGGCAGGTCCTCGCGGATGGCGCGGATCTCGAAGATCCGGGCGCCCTTGCGAAGCCGGTGGGCGCCCGTCAGGCCGGTGAAGGCCCGGATGGTGATGCGGTGGGTGAGCCGCTGGGCGAGGCGCTCCTGGCTCATCGCCTCGGTGCCGCCGAGCGGTTCGATCAGCCCCCAGACGAGGGCGAGGGTCTCGTAGGCGCGGGTGACGCCGCCGGCGCCGTCCGGCAGCTCGTAGGGCGCCTCGACATAGAGGCGGTGGCGGAAGGCTCCAGGGTTCATGCCACCCTCCGCGCGACGAAGGGGGCGACGAGGTCTTGGACCATGCGCGGCATGACCGCGACCTCGTGACCGACGGTGACCAGCGAGCGGTTCTCGAACCAGTAGGCGGCGAGGAGCCGCAGCGCCTGCAGGAGCGGTGCCGGCACGTCCTCCGGCGGGCCGAAGCCGGCCGTGACGTCGAGCGCGATGCCGGCGAGCCGCGGGGCGGGCTGCGGCACCTCCCCCACCCGCCAGGCGAGACGCGGCGGCACGGCGGTGCCGTCGAGGCGGAAGCGGTCGGTGGGCACGGAAACCGCACCCTCCGCCGTGGTGACGGTGACGGCGTCGAGGCTCTGCACCGGCCCGAGCGGCAGGGCGAGGAGCCCCGTCGGCGGCCAGGCGTCGCGCAGGATGCGCCAGCCCTGGGTGACGAAGGCGCGCCCCGTCATCGCCTCGAGATGGGCTCGGGCGGCACTCGCGACCGAGCCGATCAGCCCGTCCTCCTCGGTGCCGTCGACCCGCAGGAAAGCCTTGAGCTCGGCGAGGGAGAGCGGCTCGGCGGCCGGGGGGGAGGTGAGGATCAGGCTCATCGGGGCCTCGCGGGTGCTGGTGATGCGTGGCGGTGACGGGCGTCGCGGTTCACGACGGCGTGTGGTCGCCGCCCGCCGCCTTCGTGTTGACACGGGCGACGGGCACGGGCCTTCTCGGACCCGACCCCGAACCGAGGTGACGACGTGCATTGGACTTTCCGGGCGCTGGCGGCGCTCGCTCTCGCCGGTGCGACGCCGGCTGCGGCGGTGATCGGCGGTGCGCCGGTCGCGGACGGCGACCCTGTCGCCGCCCAGACGGTGATCATCACGGGCGGCCAGGGCTTCTGCACCGGCGCGGTGCTGGGCGACAGGCTGGTGCTGACCGCCGCCCACTGCGTCGAGGGCGCCGGCCGCATCGCCATTCTCATCTTCGGCCCCGGGCGGCAGCCGCTGATCAACGAGATCGTCGACCGTCGCGTGCATCCGGCCTACCGCCGCGCCGACTGGCAGGCGCGGCGCACGGCGGTGGACCTCGCGGTGATCCGCACGGCGCAGCCCATCGGCCACGGCCGCCGGCCGGCGGCGCTCGCCGGCGGCGCCCTGCCTGCGGCCGGCGCGCCGATCCGGCTGGTCGGCTTCGGCCCCTCGGCGGAGGGCGACGCGCGCAGCGCCGGCACCCTGCGCTCGGCCGCCCTGACGGTCACCGGGCGCCCCTCGACCTACCAGGTGCGGCTCACCGGGCCGGCGGGGGCGGCGCTCGGCGCCTGTACGGGCGATTCCGGCGGGCCCGTCTATGCATCCGAAGCGGGGCGTCCCGTCGTATCGGGTATCGTGAGCTGGACGACCGGGCGCGGCGCCGCCCGCTGCGGCGCCCTGACGGGCACGGTGCCCGTCGCCCCCCACCGGCGTTGGATCGAGGAAGCCGTTCGCGGCCTTGGAGGTTCCTGATGCGTGTCCTGTCTCCCGCACGTTCGCTTCTGGCCGGCGCCGCACTGGCGGCCGGCCTCGCCGCGACGCCGGCCGGGGCGATCATCGGCGGCAGTGCCGTCGGACCGGGCGATGCCCTCGCCCGCTCCTCGGTGCTGATCGTCACGGGCGACGCCAACGGCTGCACCGGCACGCTGATCGGCCGGCGCAGCGTGCTGACCGCCGCCCATTGCGTCGCCGGCGCCCGGCTCGCGGTCGTCGCCTTCATCCGCCAGGGCCGCATCATCGCCCTGACGCCGGTGGTCGCCGCCGCGGGTCATCCGGGCGTGCGTGGCCCGACGGGCGCGACGGCGCCCATCGACGTCGCGGTGCTGACCATGCGCGACCTGCCGCCGGCCGGTTTCGCGCCGGCGCGGATCGGCGGGCGGGATCCCGCCCCGGGCAGCCGCGTCACCATCGCCGGCTTCGGCCGCCAGCAGCTCGACAGCATGAGGAGCGCCGGCCAGCTCCGGCGGGTGACCCTGCCGGTGCTGCAGCGCTCGCCCTCCGGCTATACGGCCCTCGGCGACATGCAGATGCTCGCTCGCGGCTTCGGCCCCTCGGCCTGCCAGGGCGATTCCGGCGGGCCGGCGCTCGCCGGCGGCAGCGTCGTCGGCGTCGTCAGCCTCGTCTCCGGGCCGCCGGAGACGCGGGGCTGCGGCTCGCTGACGGTGGCCATGCCGGTGGTGCCCATCGCGTCCTGGATCCGCGGGGCGGTGGCGACCGGCGAGAGCCGCGCGCCCGCCAATCCCCGCGTCGCCACCCTTCCTCCGCCGCGCGCTCCCGAGCGGCAGGGCCTGCCGCCCTGGGCACGGATCGACCGCGGCGGGAACTGAGGCTGTCAGGCGTCGAATTCCTTGTCGTATCCGACGAGGAGGTCGCGGCCGCCCTTGGGCATCGGGAAGCCGTAGCCGGCGCCCTGCCCCGGCCACGACAGGCGACCCTCCCGATGGGCGTCACACTCGCGTAGAGTTCGACGGCGATCTTCTGCATCGCCAGATGCAGCGCCTGCAACGCGTCGAACCCTGAGGCAGCACTCTCCCGGAGCGCATCCGGCCAGCCGATCTCGTAGCGGCACTGCCAAGCGCCGCCCTCCTCGGCAGGCACGAAGATGCTCACCGGCACCGGCAGGTCGCCGGTGGCCGTCGTCAGCGTCAGAACCCGCGTCCCGATAAGCATGGCAGCCTCCGGCAGGCCGAGGCCTTAAAGCCTAGCCGGCCTGCCGGGCCGGATCAGTCCGGCCGATGCCGGATCAGCTCGCCGCCACCTTCAGGAGCTTGATGGCGTCGTAGTCCGCCACCCCGCCGCCGACGCGCTTGGTCGTGTAGAACAGCACGTAGGGCTTGGCCGAATAGGGGTCGCGCAGGATGCGCAGGCCGAGCCGGTCGACCACGAGATAGCCGCGGCGGAAGTCGCCGAAGGCGATGGGCGTGGTGCCGGCGCCGATGTCCGGCATGTCCTCGGCCTCGGTGACGGGGAAGGTGAAGAGGCCGGCCGCCCCGCCGGCCTGGGCCGGCGGCGACCAGACATAGGCGCCCGAGCCGTCCTTCATCTTGCGCACCACCGCCTGGGTCTTGCGGTTCATGACGAAGCGGCCGTTCTGCCGGAACCCCGCCTTCAGCGCATAGATCAGGTCGAAGAGCACGTCGGCCGGGTCGTCCTCGGGGAAGGCGGCGGCCTCGCCGGTCACGGTGAAGCCGATCTTGCCCCATTCCCAGGCGCCGTTGGCGACGAGGGTCTGGGTGAGGAAGCCGGTCGGCTTGTTGACGCCGTTGCCGGAGACGAAGGCGGCACCCTCCTGCTCGGCGAAGACGGTCTCGACCTCGCCGGCGATCCAGCTCTCGATATCCACCGCCGCGTCGTCGATGAGGGTCTGGGTCGCCGCCGGCATGGCGTAGAGCTCCATGGCCGGGAAGACCTGCTCGGCGAGCACGGGACTGTCGGTCTGCGCGCGCGCCGCCGCCTCGCCGACCCAACCGGTGGCCGGGCCGGTGCGGGCGAAGGGCCGCTTGAAGGTGGCGCCCGACACCTGGCGGATGCCGGCGATGGCGCGGATCGGCGAGAGCGCCGAAAGGCGCTGCGTCACCGTCGCCTCGATCTCCGGCGGGGCGAGATAGCCGCCGTCGGGGCCCGAGCCGACCGACAGGGCGCGGGTCTCCAGCGTCCTGAGGCCGGTGGTCTCGCCGGAGCGGATATAGGCCTCGAAGGCGGCCTTGTGCTCGCTGGCGCCGGCCCGTCCGTCACGACGCTCGGGGGCGAGGGCCGGCCGGCGCGCCTCCAGCGCCAGGCGGTCGAGGCGGGCGAGCCGCTCGTCGAGCGCCCTGTCGAGGCGGGCAAGCTTCTCCTCGGTGAGGACGTCGCTCGCGCGCCGCTCGATCTCGGCGAGGCGGGTGTCGTTGGCCTCCTTGAAGGTCTCGAACAGGCGCATGACCTCATGATGGGTCACCTGCGCCTCGTGCGGCAGGATGGTCTTGATCTCGGGGGAGGCGTCGCAGTGGATCTCGGGCATGGGGTCCTCGGGGTCTTGGGGGTGGAGAAACGCAAAAAACCCCGCGCGAAGGCGGGGCTCAGGGAGGTGACCAGTGGCAGATGGTTCGGGTCAGGCCGCGACCCGCGTCACCCGCGCCCCGGCGAGCGCCGGGAAGGTGACGACCGAGACCTCCCAGAGATCGACCTCGATGAGCCGTCGCGGTCCGTCGCGGCGGCGGCGCTCGGCGCGCACCGCCTTGAAGCCGATGGAGAGGCCGTCGACGGCGCCGGCCGCGAGCAGGTCGCGTGCCTCGCGGCCCCGCGCGGTGAGGGTCACCAGCCGACCGGTGACGCGCAGGCCGACCGGGTCCTCCGCGAGAGACAGCCAGGTGCCGATGGGCTCGGCCGGGTCGTGCTGCCACAGCATGCGGATGCCGGCAGTGCCGCGGCGCAGCAGCGAGGCCGAGAAGGCGCCGCGCTCGACCACGTCGTTCTGCGCGTCGGGAATGCCGAAGAGTGAGGCGTAGCCGGTGAAGATGCCGGTCACGGGGTCGAGCCGCGCCGGGGGATAGGCCGTGGCGGGGCTCATGACGGGCTCCGCGGCGAACGGGCAAAGGGCGCGGCGACGAGATCGAGGGCGCTGATGCGCCCGCCCCCGCCCCGCGGCGGCGGCGGGCGGCGCTCCTCGAGCCTGGCGAGCGTCTCGACGAAGCGGCGGATCGGGTCGACGGCGGGCGTGGGCGTCCGTTCCGGCCGCAGCCGGTGGAGAAGGGTCTGGATCATGGCGATGTCCCGCGGAATGCCCTCCCGCGGGAGGGCGGCTATTGCTCCAGAAGCAGGGTGTTCTGGGCGAATTCGAAACGGCGCAGCTTCGACAGGTAGCTCATGCCGAGGAGGTTCACCGCCAGCGCGCCCTGCGGCAGCACCACGGCGTCGACGGCGGCGACGGCGAGCCCCTCCACCTCGAGGCGCGGAATGGTGACGCGCTTGCCCATGACGCGGCCGTTGGCCGTCTGCATGGGCGCGTCCATGGCCATGCCCGGCCGGACGAGGCCGAGATCGAGGCCGGTCGCCCAGGTCAAGGCGACGATGGTGGCGCCGGTGTCGACCAGCACGTCGAAGGCGCGGCCGTCGGCCCGGGCGCGGGCGCGGACATGGCCGTCGCGGCCGGCATAGAGGCGCTTGGCCGGATAGCCGCCGTTGCCGCCGGCCGGGACGGCGGCGGGGGTGGCGGTGGCGGCCGGCGGGGCGCGATGGACGGCGAAGCCGAGCAGCGTCTCGAAAGCGTCGGGCCGCAGCACGGCGAGGCCGGCGATCGGCACCATGAAGAGGAGGAAGGCTCTCGGCAGCATGACGGCGGGCTCCCTGCGCGCGGCCCATGCTGGCCGTGCCGTCCTTGGCGGGGCGTTAAGGCCGGCCGCGGCCTTGGCGACAGGGTCAACGGGCGGTCAACGGCATCCGAGACGAGAGGGATCATGCCTCCTCCCCGTCATGCGACCGGCGGCGGCCGGCCCGCTCGTTGAAGCGGGCGAGCTCGCGCACGAAGGCGTCGAAGCGGCGGTTGGCGGCTGCGAGTTCCTTGAGCGTCCAGACGAGGAGCCCCGTCGTGACGGCGGCCCACATGAACAGTGAGAGCGCCGCGATGTCGGCGCGCTCGACGAAGGCGCGCACGACCGGTTCGGCACCCTGGGGCAGCATGGCGGTCCTTTCGGGGGGTGGATGAAGCAGTCCCTTGCCCCTCACCCTTCCCTCTCCCCGCAGGCGGGGAGAGGGGGACTTCGACGACGGGCCTCTTTGAAGACGAGGATGCCAAGCACCGACGTTGCCGACGAGCCGCGACGCTGTTGCCCCCTCTCCCCGCGGGCGGGGAGAGGGAAGGGTGAGGGGCATGCGTACCGCCCACTTCCGTCCCACTCACACCGCCGGCCGCTCCCGCGGATAACCCAGCGCCTCGCGCTTCTCGCCGTCCGACAGGAACCCCGCCGCGCCGATGCGCCGCCACAGGCTCTCGCGTTCGGCGTGGAGGGCGCCGATGGCGTCCTCGTCGGGGGTCGCGTGGAGCGTTCCCTCCGGTACCAGCCAGCCGGTCAGCGCGCCGATGATCCGCCTGGCGAGCGGCAGAGCCGTGTCGCGGTGGAAGGCGCGGTTGGCCTCCTGGTAATTGGCGTAGGTGGCGTCGCCCGGAATGCCGAGGACCAGCGGCGGCACGCCGAAGGCGAGTGCGATCTCGCGGGCGGCGCCGTGCTTGGCCTCCATGAAGTCCATGTCCTTCGGCGACAGCGACAGCGCCTTCCAACTATTAACAGGACACACCCAATTGCCAAAACGTTTTGGCATGGCACGATGGATATGTCCCACCAGCGTCCGCTAACGCCCTCTCCTCCAGCACAAAAATGAGCGACAAAAGTGCCCACCCTCTGATGAAAGACGGGCGCCTTTGCCTCTGAGTTACTCTAGAGCGCCAACACCGCCGCCTCTGCGGCTGCAGCGTTGGCCAGCCCGTCAGCCTCCTCGTTAAGCGGATGGCCTGCATGTCCCCGCACCCAATGGAAGCTCACAGCGTCACCCATGACCGACGCGAGTTCATCTAGCCGGAGCCAGAGGTCGCGGTTGGCTACCGGCTTTCCGTTCGACTTCCTCCAGCAACGAGCCTTCCACCCCTGCCGCCATTCGTTGAGCCCCTTCACGGTCAGCTCGCTGTCGGACAGGATGCAGGCACGCTCGCCAGGCGGAAGGTGCATCAGCGCCTCGATGATTGCGCGGGCTTCCATACGATTGTTGGTGGTGTCGGCCTCGTGGCCGGACCTTTGGGCCTGCTGCCCTCCGCCGGCATAGACGAAAGCCCAGCCTCCGGGTCCGGGGTTGCCAAGACATGCGCCGTCGGTCGCGACAACGATATGAGGCGTCTGCGGCAGCGGCGGAGCGATGATGTGAATGGTCATGATGGTTCCTTTGAAATGATGAGGACCACGCTGGCGGGTCTGCCAGCGCGGCCGTTGTTGTTGTGAAAGGGAGATGCGGGCGCGGCCGTCAGCCGAGGCGAGCGAAGTTGCTTGTGTTGCCCCTGCCCCGACCGGGGTTGAACGACCAACCGGCGTCCCGCATAGCCACCTGCAGAGCGGGGCTCGCCATGAGACGGGCCCCATGCTTGCCAAGGTCGACGCCTGTACGCTCCATCACCTGGACTGACGTGAGCAGGTCGTCATCAGTGGACAGCAGGAGAGCAGCGATAGCCTCAGCGCCCCGGGCCTTGGTCTCGCCACCCATCACCGACGGGTCGATCACAAGCTCCGCCCCCGGAAACAGGTTGGCCCGATGGCGCAAAAAGCGGTCGAAGTCCGTCGTGATGAACAGCCTCTGCCGACCGCACACCCCTTCTTCGGAGATGTTGCGGGCGTTGCCGCGCATGGCGAGTTGCTTCATCCAGCGCAGGAGGTGGCCTTCCTCCAGCGCCTTGAAGTGCTTATGGTTCGTCCGAGGTCCCCTGATGGAGGCCAAGGCCGATGTGCTGGCGGGCTGGTCCACGAGCCCGTGGTACTGGCCGACGAACACCCGGCGGGGTGCATAGAACTCACCGAACAGGAAGACGCTGGTGGCGTGCTTCCAGCGGTTTGATCCAATGCCAGTCCCCCAGTGGCTGAAGGCGACCTTCCGGCCCTGCCAGACAACAGCATCATCACCGAAGCTGTCATTTCCGGGCAGGTAGCGATGGTCGAAGAGCGCCTTATGGGCGATGACCAGAACGCTTTCTCCTGGCTCAGTCCTCGCGATGACAGTCTCCTTGATCCACGCGGCATAGGGCTCGGCCGTCTTCGCGCTCCGAGTGATGTCCTTGATGTTCCTCCCGCGCCCTTTGCCGAGCCTTGGAGGAGCTAGGAGGGTCACCGTGAGGTTGTCGAAGGACACCTTCGGCGAAGGCACCTGGCTCCGCCACGACACCAGCGGGGTGACCCCGTCGATGTCGCTTGTGGCATCCAGCAGCACTGTCCCCGGAACCACCGGCATGGCAAGCCGGTAACCCACGAAGCAGCCGCCCTTCGGACTGTCGAAGCGGGACATGAAGGCGTAGCCGGTGGCAAGCGCCCGGGCGAACCCGATGACATTGCGGACCACCTCCTCCACCTCATCATTCCGACCGAGGAAGTCAGCCTCGACGGAGTTGAACCACGACTGGCTGGAGAGCTTGAGCGCCTTGTAGCTTCCCATGCCAGTGCGAGGAGCGTTCCAGACCGCCTCAAGGTATCTGTCGAGGTCGGTGACGGCGATGAAGGCTGCGCTCTCCTCACCGAACTCCCGCATGATCCAGTCACGGACCTTGCGGACATCCCCCTGATCGATGTCGAACAGTGCAACCTCATCCGGCCGCTCATCGATGATGGTCAGGGTCCGGGGCACACCGCGGAAGGTCTGGGCCTTCGCGCCATCGACACCCTTGTAGAGGGCATGGGTCGCGATGATCACGGGATAGGCGTCGAGGTCGTCCTTGCTGAACCGAGCCAGCGGCACGAACCCATAGTTGGCCATGCTCCACTCATCTGTCCGAGAACGATCATGGGCTCCCGTCCAGATGGCGAGCCTTTCAGCCCCGATCAGCTTGACGAGTTCACGGTAGGTCTCCTCGCTCTGGTCGATGGTCTGGCAGAGGAAGACGGCCGAGGCATCCGTCTGGGTTTCCACCAGCGCTGCGATGAGACCGAAGGCGAAGGAGGACTTTCCCGAGCCTGTCGGGGCCGAGACCACCCGGTACATTGCGTGGTCGGAAGCACGGTCCTGCATGGCCTGCCTGCCAGCATCCAGAATGGTGGCTGCTACAGAACGGTCGAAGGCGGTGATGGACCGGCCACGGTCAGCAGACTGGAGGTCTAGGGCTGCCCAGAATGCGGCTTCAAGGGCGTCGATGGTGATGTTGGAGTTGATGGTCATTCGAGGGGTCCAGAAATGAAAAAGCCCCCGCAATGCCGTTCTCTTTGGCATCACGGGGGCGATTGGGATTGGGGATGGTCAGGGGCTCCAGCCCGGTGGTCAGACCGGACGGAAGAAACGCCCCCGCAATGCAGAAGATTGATGCATCACGGGGGCTTTTTGGTCAGGCTCAGGTCAGCGTCGCGGCTCCGTCTGCGAGAGCATGGCGAGACCGATGACGGTCCTCCTGGTCCCGCTTTTCGAGCTTGGCGAGGGTGAGACCACCTCCACCGAGAGCCTTGGCGAGAATGCTGGCCATGATTCTGGCTGTACGGGGTGGGAGGTCGCGATAGGCTCTCTTCACCTTGCCGGAACGGTGGTCGAACCAGCGTCCTGCATTGGTCTCGGTCAGCCCCCTCACCCGCCTTACGAGTTGGTGACTGAAGGCTTCATCAGTCCTGAACCGGCGAGGCTCCATCTCCAGCATCATGAACATGGCCATGGTGGTGTCGATGACGGCCCGAGGGTCGCAGGATGATTGCAGCCTCAGGACCTCTTTGGCGGATTGGAGGTCGGACCTGAGGCCAGCCCTGGTCGACAGGAAGGCGATGGTGGCTTCCGCGTCTTTGCAGACACTACTCCAGCGCTCTTGGAGGGCGGTCCAGAAGGGGTTGGCGGGATTGGTCAGTCTCCTTCGTTCGATGAGGTCGAGATATGGCTTGAGGTCGGTCTTGGTGATGGCTTCTTGTTCAACGTCTCCATGGCGTCGAAGGCGGGACTTGTGGGTGTTGCAGTAGCGCCCATAGCGGGTCGTTCGGGCACCGCATCCGAGTGCACGGCAAATAGTCGTGAACTTTCTGAGATTTGTCAGACGGCAGAGAGTTGCGCCCGCCCCCTAAGGGACAGGCGCGGTTCAATGGAGAAGTCGATAGGCAGTGCCTGCAATCAGTCGGCGTGACTCATTGCGACGGTGATCTTTTCTCCGGCAACTGCGGAGCGCAGGAACGACCACGTGCGCGGAGCTTCCTTAAAGCTTCTCGGACCCTTGGTCCCGCGGAGACCGAACGCCACCCATCCATCCTCAGGATGACGAAGAACTGCAAAGGGCGCGCCGCGTTTCTGACTGGCGAAGGCCCACGCTCCGACCGGCATGCTACGGAAGTTCTGGGCGCTGAACTCATCGCAGAAGCTGATGTCGACAGCGGCGGCCGAACGAGCGGAGTTCGGGCAGATGACGGAGTTGAGGGCGGAAGACATGGGATTCCTTTAGCGCCTACATGGACGCAGCTATTGAGCCTCGGGAAAGACACCAAGGCGGTTGAGACAGGCCAGCAACTGGATGGAAGGCCGCCACGGCATGACGACCGTTAGCTTGAGTGGGGGGTATCAAACTTCGACGCAGTGGGAGCGCGGAGCCGCGAGCCAGTAGGTCTCTTGGCTAGTGGATCTAGGCGGTCCCAAAACGGACAGGCGAGGCCAACCTCGGCGTTCGCTCTATCTTGAGTGGGGGATATCTGGGCGGGTGGGGACACCGCTATCCGCATGCGTGCCAGAAAGCGTGGGATTGTCTCTCCGGGGTATACCCATGCGAGGCACAACCCCGAGACGCCATGGGCGTCCCATTTGGGTTGACGTCTGATTTCCAAGACGCCATAGCTACCGAGTCTAGATTCAAACGAGACACCGGAGCATACGCATGGCCATCTACGGGTACGCCCGCGTCAGCACGACTGACCAAGACCTGACCATCCAGATCGAAGCCCTCAACAAGGCCGGCTGCGACATCATCCGTCAGGAGAAGAAGTCGGGGAGCACCGTGGATGGAAGGACCGAGCTACAAACCATCCTCGACTTCATGCGCCATGGGGACGTGCTCATGGTCACCCGCGTTGACCGCCTCGCCCGTTCCATCGCGGACCTCCAGGACATCGTGCGGCAGGTCAGGGCTAAGGGTGGCAGCCTACGAGCCACGGATCAGCCGATCGACACCTCAACGGCCGCTGGCAAGGCGTTTCTCGACATGTTGGGGGTGTTCGCTGAGTTCGAGACCAACCTACGGCGGGAACGTCAGATGGAAGGCATCGCGAAGGCCAAGGCGGCCGGTGTCTACAAGGGGCGCCCTGCCAGCATCGATATGGCAGCAGTCAAAGAGATGCAGGCGGCTGGCCTTGGAGCAACCGAGATTGCCCGCCGGCTCAACATCGGCAGGGCCTCGGTTTACCGCATCATCAGCCCGGCGAAGGAAAGGAGCGTCACTGCGGTAGGGTGAGAGCCTAAAGAGGACGCACAGGAACCTAAATCCAGCGTGCCAACTGAAACGCACATCATCCAGACACAGCCGAGCACCTGACATGAGGCACCCCGGGAGGGGGGAATATCGGTCGTGCGGCTAGATCGACGCCGGCTCGCATAGTTGCTCTAAACATCCGGGATGCAGGCATGCTCAGGAGGCCCACTTTCAAGCTTGGCACGACCGCCGCTGGAGAGACGTCTCAAGGCCAAGCAGGTGTGATCTATGCCAGCGAAGTTAGAATCTGACTCGCTCCCAACCGTTGTGTTATCACTGAGCACCCCGCCGCAGTCAAAGATTGCCAGAACGTGCTGAAAACCCTTCGCATCAGAAACTACAAATCAATAGTCGACTCGGCGATATCGCTAGGCCGAGTTAATGTCTTTATAGGCGCAAATGGCGCCGGAAAAAGCAACGTCCTCGAGGCTATCTCTCTCGTTGGTGCCGCTCGCGCAGATAGACTGGATAATGAATTTCTATCTTCTCGCGGACTGCGCGTATCCCGCCCCGAACACATGCGCTCAGCCTTTAATGACGAGGGGCAGAATAAACCGATACTGATTTCTGCCAAATACCAGAACGAAGGGACAGTCACCTGTGAGTTTAATCATAACAATGAGCCATATGGACGCTGGGAGTGCTATTATCATGGTCGCGCCCCCAAAGAAATAAGCTTCACAGAGCTGCTGCAGAACTATTCAAAAATTCAAGCTAGCGCGACATTGAAGAAAAAAAATAGCGAGGAGCTTCTTCTTTCTATATTCAAGAAGATGAAAGATGCGCCTTTCGAGAAGATAGATGGTGGATTTCGAGTTAAAATCTCGGTGGAAGCCGATAAAGAAAATCCTTTAATCCAAAGCCTTCTCCGCTCGTGGCTGCGATTGCTCCCGAGCCATGAGGCCTTGGCAAATTTTGTTGTGTATTCACCTGAGAACTCATCCTTACAACTCTACCAATCCGAAGGGCAAATCGAGCCGCTCGGTCGGCATGGCGAAGGCCTTCTTAAGCTACTCGAAGTAATGCAGCGCGACTTCGCAGACGACATCACAGAAATCAAAAATGACATGAGAATGCTTGAGTGGTTTGACGACTTCGATCTGATACAATCAAATTCGTCAACAACGATTGCACTAAAGGACACATTTTTTTCAATAAACACCAAATATCTTGAGTTAAGTAGCGCCAATGAAGGATTTCTTTATCTATTGTTTTATTTTTCCTTGGTCTATTCTCGACTGACCCCAAGCATCTTCGCAATTGACAATGTCGAGACGTCATTAAATCCGCGCCTCTGCCAGGCGCTCATGACCGCGATGTCGAAAGCCGCAAAGCGACGGCGAAAGCAGTTATTTATCACGACGCATAGCCCGGCCGTGCTTGATGGACTTGATATCTCAGACACAGCGAACCGGCTCTTCGTCGTCTCCAGAGGTCCGTTCGGGGAGACCCGGATCAACCAGGTGAGCGCCCCCGCGTTGACCGATAGTGGTAGGCCACGCAAGCTCTCCAGCTACTACCTGGACGGCCTACTGGGTGGGCTGGCACCGATATGATTAAGACGTTTGCGCTTTTTACCGAGGGCGTCACCGATCAGTCCGTCCTGACAAATGTGCTGCATGGGGTCTTCGGCGATCAAGAATGGCAGATTCAGGTCAACCCCGTTCAACCAATGCGCGATGCAACGCATCAAAGATGGCAGGCTCCGCACGCGGGCTGGGAACTCGTCCTTGAGAAATGCTGCTCCGAGCTTTTGGAGACAGCTGCAGAAGCCAACGATTTTATCGTAATTCACCTTGATAGCGACTGCTGCTCACATACCAACATAAACATTCGAGTTGATGAGGACGGCGGACAACGAGACTGCGCACAATTCTCCAAAGAACTTATCGATACATGCATCGAGAAAATAGGAGCCAATAGATTAGAAGCACTAAATAAACCTGTAATTTTTGCAATTTCTGTTCACACAATTGAATGCTGGATATTACCTATTTACGCCGAAAGAGATGTTGATCGCAAAGCGACTTTAAACTGTGAAAATCGGCTTCGACGTATTCTTTCTCATAAGCGAATTAGAATGCAAAAAGAGCACCGCGCTTACAGCAATATTTCGAGAGAGCTTGCTCGACCCCAAGTTTTGCAGACAGCTATGACTCACTCGCCGAGCCTCTCCCGATTTCACGCTAGTTGCCGTGCGGCAGCCGGCCTTTAGGATGGAAACGGTCTGGAGGCTGTCCCACTACACGACAGCCTGGACCTATGGTCACTTTGTCTGAAACGCTGGCTGGTTTGAGCTTTTTAAACGAAGCTGAGCATAAGAAGCCGTGATCCCTTGTGAATTAGAAAAATTTCAGCGCCTTGCACTAGAGTTCTCAGCGCTCGCTGGCGTTTGCGCCACTGCCAATGACTTGCAGCGCCCCGTCCAGCAGCGGCCTCTGGAGCCCCCTCGCCTGTTCCCACGGCGCACACATTCAGACCTTAAGCTCCTCAGGCTCCCTCAAGATGACCGGCATGGCCTTCGGGTGAACGGCTCCAACCTCGGCATTCGGCTCGCACGTCAGGAAGCCGAAGAGTTCTGCGGTCACCTCGCCCTCCTTAGTCTTCCTTGTGCTGGTCCATGTCGTCCAGATGCCCGCAAAGAACGCCAGAGGGCGGTCCTCAGAGAGCGCGAACCACACCGGGGCCTTTTTACCCTCGGGCGTCGTCCCGTACTCCGAGAAGCTCGTCCATGGGACGAGACAGCGATGCTCCAGGCCGAGCCACCGACGCCAATGCGGGGATGCCACGTTCCTGACGTTCGTGACGCCCGGGTCCGCAGTACTCCCCTTCAAGGCAAACTGCGGCGAAGGCATACCCCAGCGGATTAAGGCTAGCTCCCGACCGTCCACACAGTTCCTCACGATAGGAGCCGGGTAGTCCGGGAAGATGCCTGGCATGGGGGGAAGATTGCCCGTGCGGTCGATAAGCGCCCGGGACAGCTCGATGATCGCCTGCTGGCCCTTCGTTAGGCTGTAGATGTTCCACATGGGGACCTCAGGCTTGTGCTGATCAGCTATCGCCTCGACATAGGCAAGGACGCCGGGCGATAGATTTTGGCCTTGTACACCATCTCGGATGACTGCCAGTCATGTTCGCAATTGCTCCCACAGACCTAGGTTGGTTCCGCCAGATGCACGAGGGGAGATTCGGCCCTCTCGTGAATTTCTGGACTCCAACGCCATGGGGAGTCCGGTCCCTCAAACGCGGTGACCGGCTGTACTTCATGCTGAAGGCCCCGGTCAGAAGGATTGGCGGCTTTGGAAACTTCGAGGGCTACCGAGACCGCAGGGCCGCGGACGCTTGGGCGGCATACGGGTTGGGCAATGGTGTCAGCAGCGCGTCGGAACTGGTCGAGAAGATTGCGGGGTTTGCCACGAAGCGGTCGGTCACATATCGGCCCATCGAAGACCCGGTGATCGGCTGTATCGAACTTAGTGGGTTGGTGACCCTCGACGAAGACAGCTACGTTAGGGCTGAGGATTACGGCGTCACGTTTCCGAACGAGGTGGTGAAGTACAAAACCTTCGACGGACCGGACCCGCTATCGCCTATCATGGAAGGGTTCTTGAGGCCCAGCCGCCCTTTCACACTGGTGGATGGCCAAGCGAACCGCATTCTCGCAAGCCGCAAAGACCGCCCCGGCCAGGCTGCGTTTCGGCAGGCTGTAATCGAGAACTACGGTGGCAAGTGTGCGGTCAGCGGCACTGGCCTCCCTCAACTTCTGGAAGCCGCGCATATCCAGCCGTATGTAAGCCCATTGAGCGACCACCCACAGAATGGCCTTTGTCTGAGAGTGGATCTTCATCGCCTCTTCGACGACGGACTTATCTCCGTCTCCCCTGAACTGAAGGTGGAGGTAAGCCCTCGATTGGCCAAATCACCTTATGCATCGCTCGCCGACAGGCGCCTAAGGACTCCTTCAAGATCATCCGTCTGGCCCTCTCCAGCTGCTCTAGAGTTCCATCGCAGGGAGGTCTTCAGAGCAACCTAGGAGGAAGGCTCGACCCAGTAAGGGCGGATGGATACCTCCCTGCTGCCGCAGACCGAGCAACGGATGCGGAGTCGCCACTGTACGTCATCGATCATGTCAGCGGGTGTCAGCCTCATCGCTTCCCAAGTCAGGTAGGCGAAGTTCCGGCAGCCATCAGCCCGGCAACGGACCCACGCGCCCCTCACGCCCTCCGCCTTGGCTCCCGCCACAGTGACATTGCGGGGCATCAGGGCAGCTTGAGGGTGTCGATGGCACCATGGAAACGCTGGCCACGAACGAAGCCGGTGGAGATTGCCCTGGCCCGATCGAGGGCAAGGACGGCTATGTCCTCCAGCAGCGCCCGAACTGCCTGCCGGGTGTCGCCACCGAACTCCTGAAGCACCTCATCGATGTCGGCTTCGGTGATCGCTTCGGACACGATTTCGCGGTCCCTGTGGCGTGGCTGGGTCATTGCTTTCTCCGAGCTAATGTTCCTGTTATGTTCTTTTCTGACGAATACGCAACCCCAATCACACGCCGTCACCGAGGGTCCTCAAGGGAAGCAGGGGAAATGTTTGACCCTTGACCACATCCGCGGCGACATGGATCATTTTGGCTCAATCGGAGGTTTTATATGAAAGCGGTCAGGCTGGGCGATTTGCTCGCCTCAGGAAACTTCGGGACTGCCACCAACCTACCTTGGACCCACTCGACGCTATCGAAGAACATCTTTGACATCGTCGGGGGAGGGAAAATTTTGGCTACCCCTTGCAATGTTTTCCATGGGGAAAAACTCTGCTACCTTTTCGTGGGTAGGCCAGCCTACAAGGTTCGCTTCGACGGAGAGGCCTCGTTCTGGCAGTTACCTCTTGTATTTGTCATTCGGTTCAGCGAATTACCGCCAATAAAGCGCATTTTCCCGTTTGACTCGGGCGCATTCGCGTCAGGTCGCCTGCCTGCCTACGTCACGGTTTTCGATCTAGAACGGTTCGACTGCGGCATTGATCCGGCTCAGGTTGGAAGGCTTATTTCTTTTTATTTTGGTGAACCGAAACGCTATTTTCAACGTAAACCGAACAGCTTAGATGATATCAGCACCACGCATTCACTTGGTCCGCGTCATCAAGAAGTTTTGGCTGTATCGCGATTGATGCAGGACAACGGCTCTGCAAAAACCGATGACCGCGCCGCCACAATCGAAATTCAGATTGATCAAGATATCCCTCTTTCTTCAGAGGATATACTCGGCGTCGTCATGCCTGATGAATACGCTAGGGACAATGAGCTAATAAAGGCCATCCGAAAGATAACTAAAACAATCAGAACGTACCCTATTCACCCACTTAACGTTGAAAATTACTATCATTCCATATATGAGCACGTCGCCGCGATATACAAAAAGAACGGCATCGTAATATGAAACGTATCGAGAGCGGTGTAGTTTATGGATATATAAAGCTCACTAAGACAGCCAGCGGCATCGGCGTGCCTATTGTGACCCACCCAGACTACAATTCGCTTTTCGTGCCAGAGAGCGATACAAGCCTTAGAGTCATTCAGTTTATTGACTTGGTTGACCCTGACGAATACAATATCGAATCTCTTCCAGTGTCCATGAAACCGATTCAATTGCGGATAGGCGATCCATGCCCTATTCCGGTTTGGATCAATAACGCCTTCCAAGTCATCAGCGGAGATCTAGCTCCGCGCAACCTTCAGTTTCTTTGGCCCGCTGACGCACATGATAGTCCGGTTTTCCGAGACTTGACCAAACTCCTTAGCGAAGCTGAGTCCGGTGCATTGGAAGAGCGGTCCCGAAACTGGCAGGCCGACGAACTGAAACGCTTGTTTTGGGGGTTGTTTGAAACACCGCCGAGCAGTTCGCCTTACTGGATTTCACGTTTCCGAACTGCTGTGAGGCACAGTCGGCAAGTAGCCGCTCCGCCCCACCCGATTGACTTAAGCTTAAACAAAACGGCCAATGAATGGCTGCGCCGTTTTGCAGTTAAGGTCTCTTTCGACAGACTCCAGAGTTTTATTGCCGCAATCGACGATGATATTTTAAATAAGGAAGAAACAAAAGACGTATTTTTCGGGTACTTTATAAACGGACTGTCGTCGCGGCTCGCTCCCACAATAATTGACGTTACTAAAGATTATGATACATTTCTTGATCTATTTCCGAGGGGGCTTTATGGCCGGTACTTGTCAAGGGGTTTCCCCCGAACACCCTTCCGGTATCGCTCCATCAAAGACTTGCCTGCGTTCGTGACCCAGGCTGTTGTTCAGGCCGACGAAAAACAGAAACTCCGGTTTGCTAGGGCTCTATCTTTTGTTGCCTTTGGCGGTGAACGGGCACCAGAGCCGGTCGCTCGTACTGCCCGCCTACTAATGCATCGCCACGCACAAGAATTCTTTCAGTACCAAGAGGAGATACGCAAATTTCACGCTCGAGAGAAATCCCGTTACGACTATAATCTCGTACTTCGTCAGGCCTTATACCACTATGATTCTATGCGTGATTTGGATGGGATCGAACATCCGGAAAGTCGCCTGAGTATCGCTAACATTGATTTCGGTGGGATCAGCGCCGAGTACATTTCGGACATTCGGCGATTAGCGGCGTCTGATGCAGAGCCACCGCCGCCGTTGGATTCGGTTTTTAGCCACAAAAGGACATCCAAACGCTAGCGCCGTACTACGGGACAAGGGTAGTCAGCGATTTGCTCGCCTGTCACGCATCGACGCGGCATAGAACACCGGCCCCCAGTCAAGATATGACCTGCCGCCCCCCTTCCACACGAACTCTATGTAGCCTCGGGGCTTACGTCGGGACGCCTCACGGTCGAAGTGGACAACGATGTGGTCCAGAACCTGGCGCAACTGCACTTGGATTCGGGGGGTGACCTCGCTGTCTTGGCTTTCCAGTAGGTCTGATAGGTCAGCGAGCCGCTTGAGCATCACTGGTCGAGCGGTGTCTCGGAACGCAGCGGTCAGCTCTGCCTGCTTCTCCTTCAATTCGGCTACGCCTTCGTTCACCTCTGCAAGCCGATCAACCAGTTGCGCTAGCGGGCGTTGAGAGATTGCCTCGACCAACCTCGCGGCCCGTCCCTGCATTTCACTCAAGGCATCCTCGACCGCCTCCAACTGCGCTGTGAGGTCATCATCATGGGTCGGGGCTTCCTCAATGAACCTCACAAAGTCGGCTCTCAGGGCGTCCTCAAGTACGGACTGACGGACGGTCCTGCATTCACAGGACTGGCCGAGCTTCGCGTTGTGGCAGACGAACACGTAGTAGAACGGTTTCGGGGGCTGACCCTTCCGCGCTCGGACCATCGGGCCTCCGCATTCCTCGCAGCGAACCAAGCCGGAAAACATCGAGGCGATGGTGCGGGGTGGTGATGCCCTCGGCTGATCAAGCGCCCGGACGGCTTCGTAGGTCTCTACGTCGATGACTGCCGGGAAATAGTTCCGGATGGGCTCCAACGGGATGCGTTTGCCCTCGACCATTCGATGGGGAACGAACGTGCCGATGACCGCAGGGCTTCGCAGCACCAGACGGACGTAGCTCCGGTGCCACCACTTTGCGCTTCCGAACGGCTTGATCCCTTCCTTGTTGAACAGCGAGGTGATCGCATGCTGCCCCTTTCCTTCAAGGGTAAGTGAGAAGATGCGCCGAACAATGGCGGCGCGCTCCTCAATCACCTTGAAATCCTTACCCGACCGCTCCAGCCAAGCGGGGACTAGAGAGGTGATCGCCTCGCCATCAAGGGCCCTTTGGCGCTTCCTGTTCCAGTCCGCCTTGATCCGTTGGGACTTCGTCTCGCTTTCCTCGTTCGCCCGGATCATCTCCAGCAGGCTGATCAATAGGTCGGTAGGGTTCGCGTTCACAGTGGCCCGGGAGTACTCGCGAGGAGTGCCCTTCAAGGTCACAAGAGTGATCCCGGCGTTGACGATTTGCAGGAATGTCGCCTGAGCATCGAGGATTGCCTCGCGGGACACCCGGTCTAGGCTCTCGACCAGCAGGTAACTTCCCTCCGGGATGATCTCCTCCTCGACCGCATCAAGAAAGGCTCTCAGGGCTCCCTTGCGACGGTTCTTGCCGGAGTAGGCCGAAACTCCCAGGTCCTCGAAGGTGGTGGTGCGGTCAAGGTCGAGTCCGCGTACCCGGCAAAAGTCTTCGGCAAGGGCCGTCTGGCGACGATAGCTGTCGCCTTTGCCCTGCTCCACCGTCGAGAAGCGCAGATAGCTGTAGGCCTTGGGTCGGGGCGTGGTCTGGTGCATGTGATCCTCGTCGGGGCATCAATACCCTCGGAGTCTTTGGATCACAATTGCTTCCAGTCGAGCCCGCCCTCCAGCAGCAGGGGGCGGCCGGCATTGCGGCTTCCCGAGAAGCTGTCGGCGAGTTCGGCCTTCAGCCGCTCGTACTGGTCCTCGGACAGGGTGCCGTCGCCGCCGGAATAGACGAGGGCCCCCGACGGCCGCGCGGCATTGTCGAGCAGCGCCTTGGTCCAGGCGGTGGCGGCGTTGTGGATGTCGATGGCGGCCGCGGCCGCGGCCAGCGGCGCCAGGCCGAAATGGTCGTCGAAGGGATGCGGCAGGGTGAGGTGGAGGACCGGCGGCACCGCGCCCTCCTGCCCGAAGCGCAGCGACCGGCCGTCCACCTCATAATCGTAGGCCGCGGGCCGGCCGTCGCCGCCGGGCACGAGGCGCATGCGGTCAGGGCGCAGAACGTGCAGCTCGCGCACCCGGCCCTCGACGCTCACCGCCTCGACATAGGCATTGCCGGTGAGGAGCAGGTGCGTCGCCAGCATCTCGGCAAGCGCCACGCGGTCCTGGCCCTCGTTGGGGCGCTCGATCAGCAGCGCCGCCGGATGGGCAGAGGCATCCGACCCTCCCTCCGTGAACTGGAAGGGGATCTCGGCTGCGGCGCGGGCGACGCGGGCGACGGCGCGGGCGGCGACCGGGTTCTTCGCCAGCGCCTCGCCATGGAAGCGCTTCGGCTCGGGCGAGGACCAGGCGGGCCGGCCGAGCGGCGACAGCGCGACGAGGGCGGCCGTGCGCGACCGCTTCGCCTCGGGAGCGCCGAGGAGACGGGAGAGGAAGGACATGGGGGGCTCCGCGTGGGGGCGGGGTGAAGGAGTCAGTCGAGGCCGATGATGACCTTGTCGGGCCATTCGGGATGGCTCAGCCAGATCGAGATGCGGGTCAGGTCTCTGGCCGACGGCATGGTGACAACCACCTCATCCAGGACGTCCCTGACCAGAACGCGACCACCGGGGGTCCTGAGCATCGAGGTGAAGTCCGGCGGACGGCCCGGATCAACATCGGTGTGGTCACCGAGGAGCACGTCGGTCGGGCCATCCTGTTCGGGATAGGCCTTGACGATGATGCAGTCGGGCGTGGCCCAGGCGGGCGCGGTCGGCGGGTCGACAACCGGAATGTTCGAGGCGGGGCGATCCTCAATGAAGAGGATCGAGTTGATCGGGGACGTCGAGACGCTTCGCTTCATTCCGGGGGTCCTCTGTCGTGTGCTTCTCGGCCTCCAGTCCATATCGAACCGCGGGTGGCGAATTCAGCCGAGGCCGATGATCACCTTGTCCGACCAAACAGGCCGGCTGAACCAGAGGCTGACCCGCGTCGTCGCGTCCGGGACAGCAACGGCGAAGACCTCGGTGTCGTCGACTTCAACGACTCGGATGAGGCGTGACGGGGTGGGGATCTCCTTGACGAATTTCGGCTCACGACCGGGATCGACCTCGGCGCGGGAGCCGATGACGACTTCCGTCTCAAATTCCGGGTCTCCACTGAGCAGGAAACTGATGGTGGTGGCCGTGGCGCAGGCCTGGCGGGCGAAGTCGTCAGGCTGGAAGATCGGCGGCTCGCCGCCGGCAGCATCTTCGAGGAACAGGACGGGATTGGGCGGGCATACTCTTGCGGTCTGCATCAGAAGCCTCCGCGACGCTGAATTCCTCGGACATAGCCACCTTGAGCCGCACTACACGCCGCACATTGTGGGAAAATTTCCTGCGGCTGGCCTGGTGGGTTGAGGGCTGTATTCCGTTGATGATCGGCGATCCAGCGCTCAAAAAGTCCCCCAGGATGCCTAACTCCGCAAGTGTGACACCCGTCACGATCGCCGAAAAACTGCAACCGTTCACGTTCGGGGCGGTTTAGCGCCCGATCAACGGGTGCGGGAAACGATTCCACTGCAAAGCGCCCTGGGCCGTTAACGCCGTATCGGATCAACTCAGCTTCTCAGGCTTCAGCTCTCGCCGCGACGTCCCTCCAATGCTCGATCTGCCCCTCAACGGTAGCCGTGAGGCTCTTCGGACCTGGCCAAGTGGGGTCGCGCAGCCTGACTCTTGCTACGATAGCATCTGCTCTTGCCTGCAGAACCGCGATTACTGCGAGTTGCGCCGGCGTGGCCTGAGACAACGGCGTGCCGCGGCGCATCGTCATCTCGCGCGGCGATGAGCCGCCGCCGTTGGTCCACTGGCCGCCGTCCGGGCTCCCGGCCGGGACGCGCGGCTGGTCGGGGTCGTAGCGACGGTGCAAGCGCAGCGCCGTCTTGAGGACGAGGATGTCCCAACGAAGATCCGCGATAGCGCGCCACAGGCGCACAGGGGCAATCGCGCTGCGGGGGTCCCCCCCCCCGGCACGCCCAGAAGGCTGCGGTGTCATGAGGCCTCCGAAGCGGGCCGATGCAGGGGGGCAGAAGGGCGCCGGAGGGCAGCGGTCGGCGCGGCACGTGTCAGCAGGCGATTGGCGAGGCGCGCTTGAAGCCTCACCCGCACCCTCCCCTCTGCCGAGGGGAGGGAGACTATGGCGTCGCGTAGGTTTGGCGCCGTCGGGCCAGGCCCGACCCGCGATCGCCATCGGGTTCGTCAGCGCGCGTACTGCGTCAGCGAGTCTATCGCAGGACGGCGATGCCGATCCCCCCTCGCCAGAGGGGAGGGTCGGGGTGGGGCATTCCCGACATCTCGGAGCGATGGGGACAAGCCCCTAAAGCCCCCTCACCCGCGCTTCCGCCCGAGGCCTGAGCGCCAGATGCGTCACCGCCCAGACCAGCGCGTCGAGCCGGTCGGGGCTGCGGCCGTTCGACAAGCCGTCGGG
The DNA here is from genome assembly GCF_003008515.1 of Phreatobacter cathodiphilus. Taxonomy (NCBI): domain Bacteria; kingdom Pseudomonadati; phylum Pseudomonadota; class Alphaproteobacteria; order Hyphomicrobiales; family Phreatobacteraceae; genus Phreatobacter; species Phreatobacter cathodiphilus. The sequence continues at coordinate 524,759 of NZ_CP027668.1, read as the reverse complement.
GCCGAAATCGGCGAGCTCGTCCTCCAGCGCCGGGAACCGCCCGGCGTGGCGGACGCGACCCTGCGCATAGAGGGCGGCGACCGGCTCGGCGCGCAGGTGCTTGGAGCGCGCCGCCCTGACCGGCGTCACCGGCACGTCGGGCGCCACCTCGCCGATCACCGCGGCCACCATGTCGCCGCCCTGGTTGACCTCGACGACGAGCGCGTCGGCGTCGAGCCTGCGGTAGAGCGTCGCCGCCCTCCCCGCCCATTCGTGCGGTTTGAGCCCCTCGGCACTCACATCCGCCAGCACGTAGACGGTGCCCTCCGCGTCGATGCCGCAGGCGACGATGCCGCAGGCATCCGCCCCCTTGCGGTGGGAGGCGGGAGGATCGACCGCCACGGCGATCCGCTTCAGCGTCGGCGCCGCACCCACCCTTTGGGCCTCGATGGCCTCGCGGGAGAACAGCGCCCCCTCGCGGTCGTCGATCAGTTCGCCGTCGAGTTCCTGCCGGCCGAGCCGGGTGCCGGCGTAGCGCGCCATCAGCGCCTTGACGATGCCCGGCGCGAGATTGGCGGCGTTCGCCGCGGTGGCCGAGCGCGTCACCACCGTGTCCGCATCGGCGAGCAGGCGGCGCATGAGCGGCGTCGCCCGCGGCGTCGTCGTCACCATGGCGCGCGGCCGCTCGCCGAGGCGGAGCGCGAAGCTGAGCATGTCCCAGGTCGCCTCGGCCTGCACCCATTTGCCGGTCTCGTCGGCCCAGGCGGCGTCGAATTGCGGACCGCGCAGCGCCTCCGGATCCTCCGAGGAGAAACCGTGGGCGACGGCGCCGTTGGGCCAGACGAGGCGGCGGCGCGAGGGCTCGAAGCGGGGCCGCTCGGCCGGAAAGCCGCAGGCTCTCAGCCCCGAGACCCCCTCCACCATGACCTCGCGGACCTGGTCGATGGTCTCGCCGACGAGGGCGATGCGGCCGGCCTTAGGGCCGAAGCCGTCGCGGCCGTGGACGATGCCGTGCACCCATTCGGCGCCGGCGCGGGTCTTGCCGGCGCCGCGGCCGCCGACGAAGGCCCAGACTCGCCAGCCGCCGCGCGGCGGCATCTGTTCGGGGCGTGCGAAGGCGGGCCAGAAGGCGCGGAGACGGGCGATCTTCTCAGGCTCGAGGGCCGCGATCCGGTCCGGGCTTGCCCGGATCAAGTTCCGCCGCAAGCGCCTCAGCCCAGGCGTCGGCGTCCACAGGCGCGGTGACGGCGGCATCGGCTTCTCCGGCATTGTCGCGGACGGCGAGGGCCTTGCGGTCGAGGGTGGCGAGGCGGTCGAGGGTGGCGGCGAGCGCGCCGAGGCGGCGGGCGGCGGTGGCCGAGGGGCCGCCGAGGCTCGCTTCCACCGCCTCGATCTCGCGCTCGGCGGCGGCGAAGAGGCGGCGCACCAGACGCGGCCGCTCGGGACACTCCGCGAGCCCAGGGCAGGGCTTGCCGGCATGGGAGGGCTCGGGCGCGGCGGGAGCGGTTGCGGGCACGGTCGGTGCCGGGCCCGGCAGCGCGGCGGCGACGGTGGCGGCCGCGCCCCGCCGGGTGGCGGGAGGGGCGAGCGCCGCCGTCTCGGGGCTGGAGCGGTTGGCAGGGGTCAAGGCGGGCCTCCGTCGGCGGGCCGGACGAAAAACGCCCGGCCGGGGTTTCCCCGCCGGGCGCAATTCTCGAACATGACGAAAACCTAGCCGACCAGCGTTACGCTGTCAAGGCTTATTTTCTCAGAATCGATTTATTTTCCGTCGCAAGTCAGGCCTTGTCGACGACGTTCTTCACGGCGTCCTTGGCGTCGCCCTTGGCCTGCTGGGCCTCGCCCTTGATTTCCTGCATCTTGCCCTTGGCCTGCATTTCCTTGTCGTCCATGGCCTTGCCGACGCCCTGCTTGGCGTTGCCCATGGCCTCGTTGGCCATGCCCTTGATCTTGTCGCCGGTGCTACCCATCAAACTTCTCCTCGGTGGTCGAACTGATGGACGAACAACCGGCGGGCCTGGGAATCGTTCCCTCACGGAGCCGTGATCCGACGGGCGGTGGGCGCCGCGTCGCCGCCGTCACCCCAGCTTCGCCGCCCGGAGCCGCAGCGCGTTGCCGATGACGCTGACGGAGGACAGCGACATGGCGGCGGCAGCGATCATCGGCGAGAGCAGCAGGCCGAAGGCGGGATAGAGAAGGCCCGCCGCCACCGGCACGCCGAGGGCGTTGTAGGCGAAGGCGAAGACGAGGTTCTGGCGGATGTTCGACATGGTCGCCTCGGAGAGCCGCCGGGCCCGGACGAGGCCGAGGAGATCGCCCTTCACCAGGGTGATGCCGGCGCTCTCCATGGCGACGTCGGTGCCGGTGCCCATGGCGATGCCGACATCGGCGGCGGCCAGCGCCGGCGCGTCGTTGACGCCGTCGCCGGCCATAGCTACGACGCGGCCCTCGGCCCGGTAGCGCTCCACTACGGCCGCCTTGCCCTCGGGCAGCACGTCGGCCTCCACCGCGGCGATGCCGAGCTGGCGGGCCACCGCCTCGGCGGTGATGCGGTTGTCGCCGGTCAGCATGACGATGCGGATGCCCTCTTCCGCCAGTGCCTTGAGCGCGGCCGGCGTCGTCTCCTTCACCGGGTCGGCGATGGCGATGATGCCGGCGAGCTTGCCGTTGACGGCGGCGAAGATGACGGTGGCGCCGTCGCGCCGCAGCTCGTCGGCGAGCGGGGCAAGGGCCGAGACGTCGACGGACAGGTCCTTCAGGAAGGCGGCTGAGCCGAGGGTGACGCGCTTCCTCTCCACCATGCCGTAGGCGCCCTTGCCGGCGGGAGAATCGAAGCCGAGCACCTTTGGAACGGCGATGGCGCGGGCCTCGGCCTCGCGGACCACCGCCTCGGCCAGCGGATGTTCGGAGGGCTTCTCGACGGCCGCGGCGAGGCGCAGCACCTCGTCCTCCTCGAAGCCGTCGGTCGTGACGACGGCGGTCACCGCCGGCCGGCCCTCGGTCAGCGTACCGGTCTTGTCGACGATGAGGGTGTCGACCGACTCCATCCGCTCCAGCGCCGCGGCGTCGCGGATCAGCACGCCGGCCTCGGCGCCGCGGCCGACGCCGACCATGATCGACATGGGCGTGGCGAGGCCGAGGGCGCAGGGGCAGGCGATGATCAGCACCGAGACCGCGGCGACCAGGGCGAAGGCGAGCTGCGGCGGCGGGCCGAACAGCGCCCAGGCGGCGAAGGCGACGACCGCCACCGCCAGGACCACCGGCACGAACCAGCCGGCGACCCTGTCGGCGAGGCGCTGGATCGGCGCCCGCGACCGCTGGGCGGTGGCCACCATCTGGACGATCTGGGCGAGCAGCGTGTCGCGGCCGACCTTCTCGGCTGCTATCACGAGGCCGCCCGAGCGGTTGAGCGTGCCGCCGATGGCGCGGTCGCCCGGCTCCTTGGTCACCGGCATGCTCTCGCCGGTCACCATGCTCTCGTCGACCGCCGAGCGGCCCTCGGTGACGCGGCCATCGACCGGCACCTTCTCGCCAGGCCGGACGCGCAGATGGTCGCCGACCTGCACCTCCTCCAGCGGCACCTCGGCCTCCGCGCCGTCGGCGGCGATGCGGCGGGCAGTCTTTGGGGCGAGATCCAGCAGGGCGCGGATGGCGCCGGAGGTGGCGTCGCGGGCCCTCAGTTCCAGCACCTGGCCGAGCAGGACGAGGACGGTGATCACCGCCGCCGCCTCGAAATAGACCGCAACCTCGCCGTGATGGTCGCGGAACGCGGCGGGGAACAGGCCGGGCGCCAGCGTCGCCACCACCGAATAGGTCCAGGCGACGCCGGTGCCGATGGCGATCAGGGTGAACATGTTGAGATGGCCGGTGACCACCGACTGCCAGCCGCGGACGAAGAAAGGCCAGCCGGCCCAGAGCACGACGGGCGTGGCGAGGGCGAGCTGCACCCAGCTCGACCAGCCGTGCGGCAGCGGGTTCCAGCCAAAGAGATGGCCGCCCATCTCCAGCACGAAGACCGGCAGGGTGAGCACGAGGCCCGCCCAGAACCGGCGGGTCATGTCGATCAGCTCCTCGTTCGGGCCGGCATCGGCCGTCACCACCATCGGTTCGAGGGCCATGCCGCAGATCGGGCAGGAGCCGGGGCCGACCTGCTGGACCTCCGGATGCATCGGGCAGGTGAACATCGTGCCTTCCGGCACGGCCTCGGCGGGCGGCGCGCTCGCCGGGTCGAGATAGCGCTCAGGGTCGGCGCGGAACTTGGTGACGCAGCCGGCGGAGCAGAAATAGTGCTCGACGCCGTGCAGGGTGGTCTTGTGCGGCGTCGTCGCCGGGTCGACCGTCATGCCGCAGACGGGGTCGATCACCTTGCCGTCGGCCGGCGCCGGATGGCCTTGGTCGTGGTGGGCGTGGCCGTGGTGGGCGTGGTCGTGATGATCGTGGTCGTGGTGCTTGCCGCCGCAGCAGCCGCCGGACGCCTTGGAATCGTGAACGGTCATGACCGGTCTCCTTCACTCTTGCGGCGAGCTGTAATCCTTCCCATCATTGGAAGGTCAAGCGGGCGATGGGCCGTCATGGACCGAACCCGCGGCGCCCCGCATTGATCCAGAGCACCGCGAGGGAAAGCGCATGAACATCGGCCAGGCCTCCGCCGCCTCCGGCGTCTCCGCCAAGATGATCCGCTACTACGAATCCATCGCGCTGCTGCCGGCGGCGGGCCGGCGCGACAGCGGCTACCGCGACTATGGCGAGGAGGACGTCCACCGCCTCTCCTTCGTCCGGCGGGCCCGCGACCTCGGCTTCTCCATCGAGCAGATCCGCTCGCTGCTGGCATTGTGGACGGATACCGGCCGGTCCAATGCCGACGTCCGGGCCATCGCCCGCACCCATCTGAAGGAGATGGAGGAGCAGGCGCGCAAGCTCGCCGACATGATCGGCACGCTGAAGGCGCTGGTCGGCTCCTGCGAGACCGGCCCGCGGAACACCTGCCCGATCATCGAGGAGCTCGGCGACCACAAGCCCGCGCCGGCGGCGCCGGTGAAGGCGCGGCGACGGGTCGCCTGAGGGGCGCGCCGACGTCGATGAGGGCGCGGAGCGGCATCGACAATCCTCCGCACGCCATCACGTCATGCCCGGGCTTGTCCCGGGCATGACGGGAGAGGGCCCCGCCCTCTCACGCCGCAGCCTCCAGGTAGGCGCTCGTTCCCTACTGGACCCCCTTCCCTCGGCCTTCGGCCTCGCCGGGGGTGACCGGTGCGGACGTTAGGCGGGCGAGATGACGTGGAGGCTCGGTCGGCGAGCGGAACGGAGCCGCCACTCCCCCTCACCCCTCCTCGCCGAATCCCTCGCCCGGCTTGCCCGGCGCCATGCGGATGAGGCGGGAGGTGGCCACCGCCGCCTGCCGGTGCTTCACCGCCTCGCGGTAGACCGGGTCGCGGATCATGTCGATGAAGGCCTGGCCGGAGGGATATTCGGCGATGAAGGCGATGTCCCAGCGCTCCGCCTCCGGCCCGATCAGGGTGAGGTCCGGCCGGCCCGACCAGACGATGCGGCCGCCGAGGCGGCGGAAGACCGGCCCGCTGTCGCGGCCATAGGCGGCGTAGGCCTCGCGGCCCGTGGCGGTGCGACCGTCCGCATAGGTCGCCTCAGGCTTCAGCTTCACGAGGTTGAGCATGTGGACCGGCTCATCGCGTGGCAGGTCCTTGAACAGGGCAAAGCGGTCCTTGGTCGGATCGACGTGGCCCGGCGTCTCGTCAGTCATGGCGGTTCCCTCCCCTCAAGGTGCCGGAACCGATCATGACCCGGCGGGGGCGACATCCTGATTCGGCCATTCGGCCAGATGGTGTTCGAGCTCCTGAAGCTCGGTCAGCTCATGCTCCCAGGCGGTGATGCGGCCGCGCACCGAGGCGCCGGCGACGTGGACCGTGTCCGGATCGCCGGAGACCAGCGGATGCCACCAGTAGAGATCGCGGCCCTCGGCCACGAGCCGGTAGGCGCAGGTCGGCGGCAGCCAGGAGAGCGAGCGCACCTCTTCCGGGGTCAGGCGCACGCAGTCCGGCACCTTCTCCTGCCGGCCGGGATAGTCGCGGCAGCGGCAGGCCTCGCCGTCGAGCAGGGTGCAGGCGACGGAGGTGAAGTGGATCTCGCCGGTGTCCTCGTCCTCGAGCTTGTTGAGGCAGCAACGGGCGCAGCCGTCGCACAGGCTCTCCCACTCCGCCTCGCTCATGGCCTCGAGCGATTTCACCCGCCAGAAGGGCGCTGTCTCGCCTGCAACGTCGTCGACCATCGGCGGGGTCTCCTGGCGGCGGCGCGGAGGGGGTTGAGGAGCGCGCCCGGTAACCCTGTTGGCAGAGAATGGTGGACGCAGTGCGGCGCCGTTGGCTCGCCCTGCCGATCTCCGATATGGTAAGCCAATCGTCAAGAGCTTGCCCGAAAGGGGTGCCCGGCTTGAGCGATCTCACTCCCAGCGGCGGGTGGGGCAGCGCCCTGAAGCGCGTCCTCCTCGACCTCGACGCCCGGTTGAACGACGGGGCCTGGCGCCTCGCCGGGGCGATCGGCCGTGGCTGGGAGAGGCTCGCCGACCTCGCCGACCGGGTGCAGGTCTATGGCTGGAAGCGGGTCGGCGCGGAGATCGCCTCGGAGGGCATGACTCTCGGCACCGGCGGCCTCGTGGTGCTGCTCATGCTCGCCATGCCAGCCTTCCGCGAGACCGAGGACGACTGGCGCAAGCGCTCCGAGCTCTCCGTCGTCTTCCAAGACCGCTACGGCAACGAGGTCGGCCGCCGCGGCATCCGCCACAACGATTCGGTGCCGCTGGAGGAATTCCCGGACCATCTCATCAAGGCGGTGCTGGCGACCGAGGACCGCCGCTTCTACGAGCACTACGGCATCGACCTGATCGGCACGCTGCGCGCCATCGCCACCAATGCCCGCGCCGGCGGCGTCGTGCAGGGCGGCTCGACCCTGACCCAGCAGCTCGCCAAGAACCTGTTCCTCACCAACGAGCGCTCCATCGAGCGCAAGATCAAGGAAGCCTTCCTCGCCCTGTGGCTGGAGTCGCGGGCGACCAAGAACGAGATCCTGAAGACCTATCTCGACCGGGCCTATATGGGCGGAGGCGCCTTCGGGGCGGAGGCGGCCTCGGAATATTATTTCGGCAAGTCGGTGCGCGACGTGACGCTGGCCGAGGCCGCTCTCCTGGCCGGCCTGTTCAAGGCGCCGACGCGCTTCGCCCCGCACGTCAACCTGCCGGCGGCCCGGGCCCGGGCCAATACCGTGCTCGACAACCTGGTCGAGGCCGGCTTCATGACCGAGGGCCAGGTGTTCGGCGCCCGCCGCAACCCCGCGACCCCCGTGGACCGCCAGGACGAGGCGGTGCCGAACTATTACCTCGACTACGCCTTCGAGGACGTGAAGCGTCTGGTGGCGGCGACGCCCTCGCTGGTGGACCGGGTGCTGACGGTGCGCACCGGCCTCGACCTCACCATCCAGAAACAGGCCGAGCTCTCCGTCGAGGCGATCATCCGCCAGTACGGCTCCGACTACGGCGCCAGCCAGGCGGCGGCGGTGGTGATGGAGGTGGACGGCACGGTGCGCGCCATCGTCGGCGGCCGCGACTACGGCGCCAGCCAGTTCAACCGCGCCACCGAGGCCATGCGCCAGCCGGGCTCCTCGTTCAAGCCGATCGTCTACGGCACGGCGATGCGCGAGGGCCTCATCAACGGCCGCTCGGTGGTGGTCGATCGTCCCATCTGTCTCGGCAACTGGTGCCCGCAGAACTACGGCCGCAGCTTCTCCGGCGCCACCACCGTCACCTCGGCGCTGGTCCGCTCCATCAACTCGATCCCGGTCATCCTCACCCAGCAGATGGGCCGCGGCGACAGCCGCGTCGGCCGGCAGAAGATCATCGCCACGGCCCGGGAGATGGGCATCACCCGCCCGCTGACCGATTCCGCCCCCCTGCCCATCGGGGCGGCCGAGGTGACGCTGGTCGAGCTCACCACCTCCTATGCGACCTTCGCCTCGGGGGGCCTCAGCGTGCAGCCGCACGCCGCAGTCGAGATCCGGAACTCCTCCGGCGAGCTCGTCTGGCGCGCCGACCGCGACATGCCGCAGCGCCGGCGGGTGTTTTCCACACAGGTGGCGACCGACATGAACGGCATCCTGGTGGGCGTCGTCGAGTCCGGCACGGGCCGGCGGGCGCAGGTCCAAGGCGTGCAGGTGGGCGGCAAGACCGGCACGACCAACTCCTACCGCGACGCGCTGTTCGTCGGCTATTCGAGCCAATTCGTCACCGGCGTCTGGTACGGCAACGACGACTATTCCCCGACCAACCGCATGACCGGCGGCTCGCTGCCCGCCATGACCTTCTCGCAGATCATGACCGCGGCGCATCAGGGCCTCGAGCGCAAGCCGATCCATGGCCTGACGATCGGGCCGCAGCCGGTGCCGGGCGTTCCCGCCGGCACCCAGACGCCGATGGCCGGCGTGCCCGACCGGCCGCAGATCCTGTCACGCTCCTCACTGGAGGTGCTCGGCCGCATCGACACGCTGCTGCGGGACGCCGCGGACACCCTGCGCACCGGTCCCCTGTCGGCACGGCCGGCGGGATCGGTGCTGCGCTGACCGGCCGGCCCGCCGTGGGGGACCATTGCTGACATGCGTGCGCTTCCCGGCCTCCTCCTGGCGCTCGGCATCGGCGCGGTGACGGGCCTCGGGCTGACCGCCCTGTCGGTCGGCCGGAGCACCGGGGCCGGCACGCTGCGCATCGGCCCCTGGCTCGCGACGCCGAAGGCGGGAACGCCCGAGGCCGATCCCTATGCCCGGGCGGTGACGGCCCGGCTCGGCACCCTGCCGCTGGCTCTCGCCGACGGCCTCGCCCTCGTCGCCGACCAGGACAGCACGGGCGCCGCCATCGACGGACGCTGCACCTATCGCGTCACGGGAAGCGTGCCGCCGGCCCGGTTCTGGACGCTGGCGGCGGCCCGCGCGGATTTCGCGCCCGTCGTGGAAGAGGGCCTGCGTCAGGGCTTCACCAGCTACGAGATCGTGCGGCAGTCGGAGGTGGCGACGGACGTCGTCGTGGCGCCGGAGGCGCGGCCCGGCAATTGGCTGCCGTCGGGGGGCGTGCCGGACCTGCGTCTCATCCTCCGCCTCTACGACACGCCGGTCGCCACGACGATCTCCGCCGCCACCGTGCTGCCCACCATCAGCCGGGTGAGCTGCCCATGATGCGCCTCGCCGACATCGCCCTGCGGCGGCTGCGTCGCCTCCTCGGGGTGCTGCCCTGGGTCGTCGCCGGCCTGCTGCTCGGCGTCGCGGTGCACATCCTGTCGGTCTTCGCCCTGCCGCGCCTCGCCCCCGACGATGCCCGGTCCCGGCTCGCCGGCGTCACCGAGGTGAACCGGCTGACCACCCTCTCCGGGCGCGGCGCCGTGGTGCTGCCGCTCGCCGACCCCGCCTTCGAGACGGCCGTGTGCCGCTTCGACCTCTCGGCGGGGCCGCTCCACGTCCGGGCGCCGGTGACGCCGCACTACACCGCCATCGCGCTCTACACCGCCACCGGCATCGCCTTCGGCGCCATCAACGACCGGGCGGCGACGCGGCGCACCCTCGACCTCTTCGTGGTGACCCAGGCGCAGCGGCGCGAGCTCTCCACCGACGAGGACGAGACGGCGGCCGACAACCTCATCCTCGTGTCGCCGACCACCGAGGGTTTCGTGCTGATCCGGGCGCTGGCGGTGCAGCCGAGCCTCGCGCCGATCGTCCGCGAGCAGCTCGCGGCGCAGTCGCTGTGCGAGATCCTGACGCCGGAACAGGCGCCCACGACGCAGTGAGGGCCGCCCCTACTTGCTGATGATCACCTCTTCCGGCGGCGGCGAACGCGGGTAGTAGCGCGGCGGCGCCTGTTCGACGCCGATGGAGCCGCGCGCCGGCAGCACGGCGCAGAGCCGGTCGAACTCGCGGATGTCCTCTTCGAGGCCGCGCAACTCGCGCTCGGCCATCACCGCGTCGTGTTCCGGCGTCGCGACGATCTGGGTGTTGAGGGCGCAGCGATAGGCGTCGGCATGCTGGCGCAGGCCGTGGCGCACCCAGGCGATGATGGTGCGGTTCTCGGCGATGCGGTCGCGCGCCGAACGGACCTGGACGGGGGTCAGCGTCGGAATATAGCCGAGCGCACCCTCGCGCACCCGGTCGGCCTCGAGCACCTCCCGCGCCTTCTCGCAGAAGGGGCGGATGCGCTGGCGGTCGGCGCGCATGTCGTCCGTCATCCGGATGAAGCGCGCCCGGGACGAGCGGTAGGCCTCCCGCTCGAGGGTGCGGCAATAGCCACGCGGGTCGGGATCGTAGCGGACGGGATCGCCGATGCGGGTGCGCCTGAGCTCGGCCCAGAACTGGTTCCAGCGGTCGAGGGGGTGGGTCGGCATCATCAGGCCGTAGCCCATCTGCCGCATCTCGCGCTCGGCGTCGGTGAAGGCGTAGCCCGAGACCGGCTCGTCGCGCAGGCGGGCGGCATGGCCGCCGGCCCAGGGCATGATCTCGTCGTTGAGGACGTTGGGCGCGGGACGGCCGAGGTCGCCCTGCGGCGCGCAGGCGGCGAGGAGGAGCGCCGCCGCGGCGAGGGCGAGCCGGGCGGGGGCCGGCAGTCGGGACGGGCGCGCCAGAGGCATGCCGAGGCCTTCCATCAGAGGGAGCGGCCCGTTCTCGGGATCGGTTCAGGCGCTCCTGCGCCCACGCTTCGGCCGGTCGCCGCCCTTGAGGGGCGGATCGACGGTGAGGACCGGCGGCGCGGGAAGGTCGTGGCGCTCGACGCGCACCACGGGGAGCACCAGGATCTGGCCGCTTGCCCCCGGATCGTCTGCGGCCGGGCGCAGCAGGCGCCGTCGTTCGAGCGGAAAGCGAAGCACTGCACCCATCTCGTCCTCCTTTTGCGCCTGCCCTCCAATGCGGCCATGCCCGGCGACAATCCGCCGACGCGCAGGGCCGACTTAACAGCGCTCATGGTTAACGACCGGTTACCCGCCATCGCGTCGTGGCACGGCTGCCCCGCCCCTCTCCCGCTTGACCCGCAGGCCGCCTGAAGGCCGGATCGGCCGGAGCACCGGAACCCGGATCCGCCATGGCAGAGCCCCTCGCAGAAGTCCCGCTTCTCTACGTGGTCGAGATCGACCTGCCGGAGGGCGCACTCGCGACCTTCTGCGACTGGTACGCCAACGTCCACGCCCCCCATCTCTACGAGGCGGGCTTTTCCACCTGCACCTCCTACCGGGCGGTGCGCGGCGGACTCGGGATCGTCGACGTCTATCAGGCGCCGGGCTGGTCGGTGTTCGAAAGCGCCTCCTTCGCCCGCTACCGGCGGGTCGCCGCCGCCGATCCGCACCTGCCGGCCTTCATGGTCGGCCTCCCCAGCATCCGCACGCCCTATGTCGGCGCGCCGAGAGCTGCGGATGAGCCGCTGGCCGCCGACTGGCTGACCGTGCTGCGCTTCGACGGCGCGGGCGGCGCGCTGCAGGCGGTGGCCGACTGGCTGGCGGACGGCGGGCAGCCGCTGCTGGCGGAGTGGGGCGTCGGGCGCGCCCGGCTGCTCACCCGCACCCGGCCGGCGCCGACCGGCAGCTCCGACCGGCCCTCCGCCGCCCTCGTTCTGGAGAGTTCCCGCGACCCCGGCGCGGCGCTTCCCGGGGATGCGCCGGCGGCGCTCCGCCACGCGCCGGGACCGCATTTCACCGGCCGCCGGCTCTATCCATGGCCGGACGATCCGGCGCTGCTCGCGGGCCGCAATCGTTAACGCGGTCTTTCCACTAACGGACTGCTAACGAGTTCGTTCGTATTGTCGGCAACCGTTCCTCCGCCCTCCGGTCGCCGCCCTTTCATGACGTCCCAGAGTCTCCCCAGCGTCCAGCGATTGATCGGCCTCGCGCGATCGAACGGCATCGACGTCAGGCCGACCCTGCTGCGGGTGATCGTCGACCAGTTTGTCGCCGAACGCTCCCATCCCGCGGCGGAGGTCACCCGGTTCGGCGAACTGGTGGTCAACCTCCTGCCGAAGGCGAGCGAGGCCGACCGCGCCGTCGTCGCCGCCAAGCTCGCCCGCCACCGGCAGACCCCGGCCGTCGTCGCCCGGCGGCTGGCCGCCGACAGCGGAGCGGTGGCGCGGCCGATCCTGACCCATTGTCGCGCCCTGTCGGACGACGATCTCTTCCTCGCCGTGCGCTCCGGCGATCCGGAGAAGGCGCTGGCCGTGGCCGAGCGCGAGGATATCGGCCTCGCCGCCCTGGTGGCGCTGGAGGCCATGGACGAGCCCGCCGTGAAGGCGGCCCTCGCCGCCCGCGTCGGCCGCCCGGCCCCGTCCCTGCGCGAGCCTCTCCTGGCTTCTCCCACCGACCTCGGCCGTCGCTTCCTCGCCGCCTCCACGGCCCAGCGCGAAACCATGCTCGCCGACCTCGCCATGTCGCAGCCCGCCCTGCCGCCGGGCCTCGGGCCGCGCGGCGGCGCTCCGACGCAGGAGCGCGGCCGGGAGATCGAGGTCGCCGCCCTGTCCCGTCGCGACGGCGCCCTCGGCGACGCCGTCGCCCGCGCCCTCGGCCTCGACCGCGCCACCGCGGCGCGCATCACCGGCGATCCCGGCGGTGAGCCGCTGGTGGTGGTCGCTCGCGCCCTCGACCTCGGCCGCGAGGCGACGACGCGCATCCTGCTCTTCGCCCACGAGGCCATCGGCACCTCGGTGGAGCGAATCGGCGCCCTCGCCGCGCTCTACGACGCCGTGCCCCGCGGCGTGGCGGTGACGCTGGTCCGGTCTTTCCAGGAGGTCGCCCCCGCCGCTCCGGCCAGGCCTGCCCGACACCAGCCGGTGCTGGCGCCCGACGCCTCGGACCGTGTCGGGGCGCGCCAGGCGTCGACCTCGGCCGCGCGCCCGGCGCAGCGATCCCCGGCGGCGCGACCGGCCGCGACGCGGTTGCCGAAGGGCTCCTGAGGCCGGTCAGGTCCGGGCGAGATCGACGAAGGCGCGGCCGTCACGGTCGTCCACGTCGACGATCCACAGATCCGGATCGAAGCGGGTCTCGCGCTCCAGCTTTTCGGCCACCCTCATCTCCTCGACGAAGACCTCCGGCCAGGCCGGCACGAAGAGCCGGTCGGTCGGGCGACCGTCGTCGAAGGCCGATTGCGGTGCCTGCAGATAGAGGGCGACCAGCCGGTCGGCGGCGCGCGACACCGTGACGGCGATGGCGCCGGCCTCGGCATTGCCCCGGCGGCGGAGCGTGGCGAAGCCGCCTTCGAGGCCGACGCGGCGGATGAAGGCGGAGACCCAGAAGTCCGAGGTGACCCGCATCAGCGGCGGGCGCCGGAACTCTCGGCGGCGATGAGGTCGCCGATGGAGCGCTCGCGGGGCGCCGGAGCGGGGCGCGGCGCCGGCACGGCGCGCGGATCGCGGGAGATGAGGTCGGCGATGGTCTGCGGCCCCAGGGGCGGCCTCGCCGCCGCCTGGGGAGCCGCCGCAGCGGGCCGGGCCGCCGCCGGCTGGCCGCGGCGCAGGCGGGCGAGCAGCGCTTCGGTGGCCTCGCCGGTGGCGGCGAGGCGCGCCTCCGTCTCGAAGCGGCGGATGGCCGCCTCGGTCTTCGGGCCGGAAACCCCGTCGACGGCGCCGTCATAGAGGCGGCGCCGCTGCAATTCGCGCTGCACGTCGGCGACGATGTCGGATTTGCTGCGCGCCGCGGCGGCAGGGGCTGCGGCGACCGGCTGCGGCTCGCTCGGCCGCTGCGCGATGCTGGCGGTCTGCTGCACGTCGGCGGGGCGCGGCGCAGGGGCGGGAGCCGGCTGGATCACGGCGGCGGCGAAGAGCGGCGCGGGATGGGGGCCGGTCTGGCGCAGCAGGGCGTTGCCGACGATGCCGGCCGCGACGAAGCCCATCAGGGCCAGGGCGAGGCGGTCGCCCGGGCTACGGCCCATGATCTGGCTCCAGACGGAGGCGCGCGGCGCCTCGTCGTCCATCTCCATGGAGGAACGCCCGCGGCGGGGACGCAGGTCCTCGTCGTCATAGGTCGCGTCACGCAATTTTCCGTCCCTCCTGGATCGTCTCCGCCGGGGGCGTGGCGGGGGCCAGCGGCAGCGACGCCACCTGGCCGTGGGTCTCGCAGTCCATCGGCATGCGCAGCGTCACCCGGGTGCCCCGGCCGAGCTGCGACGTGATCTCGAAGCGGCCGCCATGCAGTTCCGCCAGGCCCTTGACCACCGACAGGCCGAGGCCGGTGCCGTCATAGGGCCGGTCATAGCTCGAGCGCGCTTGGAAGAAGGGGCTGCCGATGCGCGGCAGGTCCTTGGCGGCGATGCCGATGCCGGTATCCGTCACCGAGAGCGACAGCCAGGAGCCGTCGCGGCGCAGGCCGATGGTCACCGAGCCGCCGGGCTTGGTGAACTTGACGGCGTTGGAGACGAGGTTGAGCAGGATCTGCCGGTAGGCGCGCTTGTCGCCCACCACCTCTTCGACGCCCTCGGGAACCTCTGCGCTCAGCGTCACGCCGGCGCCGCTCGCCTTCAGGTTCATCATCTGCACGCACTGGGCGATCAGCGGCGGCAGGGCGAAGGGCTCGGGCGTGATCTCGAAATGACCGCTCTCGATCTTCGACATGTCGAGGATCGAGTTGACGAGGTTGAGCAGGTGCTCGCCGGAATCGCGGATGAGCGTCGCATATTCGTGGCGGCGCGCCTGGTCGAGGCGCATGGCCTCCTCGTGCATCAGCATCTCGGAGAAGCCGTTGATGGCGTTCAGCGGCGTGCGCAGCTCGTGGCTGACATTGGCGAGGAAGCGGCCGCGGGCCTCGTTCGCCCGGTCGGCCTCGTCGCGGGCAGCCTCGACGGCGGCCTCGTGCCGCTTGCGCTCGGAAACGTCGCGCAGGACCGAGACCACCTGCTGGCCGTCGCCGCCGGCACCGGCGAGCGGGCGGCAGCGCATCTCCATCCAGATGAAGCCGGTCTGCCCCTCCGCCACGTCCTCGCGGCGCAGCCGGAACTCGGCCGATGCCTCGATCTGGCGGGAGGCGGCGATGGACAGGGCGTTGAGATAGGCCGGACGGTCGGCGACATGGACGCGGTCGAACAGGCTCTGGCCGTGCAGGCCGTAGGAGGGCACGCCGACGACCCGCTCGGCGGCGGGCGAGGCGAAGACCACCGCGCCGTTGCGGCTGTGGCAGGTGATGAGGTCGGTCATGTTCTCGGCGAGGAGCCGGTAGCGCTGCTCGCCGACGGAATGGACCTCCTCGCCCGCACGGCTCACCATCACGGCGGAGAGCGCGAGGCCGACGGCATAGACCACGGCGGCGAAGGCGGAGGCGAACCCGGCCACGGCGAGCTGGGTGGAGCCGAGGCCCGAAGGCGTCAGCACGCCGCCGAGCTGGAGGGCGCCGATGAGGCCGACGGCGCCGACGACCATGGCGCCGGCGCTGTGCACGACCCGGCGCGATCCCGACAGGACCGCTTCCGCCGGCACGAGGGCGAACCAGATGACGATGAAGGAGGAGAGACCACCGGACAGCAAGGCGATGATCGAGACGATGCCGGTCAGGGCCGCCGCCGAGAACAGGTGCGCCTGCTGGTAGGCGCCGGTGCGCGACAGGAAGGTGGCGATGGCGATGGGCAGCACCAGCCAGCCGAAGGCGATGGTCTCGACGAGGCCGGGGACGCCCTGGAAGGCGAGGAAGAGCGGCAAGGCCGAGAGGGCGACCAGGCCCGGAATCAGGCGGGTGGCGATGAAGGCCCTGTGGCGGGCGAACACGACGGGATCCACGGTCGCGGCCGGATGAACCAGACCGTCGAGATAGGATCTCACCGAACCGATCAACGCGCTTTCACGCAACGCACTCACCCCGAAACGCGGCGTCCGCCGTTCTCAATGCACTCAGGATTGCAGCCCCGCATGAAGGAAACGCTAAGTCGGCGCGCCTGCCGGCACGGGCGATGGACGGTATTTGCGTTTCGTCCTTCATGGTGAAGAAAGGCTTGCCGGCAACCGGCCCGGACGATCCCGACAATTTGCATAAACCTTAACCGAGATTCAGGCGGGTTTCCGGCGGATTCACCCTCTCCGCCAAGGCCGTGTTCACAGGTTGCGCCGATGATCGGCCACGACCGGAGCGGTGCCCTCGAGGCGACAACGACCGCCCGGATACAGGGCTCCAGCGACCGGAAACGGCGTCATGTCATTCCTCTTCAAGGCCGCCTTCTGGCTCGGCCTCGTCTTCTATGTGCTGCCCCCGTCGGCGCCTCTGCCGCCCTCGGCGACGAGCGAGCTGCCGTCCGGCGGGCAGGTGGCGAACGCGGTGATCCGCGGTGCCGTCCAGCTCTGCCGCGACAATGCCGAGACCTGCGCCCGCGGCGTCGGCGCCGTCACCGAGACCGTGCAGCGCGAGGTCATCGGCGAGGCCGTGCCTGCCGCCCGGGACACGCTGGTGCCGGCCGACCTGCAGGTGCCGTTCGGCGGCCTGGCGGTTCCCCCGGGTGCCGCGCCGAAGCGGGCGCCGCTGCCGCCGCGCCGGCCGGCCTGACGCGCGCGGCGCTTTGTTTCGGCGCCGCCCCGTCCTATATCCCGGGCATGAGCCAGCTTGCCGCGCCCGCCATCGACGAGATCAAAGAAGCCTTCGCCCTGATCGACGACTGGGAGGAGCGCTACCGCTACCTCATCGACATCGGCAAGGCCCTGCCGCCGCTCGCGCCCGAGCAGCGCAGCGAGGAGAACCGGGTGAAGGGCTGCGCCAGCAACGTCTGGCTCGTCACCCATGTCGAGCGGCCCGGCCCCGATGCGATCATGCGGTTCGAGGGCGAGAGCGACGCCCACATCGTCAAGGGCCTGGTCGCCCTGACCCTCGCCTTCTATTCCGGCCGCCCGGCCCGCGAGGTGGCGAGGGACGACGCCTTCGACCTGTTTCGCTCCTTCGGCCTCGAGCAGCACCTTACCCCGCAGCGCTCCAACGGCGTGCGCTCGATGATCGACCGCATCCGCCGCGACGCGGCGGCAGCGATGTCCGCCTGATCAGGCGACGAGCGTCGGCTGCAGTCCCGCGAGATCGGGCAAGGTCGCCACCGGGTCGGCGCCGGGATATTCGTTGGGCATGCCGGTGCGGTTGACCCAGACCGGCACGAAGCCGAAGCGGGCGGCGCCCGCCACGTCCCAGCGGTTAGACGAGACGAAGACGACGTCGCCGGCGGAGGGGACGCCGAGCGTTCCTTGCGCATGGGCATAGACGGCCGGCACGGGCTTGTAGGCGCCGACGTCCTCCACCGTCACCACCGCGTCCAGCAGCGCGCCGATTCCGGCGGCGGCGATGGCCTTGTCGACCATGGCGCGGGTGCCGTTGGTGAAGATGGCGGTGGTCTTGCCCGCCGCCTTCAGCCGGCCGAGGGCGGGCGCGACGTCGGGATAGGCGTCGAGCGTCTCGTAGGCGGCGAGCAGCGCCTGCCGCAGGACGGGGTCGGCGACGCCGTGGCGGGCCAGCGCGAAGTCGAGGCCGCGCCCGGTGAGGGTCCAGAAGTCCTCGAAGCCGCCCATCATGGTGGTGATCCAGGAATATTCGAGCTGCTTGGTCCGCCAGAGCTGGGAGACCGGCCCGGCGAGGGGCCCCAGCGGCGCGCCGGCGCGCTCCACGGCGGCATGGACGTCAAACAGCGTGCCGTAGGCGTCGAACATGAAGGCGGTGGCGGGCATGGTGTCGTCTCCCCCAAGGTCATCGTTGCCGAACCATCGCATCCTCGCGCGGCAGGGATCACCACAATTCATGATGACGGCGGCCGCTGCCACGCTAAATTCCGCCTCCCCCCGCCGGAGGAGATGCGCGATGACGAGCTGGTCGAAAACCTGGACCTATGTCGACGGCGATTGGCTCGAGGGCAATCCGCCGCTGACCGGGCCGCGCAGCCACGCCTTCTGGCTCGGCTCCTCCGTCTTCGACGGCGCCCGCATCTTCGACGGCAAGATGCCCGACATGGACCTGCACGCGGCGCGCCTGAACCGCTCGGCCGTGGCGCTCGGGCTGAAGCCCACCATGGGAGCGGAGAGCATCGTCGGCCTCGCCCGCGACGGTGCCAAGAAGTTCGACGGGTCGGTGCCGCTCTACGTCAAGCCGATGTACTGGGCCGAGGGCGATGGCCCCAGCGCCATCCTGCCCGACCCGGAGACGACGCGGTTCTGCCTCTGCCTCTACGAAGCGCCGATGGGCGCGCCCACCGGCATGTCCATCACCCTGTCCAAGTTCCGCCGCCCGACCATCGAGAACGCACCGACCGATTCCAAGGCCGGCTGCCTCTATCCGAACAACGGGCGGGCGCTGCGCGAGGCCAAGGCGCGCGGCTTCGACAATTGCCTCGTCATGGACATGGTGGGGAACGTCGCCGAGACCGCCACCTCCAACATCTTCATGGCCAAGGACGGCGTGGTCTACACGCCCATCCCCAACGGCACGTTCCTCAACGGCATCACCCGCCAACGCACCATCGCCCTGCTGCGCGAAGCGGGCGTCACGGTCGTCGAGCAGAGCCTGCGCTATGCCGATTTCGAGACCGCCGACGAGATCTTCTCCTCCGGCAACTATTCCAAGGTCGTGCCGGTGACGAAGATCGACGACCGGGCGCTGCAGCCCGGCCCGCTCGGTCGCAAGGCGCGCGAGCTCTATTTCGACTATGCAGCCGCCGGCCCGCACGTCTGAGGCGGGGACCGGCGGCCTTCAGCCGCCGACGTGGGCGCGGAAATCCTTGAGCGAAGCGAAGCGGGTGGTGCCCTCGGCAAGGTCCGCCTCGATGCTGCCGTCGCCATAGAGGCGGAATGAAATCCCGGCGATCACGCCCTCGCGCAGCAGTGGCGGCGCGGGCGGCGGCGGAGGCGTGGCGATCACCGGCTCCTGACGCGGCGCCGGTGTCGGCTTCGGCTCGAAGATGTCCTTCAGATCGTCCATCAGCGAGGCTGCGGGGTCGGCCGGCTTCTTCGGCGCCAGGATGTCGTTGAGCTCCGGGAAGTCGCGGGCGAGCGCCGCCATGGCGTCCTCGCGCGGGGCGGGGGCGGGAGGCGGCTCCGGGTCCGCACGCAGGGGCTCGGGACGGACGAGCTCCGGACGGCGCGGCGTCACGACCACCGGCGGGGCCACCGGAGCGGCGGGCGGCGGCTCGGCGGGAGCGATCGCGACCGGAGGCGCCTCGACCGGAGGCGGCGGCGGGCTCGCCAGCGAAGCCTGCAGCGCCTTTTCCAGTTCCTCCTCGATGGAGAGCTGGGCCGGCTCCGGCTGCGGCTCCGGCTGCACCTCGCGCAGCGGCTCGGGTCGGCGGGGCGGGACGATGTCCGGGGCGGCGACGGGCCGGGAGATGGTCTCCCGCAGCCGTGCCATGAAATCGTCGGCATCGGGCAGATCCGGCGGCTCGGCTGCGGCCGCGGCCGGCGCGGCCTCGTCGCGCTGGTCGGCATCCTCCTCAGCCTCAGCCTCCGCGATCTCCGGCATCTCGGCCGCAGGCTCCGGGCGATGCAGCGGGGAGGGGATCGGCTCCGGCTCGGCGGGAGCGCGGGCCTCGGCCGCCGAGGCGCCGAGCAACAGGCGCTCGAGCGAGGCCATGGGGTCGGCGAGCTCGCCGTCGGCCGGCGCCTGGGGCGCGAGATCGGCCTCCGCCGCCTTCACCTCTGCCTTCATGTCCTCGACGGCATGGACGAGTTCCGGGTCGTCCTCGGGACGCGGCGGGGCCTTGTCGGCGCCCCTGCCCTCGTCGAAGGCGGGCTCCTCGTCGCTCAGGTCCTCCATCGGCTGGGCCACCGGCGGCGGCGCGGGGCGGAGCGACGCGACGATGGGCTCGACCCGCACCGGTTCCACCACCGGCGGCTCGACGACCGGGGTGGGCTCCGGCGCCTTCTCGGCGCCGCGCGCCTCGACCGGAGGGGTGGCGGAGGCGAGGCCGGCGGCCGCCGCAAGTCCGGCGGTCGCGGCCGCCGCGAAGGGTGCCTGGGCGGTCAGCGGCGGCAACCCGAAACTCTGGCGCGAGGGCGGCGTCGGCGCGGCCGGTGCCGAAACAGGCGGAGACGGCGGGGGCGGCGGCGCCATCAAGGCGTCTTCCAGCCTGTCGAGGGCGATCTCGCGAGGCGGCGCGGCGATGGGTGCCGGCGCGGTCGTCACGGCGGGTGCCGGTGCGGCCGTCACGGCCGGTGCAGCCGTCACTGCGGGTGCGGGTGAGACCTCCTCGACCGGAGCCCTGTCGAAGGGCTCGGCGAAGTCCTCGCGCAGCGGGGCGGAACCGCCCAGCCCGATGCGCAAAGCGTCGAGCTTCGCCGCGACCATACCGAGCTGGTCGACGACGGCGGCGAGGCCGAAGAGGACGATGCCGGCGGCGGCGATGACGGCGCCGACGATCATCACCGTGTTGCCGAGGCTCAGCAGGGCCGGGTTGGTGCCCCAGTAGAGCGTCACCACCCCGATCAGCGCCAGCAGCGCAGCCGCCACCTTCAGCACGAGGGCCATGGATCGTCCTTTCACCCGCGCGGACGACGAGGTCCGCTCCCGGCTACCGTAGAGCCGACAAAAAACGACCTATAGAAGGCAGGTCGTCAGATTCTCGCAACTACACCACGCCATGGCAGCGGGGCAATTGCCGCCGCGCACCCGGCGGCCTATGTGAGGGGGGTTGTTTCGTGTGCGATCGCCTGCCGCACGGCGCGAACGCGGGCGCCCCCTAAGGAGACGAGATCATGTCTTTCACCCTCGACGACCTGCCCTATGCCTACGACGCCCTGCAGCCCTACATGTCGAAGGAGACGCTGGAGTATCACCACGACAAGCACCATCAGGCCTATGTCACCAACGGCAACAACCTGATCAAGGGTACGGAATTCGAGGGCAAGAGCCTCGAGGAGATCGTCAAGGGCTCCTTCGGCAAGCATGCCGGCATCTTCAACAACGCCGGCCAGCACTACAACCACATCCACTTCTGGAAGTGGATGAAGCCGAACGGCGGCGGCAAGATCCCGGGCGGCCTGGAGAAGGCGCTCATCGACTCCTTCGGCTCGATCGAGAAGGCGAAGGAAGACTTCATCCAGGGCGGCGTCACCCAGTTCGGCTCGGGCTGGTCGTGGCTCGCGGTGCAGGGCGGCAAGATCGTCGTCACCAAGACGCCGAACGGCGAGAGCCCGCTGGTTCACGGCGGCGTGCCGATCCTCGGCGTCGACGTCTGGGAGCACTCCTACTACATCGACTACCGCAATCGCCGCCCCGACTACCTCAAGGCCTTCGTCGAGCACCTGGTCAATTGGGAGTATGTCGACGAGCTGTTCCAGAAGGCGACTGCCTGAGCGGGCCTATCGTCTTTCGGATCTTCGGAAAACCCCGGCCATCGCGCCGGGGTTTTTGCTAGGGTTAGGCATTCATCCGCATTGGCGAAGACATGCCCTTCCGTTACGGCTTGCCCGTTCTTTCCCTTAACGGAAACCAGCCATGGTCCGCGCCCTCGCCCTCGCCCTCGTTCTGGGTACCCTCGCCACACCGTCCGTCGCTGCCACCAGTTGGGTGCCGGGGAACGGCCGTTCCTGCGAACAAGCCTGCCAGGGCGCGGGGCGCCGGCCGGTTCAGTCGGGCGTCTATCTCCCGAGCCGGCAGATGTTCAACGTCTGCGCCGCAAACACGGCGGGCGAAGGCCTCCGCCCCGGCTTCAACCTGCGTCCGAGCTGGTCGAACGTCTGCGTGACGGCCTGGGGCGGCGGCACCGGCCAGGCGCGCAGCGAGCGGCAATACGAATGCCTCTGTGAGTGAAGGCCGCCCCTCCCGCGGCGCCGCGCCACCCCTGGCCCCCATCCCTCGGCCTCAGAGGATTGAGCGAAAGCGGGATGCTTTCGCATCTTCCTTTCGGGCTCGCCAGGGATGACGGAACGGCACGCCTCACGCGATCTCGGTGACGATCTTGCGCCTGACCGCATCGGCGAAGGAGCGGTCCGCGTCCGCCACCTCGACGAAGGCGCCAGGGCCGCCGATCACCGCCTCGCGATAATAGTCGGGCAGCGGCTGGCCGAGGCGCGCGGGAACCTGGCCGCCGGGCCTGAGGATCGCCAGGGCGTTGACGGTGATGCCCTTGGCCACGGCGTCGTCGCGGGCCGCCTCGACGGCGCGGCCGCCGATGTTCGGCCCGTCGCCGGAGACGTCGATGACGCGCCTGAGGCCCCGATAGGGCCCGGTCTCGATGTGGCGCACGCAGAAGTCGATGGCGGCGGAGATGGAGTTGTATCCGCGCGCCGCCCGCGGCCGGGCAAGGAGCTCGGCGGCAAATCCCCGCGCACTGGGCTCGTCGCGAATGAGCGTCCAGTCGACGATGACGTGCTGTGAGGTCGGCCCGCCCCACTCGGTGTAGATCACCGCGATGGCGCCGTGCATGCCCTTCGTGACGACCGAGAGCACCTCCGGCGACGATAAGGCCTGGCCGTAGCCGTCACGCTGCAGCCTGAGCTCGTCGTCGTCGATGGAGCCTGAGCCGTCGGCCGCCAGCGCCAGCACGACATCGACGGGAACGGGGCGCTGGGCGCTGCCCAGCCTGGGTGCGGCAGCCGCCGCGGCGAGACCGAGCGCCATGCGCCGGGACAGTCCGTTCCACCGCGATACCGGCATGCGCCCTCCCCTCGTGCCCCGTCGCCTCGTGCCATGTTCCAGCGGGCCGGCGGCTATGACCATCCACATCATCGTGACCGCAGGCGCCTTCGTATAGGGTGCGCCTCCCGCGACAGCCGCCGCCTCCAACCCCGAGCCCCGATTGGCCCTTCTCGTCCTCCTGTCCCTCGGCATGCTCATCGTCGGCTTCGGCGCCTTCGGCGTCATCGGCGTCATCACGCCGATCAGCCGCGATCTCGCCCTGACGCCGGTCGGCGCCGGCTGGATCGTCAGCGCCTATGCCTTCGCCTATGCGATCGGCTCGCCGCTCGGGGCCTCGATCACCGGCCGGCTGGACCGCCGCACCGTGCTCGTCATCGGCATGGGCCTGATCGCCGCGGGAGCCCTGATCACCGCCGTCGCCGCCCATCCGGCGGTGCTCTATGCCGGCCGCATTGTGCTCGCGGCAGGGGCCGGGCTCTATTCGCCGGCCGCGGCGGGCGTCGCGATGATGGCGGTACCGGCAGCGCAGCGCGGCCGGGCGCTGGCCACAGTCTATGCCGGGCTGACCGTCTCGCAGGTCATCGGCATTCCCGCCGCGGGCTATATCGGCTTCACCATCGGCTGGCCCTGGCTGTTCATCGCCATCGCCACCGTGGCCGTCGTCATGGCCGGCGCATTGTGGCTGCGGGTGCCGGCGAGGATCGCCATCGCACCGGCCACCCTCGGCGATCTCGCCCGCGCCATGACCGATCCGCGCCTGGCGCTCGCCGTGCTGGTGACGGTGACGGTGATGGGGGCGGCCTGGATCCCCTATACGTTCCTGTCGCCGATCATCGAGGAGAAGACCGGCGGCGGGGCAGGCCTCGTTGCCGGCCTGCTCATCGTCTACGGCGTCGGCTCGGTCGCCGGCAACGCGCTGGGCGGTTTCCTGGTGGACCGGATCGGCGCCAACCGCACCCTCATGATCGCCGCGACGGGGCCGCTGCCCATGATGGCGGCGCTGACCTTCATCCCCTGGGGCCCCTGGCTCGGCGGCGTCATCCTCTTCCTCTGGGGCATGCTCGGCTGGACTATCGGCGTGTCGCAGCAGGCGCGGCTGGTCGCCCTCGATCCCGCGCGCATGCAGGTGCTTTTGTCACTCAACGCCGCCTGCATCTATGGCGGCGCGGCGCTGGGGGCGAGCCTCGCCGGCCTCGCCAAGAGTCTCGGCGGCACGCCGGGCCTCGGCATCGCGGCGCTCGGGCTCGGCCTCGTCGGCGTCGCCCATCTCGCCCTGTCCCTGAAGCTCGGCGGCCGGCGCGACTACTGAACGGGCGCCTCCGGCGCGCCGGTCACCGCCACCGCGAAGGCGTAGGAGCGGGCGACCTCGGCCAGGCGGTCGAAGCGGCCGGCGGCGCCCCCATGGCCCGCATCCATGTTGGTGACGAGCAGGACCGGATGGGCGTCGGTCTTGGCGGCGCGCAGCCGCGCGACCCATTTCGCCGGCTCCCAATAGGTGACGCGGGGGTCCGAGACGCCGGCGAGCGCCAGGATGGGCGGATAGGCCTGCGCCCTGACATTGTCGTAGGGCGAATAGGCGAGCATGCGCCGGAAGGCCTCGGGATCGGCGATGGGATTGCCCCATTCGCGCCATTCCGGCGGGGTCAACGGCAGGGTGTCGTCGAGCATGGTGGCGACGACGTCGACGAAGGGCACCTCGGCGAGGATGCCGGCGAAGAGGTCCGGGCGCATGTTGGCCACAGCGCCCATCAGCATGCCGCCGGCCGAGCCGCCCTGGGCGACGATGCGGCCCTTCGCGGTGAAGCCCTTTGCGACCAGGTGTTCGGCGCAGGCGATGAAGTCGGTGAAGGTGTTGGTCTTGAACTCGCGCTTTCCCGTCCGGTACCAGCGGTAGCCCTTCTCCATGCCGCCGCGCACATGGGCGATGGCGTAGACGAAGCCGCGGTCGACCAGCGACAGCCGCGACGTCGAGAAGGAGGCCGGCATGGAGGCGCCGTAGGAGCCGTAGCCGTAGAGCAGGACCGGGGCGGTGCCGTCGAGCGGCGTGCCCCGGCGGTAGACCAGCGAGACGGGGACGGTCTCGCCGTCGGCGGCGGGCGCCAGCAGGCGGCGCGTGACATAGTCCGCGGCGTCGTGGCCGGAGGGGACCTCCTGGCGTTTGCGCAGCACGCGCGTGCGGGCGCGCATGTCGTAGTCCCAGGTCTCGTTCGGCGTCGTCATCGACGAATAGACGAAGCGCAGCGTGTCGGTGTCGAATTCGTAGCCGGGCAGCACGCCGAGCGAATAGGCCTCCTCGTCGAAGGCGATGGCGTGTTCCTCCGATGTCGTCAGGTTGCGGATGACGATGCGCGGCAGGGCGTTCTCGCGCTCCAGGCGGATGAGCCAGTCCTTCAACACATGGGCCGAGAGGATGAGCACGCCTGGGCGGTGGGGCACGACCTCGCTCCAGCGCTCGCGTTGCGGCGCGGCGAGGGGCGCGGCGACGATGCGGTAGTCCTCGGCCTCGTCGTTGGTGCGGATGAACAGCGTCGGCTCCCCCCGCCAGGACGGGTGGTAGTCCGGATAGGCCTTCACGTCCTCCCTGCGGGGCAGGACCAGGCGGGGCTCGGCGTCGGGACGGGTGAGGTCGAGCGCAAAGGTCTCGGTCGAATCGCTCTGCGAGCAGGAGATCAGCGCCAGGCCGCCTGCCGTCGTCTCGCCCATGCCGACGAAGACGGTGGTGTCCTTCTCCTCGAAGACGAGCGCGTCGCGCGCCTGGTCCTCGCCGAGCACGTGGCGGAAGATCCTGAGCGGGCGGTGGTTGTCGTCCAGGCGGATGTAGTAGAGCGCCGAACCGTCGGCGCTCCAGACCGCATCGCCGCCGGTCTCCTCGACGAGGTCGGCATGATCGGTGCCGGTGGCGAGGTCACGCACCTTGAGCGTGAAGAATTCCGAGCCCTTGTCGTCGTAGCTCCAGGCGAGGAGCCGGTGGTCCGGGCTGTGGGTGGCGCCACCGAGATCGAAGAAGGCGCGGCCCTCGGCGAGGGCGTCGCCGTCGAGCATGACCTGCTCGCCATCCTCGCTGCCGCGCGGGCGGCGGCAGACGATGGGGTGCTGGCCGCCCTCGCGGTAGCGGTCGTAGTAGTCGAAGGGGCCGTCGGGCGAGGGCACCGCCGAATCGTCTTCCTTGATACGCCCGCGCATCTCGCGAACCATGGCCTCGATCAGCGGCTTGACCGGCGCCAGCACGGTCTCGGCATAGGCGTTCTCGGCCATGAGGTGGTCGCGGATGGGCGCCGGCAGCACGCCGGGATCACGCAGCGCCTCCTGCCAGTTGGCGGCGCGCAGCCAGGCGTAGTCGTCGACGAGGTCGACCCCGTGCACGCTGCGCCGGGTGGGTCGGGGGTCGGCCACGGGGGCGGGAGCGGCCTTGGCGTCGAGCGTCATGAGATCATCCATTCGGGTGAAGGCGGAGGCGGCGCCTCGGAATCACTTTGCGGCAATGCAGTATTAACGCGTGGTTCATTGGTAGGGCAGAGCCGTGGCATTGGTAACATTATGTATCGACTACCGGGACGATGCGGGCGAATCGCGGCGATTTGCCCCACGGAGGCGGTTGCATGGTGAAGGAAACTACTCGTTTTGGGACCATACTTCGCCGTAGCAGTTGAATTTGCTGAAAGCGAACCGCCCCAATATCCACTTTTTTACTTAAAGCCTGCCATTCAGGCCTTGCCAGCCAAGCTCAGCGGCAGTATCTGCGCCACATGGACGTTGTCCCGGGCCAACAGGCTGAATCGGACGGCGCCCTGCAAGCAAACGAGCGCAACGCTCCGGGCCGCGACGGGGTTCTTCAACGTCGCCTGTCAGAGGATTTCGTGACCATGGCCGACTCGTCGACTGCCAACAACTATATCGAGCTCGCCGCCGATATCGTGTCGGCTTACGTCAGCAACAATTCCGTCTCCGCCGCCGACCTTCCCAGTCTGATCAACAACGTCCACAATGCCCTGGTCAACGTCACGACCGGCAAGGTGGAGGCTCCGGCCGAGCCGCTGAAGCCGGTGATCCCGATCAAGAAGTCGATCACGCCGGACTACATCGTCTGTCTCGAGGACGGCAAGAAGTTCAAGTCGCTGAAGCGCCACCTGCGCACCCAGTACAACCTCTCGCCGGAGGACTACCGCGAGAAGTGGGGCCTGCCGGCCGACTACCCGATGGTGGCGCCGAACTATGCCGCCGCCCGCTCGCAGCTCGCCAAGCAGATGGGCCTCGGCCAGCAGCGCCGCCGCAAGGGCCGCTGAGCTCATCCACTCCGTCTTCGACGACGCCGTCCGGATCTCCGGGCGGCGTCGTCTGCTTTTCGGCGCCCCTCTTCATCTGCGCCACCGCCCGCAGCAGGGCGACGTGCCGCCCGAGGTCGTAACCCTCGCCTGCCGCCCTGCTCAGAGCACGCTCGCGGCGCAACTGCCGCTCCAGCCGGCGCAACAGGGCGCCGCCACGCTCCGCCGGACCGAACAGGCCGCTGGCCCGCATCACAGGGCAGGCGGCATCGGCATCGGAGCGTCCCTCGGTGGCGCGCCAGCTACGGATGCGGCAATCCCCTCGTCCGGTTCCGGTCATCGCGATCCTCCTTGCGTCCATGCGCGAGGATGGCGGGCAGGGGAATGATGGGGACAACTTTTCCGCGATTCTTCCTCCCGGCGGTTGCACCCGCGGGTTAAGTCCCTGCGAAGACGCGATTTCCCGGTGGGCCGACAGCCTGCTGACATCCGAAGGAATAAAAACTTATTACCCTTGCGCCTCCCGCTCTTAAGGATTGTAGTCCTTTTCACGGAGGTCCTAACGATGTCCCCTCACCTCTCGCCGCCTTCCAGGTCCGCGAGGCCCGGAGAGGCCGGGATCGATGTCGCCGCGGCGCTCGCTGCCTGGGTCGCCGGGGTGGACCGCCTCGCTCTCTTCGGGGCAAGCCGTGGCGGCGCCCAGGTGGCGGCGGCGCGTCAGCTCGCGATCTACCTGGCCCATGTCGCGCTCGGCTATGAGCTGACACGGCTCGCCGCCGCCTTCGGTCGCGACCGCGCCACGCTCCGTCATGCCCTGCGCCGGATCGAGGACGAGCGCGACGATCCCGCCTTCGACCGGCAGCTCACCGGGCTGGAAGCCATCCTGATGCCGCTGCGGCGCGAGCGCGTCACCGTCGGAGGGCGCTGCCGATGACCGGTGCGCGAGGCCAGGCCGGCGACGATGCGGACCGCTTCCGGCGCGCCCATCAGGAGCGCGCTCTGGTGGAGGGGCCGGAGGGGCCGGTGGAGATCGACCTCACGGAGAGCCCGCTGCGCTGGCTCGCCAGCCGGAAGGATGCGGCGGGCCGGCCCTTCCTGTCATCCACCGAGGTCGAGGCCGGCGAGCGCTTCCGTCGCGACTTCACACTGGCGGGCCTCTCGCCGCGGCTCGGCGCCACCTGGGCGGCGCCGGTCTCCGGCGGGCGGCCTGCGGGGTCGGGACCGGACTATGCGGATGTCGTGGTCGCGGCGAAACAGCGGCTCGACCGGGCGATCGCCGCCGTCGGACCGGATTTCGCCTCCCTGCTCCTCGACGTCTGCGGCTTCCTCAAGGGACTGGAGGAGGCCGAGCGCGAGCGGCGCTGGCCGCTCAGGGCCGGCAAGGTCGTGCTCAAGCTGGCGCTCGGCACGCTCGCCCGGTCCTATGGTCTGGGCGAGACGGCGACAGGGCCGGCCCGGGCGCCGGCCATCCGCACCTGGCGGGCGCCGGCGGGTGACCCGGGCTGACCGGTCAACCGGCCAGCGCGTCGATGATGCGGACCCAGGAGCGGATGCCCTTGTGGAACGAGGTCAGGTCGTATTTCTCGTTGGGCGAGTGGACGCGGTCGTCTTCGAGGCCGAAGCCGACGAGCAGCGTGTCGAGGCCGAGATCCTCCTTGAAGGCGCCCACGATGGGGATCGAGCCGCCGGTGCCGATGGTCACCGCCTTGCGCCCCCATTCGTCCGTCAGGGCGGCGCGGGCCTTGGCGAGGACCGGCATGTCCCAGGGCAGCGCGATGGCGGCGCTGCCGCGCGAACCGAAGAACTCGGCGCGGCAATCGGCGGGAAGCTGGGCGCGGATATGGGCGCGGAAGGCCTCGCGCACCTTCACCGGATCCTGCTTGCCGACCAGGCGGAACGTCACCTTGGCCCAGGCCTCCGAGGGAATGACGGTCTTCGAGCCCTCGCCGGTATAGCCGCCCCAGATGCCGTTGATGTCGCAGGTGGGGCGCGAGGTCACCATCTCGATGAGCAGGCGGTCCTTCTCGCCGATCGGGTGCTTCAGACCGACGGCGCCGAGGAACTCCTCGGCACGGAGGTTCAGGCCCTTCCAGTCCGCGAGGACGTCGGGCGGAAGGTCCTCCACGCCGTCGTAGAAGCCGGGAATGGCGATGCGGCCGTCGGCGCCGTGGATCGAGGCGATGGCCTTGGCCAGCATGTGGATGGGGTTGGCGGCCGCGCCACCATAGACGCCCGAGTGCAGGTCGCGGTTCGCCGCCACGACCTTGAACTCGTCGACGACGATGCCGCGCAGCGAGGTGGTGATCGCCGGGATCTCGCGGTCCCACATGCCGGTGTCGCAGACGAGCGCGATGTCGGCGGCGAGGTCGGCCTTGTTGGCGCGCACGAAGTCGAAGAGGTGCTTCGAGCCGCTCTCCTCCTCGCCCTCGATGAGCATGGTGATGCCGAGGGGCAGTGTGCCGGTCACGGCCTTCCAGGCGCGGCAGGCCTCGACGAAGGTCATGACCTGGCCCTTGTCGTCGCTGGCACCGCGGGCGACGATCCGCTTGGAGCCGTCGGGCGCAGTGGCGATGCGCGGCTCGAAGGGCGGGGTCTCCCACAGATCCAGCGGATCGACCGGCTGCACGTCGTAATGCCCGTAGAAGAGCGCGTGCGGGCCGCCGTTGCCGGGGCTCTTCGCGACCACCGCCGGATGACCGCCCGTGGCGCGGGCCTCTGCGGTGAAGCCCATGGCGGCGAGATCGGCGGCCAGCCACTCGGCGGCCGCGACGCAATGGGCGGCATAGGCGCTGTCGGTGGAGACGGAGGGGATACGCAGCAGCGCGAAGAGGCGCTCGAGGCTCTGGTCGAGGCCGGAATCGACGGCGGCGAGGACCTGGTCGACGGGGCGGGATGTCATGGCGGATGCGTCCGGTTGGGGAGCGAGGGCGGGACGCTAGCAACCTCGCCCTGGATTGCAAACGCGGCGCGAAGCGTGACAGCCACCCGCCGCGGCAGGGCCTCAGCCTGTTTCGCCCGCGACGTCGCGGGCGCGGCCGGAGCGGCGCACGCGCTGCATCAGGGCGCCGACCCGGCGATAGACGAGGCGGGGCGCGGCGTCGGCGGACATGGCGGCGGCATAGCCGAGCGTCAGGGCGGCCCGCGCGACGGCGCGGGAGAAGGCGGGCACCAGAAGGAGACAGGGAATGCCGCTGCGCAGCGCCGCATCGGGGGGCCGCGGCAGGGCCCCCGCCGGGGCCACCGGATCGGGTGCGGCGCGTGCGGCGGCGACGACGATCACGTCGACCCGCCCCTGTTCGACGTGGAGCGACAGTTCGCCCTGGTCCGCCAGACCCACCGCATGGATCATGCCGAGGCTCCTGAGGCCCTCCGCCGCGACAGAGGGATCCACCCCGTCGAGGCGCAGCACGACGACCCGGGCGCCGTGAATCTGTTTCGTTCCCGCCATTCGCATCATTCCCGACACCAGCCGGGACCGGCAGGACTTCGCAGCCTGTTGAATCAACGCGGCGACGACCGTCCGGGCTCGGTCTTCGGCTCCCGGGCGAGGGGATAATGATACCGTCTTGAAGACCCTCTACGAATTTCGCTGCAATTGACGCAATCCGGCGGGACTCTGGATCAGCGGCGGCCGAGGCCGCCGAGCACGCCGCGCATGATGGCTCGGCCGATCTGGGTGCCGACGCTGCGCGCGAGCGAACTGGAGGCGTTCTTGATGATGATCTCGGTCGTGGACATCGGCGCCCGGCCGCGGCCCTTGCCCGTCGGTGCGGAGCCGCCGCCGAGGATGGAGCCGAGAAGGCCGCCGAGCCCGCCGCTGTCGGCCTGCTGGGCCTGTTCGGCCTCCTCGATCTTCTGGCGCGCACGCTTCTGCAGGATCTCGTAGGCCGACTCGGTGTCGATCGTTTCGTCGTATTTGCCGCGGAAGGGGCTCTTCGCCATGATCTGACGCCGCTCCTGCTCGGAAACGGGGCCGATGCGCGCCAGCGGCGGCGAGATGAGGGTGCGCTCGACGATGGAAGGCACGCCGTTGCCCTCGAGGGTGGAGACCAGAGCCTCGCCCTTGCCGAGCTGGGTGATGACCTCCTCGGTGTTCAGCTTCGGATTCTGGCGGAAGGTGGTGGCGGCGGCCTTCACCGCCCGCTGGTCGCGCGGCGTGAAGGCACGGAGCGCATGCTGCACGCGGTTGCCGAGCTGGGCGAGGACCGTCTCCGGCACGTCGAGCGGGTTCTGGGTGACGAAATAGACGCCGACGCCCTTGGAGCGGATGAGACGGACCACCTGCTCGATCTTCTCCACCAGCGCTTTCGGCGCGTCCTTGAACAGGAGGTGGGCCTCGTCGAAGAAGAAGACCAGCTTCGGCTTGTCGACGTCGCCGACCTCCGGCAGTTCCTCGAAGAGTTCAGACAGCAGCCAGAGCAGGAAGGTGGCGTAGAGCTGCGGGCTCGCCATCAGCTTGTCGGCGGCAAGCAGGTTGATGTGGCCGCGCCCCTCCCTGTCGGTGCGCATCAGATCCTTCAGCGCCAGCGCCGGCTCGCCGAAGAATTTCGAACCGCCCTGGTTCTCCAGGGTGAGGAGCTGGCGCTGGATGGCGCCGACCGAGGCGGCGGAGACGTTGCCGTAGGCGGCGCGCAACTCGTTCTGCAGCTCCTTGTTCGATCCGAGTTCCTGCAGCATGGCGCGCAGGTCCTTCAGGTCGAGGAGCGCGAGGCCGTTGTTGTCGGCATAGTGGAAGAGGATGTTGATGACGCCTTCCTGGATCTCGTTGAGATCCATCAGGCGGGAGAGCAGCAGCGGCCCCATCTCGGCCACCGTCGCGCGGATCGGATGGCCCTGCTCGCCGAAGAGGTCCCAGAAGACGACGGGAAATTCGTCCGCGTGCCAGTCGAGGCCGACGGTCTTGGCCCGTTCGAGGATGAAGGGCTTCTCCTCGCCCATGGCGGCGACGCCGGAGAGGTCACCCTTGATGTCGGCGGCGAAGACCGGCACGCCCGCCGCCGAAAAGCCCTCGGCGAGCACCTGCAGCGACACGGTCTTGCCGGTGCCGGTGGCGCCCGTGATCAGGCCGTGGCGGTTGCCGAACCTCAGCGCCAGCCATTCCTGCTTGGTGCTCTTGCCGAGGAGGAGGGCGTCGTCGGCCATGATCTGATCCTGAAGCTGCAGCGCTGCGGTCCGTCCGTTCTAGCAACGGGGCCGGGCGCTCGCCAAGCGCGATGAACGGCCGCGCTCCCCCAGGGGCATGTTGACGTGGATCAAGGCCCCGGACCGGCCGGCGCGGGCAATCTCCCGCCGACATTTCGGAGGGGGTTCTGCCATGACGGAAACGCTGTTCCTCGGGCTCGTGCTGGTCGTGTTCTGCGGCTTCGGCGCCACGCTCGCCTGGGTCGACTATTCGGGCAAGGACCTGCGCCCGCCGGTTCCCGGCCCGGGCGAGTGAGGCGCCGCAGCCGCGGCGCCCTTCCCGATCGCGCGACTCAGCCGCGCGCCCAGAGTTCGCCGACGACGGTGCCCGCCTTCTTCTCGATGGCGGCCGCCGCGTCGAGACAGACGTCCTCGCGGTAGCGCGAGGTGATGAGCTGCACGCCGATGGGCTTGCCGTCGACGAGGCCGACCGGCACGACGGCGGCCGGCAAGCCGAGCACGTTGATGGCCGACATGAAGCGCAGGTCGTTCCAGAACAGCTCGCGCCCGCGCTCGGGGCTTTCGAGATCGGCGTTGTAGGACGGCGTCTGCCGCACCGAGAGCGGCGACAGGATCACCGGGTGTTCCTCAAGGAACATCATCCAGTCGCGCAGCACGCGGGAGCGGCGGGCGATGGCCTTCATGTAGCCTTCGCGGTCCAGCACCGTGCTCGTGCCCTTCATCGCCTCGATGGCCTTGATGAAGTCGGGGCTGCCGTGCTGGCGCATGGTCGGCTCCTGCAGCACCGTCAGCTCGGTGAAGATGAGGTCCGACCAGAGCTTCCAGGTGCCGTCGAGATCGGGCAGTTCGACCTCGTTCACGTCGTAGCCGGAATCGGCGAGGTGGTCGGCCGCCTTGCGGACCAGCGAGATCACCTTCGTGTCGGTCTTCATGTCGCGCGGGATCTTCGCGACCGCGACCTTGATCGGCCCCTTCAGCTTCGGGCCCTTGAGCGGTGCCGGCACCCACCAGGGGTCGCGCGGGTCGCGCATCGCCATGACCTCGAGGCCGAGGCGCACGTCGGCGACGGAGCGGGCGATCGGCCCCTGGGCCGACATGAACTGGGCCATGAGCGGGCGCTCGTCGCCGTTCATCTGGGTGGGGTTGAAGGCGGGGATGCGCCCCTGCGTCGGCTTGATGGTGGCGACGCCGTTGCAGAAGGCCGGCCAGCGCAGCGAGCCGCCGATGTCGTTGCCGTGGGCGATGGCGCCGATGCCGGCGGCGACCGCCGAGCCCGCGCCGCCCGAGGAGCCGCCGCAGGTGATGGCGGGGTCCCAGGGGTTGAGGGTGAGGCCGTGCAGCGGGTTCTCGGTGAAGCCGCGCATGGAGAATTCGGGCGTGTTGGTGAGGCCGACGATGACCGCGCCGGCCTTGCGCAGGTTGGCGGTGACGGCGGAATCGTCGGGAGCGATGTTGTCCTTGAAGGCGACGACGCCGTTGGAATTGGCCTGGCCCTTGACGTCGAGATTGATCTTGATGGTGACGGGGACGCCGTGCAGCGGCCCGACCGCCTCGCCCTTGGCCAGGGCCTTGTCGGCGGCTTTCGCGGCCTTCAGCGCGTCCTTCGACAGGTCGACGACGACGGCGTTGAGCTTCGGGTTCACCGCCTTCATCCGGTCGATGCTCGCCTTCACCACCTCTTCCGACGAGACCTTGCCGGACTTGATCGCCTTGGCGGTCTCGACCGCCCCCCACTGCCAGATCGGTGCTTTCGCCACTGTCGCTGTTCCCCTCGTGATGAGGAGCGGATGGTGCGCGGGGAAGGGCACGGGGGGAAGTGCCCGCAGCGGGGACTGGTCATGCGCGGGACCGCCCCCTCTAGCGCGGGTCGCACCGTTCACCTCTCCCCGCCGGGAGAGGCGAAGGAGAGCCCTGTGCTGCCCCCGAGGCGCGTCGGCGTCTCAGATCCCCAGCACCCCGGCGATCTCCTCCACCGCCACCATGGGCGCGAGGCGACCCGCGGCGACGTCCGCCTCCAGCGCCGGCAGGCGGGCCTTGAGCACGGGATCGCGCTTCAGCCGGTCGGCGACACGCTCGTGCAGCATGGTCCACATCCACCGCACGCCCTGGGCACGGCGGCGGGCGGCGAAGTCGCCGGAGGCCTCGGTCTTCGTCCGGAAGACGCCGATCTGCTCCCACAGGGCGTCCAGCCCCTGATTGGCGAGGCCGGAGATCATCAGCACCGGCGGCGACCAGACACGCGATTTCGGCGCCATGATGTGCAGCGCCGCCCGGTATTCCGCCGCGGCGGCCTTGGCGCGCAGCGCCCCGTCGCCGTCGGCCTTGTTGACGGCGATGATGTCGGCGAGTTCCAGGATGCCCTTCTTGATGCCTTGCAGCTCGTCGCCGGCGCCGGGCAGCATGAGCACGAGGAACAGGTCCGTCATGTCGGCCACCGCCGTCTCCGACTGCCCGACGCCGACCGTCTCGACGAGGATCACGTCGAACCCCGCCGCCTCGCAGAGCAGCATCGTCTCCCGCGTCTTGGCGGCGACGCCGCCGAGAGTGCCCGATGAGGGCGAGGGCCTGACATAGGCGTTCTCGTCGTTGACGAGGCGAGCCATGCGCGTCTTGTCGCCGAGGATCGACCCGCCGGTGCGCGAGGAGGAGGGATCCACCGCCAGCACCGCGACGCGGTGGCCGGCGGCGGTGAGATTGGTGCCGAACGTGTCGATGGTGGTGGACTTGCCGGCACCGGGCACGCCAGTGATGCCGATGCGGATGGAGCCGCCGGTGTGGGGCAGCAGGATCTGGACAAGCCGACGCGCCACCGCCTGGTGCTCGGCCTTCGTCGATTCCACCAGGGTGATGGCGCGGGCGAGCACGGCGCGGTCACCGGCGCGGATGGCCTCGGCAAGCTCTGAGGGATCGGGAAGGGCACGCATGGCGGCGTGGTATCAAAGCCACGCTCCGGAGGCGAGCGATTCGGATGATGGCGGCGCCTCCCTCCCGCCCCATTGCGGCCATGCCCGCCCGCTAGGCGGCAGGACCCCAGGGGCCCTGCCCCGCCATTCCTGACCGATCCGAGTCCCGTACCGCATGCCAGAGCCGTCGACCGCCCCCGTCGCCGCACCCTTCCCCGTCCTGCGCCTCGCCGCCCTGGCGGTCGCGACGCTGACGCTCGGCGGCTGTTTCGGCACGGGATTGTCGACGGTGACCGGTTCGATCGGCGCGCTGACAGCGCCTGCGGCCGCGCCGACGGCAACCCCCGTCTTCGTCGCCTCCACCCGCCCCGCCTTCCCCGGCGACCGGCTCGGCGCGCCCTCGGCCGAACGGGCGCGGTTCTACCGCCAGGTGGTGACCATGCCGCCGGGCCGCGCCACGGGCACCATCCCGCGCCCGCAGATCACGCCGGAGAGCCCCAGCCGTCATGCCGTGCTGGCTGACCGGGCAGCGCTGACTCCCGACGCCTTCCGCCGGCAGCTGGGCGAGGCGGTCAACGCCAAGCCCTATGACGGGCGCGACGTGCTGGTCTATGTGCACGGCTTCAACACTGATTACGACGAGGCCGCCTTCCGGGTCGTGCAGGTGGCGGCCGACGGCGGCTTCCGCGGCACCCATGTGCTCTTCACCTGGCCGAGCTACCGCCGCGTGCTGGCCTATGGCGGCGACCGCGAGGTCGCCACGGCCTCTCGCGACGCGCTGGACAGGCTGCTCACCGATATCGGTCGCACGCCCGGCGTCGGGCGCATCCACATCCTCGCCCATTCCATGGGCGCCTTCCTGACCATGGAAGCCCTGCGGCAGGTGTCGATCGCCGGCAACGGCGAGTTGGGCGGCCGGCTCGGCGAGGTAATCCTCGCGGCGCCCGACCTCGACGTCGAGGTGTTCCGCCAGCAGATGGCGCGGATCTCCCGGCCCTCGCGTGTCTCGCTCTTCGTGCAGTCGGACGACCGGGCCCTGGCCGTCTCCTCGACGGTCGCGTGGGACCGCCAGAGGGTCGGCGCGCTCGACGTGCGCAATCCGGAACACCGCCGCATCATTTCGGGGCTCGGCGTGCGCGTCTTCACCATGAGCGCCACGGGCTGGACCGACCTGATCCGCCACGGCACCTTCGCCGAAGCGCCGGAGATCGTGCGGCTGATCGGCGGCAAGATCAGCCAGCCGCCGGTGATCGAAGATTCGCTGCCGCGGGTGGCCGAGGCCCCGCCGCTCCCGTCCGAGCTCCGGCCGCCCCAGGAGCAGCGGCCGATGGCCGGCCAGCCGGAGAGCGCCAGGGCCGTGACGGCCGAGCCGCTGCCCTCGGCGGAGCCGGTAACGTCCCCGCCTGCGGTACCGGCCGACTGAGCCTGAACGAAGCCGGCTGCCACCTGCGGTGCAAGACCGTCGCCCCCTGGGCCAGCCGGTTCAGGATCTGCCCGAGAGGATGAGTCGCGCGAGTTCGGCGGCGTCGGCGGCGAGCGCCGTGGGGCGGGCCGCGGCGAGCGCCGGCAGGGTGGCGAAGCCCCAGGTGACGGCGATGCTGGCGGCGCCCGCCTGCTGCGCCGCCTCGACGTCACGATGTTCATCGCCGATGCAGACGGTCTCGGCGGGCGAGACACCGAACTGCCGCATCAGTCGGCGGAACTTCGCCGCCTTACCGAACAGCGCGGCGCCCCCTTCGACGGCGGAGACGTGGACGGCGGTCTCCGGCCCCAGGATGCTCAAAATCGTGTCGCGGTCGTTGGAACTGGCGACGGCGACCTTCACCCCGGCATCGGCCAGTTCGGCCAGCAGCCCCGGCGTCCAGGGGAAGAGCGGGATGTCGTCAGCCTTCTCCCGGACGAGGCTGCGCATGTGCGCGGCGATCTGCGGCAGCTTCCAGACAGGCACGCCGAGGGCGCGGATCACCTCGCGGTTCGGCCGGCCGCGCAGCGCCTCGCGCTCCGCCGCGTCGATCTCGCGGAAGCCGTAGCGACGGGCGACGTCGTTCATGATGCCGAAGACCCAGTCGGCGCTGTCGGCGAGGGTGCCGTCGAAGTCGAAGATGGCGAGCCTGTAGCCGGTCATCACGACCGGCTACCAGCAGCCCGACGGACGGTCAAATTCACGCCGCCGCAGGTTTCGCCTTTGCCCAGGGGCCCATCCGCCAGAGCATGATCAGCCAGATGGCGATGGTGGCGACGCCGAGCATGCCGGCGATGGGCCGGGCGAAGAAGGCGAGGAAGGAACCGTCCGACTTGATCATCGAGGTGATGAAGTTCTGCTCGAACATCTCGCCGAGCACCAGGCCGAGGATGATCGGCGCGATGGGAAAGCCGTTCTCCTCCAGCATGAAGGCGAAGACGCCGAGGACGAGCATGATGATGATGCCGTAGACCGAGTTGGTCATGGCGTAGGAGCCGACGACGCAGAAGATGAGGATCATCGGCAGGAGGATGTTCTTCGGCACGCGCAGCACCTGTTTCGCCGACTTGATGATGGCCCATCCCAGGGGGAGCATCAGCAGGTTCGCGAGGACGAAGATCATGAAAACCGCGTAGATGAGCTGCGGATTCTGCAGGAACACGGTGGGGCCGGGGTTCATGCCCTTCATGTAGAGCACGCCGATGACGATGGCGGTGATGGAATCGCCGGGGATGCCGAAGACGAGGGCGGGGATCCAGGCGGCGGCGAGCGCCGAGTTGTTGGCAGCGCCGGCATCCACGATGCCCTCGACATGGCCGGTGCCGAACTTCTCCGGCTCCTTCGAGAAGCGCTTGGAGACGGCGTAGGAGATCCAGGCGGCGATGTCGGCGCCGGCACCCGGCAGCGCCCCAATGACGACGCCGATGCCAGACCCGCGCAGGAAATTGACCCAGTACTGCCGGAGCACCCCGCCGACGCCCTTGAAGACGTTGCCGACCTGCTGGAGCGCGGCCTCGCTGGCAGCGCCCATGCTGGTGACGCCGCGGAGCAGCTCGGAGATCGCGAACATGCCGATCATCGCTGGGATGAAGCTGATGCCCTGCATGAGCTCGACCGAGCCGAAGGTGAAGCGCGGGAAGCCCGCCGCCGGGTCGATGCCGATGGTGCCGAGGCCGAGGCCGATGAAGAGCGAGGCGAAGCCCTTGAGGGGATCGTTGGTGGCGAGGAAGACGGCGCAGGTGAGCCCGAGGGCGGCGAGCCAGAAATATTCGAAGCTCGAGAAGGCCAGGGCGAATTCGGCGAGGGCGGGCGCGGCGAGAACGAGGATGGCGACGCCGATGAGACCGCCCAGCACCGAGGTGACGAGATTGGTGCCGAGATTGAGGTCGAGGAGGCCCTTGCGGCCCATCAGGTAGCTCTCGTCGGTATAGGCGGCGGAGGCCGGTGTTCCCGGCATGCGCAGCATGGCGGCCGGGATGTCGCCGGCGAAGATCGCCATGGCCGTGGCGGTGACGATGGCGCCGAGCGCCGGCACCGGGTCCATGAAGAAGGTAACGGGGATGAGCAGGGCCGTCGCCATGGTGGCGGTGAGGCCTGGCATGGCACCGACGAACATGCCGAACAGGCCCGACGCCAGAATGATGAGGATGACGTCCCAGCGGAAGACGAGGGCGAAGGCCTGGAAGAGGATGTCGACGGTCATCGGGCGCTCCTCACAGGATCCAGTCCATCAGGCCGCGCGGCAGGGGCACGCGCATCAGGCTGGCGAAGAACCAGTTGACGCCGAAGGCCGCCACCAGCGCGGTGACGACCGCCACGGGCACCCGCACCTTGAACCAGAGAAAGAGGACGAGCAGCACGACGATGGTCAGCGGTACGAAGCCGACGGCATCGAGGACAAGGATGTAGGCGAGGGCCGCGCCGAGGACGAGCAGGGCGGAGACCACGTTCGCCGGGTCGCGGGCCCAGGACGGCATGTCGGCCAGCGGCTCGCCGGCCCGCCAGGCGGCGAAGCCGCGGATCATCATCATCACGCCGCAGAGGATGAGGAGGACCGCGAGCAGGCGCGGGAAAACTGCCGGTCCGTAGTTCTGGCCGGGAAAATCCGGGAATTTCGACGTCAGCACGATGACCAAGAGGGCGGCGGCGATCAGCATCGCCCCGCTGACGAGATCGTTGAACCGCACGGGGATGCCCTCGCCGCAGAGATGGAGGGAAGCGGCCCGCGGGCCGCTCCCCGGGAGAGTGGATCAGGCCTGGCGGGCGAGGCCGGCGGCCTTCATGGCGACACCCATGGCAGTGTTGCCCTCGTCCATGAACTTGGCGAAGCCGGCACCGTCGGCCCACTTCACGCCGAAGCCGCGGGCCGACATGAAGTCGCGGAACTCCTTCGACTCGTTGATCTTCTTGAGCACCGAGGTGTAGCGCTCGGCGATCGGGGCCGGCAGGTTCTTCGGCGCGGCGATGCCACGCCAGGCGCCGACCGTATAGTCGACCCCGATGGCCTCCTTCAGCGTCGGCACGTCGGCGAACTGCGGGTTGCGCGCCGCCGCCATGATGGCGAGAGACTTGGCACGGCCGGCGTCCAGCATGGCCTTGGCCTCCGGCACCGAGCAGGTGACGATGTCGATGCCGCCGGCCGCGAGGTCCTGCATGGCAGGCGCAGCGCCGTTCGACGGCACCCACGGCACGGCATTGGCGGGCAGGCCCATGGCGCCGAGCCAGCCGACGAGGGCGAGATGCCAGATGCCGCCCTGGCCCGTGCCGGAGGCCTTCAGCTTGCCGGGATTGGCCTTGATGAAGTCGGCGAGCGTCTTGAGGTCCTTGTAGGGGCCGGAGGCGGAAACCTGCACGCCCGGCGGATCCTCGTTCATCAGCGCGAGGGGCGTGTAGCTGTCGGGCTTCAGCTGGGTGAGGCCCTGCCAGTGCATCATCGAGATCTCGACGGTGATCATGCCGATCGTGTAGCCGTCGGGCGCGCCCGTCGCGATGGCCGAGTGGCCGACGACGCCGGAGCCGCCCGTGCGGTTCACGACGTTCACCGGCTGGCCGAACTCCTTCTCCATCAGCGAGCCGACGATGCGGGCGGTGGCGTCGGTGCCGCCGCCGGCGCCCCAGGGCACCACCAGCGTGATCGGGCGGGCGGGGAAGCTCTGGGCAATGGCCGGGGCGGAAAGTTGCGAAGCGAGGCCGAGGCCGGCGGCGCCGGCCATGAGGTGACGACGCGTGAAGTCAGTCATGGTGATCCTCCCGAGATCAAAATGAGGCCGGTTGATCCGGTCCTTGTCTGTGATCACAGAAAGCTGCACCGGAACGGCGGCCAGTTCAACCGTTTCGATCGACCGAATTTGCGGCCGCAAGGGAGGGTTGCGGCCGGCAGGGCGCGTGGCGGCCCGGCCCTACTCCGCCGCCTGCACGTAGCCGAGCTTGGCGTTGAGCTTGTCCATGAGGTCGATGGCGGCGTCGGCGATGGGCGTGCCCGGCGGGAAGATGGAGGAGGCGCCGGCCGCGTAGAGCGCGTCGAAATCCTGCGGCGGGATGACGCCGCCCACCACGATCATGATGTCGTCGCGGCCCTGCTTTTCCAGCTCCGCCCTGAGCTCCGGCACCAGCGTCAGGTGGCCGGCGGCGAGGGATGAGACGCCGACGCAGTGGACGTCGTTCTCGATAGCCTGCCTGGCGGCCTCCGCCGGGGTGGCGAAGAGCGGTCCGATGTCGACGTCGAAGCCGAGATCGGCGAAGGCGGAGGCGATGACCTTCTGGCCGCGGTCGTGGCCGTCCTGGCCGACCTTGGCGACGAGGATGCGGGGGCGGCGGCCCTCGTTCTCGGCAAAGGCCTCGACCATGTGCTGGACCTTCGAGACGTTCTCGTTCATGGCGCCGACCTCGCGCTTGTAGACCCCCGAAATGGCCTTGATCTCGGCCTTGTGGCGGCCGAACACCTTCTCCATGGCATCGGACATCTCGCCGACGGTGGCCTTGGCGCGGGCCGCAGCGATCGCGAGGGCGAGGAGATTGCCGTTGCCGGCCGCGCCGGCGGTCAGCGCGTCCAGCGCCGCCTGCACCTCCGCCGGGTTGCGCTCGGCGCGCAGAC
The DNA here is from genome assembly GCF_003008515.1 of Phreatobacter cathodiphilus. Taxonomy (NCBI): domain Bacteria; kingdom Pseudomonadati; phylum Pseudomonadota; class Alphaproteobacteria; order Hyphomicrobiales; family Phreatobacteraceae; genus Phreatobacter; species Phreatobacter cathodiphilus. The sequence continues at coordinate 483,831 of NZ_CP027668.1, read as the reverse complement.
GCTTGAGCTTTTCGATCTGGCTGGCGCGGACGGCGGAATTGTCGACCTTGAGCACATCGATGGGCTTCTCGCCGTCGGGGCGGAACTTGTTGACGCCGATCACCGACTGGACGCCCGAATCGATGCGGGCCTGGGTCTTGGCGGCGGCCTCCTCGATGCGCAGCTTGGGGATGCCGGCATCGATGGCCTTCGCCATGCCGCCGAGGGCCTCGACCTCCTGGATGTGCTCCCACGCTTTCGCCGCGAGGTCGGCGGTGAGGCGCTCGACATAGAGCGAGCCGCCCCAGGGGTCGATGATACGGGTCGTCCCGCTCTCCTGCTGCAAGAAGAGCTGGGTGTTGCGGGCGATGCGGGCGGAGAAGTCGGTGGGCAGGGCCAGCGCCTCGTCGAGGGCGTTGGTGTGCAGCGACTGGGTGTGGCCTTGAGTCGCCGCCATGGCCTCGATCTGGGTGCGCACGACGTTGTTGAAGACGTCCTGAGCGGTCAGCGACCAACCCGACGTCTGGCTGTGGGTGCGCAACGGCAGGGACTTGTCGCTCTGCGGGTCGAACTGTTTGACGAGCTTCGCCCAGAGGAGGCGCGCGGCGCGCAGCTTCGCCACCTCCATGAAGAAGTTCATGCCGATGGCCCAGAAGAAGGACAGGCGCGGCGCGAACTGGTCCACCGTCATGCCCGCGGCGATACCGGCGCGGATATATTCGACACCGTCGGCCAGCGTGTAGGCGAGCTCGAGGTCCTGCGTCGCCCCGGCCTCCTGCATGTGATAGCCGGAGATCGAGATGGAATTGTATTTCGGCATCTCCTTCGCCGTGTGGGCGAAGATGTCGGAGATGATCCGCATCGAGGGCTTCGGCGGATAGATGTAGGTGTTGCGGACCATGAACTCCTTGAGGATGTCGTTCTGGATGGTCCCGGAGAGCTTGGCCTGCGGCACGCCCTGCTCTTCCGCCGCGGCGATGTAGAGCGCGAGGATCGGCAGCACCGCGCCGTTCATCGTCATGGACACGCTCATCTGGTCCAGCGGGATGCCGGAGAACAGCGTGCGCATGTCGTAGATGCTGTCGATGGCGACGCCCGCCATGCCGACGTCGCCGGAGACGCGGGGGTGGTCGCTGTCGTAGCCGCGGTGGGTGGCGAGATCGAAGGCGACGGAGAGGCCCTTCTGGCCCGCCGCGAGATTGCGCCGGTAGAAGGCGTTGGAATCCTCGGCCGTGGAGAAGCCGGCATATTGCCGGATGGTCCAGGGCTGGTTCACGTACATGGTCGGATAAGGACCGCGCAGGAACGGCTTGATGCCGGGGTACGTGTCGAGGAAGTCGATGCCTGCGAGATCCGCCTCGGAATGGACCGGGCGCACCGCGATCTCCTCCGGCGTCAGCCAGGTGGCGCCACCGGTGGCGGCCGGGGCTGCATCGGCGAAGGGGATGGTCGTGAAGTCTGGGATGCGGGTCATGGACCTCTCCCGGTCATGAAGCGTGTTTAAGCGTCAGGGACGCGAATTCGGGGCGAAGCGCAAGACGGCGAAAAGGGTGAGTGTCACGCCGCCGGCTCGAAACGGATGACGAGGCGGGTGCCGGTCGCCTCGGCGTATTTCTTCAAGGTGCGGGTCGAGGGCATGGACTTGCCGCTCTCCAGCCGCGCCACGACGGACTGGGTCGTGCCCATGCGGCGGGCGATCTCCTCCTGGGTCAGGCCCGAATGGGCGCGCGCCTTGATCAGTTCCTCCACGAGGGCGAACTCGTCCGCAAGGGCGTCATATTCGGCACGGACCGCAGGGTTCACCAGCATCCTTTCGCGCAGAACCGTCCATTCCGTCATCGGATCTCCTTGGCGCGCCTGCGCGCCAGTTCCATTTCGTGCCCCGGCGTCTTCTGTGTTTTCTTCACGAAGACCCTGACGATCACGACGCGCCGCCCGGTGGCCGTCACGTAGATGGCCCTGGCGATCCCGTCGCGTCCCTGAAGTCGCAGCTCCCACAGGCCGTCGCCCAAGCTTTTCGACCAGTCGCGCGGCAGGCCCATCGGACCCAGAACCTGGACGGCGTCGATCATCCTCAAGAGCTTGCCTTGAAACTCCGGCGGCAAGCTCAGGATTTCACCGTCCACCGTCGCGTTCAACGTCTCGACCGATCAGGTCATGGAGGGCGATCATCGCAAAAATGCGATCACCCGTCAAACCATGGGGTGCGTCAGAGGGCACCACGGGCCGTGCGCAGAACCTCCAGCACGTCGCCGCCGGCCTGGATGAAGCCGTCGATGCCGGCGGCCTTCAGGCCCTGCTCGAGATCGCCGGGGCGGCCGGCGAGCCAGAGCTGGCGGGCACCTGCCGCCTTGAGCGCCTTCGCGACATCCGTTGCCTCGGCCGAATAGAGCTCGTCCGTCGAACACAGGCAGGCGATCGCGGCGCCGCTCGCCCGGAAGGCGGCGGTGAGAGCGGCAGCGTCGGGGAAGGGCTCGGGGATGGGCGCGTCGAAGCCGCCGGCCTCGAAGAGGTTGCGGGCGAAGGTGGCGCGCGCCGTGAAGGCGGCGACGGGTCCGATGACCGCGAGAAAGACCTTCGGCCGGGTGCCGGCGGCGGCGAGGGCGTCGAGCTCGGCACGCAGCGCCTCGAAGGGCTCGGCGAGACGGGCGGGCGCCAGGGGATCGACGAAGATGGTATCGCTCTTCAGCCGGGACAGGGCCGAACGGATGGCACCGCCTGCGAAAGCCCTCACCTGGGCCTCGAAACGCTCGCCTCCGGCCGCCTCGGGCAGCTCGATGGGCGCCGCGCCGCGCCGGGTCTCGCGCTTCGGAGGCGTCAGCACCTCGGGAACCGCCTCTCGCACATTGGGGAATTCGGAGGCGCCAGTGAGCGGCGCCCGGCGCCGGGCGATGGCCGTCGCGCGTTCGGCACGGACCCCGGCGACGGCGGCCTGGACAGTGCCGGACGATAGCGCGGCGACGATCCCCCCTGCCCCCTCCCAGTCCTGAAAAAGGGCCCAGGCCCGCCGGCAGAGTTCGTCGGTGAGCGCCTCGATGCCGCCGGAGCCCGCCGCCGCGTCGGCGACGCGGTGGAGGTTCGATTCCTCGATGAGGATGAGCTGGGTGTTGCGGGCGACGCGGCGGGCGAAGCCGTCCGGCAGGCCGATGGCGGCGGTCCACGGCTCCACGACGACATGGTCGGCGCCGCCGATGCCGGCCGCGAAGACCGCCGTGGTGGTGCGCAGCCAGTTCACCGCGGGATCGACCTTCGTCACCATTCGCCAGGCCGTCTCGGCATGAAGGTCGAGATGGGAGGGCGCGAGACCGCAGGCCGTCTCCAGCCGCGCCCAGAGCCTGCGCATGGCGCGGATCTTGGCGGCCGAGAGGAACTGGTCGGCATCGACGGAGAGCACGACGGAGAGGGCGCGCGCCGCCTCACCGAGCGGCAGACCCGCCGCCTCCAGCATGCGCCAGTACTGGACGGCGGTGCCGAGCACATAGGCGAGCTCCTGCGCCTCGGAGCCCCCGGCGTCGTGGATGACGCGGCCGTCGGCCAGGAGCTGCGTACCCGCGAAGCCGCGGGCGCGCAGGGCGAGGACGGCATCCGATGCCTTGGCGGCGGTGCCATTCCAGCTTTCCAGCGTGCCGCGCCGCGCGAAGGCGCCGATCGGATCGATGCCGAAGGCGATTGTGAGGCTCTTCGGATCGAGCCCGTCGCGTTCCGCCTTCGCCGCCAGAATGGCGGCGACGTGCCCGGCGGAGGTGCCGGCGTCGACGCGCAGGGGAATGAGGTCGAGCATCACGCCGGCGAGGAGGGCATCGAGATCGGCGAGGCCGTCGATCACCATGGCGTCGCCGCGCCGGTCACCGATGGCGCCGCGGGTGACCACGACGAGGCCGGAGGCGCCGCCCGAGAGGTCCTCCAGCGCCTGGGCGTTGGCGGCTGCGGGATCGGGATGGTCGGCGCGCTGGGCGATGGTCCAGGGGATGCCCGGTGCCCGGCCCGCGAGCGGCGCGGCGCCTTCCTTGCGCGGATAGAGCGGCTGGACGGGGATGCCGTCGGCAGTGCGGCCGACCAGCACCTTGTCGAAGGGCTTGCCCTTCAGAACCGCGTCGACGGCGGCGCGCCACTGGGCTTCCGTGGCTGGCGGGAATTCGGCGGCGAGCGCGAGCGGTGCGGCGGGCGTGGTCGTGGCTGTGGTCATGGCCCCTTCGATGCCACGACGGCGCGCCTGCGGGAAGGCGTCCTTTGGGCGGAGCGCCCGTTCCGGCGCGCCGCCTTTACCCGGCGTTAACCACGATCGCCGCAAAACGGACGAGAACCAACAGGCTCCAGCGGGGTTTGCATGAAGGTGGTGATCCTCGCCGGCGGCGGCGGCACGCGCATGTCGGCCGACGGCGACCTGGCGCCGAAGCCGATGCTCGACATCGGCGGCCGTCCCATCCTCTGGCACATCATGCGGTCTTTCTGCCTGCAGGGTTTCGACGATTTCGTCGTCGCCGCCGGGCAGCAGGCGGAGAAGATCAAGCGCTTCTTCCTCGACGAGGTCGACACGGCCGGCGACCTCGCCATCGATGCCGGCCGCCGGCAGATCGACCGGACCGGTGGTCCCGACGATCACTGGCGGGTGCGGATCGTCGACACGGGCCTTCACACGGAGACGGGCGAGCGGGTGATGCGCCTTCGCGACGTCCTCGGGCAAGTGCCCTTCATCGTCACCTATGGCGACAGCGTCTCCGACGTCGACGTCGGGGCCGTCGTCGATCAGCACCGCCGCCGCGGGCACCTGGTGACCGTCACGGCGGTGCGTCCGCCCTCGCGCTTCGGCGGCATCCGCTTCGACGGCGACAAGGTGGCCGGCTTCGTCGAGAAGCCGCAGATCGGCGAGGGTTGGATCAACGGTGGCTTCGCCATCTTCGATCCCGCGGTCTTCGAGCATCCCGCGCTCTCCGCCCGCGGCGCGACCCTCAACGGCCTGTTCGAGACGCTCGCCAACGAACGCCGCCTCGGCGCCTACCGGCACGAGGGTTTCTGGCTCGCCGCCGACACGCTGCGCGCACTGAAACTGCTCGAGGGCCTGTGGGACAGCGGCGAAGCCCCCTGGATCCGCCCCGCCATGGCACCGACCGCCACCGTCAACGGGATCGCCTGATGAAAGTCGTCGACTGCCCCCGCGCCCGCCTCTACGACGTCGTCGCCGGCGCCTTCACGACGCTCGGCCGCCAGCCCGCGATGATCGAGCTCGGCGTCCACAAGGGCGACAACGCCACGCGGCTGATGGATGTGCTGGGGACCCGCCACTCCGTCCTGGTCGACGCCTGGAGCGCCGAGGCGCTGAAGACCTATTCCCATTTCGACAGGCTACCGCCCTGGATCCTGCCGCTGACCGCCTTCGAGCGCTATTTCGGCGGCAGCCTCTCCGACCAGGCCACCTTCGACAGGACCTACGAGGTCGCGCGCCAGCGCTTCGAGGGGCGCGGCGACGTGGAGATCATCCGCGACGACACCATCTCCGCCTTCGCGCGCATCCGCGACCGGCACGGCGACGGCGCCTTCGACTTCATCTACGTCGATGCCAACCACCAGTACGAATATGTGCTGCGCGACCTCCTCTACTACCAGCACCTGCTGGCCGAGGACGGCGTGATGATGCTCAACGACTGCTGCCACAGCCAGAAGGGCATGAACCAGAACCTCGGGGTGCTGGAGGCGGTGGGCAGCTTCCTGAAGCGCGCGGATTTCGTGCCCGTCGCGCTGACCAGCACGGACATGAGCGACCTGATCATCGCCCGGAAGGGCTCGGCCGTCGCCGCCGCCCTTGATGCGGCGCTGGATGCCACCGACATCTCCTTCGTCGAGGTCATGCCGCAGATGCTCGCGGCCGCGCATATCCGCCTCAGCCCGCAGGGGCGCGCGCGCGTGAGCTTCGCCTAGGGACGGTCCGGCAGGCGCGTCACGCCCGCGCTGTCGATGCGCGCGGCGAGATCTCCGACACGGACACCGCCGACGACCCAGTCGGGCGCAATCTCCGCCAGCGGCACCAGGACGAAGGCCCGGTCCGTCATGCGCGGATGCGGCAGGTGCAGGTCGGGCTCGTCGAGGACCACATCATCATAAGCGAGAATGTCGATGTCCACCGGCCGAGGGCCCCAGCGCCGCCCCGTAGCGCGGTCGCGGCCGAGGGAGGCCTCCACCGCCAGCGCCCGCTTCAGGAGTTCGCGCGGAGGGAGATCGGTGGCGATCCTCAGGCAGAGATTGACGAAGGCCGGCTGGTCGGTGACGCCCCAGGGCGGCGTCTCGTAGTCGGCGGAACGGGCGAGGAGCCGCACGGCCGTGCCGTCGCAGAAGGCCGCGACCGCACGGTCGAGGGTCTCCCGAACATCACCGACATTGCCGCCGAGGCCGATGAGCGCCTCGGCCATCAGGAGGGGCGCCGGCGCGTCATGACCACGCCCACGTCGTCGAAGATGGCGGCGATGGGCGCATGCGGCTTGTGAACCGTCACCGTCACGGCGGCGATGGGCGGGAAGGCGGACAGGATCGCGTCGGCCACGGCGCCGGCCGCCGCTTCCAACAGCTTGAAGTTGCGCGCCTTGAAGGTACGGACGGTGACCGCGGCGACGTCGGCATAGGAGACGGTGTCGGCGAGATGGTCGCTCGCCGCCGCGGCCGACAGGTCGAGCGCCATGTCGAGGTCGATGACGAAGCGCTGGCCGACCTCGCTCTCGTGCGACAGGAGGCCGTGATGGGCATGAACCAGCAGGCCCTTGAGGAAGATGCGGTCGGTCATGCGGCGTTCCCGATGGCGGCAGCCACCTTCAGCGCCTGTACCGTCTCGCGGACGTCGTGGGCACGGATGATGGCGGCTCCCGCCTGCATGGCGAGGATATGGGAGGCGAGGGACCCGCCGATGCGCTCGTCGACGCCGGAGGGGTCGACGAGGTCGATGAAGCGCTTGCGCGAGGCGCCGACCAGCACGGGCAGGCCGAGGGCCTTCAGCCGGTCGAGCTTCGCGAGCGTCTCGATGCTCTGAAGCGGCGTCTTGCCGAAGCCGATGCCGGGATCGACCGCGATGCGGTCGCGGGCGATGCCGGCGGCCTCGGCGATGGCGACGGAACGGGCGAGGAAGGCCAGCACATCGGCCATGATGTCGAGGTCGGGATCGGCGCCGTCACGGTTGTGCATGACGACGACGGGAACGCCGCGCTCGGCGACGAGGGGCGCCATGGCGGGGTCGCGCTGCAGGCCCCAGACGTCGTTGACGATGAGGGCGCCTTGGTCGAGCGCCCAGCGGGCGACCTCCGCCTTGATCGTGTCGATGGAGACGGGCAGGCCGAGCTTCACCACCTCCGGCAGGACGGGGGCCAGGCGGGCGATCTCCTCGTCGCGATCGACGGGCTCGGCGCCGCCGTAGGGCCGTGTGGATTCGGCGCCGATGTCCAGGATATCGGCGCCCTCATGCGCCATGCGCTCGGCATGGCGGATGGCGACGAGGGGGTCGAAAAAGCGCCCGGCGTCGGAGAAGGAATCCGGCGTCAGGTTGAGGATGCCCATGACGGCGGGGCGGTCGTTACGCAGGAAACGGCCGAGCGGCCCGCCGGACGGGATGGGGTCGGGGGTGTACGATGGCGCCATGGGGCAGCCTTGGACGCCAAGCCCCCGGCGCTGTCAATACCGGGCGTGGCAGGGGTCGTCTCTTCCGCGGGACGGGAGCGGATGCCGCCTCCGTCGGCCGCCATCCCCGGCCGAGCGCAGCGGGGGGATAAGGGATCCAGGGGTTGCAGGGGGGAGCCTCTCCGGCCGCAGCGTCCCGCAGCGTCACCTCTCCCCGGCGGGGAGAGGTCGCCGAGCGACAGCGAGGCGGGTGCGGGGGAGAGCAAACGGCGCAGGCTTGCCCCCTCACCCGGCCTGCGGCCTTTCCTCTCCCCGTCGGGGAGAGGTGAAGAGGCGGCGACGACCCCTGCGAGTCCCTAACGATCGGCCTCAGACGAACTGCGACAGGCCCGGCGTGCCGGCGACGATGCGGCCCATGACGTCCTCCCCGGCGTGCTCGCGGCCGAAGGCCATGAGTTCCTTGCCGACCGTGGAGATCTGGCCCATGTCGAGGCCGGCGCCCATCAGGTTGGCGCCGAGGCCCATGATGCCGCCGCCCATCATGCCGCCCATCATGCCCATGAGGCCGCCGCCACCGCCGCCCTCGCTCTGGGCGATGAGGCCCTCGGCGCCCGGCAGGGCGGCCAGCATCTGCTGCACCTCGGCCTGCGGACCCTCTTTCTGGAGGAAGCCGAGGATCATGCCGACGGCCTTGGCGGCGAGCCCTTCGTCGAGGCCGGCAGCGGCCGCGACGCGGTTGATGAGCTCCTGAATCATGATGGTCTCCCGGCTTCGACGGCTCCGGCTGACTGCCCCGTCGGTTGCGGCGCACTATGGCCAACGGCCAGGCGGGGAGCAAGCGCCCGCCTGTTTCGCCGGAGCCCCGGCTGTGCTTTGCTCACGCCCCGCATACCAGCCTGAGGAGGCGACACATGACCGCCGTACAAGCCCTGAAGCCGACGCCCGCCTATGACCGTTCCACCGTCGAGGCGGTGATCCAGCTCTATTTCGACGGGCTCTACGAGAGCGACGTCGACAAGCTCGGCGCCGCCTTCCATCCGACCGCCGATCTGCGCTGGCAGGACAAGGGCGAGTTGCAGGTCCTGCCCTACCAGGACTGGCTGGACCGGGTCGCCAAGCGCCCCTCGGCCAAGGGCCAGGGCCATGCGCGCCACGACTTCGTGGTGACGGTGGACCGTTCGGACGAGAGCACCGCCTTCGTGAAGGTGCAGTGCGCGCTTCTGCCGCGCTTCTTCACCGACTATCTGGTGCTGATGAAGCTCAACGAGGGCTGGCGCATCGTGTCGAAGTCCTACCGCTTCGACGTCCGCGAGTGAGGGCAAAGCCCCCTGCCCGTTCGGGCTGATCGAGAAAGGGGACCCGCGGGTCCCCTTTTTGTCAGGTGCGCTCAGAGGTTGTCATGCGCGGGCCTGGCCCGGGACTGACGAGGAGGACGGCGCGGGTTCGCCGCCCTTGCGAGGCCGCGCCCCCGCCTCAGCACATGTTGGGCTGGGCGGCGCAGGCGGTGCGGGCGCGGGCGAGGTTCTCGCGCAGCTTTTCGAGGCCCACCGCGCCGACCACCACCTCGTCACCCACCACATAGGTCGGCGTGCCGTTGATGCGCAGCATCTCGGCGAGGCGCATGTTCTCGGCGAGCGTCTGCTGGACCTGGGGCGACTGCATGTCGCGCTGCAGGCGCGTCATGTCGGCGCCGACCTCGCGGGCGACCTCCAGGGCGCGGGCCCCGTTGGCCTGGCCGCGGCCCCCGAGCAGCTTCTGGTGGAACTCGAGATATTTGGGCGGGGCGATCTGCATCTTCAGGGCGACGGCGACCTGCGCCGCCTCGACCGAGCCCTGGCCGAGGACGGGGAAGTCCTTCAGCACGATGCGCAGGCGCGAATCCGAGCGCAGCAGCTCCATGGTCTCGGGCAGCGCCCTTTTGCAGAAGCCGCAATTGTAGTCGAAGAACTCGACCAGGGTGACGTCGCCCTGGGGATTGCCGAGCACCACCTGATTGGGCGAGCGGTAGAGGGCGTCGCGGTTGGCGGCGAAGGCGGCGGCGCGGGCGCGGTCCTCGGCCTGGGCCTGGCGCTTTTCGAGCTCGACGAGCGCCTCCTGGAGGATTTCCGGGTTCTTCAGGAGATAGTCCCTGATCATGGATTCGATGCGGGCGCGCTCCTCGGCCGTCGGCGGCGCCGACTGGGCGAGGACGGGCGCGGTCACGGCGAGCAGGGCCGCGAGGGCCGGCGCGATCAGGCGCTTGAACATGGATTACGTCCTCAGTTGCGCCGGGGGCGCTGATTGTAGATGTCTTCGGCGATGAGCCAGCCGGGAGAACCGGTCGGCAGCGAGCCCTGGGCGCGGCGGGCGAGACCGCGCGCGGTCGCCAGGTCGCCGGAATGATAGGCCGCCTGGGCGGAGGCGAGATCGGCCTGGCCGCGGTCGTTCTTGCGGCCATAGGCGATGGCGAGCTGGCGATAGCCGTCGCCGGCCTCCGGCTCGCGCTGGAGGGCGAGACGCAGTTCGCGGATGGCCTCGTCCAGCACGGCATTGTTGCCGGAGGCGACGAGAGCGTGCCCGAGCATGATCCGGATGAGGCCGGCATTGGGCGCCAGCGACACGGCGCGACGCAGCGGCCCCATGGCGGCCGCGGGCTGCCCGGTCTCCAGCAGGATCTGCCCCTTGATCTCGTGGAAATAGGGGTTGTTCGGCTGGGAGCGGATCAGGTCGTCGGCCATGCCGGCGGCGCGAGTGCGGTCACCGAAGCGGAACATCTGGATGGTGCGGGCATAGCGCGCCGGCAGCGACGTGTCGGACGGGGGATAGCGCCGGGTGATGGCGTCCGACCGGTCGAGGAAGCCGGCGAGCTTGGCGCGCGCCAGCTGGTGCCGGGCGTCCAGCGCCGGCGGATCGACCTTGCCGTAATGGGGACTGGCCTTGGCGAGCGGCTCGATGATGGCGATGCGGTCGGCCGGCATGGGGTGGCTGACCGTATAGGGGTCGACGTGGCGGGCGACGAACATGGTCTCGTTCTGCAGGCGGCGGAACGTCTCGACCATGCCCTTCGCCGACTGGCCGGTGGCGTTGAGGTAGTTGATGGCGGCGCGGTCGGCGGCCGCCTCCTCGCCCCGCTGGTAGGACAGGAGCGAGCGCATGCCCATATGGGCGCCGGCGGTGATGGCGCCGGGCGCAGCCTCACCGACGCCGGACCGGCCGCCGCCGGTCGCAGCGCTCGCGGCGACGCCCGCGGCGCCGACGATCATGCCGAGGGCGGCGATGATCTGGGCGCGCTCCACTGCCTCGCGCAGGCGGGCGAGATGGCCGCCGGCGATGTGGCCGGTCTCATGGGCCATGACGCCGATCAGCTCGTTCGGCGTGCGCGAATCGAGGATGGCGCCGGCATTGATGAAGATGCGGCGGCCGTTGGCGACGAAGGCGTTGAAGCCGCGGTTGTTGACGATGATGACGTTGGTCTGGCTGCCGCCGACACCGGCGGCGCGGAACAGCGGCCGCGCGTAGTCGCGCAGGAGATTCTCGATCTCCGTGTCGCGGATGATCGGCAGGCCGCCCGGCATCTGGGCCTCGGCGGCGGGCGTCATCGCCATCAGGCCGGCGAGGGCCGCAGCCGCGGCGCGAAGCGGAAATGTGAACGACGTCATCGCTCGGAATCCTAAGGAGCAGGCTGACGGGGGTCAACGCGGGGGCCGGTCACAACAGGGAGAGAGCGGTGACCCGGCCCGCCCCGTGTGATAGGCGCTTGGCGACCCTCTTGGCGCGCCAAGGGGGCGAAACCATGACGCGGCCGCCATTTCGGGACTTTAACAGTATGACGCGCCAGGACCTTGCCCGCCAGATCCTCCATCCGACCCGGCGGGGCTCGGTGGCACCATTCCTCGTCATGGACGTGATGACGGCGGCGGCGAAGGCCGAGGCGGAGGGGCAGAGCGTCATCCACATGGAGGTGGGCCAGCCCGCCGCACCGACGCCCATGAGCATCCGCAAGGCCGCGGCCGAGGCCCTGATGGACGGGCAGATCGGCTATACGCTCGCTCTCGGCACGCCGGAGCTGCGCCGGCGCATCGCCCGCCACTATGCCGAGACGCATGGGGTGGAGGTGCCCACCGGCCGCATCGCGGTGACCATGGGATCCTCCTCGGCCTTCATCCTGTCCTTCCTCGCCCTGTTCGAGCACGGCGCGCGGGTGGCGATCGCCAGCCCCGGCTATCCCGCCTACAAGAACATCCTGGAGGCACTGGGCTGCGAGGTGGTCTTCATCGAGACGACCGCGGCGACGCGCTGGGCGGTGACGCCGCAGATGCTGGCGGCGGAACACGCGAAGAAGAAGCTCGACGGCATTCTCATCGCCAGCCCCGCCAATCCGACGGGCACGATGATGACGCCGGAAGCACTGAAGGCGCTGGTGGAGGCCTCGCGCGACCTCGGCATCCGCTTCATCTCCGACGAGATCTATCACGGGCTCTCCTACGAGATGCCCTGCCACACGGCGCTGGAGACCAGCGACGACGTGGTCGTGATCAACTCCTTCTCGAAATATTACTGCATGACCGGCTGGCGCATCGGCTGGATGATCGTGCCGGAGAGCCTCGCCCGCTCGGTGGAGTGCCTGGCGCAGAACCTGTTCATCTCGGCGCCGCAGCTCTCCCAGGTAGCGGCGCTTGCGGCCTTCGGGGCCACCGCCGAACTCGAGGTGATCAAGGCCGGCTATGCCGCGAACCGCCGGGTGCTGCTGGAGGGCCTGCCGAAGGCGGGGCTCGACCGGCTCCTGCCGGTGGACGGAGCCTTCTACGTCTATGCCGACGTCTCCCGCTACACCAACGACAGCCTCGACTTCGCCCGCCGCATGCTGGCCGAGACCGGCATCGCCGCGACGCCGGGGCCCGACTTCGACCCCTATGGCGGCATGCACGCCGTCCGCTTCTCCTTCGCCGGATCGACGGCGGACATGGAGGAAGCGGTGAAGCGGCTCGGGGCGTGGTTGCGGTGACCACCCTTCTCGTCACCGGTTTCGGCCCCTTCCCCGGCTGGGAGCGCAATCCGACGCCCGCCATGGTGAAGGCGGTGGCGGGGCTGCGCCTGCCCGGCATCCGCATCGTTGGGCAAGTGTTCAACACCGTCTATGCCGAGGTCGCCCGCGACCTGCCGGCCCTCATCGCGCGCCACCGGCCGGACGCGATCCTGCTCTTCGGCCTCGCCGGCCGCACCGGACACATCCGCATCGAGAAGCACGCCCATAACGTCACGTCGCGGCGGGTGCCGGATGCCTCCGGCGTCTTCCATGTCTCCGCCGACATCGTTGCCGAGGGGGCATGGCGGGTGCCGACCGACTTCGCCTGCGGACCCCTCGTCGCTCGGCTGCGGCGCAGCGGCTTAGACGCCCGGCTGTCGCCCTCGGCGGGGGACTATCTCTGCAACTTCGCCTATTGGCTGGCGCTGGAGGCGGTGAAGCGCCATCAGGTGAAGCGCGCGCTCTTCGTCCACGTGCCGCTGCCGCTGCAGGCCGGCCGATCCGCGCGCGGTGCCTTTTCCCGCAGGATGACGGCGGACGATTTGGCCGAGGCCGCCGTCGGAGCCGCACTGGCCATCACTGGCCGCGGTTACTTGGCGAAGCCGGTGCGCAGGCCGCGGGCCCAGTCGGCCCGGCCGTAGCTCTCGGCCTTCAGGGCCGCAGCTTCCCAATCATAGGCCACGGCGACCATCTCGACGCTCACCACCGCGCCCTGCGCCATGGTGACCACCGCATAGCGCGCGTGGGGCGAGCCGGCCTCCGAGACATGGGCGTCGGGCGGCGTCGGATCGGAATAGGCCGGCTGTCCCACACTGCCGGGATTGACGATGGTGGTCCCGTCGAGGACCAGAAGCCGCGGCAGGTGGCTGTGGCCGCAGAGCATGAGGCGGGCGGCGCCCACGTCACCGAGGCGGGCCCGGATGGTCGCGGCCTCCGACTGGACGAGGCGCCCGTCGCGCTTGTCCTCCATCAGGTAGGTGTCGTCGTCGGCCGGGGTGGCGTGGAACAGCCGCACCGCAAGGCCTGCGCCGTCGACGTCGCGCTGCATGGGGAGCCCAGCGAGCCAGGCGCGCTGCGCCGCGTCCAGCCGCTCGCGGGCGAGCTTGTCCGAGAAATAGAGCGCCTCTCCCTCCGCCTCGACCACCCAGCGGTCGTGATTGCCGCGCACCGTCGGCAGGCCCAGCGCCATCAGCCGCGCGGCGGTTTCGGCCGGCCAGAGCGGACCCGAGACGCAGTCGCCGAGATTGACCGTGAGGTCCACGCCCCGGGCAGCGATGTCGGCGAGCACCGCCTCGAGGGCGAGGAGGTTGCCGTGGATGTCGGCGATGACGGCGAGGCGCATGCGGATGGTCCTGATCTCGAGGCTCCATCATCGGGTCGGCTCGCGGGCCGGACAACAGCCATTCCGGCATCCCGATCCGGCACAAGACTCCACGGCACGGTGCTTGCGCTGGCTTCCGCAACACCGGAGTGCCCCATGCTCGCCCGCCGTTCCTTCCTGTTCGCAGCCGCCGCCCTGGCCCTGCCCGCCTCCGCCCGCGCCGCGACGCTGGATGCGGCCTCCTTCGGCCTGAAGCCCGGCGCGGCGGAGGACCAGACCCGCGCCATGCAGCGGGCCGTGGAAACGGCCGCCGGCTCGCGCATGCCGCTGCGCCTCGCGCCGGGCGCCTATAAGGTCGGTGAGATCCGGATGCCGGCCGGCACCCAGGTCATCGGCGTGCGCGGCGCCACCCGCCTGGTGTTCCAGGGCGGGACGGCCTGTCTCTCCGCCCAGCGCGCCGACATGGTGACCTTGTCGGGCCTCGTCGTGGAGGGCAACGGCCGGCCCCTGCCGGACAAGCGCGGCCTCATCGTGCTCGAACACGGCCGCGGCGTGCGCGTCGAGGATTGCGAGATCGCCGGCTCCAGCCACCACGGCATGGTCCTCGAAGGCATCGACGGCCTGGTGCGGGGCAATACGGTCTCCGGCGTCGCCAAGGCGGCGATCGTCGCGCTCGACAGCCGCGGGCTGACGGTCACCCAGAACACCATCCGCTCGGCCGCCAACAACGGCATCCTCGTCTGGCGCACCATCGCCGGCGACGACGGCACGATCGTCGAGGGCAACCGCATCGAGGAGATCGGCGCGCGGGACGGCGGCTCGGGCCAGAACGGCAACGCCATCAACGTCTACCGCGCCGGCAACGTCACCGTCACCGGCAACCGCATCCGCGGCGCCGCCTTTTCCGCCGTGCGCGCCAACGGCGCCGCGAACGTGGCGATCACCGGCAACAACTGCGCCTCGCTCGGCGAGGTCGCCATCTATGTCGAGTTCGGCTTCGAGGGGGCGGTCGTCGCCAACAACATCATCGACGGAGCGGCGCTCGGCATCGTCGCCACCAACTTCAACCACGGCGGCCGGCTCGCCAACATCCACGGCAACATCATCCGCAACCTGGTGAACCGCCGCCCGGCGGGCACGGATCCGAACGACGGAGCCGGCATCGGCATCTCGGCCGAGGCCGACGCCGCCATCTCCGCCAACGTCATCGAGGGCGCGCCGACCGCCGGCATCCAGCTCGGCTGGGGCCAGTACATGCGCGACCTCTCGGTGACCGCCAACGTCATCAAGGGCGCCCCCGTCGGCATCGCCGTCTCGGTGGTGCCGGGCGCGGGCCAGGCGCTGATCGCCGACAATCTCGTGCAGGGCGCGCGGATCGGCGCCGTCGTCGGCATGGAGTGGAAGAAGCCGGTGACGGGCGACATGGCCCGCGAGGGTGTCGGGCGCTTCGCACAGCTCAGCGTCTCCGGCAACAGGGTGCGCTGAGACTCAGGTTGCCGCCGCCGCAGCCTTCGACCGCTCCACCTCCGCCTCCACACGGCGGCGCGGCAGGGCCTCGGGATGGGCCTGCTGGAGCCAGGCCATCATCTCTTCGCGGATGAGGCAGCGCAGGTCGAAGGCGCGGGGCGAATTGGCGGCGCTGGCGAGGATGCGGACCTCCATCGTGTCCTGGCGGAGCTCCGTCACCTGCACGGCGAAGACCTTGCGGTCCCACAGTTCGCTCGCGGCGATGACCGTGCGCGCCTTTTCCCGGATCGCCTCCACCGGCGCCCGGTAGTCGAGATGCAGGAAGACGGTGCCGATGAGGTTCGCCTCCTCGCGCGTCCAGTTCTGGAACGGCTTCTCGATGAAATAGGTGAGCGGAATGACGAGGCGCCTGAGGTCCCAGATCCTGACGACGACATAGGTCGCGGTGATCTCCTCGACATTGCCCCACTCGCCCTCGACGAGCAGCGCGTCGTCGATGCGGATCGGCTGGGTGATGGCGAGCTGGATGCCGGCGAAGACGTTCTTCAGCACCGGCTGGAGCGCGAGGCCGACGATGATGCCGGCGGCGCCCGCCGAGGCGAGAAGACTGATGCCGTACTGGCGGACGCCGTCGAAGGTCATCAGCGCCACCGACAGCGCCACGGCGATGACCAGGATGCGGCCGACGCGCTGGAGGATCTGCGTCTGGGTCACGTGCTTGCGCGCCAGCAGGTTGTCGCTGGAATCGAGCTTGTAGCGACGCAGATAGACGACCGTCCAGACATGCAGGGCGCTGATGGCGACCCAGGCGAAGAGGCCGATGATGCAGAGGACCAGCAGGTGCTGGACGGCCTCGGCCTGGGCGATGGTGAGGGGCGCGGCCGGGGTGACGAGGGCGACGGCTGCGGTGACGAAGGCGAGGCGCACCGGCCGGCGGTTGCGCGAGACGAGGGAGCGCCAGAACAGGTCGCGGTCGCGCACCAGCCGCGTCGCGGCACGGAAGGCGACGCGATAGAGCAGCACGGCGACGAGGATGGCGGCGGCGTAGAGGCCGAGGCTGACGGCCCAGTCGGGAATCCAGGCGGGAAGGTCGAAGAACATCGGGGGCGGCAATCCGGCTTGAGGGGCGGAATGGGGCTCAGCGCCCCATCCTGAACGCGGAATGTGTCGAGGACGCGGGCACCGCCGGTCCGCGGCGTTAAGACCCCGTTAACCGGATCAGTCCACGGTTTGCCGGTCAGCCCTGTCCGGAGCCGCCCCATGCGCGCGCTTGCAAAGGTCTTCGCGGCAACCGCCGTGGTTCTCGCCCTCGCCGCGCCCGCCATGGCGCAGCAGGCCTGCGCCCCCGCCGACCTCACCCGCTTCACCGCGGAAGCGATGGTGAGCGACGCCGATCTGAGGGCGGAAGCCGAGGCGGCGCTCCATGGTTGCGCGAGCTTCGCCCTCGACCAGTTCCGCAATGTCGGCGAGATCGAGGAACGCGTCCTCGTCCATGTCGCCGCGCTCGCGGGACGGACCTCCTACGCCACCTATGCCGCCGACGAGATCCCGCAGGTCTCGCCGGCCCTGATCGCCCTGATCGGCGCCGCCTTCCGCCCGCTCTACCCGCACCTGCACGCGCTGCCGGAGCAGGAGAACACGGCGGCGATGCGCACCATCGTCTTCCACCTGCTGGCGCAGTCCGGCCCGCTCTCGACCGGTTCGGTCGCGCGGCCGGCCGCCCCTCCCGCCACGGGAACCCGGCCATGACCCCCGACGAGACCGCTCTGCCCCTCATCGTCGCACCGCCGCTCTCGCCGGCCGCCTCCTTCGACGCCGACGTCGCCGACCTGCACGAGGTCGAGTGGCTGGCGAGCGGAACCATCGTCCGAAAGGACTGAGCGCGCCCGCTTGCCCCGCCCGCCCCACGGCGGGCATCGTCCCGCCCCAGCCGCGTCAGACGGCGAGGAGGACAACGACCATGATCAGGGGTTCGGCGGTTCCGCGGAGCGGGCCGCTCGTCGCCATCGATCCGGCGGCCTATGTGCATGCCTCGGCGCAGATCTACGGCAAGGTGAGCCTCGCCGCGGGCGTCTCGGTCTGGCCCAACGCCGTCATCCGGGCGGAGATGTATGAGGTCGCCATCGGCGAGGGCTCGAACATCCAGGACTTCGCCATGATCCATATCGGCGGCGGCACCGGCACGACGGTGGGGCGCAACTGCTCCATCACCCACCGCGTCACGCTGCATGGCTGCACCATCGGCGACAACGTGCTGGTGGGGATCGGCGCCACGATCATGGACGGCTGCGTCATCGGCGAGAACTCGATCGTCGCGGGCGGCGCCTTCCTCAAGGAGAACACGGTGATCCCGCCGAACTCCATCGTCGCAGGAGTGCCGGCCGTGCTGAAGGCGAGCCGCGACTGTGGCCCGGCCAACCGGTTCAACGCTTGGCTCTACACCAGCAACGCCGAGGCCTATGCCCGCGGCGAGCACCGCTTCTGGGACGAGGCGGACCTCGACGCCGCCGCCGCGCGATTCGGTTTCACCCGGCGCCCCTAGCGCACGACGCGCCGCTCGATACGGAAGCGCATCTCCACGCCGCGCGCGGCGTCGGGGCGACGGTCGGGGGTGAGCCAGTGGCTGAACCGGGCGGTGGCCGGCGGGTCGCCCGGCAGGTCGAGGCTGAAGCGGGCGATCTCGCCGTCGCCGCGCCGCAGGACCACGGCCCTGACGCCGCCGGCTTCGCTCATCGGGAACACCGCCTCGGCGGTGGTCGCGCCGTCCTCGTCCGGCCGCCAGTGCAGGTCGAGGGGCGGAATGGCGGCGCGGGTACCGGCGCCGGCGAGGGCGAGGTCGGTCCAGCCCTCGCCCTCCAGGCGCAGTTGCACGAGGAGGAAGGGCTGGATCGGCGGCGGCGGGGTGGTGAGGGCGAAGGCCATGTAGCCGACCGCCACCGAGACGGAAGCGAGGGCTGCGGCGGCGCCGGCAGCGCCCCGCGCGATCGAGGCGGGCCGCGACAGGCGGCTGAGCGCCAGCCAGAGGCCGAGGGCGGCGCCGGCCGCGGCCCCGATCCCGCCCATCACCGCGGCAAAGGCGAGCCTGTCGCCCGACCTGCCGAGGTCGAGCCAGCCGGCGAAGGCGAGCGCGCCGTGGCGGCTGGCGAGGCCGGCGACGGCGGCGCCCGCCAGCGCCGCCACCAGGAGGGCGGCGAGGACCAGGGCGGGATGGTGCCGGCTACCGGATGAGCGGGAGCGGGCGGAACTGCGGAACGGGCGTGGATCGGACATGGCTCGACTGTCGCGCCGCGCAAGCGGCTCGCAGGTTCAGTCGCGCCGGGAGGCAATAAGGTTCAGCGTGCCGCCAGCGGCGGCCCGCCGGTCACTTCTCGACGAAGGCCTTTTCGATGACGAAATGGCCGGGGCCGGAGATCGCCCCCTCCTCGAAACCGCGGGCGACGAGCATGTCGACCATGTCCTTCAGGAAGGCGGGCGAGCCGCAGATCATCACCCGGTCATTGGCCTTGTCGAGCGGCGGCAGGCCGAACTCGGCCTGAATCCGGCCGGTGTCGAGCAGCTCGGTGATGCGGCCGTTGTGGACATAGGGCTCGCGGGTGACGGTGGGATAGTATTTCAGCTTGGCACGGACCAGCTCGCCGATGAGCTCGTCGTCGGGAAGCTCCTTCGAGACATAGTCGCCATAGGCCTGCTCGGCGATGAAGCGCGTGCCGTGGATGAGGACGATGTTGTCGAAGCGGTCATAGACCTCCGGGTCCTTCACCACGCTGATGAAGGGGGCGAGGCCCGTCCCCGTCCCGCAGAGATAGAGATTCTTGCCCGGCAGCAGCGCGTCCTGGACGAGCGTGCCGACCGGCTTGCGGCCGACCAGGATGCGATCGCCGACCTTGATGTTCTGCAGGTGCTTGGTCAGTGGCCCGTCGGGCACCTTGATGGAGAAGAACTCGAGGTTGTCCTCGTAGTTGGAGGAGACGATGGAATAGGCGCGCAGCAGCGGCCGGCCGTCGATCTCAAGCCCGATCATCGTGAACTGGCCGTTGACGAAGCGGAATGACGGGTCGCGGGTCGTCTTGAAGGAGAAGAGCCGGTCCGTGTAGTGGCGGACATCGAGGACGCGCTCGGAATTCAGGTTCGACATGGCAGAGCCCGGGGTGACTGGCGCCGACGGCAGTTCATTCGTGTACGAATGATACCGCATTGCACCAACTAGGCAAGAGCATGCGGCAAGGCAACAGCAAAATCGCTGTGCTGGATCAAAAGCCCCGCGGGGAGCCGTCGTCGCCGCCGCGAACCCTTGCCGGACGCGGGTTGCCGCCTATGCTGGCCGGCCCTCATTGCACGGTCCTGCCATGCCTTCCGACATCCTCTGCTTCGGCGAAGCCCTCGGCGAGTTCAACCAGACCATTCCGCGCGAGCCCACCTATCTCTTCGGCTTCGGCGGCGACACGTCGAATTGCGCCATCGCGGCGGCGCGATCGGGGGCGAGCGTCGGGGTGATCGGAGCCGTCGGCGACGACACCTTCGGCCGCGCCTTCATGGACCTGTGGCGGGCCGAGGGCATCGACACCGGCGCCATGCGCATGCCGCCGCAGAGCGAAACCGGCATCTACTTCATCACCCACGGCCCGGACGGCCATGAGTTCGCCTATCGCCGCGCCGGATCGGCGGCGGCGCGGTTCACCTCCGCCGACCTGCCGGTGACCGCCATCCGGGCCGCGAAGATCCTCCACGTCTCCGGCATCTCGCAGGCGATCTCGCCGTCGGCGAGCGCGGCGGTGCGCCTCGCCATCGCCGAGGCCAGGGCGGCGGGCGTCACCGTCTCCTACGACACCAACCTGCGCCTCCGGCTCTGGCCGCTGGAGCGGGCGCGCGAGGTGACCAACGAGGCCATGCGCCTCGCCGACATCGCCCTGCCGGGCCTCGACGATGCGCGCCAGCTCACAGGCCGCGACACGCCGGACGCCATCGCCGACTTCTACCTCGACGGCGGTTCGAAGATCGTGGCGCTGACCCTCGGCAAGGACGGGGCGCTGATCGCCACCGCCGAGGAGCGGCGGATCATCCCCTCGATCCCGGTGGGCGCGGTGGACGCGACGGGCGCGGGCGACTGTTTCGACGGGGCGTTTCTCGCCGAGTGGCTGGCGACGGGCGATCCGTTCCGCGCCGGGCGCTATGCCTGCGCGGCGGCGGCGCTCTCCACCCGCGGCTACGGGGCAGTCGCGCCCCTGCCGCGGCGGGACGAAGTTCTGGCGGTGCTGGGCTGAGGGCCGAGGCCGCTCGCCCCGCAACGAAAACACCCGGCGGGAGGCCCGCCGGGTGCCGTCATTCCGGTGTTGTGACCAGCTTTACTGGCTGACGCCGCTGGCGCGGATGGGAGCGGCCCACTTCTCGATCTCGCTGCGGACGAGCTGGCCGAGATAGGCCGGGCCGCGACGCTCCGGCGTCGCCATGATGGCGCCGAGGCTCTCCAGCCGCTCCTTCACGGCCGGCGTGTCCATCGCCTCGACGGTGACGGCGCGCAGGCGCTCGACGATGGCGGGCGGGGTGTCCTTGTGGAAGAAGAAGGCGTTCCAGGTATAGGCCTCGAAGCCCTGCAGGCCCTGCTGCTGCGCGGTCGGCAGGTCGGGGAAGACGGTGGACCGGTTGGCGGTGAGCGTCGCCAGCGCCTTCACGGCGCCGCCCTGGATGTGGGGCATGGCGGTGGAGGAAATCTCGCACATGTAGTCGACGCGGCCGCCGATGAGGTCCTGGATGGCCGGAGCCGAGCCGCGATAGGGCACGTGGGTGACGTCGTTGGTGCCGATCACCGAGTTCAGGTAGAGGCAGCCCAGGTGGACCGCCGATCCGGCACCTGCCGAGGCGAACTGCATCTTCGCCTGGTTGGCCTTCACGTGGGCGATGAACTCCTGGAGGTTCGTCGCCGGGAAATCCTTGCGGGTGATGAGGATCAGCGGCACCTCGGCGATGAGGGTGACGGGAGCGAAATCGGTGGCGGCGTTGTAGAGCGGCTGCTTGTAGAGCGTCTGGTTCACCGCATGGGTGCCGACGGTGCCGAGCACGAAGCTGTAGCCGTCGGGCGAGCCGCGGGAGACGCGCGCCGTGCCGGTCATGCCGCCGGCGCCGCCGACGTTCTCGACCACCACCTGCTGGCCCAGGATCTGCGACATGCGCTCGGCCATGATGCGGCCGAGGACGTCGGTGGGACCGCCCGCAGCGAAGGGGATGATCATCGTCACCGGCCTGGTCGGCCAGGTCTGCGCCTCCACGGCGGGGGCGGCGGCGAGAAGGGGAGCGGCTGCAGCCAAGGCGAGAAGCGCGCGGCGAGAGGTATTTTTCATCGATAATCTCCTCTGGAACGGCGGATCATGGTCAAAAGCCCCCTGATGTCCAGCCCCGAAAGCGGGCAGCGGCACACCGCCGCATTGACCTCCCGGCCCGCTGGATCACCCGTCCCGGGCATGGAGGCCATGAAGGGCAGGACTGGCAATCGGCGCCCGAGGCTCTATGGTCCGCCACCCTTTCGCCGGAGAGTCCCATGACCACCACCCGCATCGCGATCGCCGGTCTCGGCGCCATCGGCCGCACCCTCGCCGCGAAGATCGCCGGCGGAACCATCCCCGGAACGAGCCTCGCCTGTGTCGCCGCGCGCGACGAGGCCAAGGCGAAGGCCTGGCTCGCCGAGCAGGGCATTGCGGCTCCCGTGGTCCCCCTCGCCGACTTTCCGGCCCATGCCGATCTCGCCGTGGAATGCGCCCCCGCGGCGGTGATCGAGGAGATCTGCACGCCGATGCTCACCGCCGGCAAGAAGGTCATGGTGCTGTCCTGCGGCGCGCTGCTGCCGCGCCCGCACCTGATGGAGCTGGCGAAGACCCATGGCGGCCAGATCATCGTGCCGACCGGCGCGCTGCTCGGCCTCGACGCGGTCACGGCCGCCGCCGAGGGCACGATCCATTCGGTGCGCATGATCACCCGCAAGCCGCCGAAGGGCCTGGTGGGCGCGCCATATCTCGTCGAAAAGGGGCTCGACATGGACGCGGTGACAGAGCCGACCCTGATCTTCTCGGGCACGGCGCGCGAGGCGGCCAAGGGCTTTCCCGCCAACGTCAACGTCGCCGTGGCGTTGTCGCTCGCCGGCATCGGCCCCGACCGCACGACCATCGACATCTGGGCCGATCCGACGGTGACCCGCAACTGTCACGCCATCGAGGTCGATTCCGATTCGGCGAAACTGTCGCTCGCCATCGAGAACATCCCTTCGGACAACCCGAAGACCGGCCGCATCACCGCCCTTTCGGTCATCGCTGCCCTGCGCAAGCTCAACGCACCGGTGCGCGTCGGTACCTGATGGTGGTCCTGCGCCGCCGCGACGCAGCGGCGGCGGCCACAACAGCTTGCAACCCCCCGAACAGGCGCTAGTCTCTGTCTCAACCGGCAGACAAAGCCGGACGAGCAGCCCGCCAAGGGCCGCCAGAGGAAACCGTCTCGAGGGACCCCATGCGCAAGTTCATATTCGCCGGCTTCGCCGCGCTCTCCATGTCGCTGTTCGGTGCGGCGGCGGAGGCTCAGACCTGGCCGACACGGCCGATCACCTTCCACGTGCCCTTCGCCGCCGGCGGCGGCACCGACGCTTTCGCCCGTCCGCTCGCCGCCCAGCTCGAGAAGCAGCTCGGCCAGGGTGTCGTCATCGAGAACCGGGCCGGCGCCGGCGGCACGGCCGGTGCGCTGGTCGCCTCGCGCGCCGCGCCCGACGGCTATTCCTTCTTCGTCGGCGCCGCGCACCACACGATCGCTCCCTCGCTCTATCCGCGCCTCGACTACAACATCGAGACGGACTTCATCCCGATCGCGATCATCGCCCAGCCGCCGCAGATCATCGTGGTCAATCCGCGCCGCGTGCCGGCGACGACGCTCGCCGAGCTCATCGCGCTGGCGAAATCGAAGCCCGACGAGCTGATCTACGGCTCGGCCGGCATCGGCACGACCCACCACCTGGTCGGCGAATTGTTCAAGATCCTGACCCAGACGAAGATCCGCCACGTGCCCTATCGCGGCGCGGGCCCGGCCATGGCCGATCTCGTCGCCGGCCAGATCGACATGGTCTTCGACGGCCTCGGTACCTCGGCGCCGCAGATCCAGGGCGGCGCCATCCGCGGCATCGCCGTGGCGGCTCCGGCCCGCAGCCCGGCGGTGCCCAACGTGCCGACGGCGTCGGAAGCCGGCCTGCAGAACTTCGACGTTTCCACCTGGTATGCGGTCTTCGCGCCGAAGAACACGCCGGCGCCGATCATCGAGCGCATGCGCACCGAGATCCGGACGGCGCTGCAGGTGCCGATGATCAAGGAGGCCTGGGCGCGGAACGGTTCGGACATCCCGACCCTCGAGGGCGCGGAATTCGGCCGCTTCGTGTCGTCCGAGGTGCAGCGCTGGCGCAAGGTCGTGACCGATGCGGGGGTGAAGCTGGAGTGATCCGGCGGGGCTCCGCGAGCCAGGCGAAGACGTTGGAAGGCCCGCTTCGGCGGGCCTTTTGCGTTGGGGGTGAGGCTCAAGCCAAGCCTCTGCCATGTTGAGCGCTACCTCACCGCGTCATGGCCGGGCTCGTCTTGGCCGTCCACGACCTGGACACCGCCCTATGAGGAAGTCGTGGATGCCCGGGACGAGCCCGGGCATGACGGGCGCGGAGAGGGCGCTTTCAGGGCGTGGTCGTCCCTGCTCCCGCCTTCTGCCCCAGGCTCATGGCCAGAACGCGCGCCACATGCACCGCCTCGCGACCGGCGCCGTCGGCGATCTGGTGACGGCACGAGGTGCCGTCGGCGACGATGATCGCGTCGTCGGGCGCCTTGCGGACGGCGGGGAGCAGCGACAACTCTGCCATGGCGAGCGAGGCGTCGATGGTCTCGGCGTGATAGCCGAAGGCCCCCGCCATGCCGCAGCAGGAGCTCTCCACCGTCTGCACCTCGAGGCCGGGAATGAGGCGCAGCGCCCCCTCCACCGCGCCCATGGCGCCGAAGGCCTTCTGATGGCAATGGCCGTGGAGAACCGCCTTCGCCTTCATCTCGCCGAGCGGCAGGGCGAGCCGGCCGGCCTTGGCTTCGGCGGCGATCAACTCTTCGAAGAGCACCGCCACCCCGGCCACCGCCGTCGCGTCCTCCGAGCGCAGCAGCGCCGGGATCTCGTCGCGCAGGGAGAAGAGGCAGGAGGGTTCGAGGCCGATTACCGGCACGCCGCGGGCGGCGAAGGGCGCCAGCGCCGCCACCAGCCGCTCCGCCTCGCGTCGGGCATTGTCGACCATGCCGGTGGCGAGATAGGTGCGACCGCAGCACAGCGGCCGGCCGCCGCCCGCGGGCCGCGCATGGTGGACGCGGTAGCCGGCTGTTGTCAGCACGGTCACCGCGGCGTCGAGGTTCTCGCGCTCGAAGGCGCGGTTGAAGGTGTCGGCGAAGAGAACCACCTCGCGCCCCGCCTCGGGGCCCTCGGCGGCGGGCGGCGCAAAGACGTCGGAGCGCCAACGCGGCAGGGACCGGCGGGCCGAGAACTGCGCCAGCTTCTCCGACAGCGCCGCGAGGCCAGGCAGGCGGTCGCGCAGGTTGAAGAGCCAGGGCGCCATCGCCGCGAAGGGGGCGAAACGCGGCAGGTGCGCCACCAGGGTCTCGTGCAGGCTCGCGCCTCTGGCGGCATGCCGCACGGCCGCCACCTCGATCTTCATGCGGGCCATGTCGACGCCGGTCGGGCACTCGCGCTTGCAGGCCTTGCAGGAGACGCAGAGCTTCAGCGTCTCCTCCATTTCCGGCGCCAGCAGCGCATCGGGACCGAGCTGGCCGGTCATGGCGAGGCGCAGCGTGTTGGCCCGCCCGCGCGTCACATGCTGCTCGTCACGGGTGACGCGGTAGCTCGGGCACATGGCGCCGCCGTCGAGCTTCCGGCAGGTGCCGTTGTTGTTGCACATCTCGATGGCGCCGAGGAAACCCTTGCTCGCACCGGGATAGTCGGACCAGTCGAGGGCGGGCGTGATCTCGATGCCCTCGTAGCCCGGCGGGTAGCGGAACAGCGTCCGGTCGTCCATGGCGGGGGCGCGGGTGATCTTGCCGGGATTGAACAGGCCCTCGGGATCGAAGCGGTCCTTCACCTCCTCGAAGGCGCGGACGAGGCGGGTGCCGAACATCTGTTCGTGGAACTCGGAGCGGACGATGCCGTCGCCATGCTCGCCGGAATGCGAGCCCTTGTAGCGGCGCACCAGTTCGAAGGCCTGCTCTGCCATGGAGCGCATGCGCTTGGCATCCACGTCCAGCTTCATGTTGAGCACGGGGCGCACGTGGAGGCAGCCGACCGAGGCGTGGGCGTACCAGGTGCCCTCGGTGCCGTGGGCGCGGAAGATCTCCGTGAGGCCGGCGGTGTAGGCCGCGAGATCGGGCAGCGGCACGGCGCAATCCTCGACGAAGGAAACCGGCTTTCCCGCCTCCTTCATCGACATCATGATGTTGAGGCCCGAGGAGCGCATCTCGGTCACCGCCGCCTGCCAGGCGGGCTCCGTGACCGGCACCACGCCGCCGAAGCGGGCGCCCTCCCCCTGCCAGGAGAAGCCGAGATCGCCCATCAGGCCCGCGAGATCCTTCAGCTTCTGCAGGTTCTGGGCTTCCGTCTCCTCGGCGAATTCCACCACCAGCAGCGCGTCCGGATCCCCGCGCACCACGCGCTCCACCGTCGGGCGGAACATGGCGATGTCGCGGGCAAGCCCGATCATGGTGCGGTCGACCAGCTCCACCGCGATGGGCTTCAGGGTGACGAGGTGCTGGGCGGCGTCCATCGCCTCGTGGAAGGAGCCGAAATGGCAGATGCCGAAGACCTTCGGGCCGAGCAGCGGCCAGAGCTTCAGGTCGACCGCGGTGGTGAAGGCGAGCGTGCCCTCCGAGCCCACGAGGATATGGGCCATGTTGTTGGCGGCGCCCCTCGGCACGAGAGCGTCGAGGTTGTAGCCGCCGACGCGGCGCTGGACCTTCGGGAAGCGCACCTCGACCTCCGAGGCCTCGCGCTCGCCGAGGGTGAGGAGGTCGCGGGTCAGAAGGTCGGCGTCATTGCGCATCGCATCGTCGCGGGAGACCTCGCCGAACCAGCGGCGGGTGCCGTCGGCGAGCGCCGCCTCCACCTGGAGAACGTTGTCGCGCATGGTGCCGTAGCGCAGCGAGCGGCCGCCGCAGGAATTGTTGGCGGTCATGCCGCCGATGGTGGCGCGGGAGGCGGTGGAGACGTCGACCGGATACCAGAGGCCGTGCTTCTTGAGCTGGCGGTTGAGGTCGTCGAGGACGATGCCCGGCTCGACGCGGACGGTGCGGCCGGCGACGTCGAGGTCGAGGATGCGGTTGAGGCGCTTCGAACAGTCGACGACGAGGGAGGCATTGACCGTCTGGCCGCACTGGGAGGTGCCGCCGCCGCGGGGGAGGACGGTGACGCCCGCATCGCGGGCGAGCGCCACGGCGCGGATGGCATCGTCAATGGTCTCGGGGACCACCGCGCCCAGCGGCATGATCTGGTAGATCGAGGCGTCGGTGGCGTAGCGGCCGCGCGAGAAGCGATCGAAGAGAACGTCGCCCTTCACCTCGGAGGCGAGGCGGCGCTGCAGCGGCGTGTCGGGCGTCTTGCTCATGTCGTTCATCGGCACAGTCTCAATTCGGGCCGGGAGGCCATCGATCGGGCGATCGGACGTGAAGGCTCCGCCTTCACCTCTCCCCAGCGGGGAGAGGTCGACCGGAGCGACAGCGACGGTCGGGTGAGGGGGAAACGCTGCTGACGAGCCCTGCCCCCTCACCCGGCCTTCGGCCGACCTCTCCCCACCGGGGAGAGGTGGACCCAGCGGTCGGCGCCCGAAAGGGCCATGAGCCGCCGAGGTCCCTTGACTTGAATTTTGCATTCATTATTCATTCTGGCAAGAGGCCGCTGCGAGAAGCCGCGCCCGCCGATTCCGAGGAGACCCCCGATGGCCACCAATGCCCCCCGCGTCGCGGGCCGCCACTTCCTGCAGATTCCCGGACCCTCGCCCGTGCCGGAGCGCATCCTCAGCGCCATCGCGCGGCAGACGATCGACCATCGCGGCCCGGATTTCGGCAAGCTCGGCCTGCGCGTCCTCGACGGCATGCGCTCGATTTTCAAGACCCGCGGCGCCGTGGTGATCTATCCGGCCTCGGGCACCGGCGCCTGGGAGGCCGCGCTCGCCAACACGCTCTCCCCAGGCGACAAGGTGCTGATGGTGGAGACCGGCCATTTCGCCACCCTGTGGAAGACCATGGCCGGCAAGCTCGGCGTCGAGGCGACCTTCATCCCCTCCGACTGGCGCGCCGGCGCCGATCCCGCCGCCATCGAGGCGGCGCTGCGCGAGGACAAGGAGCATGCCTTCAAGGCGGTCTGCGTCGTCCACAACGAGACCTCGACGGGCTCGACCTCGCGCATCGACGAGGTGAGGAAGGCCATCGACGCCGCCGGCCACCCGGCCCTGCTGATGGTCGACACCATCTCCTCGCTCGCTTCCGTCGACTACCGCCACGACGAGTGGGGCGTCGACGTCACCGTCGCGGGCTCGCAGAAGGGCCTGATGCTGCCGCCGGGCCTGTCGTTCAACGCGGTGTCGGAAAAGGCGCTCGCAGCCTCGAAGGCCTCGCGCCTGCCGAAGAGCTTCTGGGGCTGGGAGGAGATGATCGCTGCCGGCAAGTCCGGCTACTTCCCCTACACGCCGGCGACGAACCTGCTCTACGGCCTCGACGAGGCCATCCAGATGCTGCACGAGGAGGGCCTCGACGCCGTCTTCGCCCGCCATCTGCGCCACGGCGAGGCGACGCGCCGGGCGGTGGCGGCCTGGGGCCTGGAAAACCTCTGCACCAACCCGAAGCATTTCTCGCCCGTGCTCACCGCCGTCGTCATGCCGGAGGGCCACGACGCCGACCGGCTGCGCTCGGTGATCCTCGACGCCTTCGACATGTCGCTCGGCACCGGCCTGTCGAAGGTTGCCAAGAAGGTCTTCCGCATCGGCCATCTCGGCGACATCAACGATCTGACGCTCGTCGGCACGCTGGGCGGCGTCGAGATGGGCCTCGGCCTCGCCGGCGTGCCGCACAAGGCGGGCGGCGTCGCGGCGGCGATGGCCTATCTGGCGGAAGGCAAGCGCGAGGGTGGTGCCAAGGCGGCGTGACGGTTGCCTTGCAGGACGGCAGTGCGTCCTTCGAGGCTCGCTTGCGGACGATGCTGACGCATCGCCGCGCGCTCGCACCTCAGGATGAGGATGGGGGTGACCTGCATTGGGGTACGACGCAAGCCAGCTCCGACCGAGTGTTCGCCCGTCGGTGCAACGCTCCTCCTCCCTCATCCTGAGGTGCGAGCGCGCAGCGCGAGCCTCGAAGGACGCACTTCCGTAATGCAGGGCTGAACAGGAGCCGATCATGAACGAGCATCCGCTCATCGCCCGCCGCTCGCTCGCCACGGAGCTGACCGGCCGGCTGCGCGACATGATCGTCGAGGGCACGCTGAAGGCCGGCGACAAGATTTCCGAGCCCGACCTCTGCGACCTCTTCGGCGTCTCCCGCACGCCGTTGCGCGAGGCGCTGAAAGTTCTCGCCGCCGAGGGCCTCGTCGACCTCACGCCCAACCGCGGCGCCCGCGTCGCCCGCATCGCGCCGGAGGCGGTGGAGGAGCTCTTCCCCATCATGGGCATGCTGGAGGCTCTGGCGGGCGAACTCGCCTGCGCCCGCCTGACACCTGACGACCTCTCCCGCCTCGAAACCATGCACGCCGAGATGATCGGCCATTGGCGGCGCGGCGAATGGGTGCCCTATTCCGGCCTGAACCGGCGCATCCACGAGGAGATATTCCGCATCGCCGGCAACGCCACGCTGGCCGGCCTTTACCAGAACCTGATGGTGCGCATCCATGCGGTGCGCTTCGTCGCCCGCAAGACGCCAGAGCGCTGGGCCGAGGCCATCGAGGACCACGAGCGGATGATGGCGGCGCTTCGAAAGCGAGACGGCGCGGCGCTCTCGACCCTGATGCGCGAACATCTGCGCCACAAGGCCGATGTCGTTCACGAG
This sequence comes from Phreatobacter cathodiphilus, assembly GCF_003008515.1. Classification (NCBI taxonomy): domain Bacteria; kingdom Pseudomonadati; phylum Pseudomonadota; class Alphaproteobacteria; order Hyphomicrobiales; family Phreatobacteraceae; genus Phreatobacter; species Phreatobacter cathodiphilus. The sequence goes on along the minus strand of NZ_CP027668.1, from coordinate 454,400 downwards.
GCGCTGCGCCAGCTCGGGGCGCCGGAGCAGGGCTGATCCGCTGCCCCCTCCCCTCGCCATCCCGCGGGAAGCGCCTATCTTGAGGGACCCGACCCCGGCCCTTGACCCCGGATGACGCCATGACCCTCTTCTCCATCCTCGACCTCGCGCCCGTGCCGGAGGGCAAGACGCCCGGCGACGCGCTGCGCAACACGATCGACCTCGCCGGCCATGCCGACCGGCTCGGCTACAACCGCTACTGGCTCGCCGAGCACCACAACATGACCGGCATCGCCAGCGCGGCCACCGCGGTGGTGATCGGCCAGGTGGCGGCCGCCACCAACCGCATCCGCGTCGGCGCCGGCGGCATCATGCTGCCGAACCACGCGCCCATGGTGATCGCCGAGCAGTTCGGCACGCTGGAGAGCCTGTTTCCCGGCCGCATCGACCTCGGGCTCGGCCGCGCGCCGGGCACCGACCAGCGCACCCTCAGGGCGTTGCGCGTCGACCCCATGGACTCCGACAATTTCCCGCAGGACGTGCTGGAGCTGCAGGCTTTCCTCGCTCCCGTCCAGCCCGGCCAGCCGATCCAGGCGGTGCCCGGCGCCGGCACCGAGGTGCCGCTGTGGATCCTCGGCTCCTCGACCTTCGGCGCCCAGCTCGCCGCCATGCTGGGGCTCCCTTACGCCTTCGCCTCGCATTTCGCGCCCGATGCGCTGATGCAGGCGCTGACGCTCTACCGGGCGAAGTTCACGCCCTCCGAACAGCAGGCGACGTCCTATGCCATGGCCGGCTGCAACGTCTTCCTCGCCCCCACCGACGAGGAGGCGCGGCACCTCTTCACCTCGGCGCAGCAGCGCGCCGCCGGCATCTTCCGCGGGGTCCGCGGCCTCCTGCCGCCGCCGATCGACGACATCGAGACCTTCTGGAGCCCGATGGAGAAGGCGCAGGCCTCGCGCATGCTGCAGTTCTCCTTCGTCGGATCGCCAGAGACGGTGCGCCGCGGCCTGAAGCAGTTCGTCACCCAGACGGGCGTCGACGAGGTGATGGTGGCCTCGGCGATCTTCGACCACGCCAAACGGGTGCGCTCCTACGAGATGCTGGCCGAGGTGGTGAAGGATCTCGCGGGCGAAGCCGCCGCGGCGTGAGGGCCCGGCGGGCCCCTCACAGTCCTGCGGGTCCTGGCCCCTCACCCTCGCCAGACACCCCGCATTGGACCTTTCCCCCCCGCCGAACGCTATATGTCCATGATGACCTACCGGCCCTCCACTGCCCATGCCGATCTCGGCCCCGCCTTCTTTGACGTCGTCGCGCCGGCACGGTTCCCGCAGCACGTCCTGCGCTTCCGCAACCAGCGCTGGGCCGAGGCGGTCGGCCTCGGCGGCCTGTCGGATGCGCAATGGATCTCCCATTTCGGCCAGTTCGAGCCTCTGCCGGACAACCTCCCTCAGCCCCTGGCGCTGCGCTATCACGGCCACCAGTTCCGCTCCTACAACCCGGACCTCGGCGACGGGCGCGGCTTCCTCGCCGCGCAGCTCGTCGACGGCGAGGGACGCCTCCTCGACCTCGGCACCAAGGGCTCGGGGCAGACGCCCTATTCGCGCTCCGGCGACGGGCGCCTGACCCTCAAGGGCGGCGTGCGCGAGGTGCTGGCCTCGACCCTGCTGGAGGCCTTCGGCGTCTACACCTCCAAGACCTTCTCGCTCATCGAGACCGGCGAGCAGCTCATGCGCGGCGACGAGCCCTCGCCGACACGCTCCGCGGTCATGGTGCGGCTGTCGCACAGCCACGTGCGCTTCGGCACCTTCCAGCGCTGCCTCGCCCACAACGACTCCGACGGCATCGCGGCCCTCGTCGCCCATTGTATCCGCCACTACCACCCGCAGGCGGCGCGCGGCGGAGACGTGGCGAAGGAGGCTGCCGCCCTGCTCGCCGCGGTCTCCCAGGCGACGGGCGCCCTCGCCGGCGAGTGGATGGCCGCGGGCTTCGTCCACGGCGTGCTCAACACCGACAACATGGTCGTCACCGGCGAGAGCTTCGACTACGGCCCCTGGCGCTTCCTGCCGCGCTACGAGCCCGGTTTCACCGCCGCCTATTTCGACCAGACCGGCCTCTACGCCTTCGGGCGTCAGCCGGGGGCGGTGGCCTGGAACCTCGAGCGCTTCGCCGAATGCCTGACGCTGGTCGCCCCGGTGGCCGAGCTCGAGGACGCACTGAGAACCTATGCCGGCGCCTTCCACGAAGGTCTGCGGCGGGCGCTCTGCGCACGGCTCGGCCTGCGCCAGGTCGACGCGGACACCGATGACGAGCTCGCCGCCGCGGTCTTCCAGTTCCTGCTGAAGTCGCAGGCCCCCTTCGAGCGCACCCTGTTCGACTGGCACGGCGGCCTGGCGCGGCGCGCCTTCGCCATGGCGGGGCCGCAGGCGCATTTCTACCAGGGCGAGGATTTCGCCCGGCTCGAGGCGGCGCTCGGCGCTCACGAGCCCGTGCCGCCGGCGCCCGGCGCCGCCGCCTATTTCGAGGGCGAGGGTCCGGCGACGCTGCTGATCGAGGAGGTGGAGGCGCTGTGGGCCCCCATCGCCGAGCGCGACGACTGGAGCCTGTTCGCCGCCAAGCTTGACCACATCGAGCGCGCGCGCGTGGCTCACGCCATCGCGTCGCGACGATAGACGGCGACCAGGGCGTCGAGGCCTAGCCGCGCAGGCGGGCGACGATGCCCCAGGCCAGCGGCATGAGCGCGGCGGCGAGCGCCGTCTTCACCAGCGTGCCCAGCGCGAAGGGCCAGAGGCCGGCCGCGAGCAGCTTGTCGCCATAGCCGGTGAAGGTGCCGAGCCAGAGGAGGCCGGGCACGAAGACGATGACGTTGGCGAGGGCCATGGCGGCGAGGGTCGTCGGCCACGCCTTGTCCCAGCCGCGGTCGGCGGCGGCGCCGATGATCGCCGACATCACCAGGAAGCCGGCGAGGAAGCCGCCTGTCGGGCCCATGAAGGGAGCGATGCCGACGGACCAGCCGGCGAAGACCGGCGCGCCGAGGAGGCCGGCGAGGAGATAGGTCGCGACGGTCGCGACGCCGAGGCGCAGGCCGTAGGCGGCGGCGACAACCGAGATGGCGAGGGTCTGCAGGGTCAGCGGCACCGGCCAGAAGGGCACGCTCGCCTTGGCGCCGAGCGTGATCAGGCAGACGCCGCCGGCAACCAACGCGAGCGAGCGCAGGGTCGTCGCCGGCAGGGCGGCCGAACCGGATGGCCAGAGGGTCGCGGCAATGGTCGCGTCGGACATGGGTGAAATCCTTCGTGGGGGCTATGCCGTTGGGTCAGCTTGTCATTCGGCTGCCGACGTGGTGGCTTCACCCCCATAGCCCGTGACCTGCGGCATCGGCAAGGCGCCGGCCCACCCCGTTTCGACAGAGGCAGAATGGCCGAGGATATCCCCTTCGAGCGCGAGGACGCGGCCGTGCCCGGCCGGCCGGAACAGCTTTCGCCGCTGATCCGCCGGGTTCTCTGCGACAATCCCGGGCCCTTCACCTTCAAGGGCACGGTGACCTATGTGGTCGGCACCGGCCGCGTCGCCATCATCGACCCCGGCCCCGACGATCCCCGCCATGTCGCCGCCGTGCTGGAGGCGGTGAAGGGGGAGACGGTGGAGGCGATCCTCGTCACCCACACCCACCGCGACCACTCGCCGGCCACGGCCGCCGTCAAGGCGGCGACCGGCGCGCCGGTCTATGCGGAGGGGCCGCACCGGGCGGCGCGCGCGCTGAACCTCGGCGAGACCAATGCGCTCGACGCCTCGGGCGACAAGGATTTCCGGCCGGACGTCGTGCTGAAGGACGGCGACGTCGTCTCCGGCACGGGCTGGACCATGGAGGCGGTGTTCACGCCGGGCCATACCGCCAACCACATGGCCTTCGCCCTCCGCGAGGAGGAGACGCTGTTCTCCGGCGACCACGTCATGGCCTGGTCGACCTCCATCGTGGCGCCGCCGGACGGGTCGATGGGCGACTACATGGCCTCCCTCGACAAGCTCCGGGCGCGCGGCGAGAGGCTGTTCTGGCCCGGCCACGGCGGGCCTGTGCGCGAGCCGGCGAAGTTCATGCGGGCGCTGTCGCATCACCGCAAGCTGCGCGAGGCGGCGATCCTCAAGCGCCTGGCGACAGGCGACCGGTCGATCCCGGAGATCGTCGCGGCGATCTACGAAGGGCTCGACCCCCGGCTGAAGAGCGCGGCGGGGCTGTCGGTCTTCGCCCATCTGGAAGACCTGGTGGCGAAGGGCCTCGCCACCAGCGACGGCGCCCCGTCGCTGACCGGCGAATTCCGCGCAGCGTGAGGATTTGGGGGTAGGGGGGGCCAGGGAGGCCCCACCCTCACCCTCCCCTTGTCGCTCCGCTCCAAGGAGAGGGGGACTTTGACCCCGCGCTCCGTCCGGCTCCGGCGGCGCCAGGCACGACGGCGGACGACCGGCGGGACGCGGTCGTCCCCTCCCCGCGCAGCGGGGAGGGTCAGGGTGGGGCCATTTCTTGGAGACCCGTCCGCCCTCAAACGAAGTCGAGCGGCAGGGCCGTGACCTCCTTGATCTCCTCCATGACGAAGCTCGCCGAGACGTCCTGCATCTCGATGCGGGCGGTGAGCTTCCTGTAGAGACGATCGTAGGCCGCGACGTTGGGCACGCGGGCGTGCAGGATGTAGTCGATCTCTCCGGCGGTGCGGTAGACGCCGAGGAGCTCGGGAATGTCCTGCACGGCGGCATGGAAGCGCGCCGCCCAGTCGGCGTCGTGGCGGCTGGTGCGCACGGCGATGAAGACGGTGAGCTCGAGGTTGAGCTTGGCGGCGTCGGCGAGGACGACGCGGGCGCGGATGACGCCCTCGTCCTCGAGCCGCTTCAGCCGCCGCCAGCAGGCGTTGCGCGACAGGTTCACCTTCTCGGCGAGTTGCTCCATGGAGAGGCCGGCGTCCTGTTGCACCAGCCGCAGCAGCGCCTTGTCGGTGGAATCGAGCACGAGCGGTGAGGATGTCATCCCATCATCTTATCCAAACCCGCAACACTGTCCACCAAGTCGCGGCATTAACCCAAACGTTTGGGACATCATCCCACGGGGGCGGAGTTACGATCATCCCCATTGTGCGACTCGCGCCCTGCCGCGCCGGAGCCCCCGTCATGATCGAACGTGCCAAGACCGCCTTCCTCGCCCATCCCCGCTCGGTCAACGAGAGCTATTTCGAGCATATGGGCGTGGCGCTGCGCTATTCCGGCACCTTCGCCTTCTGCGCCTTCTGCGCCTTCGTGCACGCCTTCTTCCCCTTCCTGTTCGAGAAGACGGCCTCGACCATCGTCAAGAAGATGGTCGCCAACATGAATGCCCGCATGGACGCGCCGCAGGGCCAGGTGACGCCGGGCGCCCAGGCGGCGGAATAACGGGCTTTTCCCGGCAGCGGTTCTGGCTTATCGCGGCGGTCTGCCTCCAGGGAGCCCGTCCATGTCGCTGAGCGATCCCATCCTCGTCGAAGTCCTGCGCGGCGACAGCGTCGAATGCGTCCACCGCGGCGCCGCCGTCGTCTCGGATGCCGCCGGCCGGATCGTCTTCTCCCTCGGCGACATCGACCGCGCCATCTATCCGCGCTCGGCCATCAAGGCGCTGCAGGCGCTGCCGCTGGTGGAGAGCGGGGCCGCCGATCGCTTCGGTTTCGGCAATGCCGAACTGGCGCTCGCCTGCTCGTCCCACTCCGGCGAGGAGCGCCACGTGGCGACGGCCGCCGGCATGCTGGCCAGGGCCGGGCTCGGCGAGGCCGATCTGGAATGCGGGGCGCACTGGCCCTCGGGAGCGGCGGCGACCCACGCCCTCGCCCGCTCCGGCGGCAAGCCCTCCGCCCTGCACAACAACTGCTCGGGCAAGCATTCCGGCTTCCTGTGCTTCGCCTGCTCGCAGGACATCGACACCCGTGGCTATGTCGGCATCGATCACAAGGTGCAGCGCTTCGTCGCCGAGGCGGTGGGCGAGGTCACCGGCCACAGGCTCGACGCCGATACGGCGGTGGGCACCGACGGCTGCTCGATTCCGACCTTCGCCGTGCCGCTGACCAAGCTCGCCCAGGGCTTCGCCAAACTCGCCACCGGCGAGGGGGTCGGGCCGGAGCGGGCCAAGGCCTTCGTGCGGCTGCGCGCCGCCTGCGCCGCCGAGCCCTTCTTGGTGGCGGGCTCCGGCCGGTTCTGCACCGACGTGATGGAGCTTCTCGGCCAGCGTGTCTTCGTCAAGACGGGCGCCGAGGGCGTGTTCTGCGCGGCACTGCCCGACCAAGGCCTCGGAATCGCGCTGAAATGCGTCGACGGTGCCCCGCGCGCCAGCGAGGTCATGATGGCCACGCTCATCGCGAAACTTCTGCCCATGAACGAGGCGGAGGCTGCCAAATTCCGCCGCTTCGTCACGCCCGTCATGAAGAACTGGAACGGGATCACGGTGGGCGGACTGCGTCCGACCTTCTCCTAACCGTTTGATCGGCCGATACGATTCTGCGGATCAAGGGGAGCTCGTCGGGGCTCCCCCGTCCAGTTCTCAGGAATTCCAAAAAAGCCTCTTGCCAGCGGTCCGGGACGCGGTATCGTTCGCTTACGAATGATCTTCCGAAGAACAAAACAACGGAAGCTTCGGTCAGAGGTGGAACGGGCGGTCCCCGCCGCCCGCATCTGAGGGGAGATTGTTGATGTCGAAGCTCGATCTGTCGCGCCGCACCGTCGTCGGGGGCCTCGCGGCCACCGGTGTCGCCCTGACCACCGGAACCGGCTCCGCCCAGGGCGCCCCGGTGAAGGTCGGCGAGCTCAATTCCTACAGCCGCATGGCCGCCTTCGCCGTTCCCTATCGCAACGGCATGCAGCTCGCCGTCGAGCAGATCAACGCCGCCGGCGGCCTGGCGGGCCTCGGCGGTCGCCCGCTTGAGATCGTCTTCCGCGACGACGGCTCGACGCCGGGCGATGCGGTGCGCGTCGCCGAAGAGCTGATGACCCGCGAGAACGTCTCGTTCATCGCCGGCGCCTTCCTGTCGAACGTCGGCCTCGCCCTCGCCGACTTCGCCAACCAGAAGAAGGTGCTCTACCTCGCCACCGAGCCGCTCACCGACGCGCTCACCATGGGCAGCGGCAATCCCTATACGTTCCGCGTCCGCCCCGGCACCTACATGCAGACCAAGATGCTGGTCGACGCCGCCAAGGGGAAGGGCGTGAAGCGCTGGGCCGTGGTGGCGCCCAACTACGAATACGGCCAGTCGGCCGTCGCCGCCTTCAAGCGCCTGATGGGCGCGGCGGTTCCGGGCTTCGAGGTGGTCGCCGAGCAGTTCCCGGCGCTCGGCCGCGTCGACGCCGGCGCCACCGTCGGCGCCCTGGCCCAGAGCCGCCCCGACGGCATCTTCAACGTGCTGTTCGGCGCCGACCTCACCGCCTTCGTGCGCGAGGGCAACACCCGCGGCCTGTTCGAGCGCCGCACGGTGGTCAGCCTCCTCACCGGCGAGCCGGAATATCTCCTGCCCCTCGGCGACGAGACGCCGGACGGCTGGATCGTCACCGGCTATCCGCCGGAGCAGGTGGAGACCCATGGCCACCAGGCCTTCGTCACCGCCTACAAGGCGAAGTTCAACGACACGCCGCGCCTCGGTTCGGTGCTCGGCTACGTCGTGCCCTTCATGATCCGCGACATGTTCAACAAGGCGAAGTCGACCGAGACGGCGGCGATGATCGAGGCCTTCAAGGGCCTGACGACGCAGACCATCTGCGGTCCCGTCACCATGCGCGGCATCGACCAGCAGTCGACGCTCGGCGCCTGGGTCGGCGAGACGACGCTGAAGGGCAAGCTGCCGACGATGAAGAACTTCCGCTACGTCGACGGCGCCGACGTCATGTTCCCCGAGGCCGAGGTCCGCGCCGCGCGCAAGATCTGAGGATCGCAGTACGAGCCCTCTCCCCTGGCGGGAGAGGGCGTCCCATTCGCATGCACCTGCCGGGCGTCCGCCCGGTTCATCTCCCCCGACGGGCCGCGACTTGCCGCGACCCCGTTCTGACCGCTTGCGCCGAGAGCCCCCCGCCGATGGATCTCTCCTTCCTCGTCATCCAGGCCCTGTCGGGATTGGCCAGCGCCTCGGCGCTGTTCGTCATCGCCTCGGGACTGACCATCGTCTTCGGCGTGACGCGGATCGTGAACTTCGCCCACGGCTCGTTCTACATGCTCGGCGCCTATATGGCGGTGACCATCGTGCCCTGGCTTTTGGAGTTCGACCGCTCGCCGACGCTGTTCTTCATCGGCGTCCTCGCCTCGGCGACGGTGGTGGGCATTCTCGGCGTCATCATGGAGGTGGTGCTGCTGCGCCGCATCTACCGGGTGCCGGAGCTGTTCCAACTGCTCGCCACCTTCGGCGTCGTGCTCATCGTCCAGGACGTGGTGCTGAAGATCTGGGGTCCCGTCGACATCACCGGCCCGCGCGCGCCGGGCATGCGCCACGGCATCGAGATCCTCGGCCAGCGTTTCCCCGCCTATGAGATGTTCCTCATCTTCGTCGGGCCGACGGTGCTCGGGGCCCTGCTCCTCATCATGCACAAGACGCGTTTCGGCGTGCTCATCCGCGCCGCCACGCAGGACCGCGAGATGGTCGGCGCACTCGGCGTCAACCAGGCCATGCTGTTCACCGGCACGCTGTTTCTCGGCGCCTTCCTCGCCGGCCTCGGCGGCGCGCTGCAGATCCCGCGCCTGCCGGCCAATACGGGCATGGACCTCTCCATCATCACCGAGGCCTTCGTCGTCACCGTCATCGGCGGCATGGGCTCGGTGCCCGGTGCCTTCATCGCCGCGCTGATCATCAAGATGCTGGAGGCCTTCGGCATCCTCATCTTCCCGAAGATCACGCTCGTCCTCGTCTTCCTGCTCATGGCGGTTGTGCTGGTGGTCAAGCCCTGGGGCCTGATGGGCAAGCCGGAGGTCGCCTCGGGCCGCGCCGTGCTCCCCGAGGGCATTCTCAACCTCAAGGGCTTCTCGCGCACCGAAACCGTCGTCTGGATCGCGCTCACCATCGCGCTCCTGCTGATCCCCATCGTCGGCGACACCTACAAGGTGAAGGTCGGCATCGAGATCATGGTCTTCGCGCTCGCCGCTTTCTCGCTCAACCTCCTGATCGGCAACGGCGGCATCGTCTCCTTCGGCCATGCCGCCTATTTCGGCGTCGGCGCCTATGCGGCGGGCCTCCTCGTCACCGGGCCGATGAAGGCGCCGATGGAGCTGGCGCTGGTCGCGGCTCCCATCGCCGGCGGCCTCGCCGCCGCGCTGTTCGGCTATTTCATCGTGCGCCTCTCTGGCATCTACCTCGCCATGCTGACGCTGGCCTTCGCCCAGATCACCTATGCGATCTGCTTCCAGTGGGTGGAGGTGACGGGCGGCGACAACGGCGTCGTCGGCGTCTGGCCGTCGCGCTGGGCGGCCTCGCGCGAGGTCTATTTCTACGTCGTCGCGGTGCTGGCGCTCGCCTCCATCGTGGCGCTGCGGCATCTCTTCTACACGCCCTTCGGCTACACGCTGCGCGCCGCCCGCGACAGCGCCAACCGGGCGGATGCCATCGGCATCGACGTGAAGACGCATCGCTGGCTCGCCTTCATCGTCGCGGGCGCCGCGGCGGGCCTCGCCGGCGGCCTCTATTCCTTCTCCAAGGGCTCGATCGACCCGACGATGATCTCCATCGCCATGTCCATCGACTTCCTGATGATGATCCTCACCGGCGGCATCCAGACGGTGATGGGGCCGCTCGTCGGTACCGCCGTCTTCCACTCGGTGAAGGACTTCTTCATGCCGCTCACCGACTTCTGGCGCTTCTTCCTCGGCGTCTCGATCATCGCCATCGTGCTGGTCTTCCCGAAGGGCGTCGTCGGCGCCATCGAGGGCCTGCGCGAGCGGATGGGGCGTGGCGCGGCCGCGCCGGTCGTCGCGAAGGAGGCCGCGTGATGACCACGCTGCTCGCCGTCACCGGCCTCGAGAAGCGCTTCGGCGGCGTCACCGCCGGCAAGAACGTCACCTTCAGCCTGGCGGCCGGCGAGATGCTCGCCATCATCGGGCCGAACGGCGCGGGCAAGTCGACCACCTTCAACATGGTCGGCGGTCAGCTGAAGCCCGATGCCGGCACCATCGTGCTGGCGGGGCAGGACATCACCGGCAAGCCGCCGCGCGAGATCTGGCGCCTCGGCGTCGGACGCACCTTCCAGATCGCCCAGACCTTCGTGTCGATGAGCGTGGTGGAGAACGTGCAGATGGCGCTGATCTCCCACCACGGGCAGACCCGCTCGGTCACCGGCGCCGCCACGCGCCTCCACCGCGAGGCCGCCATCGGCTTCCTCGCCCGCGTCGGCATGGCCGACATGGCGGACCGGCCGGTGAACGAGCTCGCCTATGGCGACGTGAAGCGGGTCGAGCTCGCCATCGCGCTCGCCTCGGAACCCAAGCTCCTCCTCATGGACGAGCCGACCGCCGGCATGGCGCCGAAGGAGCGCACCGCTCTGATGCAGCTCACCGCCGACATCGCCCGCGCCCACGGCATCGGCGTGCTCTTCACCGAGCACGACATGGACTCGGTCTTCGGTCACGCCGACCGCATCCTCGTGCTGGTGCGCGGCGAGATCATCGCCACGGGGACGCCGGACGAGGTGCGGTCGAACCAGCGGGTGAAGCAGGTCTATCTCGGCGAGGCCGGATCGCAGGCGGCCCTCAAGGCACGCCGGCAGGCGGCGGAGGTGCACTGATGTCGACGGCCTCCACCACCATCTTGGAGACGCGCGGCATCGCCGCCGCCTATGGCCATGCGCAGGTGCTGTTCGGCGTCGACGTGACGCTGCGCGCCGGCGAGGTCGTGGCGCTGATGGGCCGCAACGGCGCGGGCAAGTCGACGACGCTGAAGGCGATCATGGGCGTCGTGCCGTCGCAGGCCGGCACCGTCACCTTCGAGGGCCAGGACGTCACCGGCTGGCAGCCCTACCGCATCGCCCGGCTCGGCCTCGGCTATGTGCCCGAGGACCGGCGCATCTTCACCGATCTCACCGTGTACGAGAACCTCGAGGTCGGCCGGAAGTCGGCGGCAGGCAGCCCCGGCAAGGAGCCCTGGTCGCTGGACAGGCTCTTCGCCATCTTCCCCAACCTCGCGGAGATGAAGGGCCGCCGCGCCTCGGCCATGTCGGGCGGCGAACAGCAGATGCTGACCATAGCCCGCACGCTGATGGGCAACCCGCACGCCGTGCTGCTGGACGAGCCGTCGGAGGGCCTCGCCCCCGTCATCGTCGAGCAGATGGCCGATGCCGTGCTCGCCATGAAGGCACAGGGCATCGCGGTGCTGCTCTCCGAGCAGAACCTCTACTTCGCCTCCGCCGTGTCGGACCGCGCCTATGTCATCGAGAAGGGCGCCATTCGCTACGAGGGGACGACGGAGGACCTCGAGGCCAACGACGAGATCAGGGAAGCCTATCTCAGCGTGTGAGCGCAGCCGGCCGGTCCGCCGCTTTCACCCTCCCCTGGAGGGGGAGGGTCGGACGAGCGAAGCGAGGACGGGGTGGGGTGACCCCGCCGTCCTCACCCCACCCCGGCGCCTCTCGGCGCCGACCCTCCCCCTCCAGGGGAGGGTGAGCCTACCCGGATGGTGCGGTCCCGACCGCACCGTTCGTAGGCGAATGAAAAGGACGAGACCTTGAGGCGCGTTGCCGGCATCGACGTTGGAGGCACCTTCACCGACCTGCTCCTGACCGAGCAGGAGGGGACGAGCGTGACCGTGAAGCTCGCCAAGGTGCCGACCAGCATCGCCAACCAGGCGGTGGGCGTGGTGAAGGCCATCGAGGCGGCGGGGGTCGGCCCGGCCGACCTCGACCTCATCATTCACGGCACCACGGCCACCACCAATGCGGTGCTGGAGCGCAAGGTCGCCAAGGTCGGCCTCATCACCACCGAGGGCTTCCGCGACATTCTCGAACTCGGGCGCCGCACCCGCCCGCGCGCCTATGGCATGACCGGCACCTTCGAGCCGCTGATCGAGCGGCCCTTTCGCCGCGAGGTGGCCGAGCGCATGAATGCGCTGGGAGAGGTCGTCACCCCTCTCGACGAAGCCGCCGTCAGGCGCGAGGCGGAGGCGCTGGCCGCCGCCGGCTGCGAGGCCATCGTCGTCCATTTCCTGCATTCCTACGCCAATCCGGAGCATGAGCTGCGCGCCGGCGAGATCGTCCGCAGCGTCTGGCCGAACGGCTATGTCACCCTCGGCCACGAACTCCTGTCGGAATATCGCGAGTACGAGCGCGGCACGACGGCGAGCGTGAACGCCGCCGTGCAGCCAATCCTCGACCGCTATGTGCAGCGGCTGCAGGCCGACCTCTCCGCCAAGGGCTTTTCCCGCGACCTTCTCGTCATGAACGGCAACGGCGGCACGGTGCCGGCGACGCTGGTGGCGCGCGAGGCGGCGAAGACGGTGATGTCCGGCCCCGCCTCGGGCGTCATGGCGGCGGCGGCGACGCTCGCCCAGTCCGGGCTCACCAACGCCATCACCTACGACATGGGCGGCACCTCCACCGACGTGGCGCTGATCCATGGCGGCGTGCCGGAGGTCTCGGCGGAGCTGACCATCGATTACGGCCTGCCGATCCACCTGCCCATGGTGGACGTGCGGACGGTCGGTGCCGGCGGCGGCTCCATCGCCTCGGTGAACGCGGCGGGGATGCTGCAGGTCGGCCCGCATTCGGCCGGCTCGGAGCCCGGGCCGATCTGCTATGGGCGCGGCGGCACGCGGCCGACCATCACCGACGCCAACCTCATCCTCGGCCGCCTCGACCCCGACCGGCTCACCGCGGTGCAGGGCAAGGTGTCGCTCGCCGACATCCGCTCTGTCTTCGAGCGGGATCTGGCCCAGCCGCTGGGCATGAGCGTCGAGGAGGCGGCAGCCGCCGTCATCCGCCTCGGCAACGTCCATATGTCCGGTGCCATCCGCATGGTGTCGCTGTCACGGGGCTACGACCCCCGCGACTTCGTGCTCTTCGCCTTCGGCGGCGCAGGCCCCCTCCATGCCGTGGCGCTCGCCCGCGAACTCGGAATTCCCGAGGTGCTGGTGCCGGCGCGCCCCGGTCTCACCAATGCGCTGGGATGCCTCGTCGCGGACCTGCGCCAGGACCGCGTCAACACCGTGAACAGGCCGCTCGACCAGGTCGACATGGGCGAGGTCAAGCGGCTGATGACGGCGCAACGCGACAGCGCCCTCGCCGTGGTCGAGGAGGAGAAGGCGGAGATCGAGGAGACGCTGGTCATCCACGGCGCCGACATGCAGTTCCGCGGCCAGACCCATCTCATCCGCGTGCCGCTCGCCTCGCCCGACGTGACGCGCGAGGAGATCCAGGCGGCCTTCGAGGCGGCCTATTTCCACCGCTTCCAGGTGCGGCTGCCGGAGATCCGCGCCGTGCTGGTCAATCTCGTGACCTCGGTCATCGGCCGGCGGCGCGCCTTCCCGCTCTCCGCCCTGCTCGATCCCGCCGCGCGGGCGGCGGACGTCGCGGGCGCCGTCATCGGCGAGCGGCAGGTCCATGCCGACGGACGCTGGTGGGACGCCAAGGTCTATTCGCGCGACGCGCTGCCCATCGGCGCCGTGGTCACCGGCCCGGCCGTCATCCAGCAGATCGACGCCACGACGGTGATCGAGCCGGGTGCCGTCGCGACGGTGGATGCCATCGGGAACCTCAGGGTGAAGGTATGAGCAGCACCTTCCCACGTTCGCGCCGTCCTCTCCATTCCCCTCCCCCCGCGCAGCGGTGGGGAGGGTTAGGGTGGGGGGCATACGAGCTTCCACAAACTTCTCCCCCCACCCCTGACCCCTCCCCTCCGCAAGCGGGGGGAGGGGAAATGCGCTTGGCTCTCGGAACGCAGCAGGAGGCCGCATGACCCTCCACACCCCCACCGTCATCGACGCCCTCACCCTCGCGGTCATCCAGGCCGGCCTGCAGCAGGTCTGCAACGAGATGGACATCGCCTTCTCGCGCTCGGCCTTCTCGCCCGTCATCGCGGAAGCCGACGACCGCGCCGACGGCATCTACGACCGCGACACCGGCGCGCTGATTTCGCAGGGCGAATTCGGCCTGCCGGTCTTCGTCGGCACGATGCAGCACTCGACCGGCCACATCATCCGCCTGATCGGCGAGGGCAAGGCGGGCAAGCCGGAGCCCGGCGACATCTACATCGTCAACGACCCCTATCTCGGCGGCACGCACCTCATGGACGTGCGCTTCGCCAAGCCGGTCTTCGTCGACGGCGCGCTGTTCTGCTGGCTGCAGAACACCGGCCACTGGCCGGACATCGGCGGCATGGTGCCGGGCGGCTTCTCGGCCCATGCCACCGAGGTCGAGCAGGAGGGCCTCCGCCTGCCGCCGGTGAAGCTGTTCAAGCGCGGCGCGATGGACCAGGAGATCTTCGCGATCATCTCCTCCAACATCCGCATCGCCGACCAGCGCATCGGCGACATCAAGGCCCAGGCGGCGGCGCTGCTGGTGGGCGAAACCCGACTGATGGACCTCGTGGCGAAATACGGAACCGCGACTCTGGACGAGGCGATCCGCCAGATCCGCGCCCGCTCGGCCGAGCGGATGCGGGCGGAGATCCGGGCCATTCCCGACGGCGTCTACCGCTCGGAAAGCTTCGTCGATTCCGACGGCGTCGTGAACGAGCCGCTGCGGATCGCCCTCACCGTCACCAAGGCCGGCGAGACGATGACCTTCGATTTCTCCGAGTCGTCCCCGCCCTGCCAGGGGCCGATGAACTCGGTCTTCGCCACCACCTGCTCCTCGGTCTATCTCGGCGTGAAGCACATCTTCCCGGACGTGCCGATCAATTCCGGCGCCTTCGAGCCGCTGACCGTCCTCAAACCCGAAGGCACTTTCCTCGACGCGCAATATCCGCGCCCCGTCTCGGGCTGCGCGGCGGAGGTGTCGCAGCGCATTGCCGAGGCGGTGTTCCTCGCCCTCGTCCAGGCCATTCCCGACAAGGTGACGGCGGCGCCGGCGGGGACCTCCGGCAATTTCGCCCTGGGCGGCTTCGACCCGGCGAAAAAGGCCGGCTATGTCATGTACCAGATCACCGGCGGCGGCTATGGCGGCAACGCCGCCCATGACGGCCTGACCAACGGCTGCTCGACCATCGGCATCTCCAAGACCGCGCCGGTGGAGGTGATGGAGCAGTATTATCCCGTGCTGTTCCGCCGCTTCGCCCTGCGCGAGGGCTCGGGCGGCGCCGGCAAGGCGCGCGGCGGCTTCGGCGTGCACTACGAGGTGGAGCTGCTGCGCGGCGAGGCGCGCGCCTCCTTCGTCATGGACCACGGCCGCTTCGGCCCGCCGGGCGTGCTCGGCGGCAAGGACGGCGCGCCGAACGTCGTGAAGATCCACCGCGGGACCGAGACGACCATTCCCGAGCACCTGTCCAAGGACCAGGGCTTGCGCATCCGCGCCGGCGACCGGGTCGAGGTGATGACGCCCGGCGGCGGCGGCTACGGCGACCCGGCGAAGCGCGATCCCGCCGCCGTCGCCCGCGACGTGGCGCGTGGCTACTACACCGCGGCCGAGGCCGAGACCCTGTGGGGACGGAGGGGCTGATGAGCTATTTTCGTCCGACCAGCCTCGCCGAGGCCATCGCCATCAAGGCCGGGAAAGACGTGACCGTGCTCGCCGGCGGCACCGACGTCTATCCCGTCCGCACCGCCCGGCGGGCCTGGGGCGACCCGGCCCACAAGCCGATCCTCGACATCACCGCCGTGCCCGGCCTGAAGGGCATCGCCGAGGAGGCCGATCACGTCCGCCTCGGCGCGCTCACCACCTGGAGCGACCTTGCCCGCGCCGACCTGCCGCCGCTCTTCGACGGCTGGCGCCGCGCGGCGCGGGAGGTCGGCGGCCTGCAGGTGCAGAACCTCGGCACGCTCGCGGGCAATCTCGTCACCGCCTCGCCGGCCGGCGACGGCATCCCGAACCTCATGGCGCTCGACGCCATGGTTGAGGTCGTCGGCAAGGCTGGCACGCGCGCCCTCCCCGTTCAGGCCTTCTCGACCGGCTATCGCACGACGGCGCTGGCGCCCGACGAGATCGTCACGGCGCTCATCGTGCCGAAGCTCGCCGGCGCGCGCTCGACCTTCCTCAAGCTCGGCGCGCGCAAATATCTCGTCATCTCCATCGCCATGGTCGCCGCCGTGATCGCCACGGACGAGGCCGGCAGGATCACCGCCGCACGCATCGCGGTCGGCGCCTGCTCGGCCGTGGCACAGCGGCTGACGGCGCTGGAGGTGGCGCTCGTCGGCCGGCCCCTCGCTGAAGCCGCAGGGCTCGTGATCAGCGACCACCTCGCCGCCTTGCAGCCCATCGACGACGTGCGCGCCACCGCCGCCTATCGCCGCGCGGCGGCCGAGGCGCTGGTGCGCGACGCCCTCGCCGACCTCGCCTCCCCCGCCGCCCGGAGGGCCGCCTGATGCTCGACCGTCCCGCTGCCACGCCGGTCAGGCTCACCGTCAACGGAACCACCCATCCGGTTCAGGCCGAGCCCTTCGCCAGCCTCGCCGACACGCTGCGCGAAGGCCTGGGGCTCACCGGCACCAAGATCGGCTGCGACGCCGGCGACTGCGGCGCCTGCACCGTGCTGATGGACGGCGAGCAGGTCTGCGCCTGCCTCGTCGCCACGGCTCAGGCGGAGGGCCGCGCCATCACCACCATCGAGGCCTCGGACCCTCTCATCGACCGGCTGCGCGCGGCCTTCCTGGCCGCCGGCGCGGCCCAGTGCGGCATCTGCACGCCGGGCATGATCATGGCGGCGGCGGATCTCCTCACTCGCAACCCTTCCCCCGGCCGCGGCGAGATCGAGGACGGCATCGGCGGCGTGCTCTGCCGCTGCACCGGCTATGCCAAGATCATCGAGGCCATCGACGCGGTGGCGCGCGGCGCCAACGCCTATGCACCCGTGGCGGAGGCGGGCTGCGCGGTCGGTACCCGCATCGCCCGCGCCGACGGGCTGCCGAAGGTGCAGGGCACCGACCGTTTCGGCGCGGATTACGCACCGGAGGGCGCGCTGTGGCTGCGCGCCGTGCGCTCGCCCCATGCGCGGGCGCGCTTCACCCTCGGCGATCTCGCCGCGGTGAAGGCCGCTCATCCGGGGCTGGAAGCCATCCTCACCGCCTCGGACATTCCCGGCGCCAATGCCTTCGGCATCTTCCCAACCATCAAGGACCAGCCGGTGCTGGCGCCCGGCTTCGTGCGCTATCGGGGCGAGGCGATCCTTGCGCTCGTCGGCACGCGCGGGGCGGTGGAGGGCATCGCCGATGCCGACCTGCCGATCACCTGGCAGGTGGAGCCAGCGCTGATCGGCGTCGAGGCGGCGCTGGCCGCGGGCGCGACGCCGCTCCACGCCAACATTCCCGACAACGTGCTGACCCGCGGCTATCTCGAGACCGGCGACGTCGCCGAGGGCCACAAGCTCGGCGCCGCCACCGCCGAGGGCCGTTTCCGCACCGGCTTCGTCGAGCACGCCTATATCGAGCCCGAGGCGGGTTACGCGGTTAGGGTCGGAGATCGAATTGAAGTCACCGCCTGCACCCAGGCCGCGGTGATGGATCAGGAGGAGGTCGCCCGCGTCGTCGGCGTGCCGATGGCCCAGGTCCGCATCATCCCGACCGCCTGCGGCGGCGGTTTCGGCGGCAAGCTCGACGTCTCCATCCAACCGCTGATCGCGGTTGCCGCCTGGCTGACCAAAAAGCCAGTGCGCATCGTCTATTCGCGCACCGAGAGCATGGCCTCCACCACCAAGCGTCACCCTTCGAAGATCCAGGCGCGGATGTCGGCGGACCGGGAGGGCCGCTTCACCGCCTACGAGATGACCGGCGACTTCAACACGGGTGCCTATGCCTCCTGGGGGCCGACGGTGGCGAACCGCGTGCCGGTCCACGCAACCGGCCCCTACAAGGTGCCGCATGTGCGCAACGCCACCCGCGCCGTCCACACCAACGAGGTGCCGGCGGGCGCCTTCCGCGGCTTCGGCGTGCCGCAGGCGGCGATCGCCGGCGAGACGCTGATCGACGATCTCGCGGAGCGCCTCGGGCTCGACCGCTGGCAGATCCGCCGCGTCAACGCCATCGGCCACGGCGACAGGACCCCGACCGGGCAGATCCTCCACGCCTCCGCCGGACTGCCGGACTGCCTCGACGCGGTGAAGGCGGACTACGACCGGCTGATGGCGGAAGCCGCCGCGCACAATGCGAAAGGTGGCCGCACCGCGCGCGGCGTAGGCGTCGCCTGCATGTGGTACGGCTGCGGCAACACCTCCATGTCCAACCCGTCGAAGATGCGGATCACGCTCACCCGCGACGGGCGGCTGACCTTCCTCAACGGCGCCGTCGACATCGGCCAGGGATCGTCCACCGTCCTGCTGCAGATCGCGGCGGATGCGCTGGGACTGCCGCCCCAGGCCTTCGGCTTCGTCATCGGCGACACCGACCGCACCTTCGACGCCGGCAAGACCTCCGCCTCGCGCCAGACCTTCGTCTCAGGGAACGCCGCCAAACTCGCGGGCGCCGATCTCCGCGCGAAGATCCTGGCGCTGGCCAATGCCGGCCCCGCCGCGCGGCTCGCGCTCGTCGGTGACAGGCTGACCGTGGAGGACGGCGAGGCGAGCCGCACCATCGACCTCTCGGGCCTCGCCGCCGACGCGGCGGGCATCGTGCTCATGGGCGACGGCGAATACGACCCGCCGACCACCGCCCTCGACGCCAAAGGCCAGGGCATCCCCTACGCCACCTATGGCTTCGCCGCGCAGGTGGCCGAGGTGGAGGTGGACCGCCTGCTCGGCACGGTGAAGGTGACGCGCATCGTCGCCGCCCACGACGTGGGCCGCGCCATCAACCCGACACTGACCGAGGGCCAGATCCACGGCGGCATCGCGCAGGGGCTGGGCCTGGCGCTGATGGAGGAATATCTCCCGGGCCGCACAGAGAACCTGCACGACTACCTCGTTCCCACGGCCGGCGACATGCCGGAGATCACCATCCACCTCGTCGAGGACACCGAGCCGGAGGGGCCGTATGGGGCCAAGGGCGTCGGCGAGCCCGCGCTCGTCGCGACCGCCCCGGCCATCCTCGGCGCCATCCGCCACGCGGTCGGCGTGCGCATGACCGAGGTGCCGGTCCTGCCGCACAAGCTGTGGGCTGCGATGCAGGGCCAGAGGGAGGCGGCGGAATGAGCGTGCGGCTGCCTCATTGCTTGACCGGTCACCCTGCACGACCCGAGTGCGTCCTTCGAGGCTCGCTGCGCTCGCACCTCAGGATGAGGAGGTCGGGTGCATGGCAACAGAGGCTGCCAGTCGGAGCGCCGCGCACCTGGGGCGACGGCTGCTACAGGTCTCAAGCCTCCCTCATCCTGAGGTGCGAGCGCAGCGAGCCTCGAAGGACGCACTTGGCTGTTGCAGAGCGCACAATTTCAAGGAGGTCGCCATGACCGCCACTGACCATCTCTCGCTCGAGGCGCGCTCGAAGAAGTTCGGCGCCGCGGAAGGCGACGGCATCCTGCGCTGCGACGCATGCCCGGTCCTGTGCCGCATCCGCCCGGGGCGCTCCGGCGCCTGCTCACGCTACGCCAACGAGAACGGCCAGCTCGTACGCACCGACCCGGTCGTGCTGCTGGCCAGGGCCGTAGAGGAGGGCGGCAGGCTGGTGGAGTTCGGCAAGAACGACTGGGACGGCCAGGTGCTGGATCCCTCCCGCACCTTCGTCACCGCCATCGGCGCCGGCACCACCTATCCCGACTACAAGCCGGCGCCCTTCATCGTCTCGGCGGTTCACGAGGGCGTCGACACGGTGACCGTCGTGACCGAGGGCATCTTCAGCTATTGCGGCGTCAAGGTGAAGATCGACACCGACCGGCACCTCGGCCCGGAGGCCGCGCCCATCCGCGTCGGCGGCGAGCAGGTCGGCCACGTGACGACGGCCGAGTACGGCAGCCAGATGCTCTCCATCGGCGGCGTGCGCCACCTCACCGGCGGCTCCAAGAAGGAGGGCAACGTCACCTGCGACACCATGCTCAAGCTCTGCGCCGGCGAACCGGTGACCATGGTGATCGACGGCGGCCACGAGGTGGTGGTGGCGGCGAACCAGGCACCGATCGTCGACGGCAAGCCCGAGCAGCGGATGCGGGTGGGCTGCGGCTCGGCGACCGTCGGCATCTTCGCCAAGCAGTGGCTCGGCCATGTCGACGAGGTCATCGTCGTCGACGACCACATCACCGGCGTGCTGACCGAGCACCAGGCGGGCAAGGTGCTGGACATGCGGCAGGCCGGCATCCGCGTGCGGGGACGCAAGTCGACGCCGGGCCGCTACTTCCAGGTGGCCAATCCCGGTATCGGCTGGGGCGGTACGGACATCGAAGACCCCCTGTCGATCATCCAGAAGATCGATCCGGAGACCGCCTGGCCGGGCCTGCGCCTCCTCCTCACCTCCACCACCGGAGAGCATTTCCTCTATTGCGTGCTGGACGAGAACCTCGTGCCCCAACCCGCCCCGATCCCCGAGGCGGTGATGAAGGTGGTCGACCGCATCGGCGAGAATTGCGAGCCCTCGCTCTGCACCGTGCTGTTCATGGCGGGTGCGGGCGGGAGCCTCAGGGCGGGCGTCACCGAGAACCCGGTGCTGCTGACGCGCTCGGTCGCCTCCGGCGAGACGAAGGTCACCATGGGCGGCGCGCCGGTCTATCTCTGGCCCGGCGGCGGCATCACCGTCATGGCCGATGTGACCAAACTGCCGAAGAACGCCTTCGGCTACGTGCCGACGCCGGCCATCGTCGCGCCCATCGAGTTCACCCTGCCGCGGGCGCTCTACGAGCGGCTGGGCGGCCACATGGAGGACGTCGTCTCCATCGACGACATCCTGCGCGACGTCGCCCCGCAGGCGCGCATCGACGGCTGGGTCGAGGGCAATCCCTGGCCCTTCCCGGAGAAGCGCCCATGACGGCGAAGCGATCACGGCGCGCCGGCGAGGCGGCGAGGACGCCTTATGTCCTCGAGGAGCAGATCGGCTTCCTGATCCGGCGCGCTCACCAGCGCGCCAGCGCGATCTTCGAGCAGGTGATGGAGGGGCTGGACGTCACGCCGGTGCAATATGCCGCGCTCGCCAAGCTGCACGACCTCGGGCCGACCTCGCAGAACCAGCTGGGGCGCATGGTGGGCATCGATCCCGCCACCATGTTCGGCGTCGCCGGTCGTCTCGCCAAGCGCGGCCTCGTGTCGCCCTCGGTCGACCCCAACGACGCCCGGCTCGTGCTGCTCGAGCTCACGGCCACCGGCCGCGAGACGGTGGAGGCGATGAAGGCGCGCGGTCCCGAGGTTTCGGCTCGCACGCTCGAACCGCTGTCGGCGGAGGAGGCGGAGACGCTGCTCGCCCTGCTCGGGCGGATCGGCTGACCATGTGGGACGCGCCCTCCGTGCAGCGCCTCGACGGCGACAGGTTGCATCTGCAGCACGGACCGATCGACGTGGTGCTGCGCGCCTGGGGCGCGTCGAGCGCGGTGCGCGACGCCTATGAGGCGGTGATCGCCCGATTCGGCGGCATCCTTCCGGAACTCGCCGGCGAGCTCGTGGAGCTGCGCAAACCCATGGCGGAGCGGCCGGAGGTGGAGACGCCGGTGGCAAAGCGCATGGTCGCGGCCTGCCGGCCCCATGCGGGGCTTTTCGTCACGCCGATGGCGGCGGTGGCCGGTGCCGTGGCGGACGAGCTGATGGAGATCATGGTGACGGCGGCACCCCTCGACCGCGCCTTCGTCAACGACGGCGGCGACATCGCCGTCCACCTGACCGAGGGCGAGACGATGGAGGTGGCGGTGGCCGCC
Source organism: Phreatobacter cathodiphilus (assembly GCF_003008515.1). Lineage (NCBI taxonomy): Bacteria > Pseudomonadati > Pseudomonadota > Alphaproteobacteria > Hyphomicrobiales > Phreatobacteraceae > Phreatobacter > Phreatobacter cathodiphilus. The sequence goes on along the minus strand of NZ_CP027668.1, from coordinate 432,548 downwards.
GACTTTTCCGGCGGCGCCATCCCCGCGCTCAACGGACGCATCACCCTGACGGACCGGGACGGGATCGGCGGCATCGCCACCTCCGGCGCGCAGGGGCGGTCCTTTTCGCTCGGCATCGCCGATTCGGTGACGGTGCTCGCCCGCGACGCCGCCTCGGCCGACGTGGCGGCGACGCTGATCGCCAATGCGGTGGATGTCGACGACCCGCTGGTCGGCCGCAGCCCGGCCCGCCACCTCGACCCGGACAGCGACCTCGGCGACCTGCTGGCGACCACCGCCGTCGGCCCGCTCGCCACACCGCAGATCATCGCGGCGCTCGAAGCCGGCCGCGCGCGTGCCGAGCAGTTCCGCCGGCGCGGGCTCATTTTCGATGCGGCGCTGATGCTCCAGGGCGAGGCGCGCATTCTCGGACACACACGCAGCCTCAGGGAGATGAAACCATGACCATCGACGTCCGGAAGATCGTCGTCGGCGTCGAGGAGGTCCGCCACGACGGCGGACCGAAGCTCGACAGGCCGATCCTCAAGGGCTGGATCGCCGCCGTGCTGAAGAACCCCTATGCCGGCCGCTATGTCGAGGACATCCAGCCGACGATGGAGGCGCTCAAGCCCCTCGGCCTCGAATGCGCGACCAAACTGCTCGAGGCCCTCGGCGGCGACACCGCCGCCATCGAGGCCTACGGCAAGGGCTCGCTGGTCGGCGCTGCCGGTGAACTGGAGCACGGCGCGCTGTGGCACGTGCCGGGTGGCTATGCCATGCGCGAACTTCTCGGCGAGGCGCTGGCCATCGTGCCCTCCATGACCAAGGTGGGACCGCTCGGCGCCATCCTCGACGTGCCGATCCACCACCGCAACGCCGCCTATGTGCGCTCGCATTTCGACGGCGTGACCCTGATGGTGCAGGACAGCCCCCGCCCCGACGAGATCCTCTTCGCCCTTGCCATGACGACCGGCGGCCGGCCGCATCCGCGCATGGGGGGGCTGACGCAGGACCAGATTTCGAAGCGCGACGGCCAGAGGTAAGGCGAACGAACCACACTCCATGATTGCATATCATGCGGGATTTCCGTATGATATGTGATGGCGTCGTCGCTTGAGTTCGACTGGCATGACGGCAAGGCGGCGGCAAACGTCGCCAAGCATCGGCTGCGATTCGATCGAGCCGTAGCGGTCTTTGCGGATCCCGACCGTGTCGACTTTGATGTGTCGCGGGCAGAAGACGGTGAGGTTCGTCGCAAAACCGTTGGTCGATTGGACGGTCGGCTGACGACCGTCGTCTACACGCTCCGGGGCGACGTGCATTGGGTGATTTCGGCGCGACGAGCAAACAAGGCAGAGGAGCGGCGATATGGCCAGGTTCACACTTGATCCACGAAACCCGCCGCGGCTGTCGCCGGAAGAGGCAGCCCGCCTCGACGCCATGACGCCGGAGGAGATCGAGCAGAACGCGCTCGACGATCCGGACAACCCACCCTCCACCGAGGAGGAACTGGACCGCGGCGTCGCCGGCCGGCGCGTCCGGCTGCTGCGGCAGTCGCTGAACCTCAGCCAGCCGGCCTTCGCCGAGCGCTACCGGATCAATGTCGCGCGCCTGCGGGACATCGAGCAGGGCCGCACCATGCCGGACAGCGCCTTCCTCGCCTACATCACCGTGATCGAGACCGAGCGCGAGGCGGTGGACCGGGCGCTGGCCTCCTGACCTCAAGCCTGCTCCCCGGCAGGGCCTCTGGACCGGACGGGCCGGCTGTCTCTATGGAGGGGCTTCCGTCTCTCGCGTGAGCCTGCCCATGTCCTCGCAGACCGATCTCGCCGGCCTCCTCGTCGTCTCCGTCGAACAGGCGGTGGCCGCGCCCTACGCCGCCTCGCGGCTCGCCGATGCCGGCGCCCGCGTCATCAAGATCGAGCGCGACGAGGGCGACTTCGCCCGCCGTTACGACCGGGCGGTGGACGGCGAGAGCGCCTATTTCGTCTGGCTCAACCGGGGCAAGGAATCGGTCGTGCTCGACCTGAAGGATGCCGGCGACCAGGCGGTGCTGGCGGCGATGGTGGCGAAGGCCGACGTCTTCATCCAGAACCTCGCGCCGGGCGCGCTGAAGCGCATCGGTTTCGACATGGAGACGCTGCGCCGGCGCCACCCCCGGCTCATCACCTGCTCCATCTCCGGCTATGGCGAGGAGGGCCCCTGGCAGCACCTGAAGGCCTACGACCTGCTGGTCCAGGCGGAATCGGGCCTCTCGGAGATCACCGGCGAAGGCGATTCGCGCGCGCGCGTCGGCGTCTCGGTCTGCGACATCGCTGCCGGCATGACCGCCTACCAGGCCATCCTTCAGGCGTTGATCGGCCGCTCCATCACCGGCGAGGGCCGGCACATCGCCGTGTCGCTCTACCACGCGCTCGCCGACTGGATGAACGTGCCCTATCTCCAGTACGCCTATGGCGGCATCTATCCGCCGCGTTCGGGCCTCAACCACCCGACCATCGCGCCCTATGGCGCCTACCCTTGCGCCGACGGCAAGGCCATCCTCTTTTCCATCCAGAACGAGCGGGAATGGGTCTCGCTCTGCGAGAACGTGCTCGCCGACGCCTCCGTGGCAACCGATCCGCGTTTCGACGCCAATGTGAAACGGGTCGCCAACCGGGCCGACCTCGACGCCATCATCCTCGCCGCCTTCGCCCGCCATCCGCGCGAGGCGGTGGTGGAGATGCTGGAAAAGGCGAAGGTCGCCTATGGCCGGGTGTCCTCGCTCGACGACCTCAAGGTCCACCCGCAGAACCGCTATATGGAGGTGGAGACCCCCGCCGGCCGCAAGCGCATGCTCGCCCCGGGCGCCCTCCACGACGGGGCCATCCCGCAGTTCGGCCCGGTGCCGGCGCTCGGCGAGCACACCGCCAAGGTGAAGGCCGAATTCGGCGGCTGATCAACCCGCCGCGGTCGCTTCCCAGCCGCCGGTGGTGCGCGAGAACAGGATCGGCGTCGCGTTGCGGCGCAGTTCGGTGTGCAGGTCGACCCCGGTGAGAGCGGCGAGCACCAGCAGCACGCCGCCGTGCGAGACGATCAGCAGGTCGCCCTCCGGATCGTCCTCCAGCGACATCCAGCGCGACAGGGCGTGGCCGGTGCGGTGGACGAAGGTCGCCAGGCTCTCGCAGGCCGGCGGATCGACGCGCCAGTCGAGCGTGCCGACCGGCGTGCCGAAGAGGCCCATATACATGCGCTCCTGCAAGGCGGCGTCGGGCTCCGGCACGATGTCGCGGCCGTCGGTGACGACGGCGGCGGTCCGCCACGCGCGCATCATCGGGCTCGCCGCCACGCGGCAGATCGAGGCGAGCGCCAGGATCGAGGCGGCTTCGGCGGCCTGGGCCTCGCCGGCCGGGTTCAGCGGCGTGTCGGGAAACTGGTAGATGCCCTTGCGGTTGCCCTCGGTCTCGCCGTGGCGGAGGAAGATCAGCCGCGACAGGCGCGGGCGGAACGGCACGGCCCGCACGTGGTCCTGGATGGCGTCGTAACCGAGCGTCGGGGCGACCTGGGTCGGTGTTCCGCTGGCCAAGGGGCTTCTCCTCGCAAAATCGGGCGCTGGCATGGACCAGCCCGGCGGCGATGTCAAAGGGGCCGGAGGCCCTCATCCCCTGTTCTCCCCCTCGCCTTCCGACGGACCTTCGGCTAGTCAGGGGACATGACGACCGCCGCGCAGCGCCCCTCCATCCGTGACCGCATCCGCCCGATAGAGGCCCGGGAAACCGTGCTCTCCGCGCATTTTCTCGGCGCCGAGGCCGTTCTCGTCCTCGCCTCCGGCGAGATCATCCTGGCCGGTGACGGCGACCGCAGGATACCCCTGCACGAGGGCGGGATTCTCGACGCGGCCTGCGACGGGTCGCTGCTGCTGACCGGCGGCGATGACGGCCTGGTGCTGGCGCTCGACCGCAAGGGAGACCTGCGCCGCATCCACGACAGCGGCGGAACCTGGATCGACCGGGTGGCGCTCGGCCCGAACGGGGCGATCGCCTGGAGCGCGGGGCGCAAGGCCTTCGTCGCCCAGCCGAAGGGCGATCCCATGAGCCTCGCCCTGCCCTCGGCGGCGGGCGGCCTCGCCTTCTTCCCCAAGGGGCTGCGGCTGGCCATCGCCCACTACAACGGCGCGACGCTCTGGTATCCCAACGTCAAGGGCGACCCGGTGAAGCTGGAGTGGAAGGGCTCGCATCTCGGCGTCACCGTCAGCGCCGACCAGCGATTCGTCGTCACCACCATGCAGGACGCGCAGCTCCACGGCTGGCGGCTCGAGGACGGCCAGCACATGCGCATGTCCGGCTATCCCGGCAAGGTGCGCTCCTTCTCCTGGACCCAGGGCGGCAAGTTCCTGGCGACGTCGGGCGCGAGCGAGGCCATCCTCTGGCCCTTCTCGGGCAAGAACGGCCCCATGGGCGCCACCCCCACCATGATCGCTCCCGCCGCCAAGGCGGGGATCAAGGTGACGCAGGTGGCGGGCCATCCGCAGGCGCCGGTCATCGCGGCCGGCTTCGCCGACGGCCTGATCCTGCTCTGCCGCATCGAGGACGGCGCCGAGATCCTGATGCGCGAGCCGGACGGCGACGCGGTGACGGCGCTCGCCTGGCGCGCCGACGGCAAGGCCGTCGCCTTCGGCACCGAGGGCGGCAAGGCCGGCCTCGCCACCCTCTGACGGTTCATACTGCCGGCGGTGGCGCAGCCGGCGTGCGCGCCTGTGCGATGCCGAGGACGCGCTGGTAGACCCGGCCTACGACAAGCAGGACGAGACCGAGGCCGATGAAGGACAGGGCGCGCCACAGACCGGTGAGACCGGCCATGTCGACGAGGAAGACCTTGAGCACGGCGAGCGCCACCATGGCCGCCGAGGCCAGGCGCAACGTGCGGCTGCCGAAGGCGGCGCCGGCGCCGAGCAGCGCGATGCCCACCGCCAGCCAGACGGCGGAATAGGCGTAGAGCTCGCCGTCGCCGATGCCCCAGAAGGACACCTCGCCGCGCGCCAGCATGGCCACGGTGATGTTGAGATAGTTGACCAGCATGGCGAGGCCAACGAGACCCATGACGCGGCTCTCCATCGCCCGGCCGGCGCGCCGCTCCAGCATGGCCGCGCCGAGCGCCAGCACGGCGCCGAAACCGTAGCCGAGCAGGGCCCAGTTCACCACCGGATGGGCACCGACGTCGGCGCCGGTGACCCAGGGGTTGCAGGCGAAGCCCATGACCACGGCGATCCAGGCCCAGGAGGCGTAGCGGACGACGAGGACCGCATTGTCCCAGAAGACGCCGCTGCGCATGCCGGCGAGACGCGACAGGCCGAGCCCGAAGGCGAGCATGGTGACGGTATGGGTCGCCGCCTCGGGGAAGCGCATGGGGACGGCGAAAAGGCGGAGCCCGTGGGCGCCGAAGGCGTGGCGCACCTCGACGATCAGCAGCAGCGCCGTGAAGACCAGCGCCAGCGCCTCGAGGATGCCGACGGGCGCATCCTCGCCGCGCCGCCGGCGCAGCATCCAGGCGGCCGCGGCGGCGCTGAGGGCGGGCAGTCCGTAGCCGGGCAGCAGCCAGTTGAACACCACGGTGGAGCCCACGTCCGCCCCGTTGATGGCGGGGTCCCAGATCACGCGCAGCAGGACGCCGCAGCCGGCCAGGGCCGCCACCCAGCGCAGGTGGGGCAGCGGCCGGAAGGTGTAGACCCAGGCGATGCCGGCGATCATCGCCGCCAGGGCGAGGGTGAGCCAGGCGCGGTCCAGGAGCAGCGTCAGGGCGAAGGCGAGCGCCGCCAGCGCGCCGATGGCATAGAGCGCCGAGGCGGAGGCGAGGCCCGGCCGGCGGCCGGACCTGAGGCGGTGGGCCGCCTCGGTGGCCGCGCCGAAGCTTGCCGCCAGCACCATGGCCAGCGCCGCGAAGCGGGGCGAGATCACGAAGCCGTCGACCTTGCCGTAGACGACGGCGAGCACGGCGAGGGGCATGAGGACGGAGGTGGCGACGAGCGTCAGCACCACCCAGGCCTCGCGCTGGCGCCGCGCCACGGCGAGGACGGCCGGGACGATGCCGAAGAGCAGTGCCATGGCGAGGCCGGACCAGACGATGCGGGTGAGCACGTCCGGGAATTCAGGCGGAACGCCGAGCGGATCCACCAGCGTCGAGGGCCTGACGCCGACCGACCAGCCGAGGAGGATGAGCAGGGCGAAGAGCCCGGTGACCGGCGCCGCCGGGGCAACCGACGGCGCGCGCCAGACAAGGGCGAGAACGGCGAGCGCGAGGAGCAGGAACAGAGCGATGGCGGCCATGCCCTGCCGGCTCTCCAGAACGGCGAGCATGGCGAGGAAGGCGAAGGCGCAGAGGATGGCGGTGGCGCCGGCATCGGCGCCGCGCTCGCGATAGGCAGCGAAGCGGATGCCGGGCACCACGAAGAGCGCCGCGGTGGCGATGCCGGCCAGCGCCTGGACGAGGCTCGGATAGGCGCCGCCCGAGGTCGCGACGAGGGTCAGGGCGCCGAGCCCGACGGCGACGCCGGTCGCCGCGAGGCGCAGCCACAGCCAGTCCCGGATCCAGGCGAGGGTGAAGCAGGCGGCGGTGATGACCGCCGCATAGACAGGGAAGACGTAGGGGTTGGGATCGTCGGCGGCGACGAGGAACGGCGCGGCGAAGGCGGCGACGAGGCCGATGGCGCCGAGCAGGGGGCCGTGCACACCGGCGAGCACGAGCGTGCCGAGGCCGACCGCGCCGAGGGCGACGAAGGTCGTTGCCGGGCCGATGAAATCGTAGAGCGCATGGGAGGCGTAGATGGTGGCGAAGGCGGCCACCGCGCCGGCACCCGTCAGCGCCGAGGGGATGTCGGCGACGGGGAGGGTCGGCAGGCCCTTGTCGTTGCGGCGCAGCCACTCGCCGCCGGCCAGCAGGGCGAGCGAGAAGAGGAAGCCGAGGGCGATGCGCATGCCGGGGCCGACGAGGCCCTGCTCGATGGAATAGCGGACGAGGAAGATGCCGCCGAGGCCGAGCGCAATGGCGCCGACCCAGACCGCCCAGCGCGAGCCGATGCTCTCCTCGAAGCCGCCGAGGCCGGCCGCGGCGGGCGCGGGCGGCGGAGGCGGCGCGGGCGGGGCCTCCATCGGGTCGATGGCTTCCAGCGGTCCCTTGCTGGCGACCGCCGGCACCGAGCGGCGGACGAAGGCAGGCTCAGGAGCCGGTGCGGTGTCGGTAACCTCGGGCTCCGCCGGGATGGCGGGCTCCGGCGGGGCCACGAACGGAGCGACTTCGGCCGGCGGAGAGGCCGGTGTCGCCGACGCGCCGGCGGCGAGCGCCGCGCGCAGCAGCCCGAGCTCCGTCTCCGCCTGTGACAGCCGCATCTCGACGCCGTCGAGCCGCCGCTTGGCGTCGCCGGAGCGGACGAAGGCGGCGATGGCCATGATGGGCACGCCGAGAACGACCGCGACCGCGAGGAGGATGCCGAAGGCGAAACCCATGCTGTGCGGCCCCCCTGATGGCCGGAATCACGTGGTGGCGGCAGCGAATTGCGCCGCCGATATTCCGCCAGATGCGGCTTCAACATTTCGGCGCGATGGCGCGCGACGGGGCGATTGTCACCGCGGGATGTTGCGATCGCGTTGTCGCAATCGCGGCAATGCGGTCAGCGGCCGAGCCGGAGCGCGAAGGGTTCGCCCTCGAAAGCGTCGCGGCCGCGGCCGATGCGCTCGATGGCCGAGACCATGCGGCCGTCGCGGCCGAGCATGCGATCGGCGATGGTGACGAGGCGCAGGTTGGGCGTGGCGCTGGGGCTGAGCCGCCGGAGTTCGCCGGCAAGCGCCTCTTCGTCCTCGGCCGGATTGATCGCGCAGGCGGTGATGTAGGCGGCGGCGGTGGAGCGGCTGATCCCGGCCCAGCAATGGACGACGAGCGGGCTCCGCGCGCTGTGGCTGCTCCACCAGCCGTCGACGAAGCCGAGCAGGCGCTCCACATGGGCGTCGGCGGGCACGATGTAGCCGTCCATCGGCGCGACGATGTCGTTCATGCCGAGGAAGAGGTGGTCGTCCACCGCGACCGTCGCCGGCCGCTCGACGGCCGTGCCCTGGTTGATCAGCGTGACGACATGGCGCGCGCCGGTCGATTCGACCGTCGCGGCGAGCCTGGACAGCGAACAGACGTGAACCTCCATGACCCTGTCCTCCTGGTGCCCGCATGGCTTTCCGCCTGATAGCGCGGGATCGATGACGGAACGATGCGGCAGATCGCACGGGCCGGCAATGCCGGCCGGCGCTCAGGCCGCGAGTGCGGCGAAGCGGGCGAGATAGGCCGCCTTGGCGCTGTCGGAATCCATCGGCACCAGCACGGGCGGCACGCCCCGCTCGCCGCCGAAGACGCCGGTAGGGGCGCCGAAGATGCCGGTGGCCTCGTCGTGGCCGAAGCCGGCGAGCTGGGTCGCCTCGAGAAAGGCGGCGACGTGGTCGGCCTTCTTGGTGAGGGTGGCGATCTCGGCCGGGGCCGCCGCCGGCAGGCCGAAGCGGATGTGGATGGCGCCCATCAGCCGGGCCTCGACCGTCTTGTAGTCGCCGCCGATCACCGCCTTGAAGGGCGAGATCATGTCGCCGATGACATATTCGGGCGCGTCGTGCAGCAGCACGGCAAGCCGCCAGCGCGCCTCGAGGCCAGGCTGCATCCGCGCCGCGATCTCCTCCACCAGCAGGCAGTGCTGCGCCACGGAGAAGACGTGAGGGCCCGTGGTCTGGCCGTTCCAGCGGGCGACGCGGGCGAGGCCGTGGGCGATGTCCTCGATCTCGACGTCGAGGGGCGAAGGGTCGAGCAGGTCGAGCCGTCTGCCGGAGAGCATGCGTTGCCAGGCGCGCGCCGGGCGCTGGCGGGGGGACGGGGAGCGGGTGGCCATGGGCCCTTCCTGCCCGCTTCGCCCGGCGCGGGCAAGCCGGGTTTTGGCAGCAGCGTGGCGCGAGCGGGAACGACGTGCCGGTGGACGGGGGAACGCGGAGCGGATAACCGGGTTCACCCCGCTCGCGCGCCGGCGCGGAGCTCGCGTGAGGATGCCGCATGACCCCCGCCGACACGGCAAGCCTGCCGCCGCGCCCCGCCGACACCCCGCGCCGCCCGCGCATCGCGCTCGCCGACATCGCCCGCGGCGCGGCGCTGGTCGCGATGTTCGTCTATCATTTCGCCTGGGACCTCTCCTTCTTCCGTCTGATCGCCACCGACATCGTCGCCCATGCGGGCTGGCGCTGGTTCGCCCATCTCATCGCCGGCTCGTTCCTGGCACTGGTGGGAGCGAGCCTGGTGCTGGCGACGCGCGACGGCTTCGACCGGGCCGCCTACCTGCGGCGGCTCGCCCTGGTGGCCGGCGCGGCGGCGCTGGTGACGGTCGGCACCTATCTCTTCATGCCCGACGCCTATGTGTTCTTCGGCATTCTCCACCACATCGCGGTAGCGAGCGTGCTCGCCCTGCCCTTCCTGATGCTGCCGAGCCTGGCGGTGGCGGGCGGCGCCATCACCGCCTTCGCCCTGCCGGCCCTCGTCGCCCATCCCGTCCTCGACGCCGATCTCCTTCTCTGGCTCGGCCTCTCCGACCGCCCCATCCGCTCCGGCGATTTCGTGCCGCTGTTCCCCTGGTTCGGCTGCGTGCTGGCGGGGATCGTCGCGGCACGGGCGCTGCTGTCGTTCGTCGGTGAGGAGCGGCTCGCCGCGGTTCGCGCCGAGGGCGGCGCGGGGCGGCTCCTCACGACCATGGGGCGGCATTCGCTGCCGATCTATCTCGTCCACCAACCACTGTTCATCGCCCTCATCTCCGCCTGGATCTGGCTCTTCCCGGCGTCAGTGCATCGTGGGCCGGCCGCCGGCGACGCGCAGACGCGGCCCTTCGTGGAAGCCTGCATGCGCACCTGCGTCAGCAACGGCCAGGAGGCCGATCTCTGCCGCGAGGCCTGCGAATGCACGGCGGACCGGCTGAAGCGCGACAACCTCTGGGGCCAGGCGCTGTCGGGGCAGATGAGCACGACCGAGCGCGCCCGCGTCGGCGACATCGCGCGGATCTGCACGCGGGGAGAATGAGGCGGGCGGGAGCTGCGCGTCATCAGGATGGAAGGACACCGCCCCTTCCGTCATGCCCGGGCTCGGCCCGGGCATCCACGACTTGAACACCGGAGCGGGAAGGGAATTCGTGGATCCCGGGACAAGCCCGGGCATGACGGTGGTGGTTCGTGAGCGACTTTTGTCACAGGACGCCCTGCACGACCCCAGTGCGTCCTTCGAGGCTCGCTGCCGCTCGCACCTCAGGATGAGGGCGTTTGTGACCGACATCCGGACCGAAGGCGGTGTGACGGGCGCACTCCACCTCATCCGCGGTGCAGTTCTCCCCCTTCCTCATCCTGAGGTGTGAGCTGCCGGCGATGCGTCGGCATCGTCCGGCGGCGAGCCTCGAAGGACGCACTTCGTCCCTGCAGGTCGCCCCACCTCACCCCAGCGCCTTCATCTCCTCGTGGCGGAAGCAGCCGACCATGTGGTCGTTGGTCATGCCGACCGCCTGCATGAAGGCGTAGACGATGGTGGGGCCGACGAAGGAGAAGCCTCTCGCCTTCAGGTCCTTCGACAGTTTCTGTGCCACCTCGGTCTCGGTCGGCACCTGGCTGCGGTCGCGGAAATCCGGCTGCAGCGGCCGCCCGTCGACGAACTTCCAGAGATAGTCGGAAAAGCCCTCGCCACGGCCCATCATGTCGCAGTAGATGCCGGCGGCCTTCACCGTGCCGACGATCTTGGCGCGGTTGCGGATGATGCCGGGGTCCTCCAGCAGCGCCGCCACCTTCTCCGGCCCGTAGCCTGAGACGACGTCCGGCCGGAAGCCGTCGAAGACCTTCCGGAAATGCTCGCGCTTGCGCAGGATGGTGATCCAGGAGAGCCCCGCCTGGAAGCCGTCGAGGATGAGCTTCTCGAACAGGGCGCGGTCGTCGCGCTCCGGCACGCCCCAGTCGGTGTCGTGATAGGCGACGTAGAGCGGATCATAGCCGGGCCACCAGCACCGCGGCTTGCCGTCTGCATGATCGGTGAGCAACATTCGGGTCTCCTGCCGAATTATTTTACACTTAAAATATTTTTGGCGGGTGGGGTTGTTCGCGAAAATTCCACGGCGATAATGCCTTCGCATTGGCCGCGACCACGGACAAGCCCGGGAGCGGTCTTCGACCCGAGCAAGGCTCGGGGTGGGAGGTTTTCGATGAAGCGCATCCTTCTCTCTCTGGCGCTGGGGGCAGCGATGCTCGCCGGTCCCGCCCAGGCCCAGGAGCCGATCCGCATCGGCGTGATCCAGACGCTATCCGGCCCTGCTGCCGTCCTCGGTCAGCAGGCGCGCGACGGCCTCCAGCTCGCCGTCCGCCAGCTCGGCGGCCGCATGGGCGGACGCGAGGTCCAGGTCATCGTCGTCGACGACGAGCTGAAGCCGGACGTCGCCGTGCAGCGCGTCCAGGCCCTCATCGACCGTGACCGCGTCGACTTCGTCGTCGGCCCGATCTTCTCCAACATCCTGCAGGCGATCCACGCGCCGGTGGTCAATTCGCAGCGCACCTTCCTGATCAGCGCCAATGCCGGCCCGTCGAGCTATGCCGGCCGCGGCTGCCACGAGAACTTCTTCGTCACCTCCTACCAGAACGACCAGGTGCACGAGGTGCTCGGCGCCTATGCCCAGCGGCAGAACATGAAGAAGGTGTTCCTGCTGACCCCCAACTATCAGGCCGGCCGCGACGCCATGGCCGGGTTCAAGCGCCATTTCCGCGGCGAGATCGTCGACGAGGTCTATGTCCCGCTGAACACGCTCGACTTCTCCTCCGAGCTCGCCCGCATCGGCTCCTCGGGCGCCGACGGCCTCTTCACCTTCATGCCCGGCGGCATGGGCGTGAACCTCGTCCGCCAGTACGGGCAGGCCGGCCTCACCCAGCGGGTGCCCTTCCTCTCCGCCTTCACCGTCGACGAGTCGACGCTGCCGGCCCAGCAGGACGCCGCCATCGGCATGCTCGCCGGCATGACCTGGGCGCCCAACATGGACAATCCGCAGAACAAGAAGTTCGTCGCGGATTACGAAGCGGCCTTCGGCTCGGTGCCCGGCTCCTACGCCATGCAGGCCTATGACGCCGCCATGCTGATCAACAGCGCGGTGGTCGCCACCGGCGGCAACCTGTCGGACCGCGCCGCAGTCCGCACCGCCCTGCGCAAGGCCGACTTCACCTCGCTGCGCGGCCGCTTCCGCTTCGCCAACAACCACTATCCCATCCAGGACTTCTACACGGTGCGCGCCGCCAAGCGCCCGGACGGCAAGTTCCAGACGGAGATCGTGGACCGCATCTTCGAGAACTACACGGACGTCTACGCCGCCCAGTGCCAGATGCGCTGGTGAGGTGACACGCGATCACCCTCTCCCCTCGTGGGAGAGGGTGGCAGCGTCAGCTGCCGGGTGAGGGGCCGACTGGTCCTCACCGACACCCATCGCCCCCGCGTCCGCGGCCGGGATCCTGTTGCCCGCCCCTCACCCGGCGCCTTCGGCGCCACCCTCTCCCACGAGGGGAGAGGGTTTCCGATCGGCCTGCGATGTCCTCCACGCTCCTCATCATCCAGACGCTGAACGGGCTGCAGCTCGGCGTGCTGCTGTTCCTCATCGCCGCCGGCCTCACCCTGGTCTTCGGCGTGATGGACTTCATCAACCTCGCCCATGGCGTCCAGTACATGCTGGGAGCCTATCTCGCCGCCATGTTCGTCGCCTGGACCGGCAGCTTCTTCATCGGCATCGCCCTCGCGCTGATCACGGCGCTCGCCTGCGGCCTGGTTCTCGAGGTGGCGGTGATGCGCCACCTCTACGACCGCGACCACCTCGAACAGGTGCTGGCGACCTTCGGCCTCATCCTGTTCCTCAACGAGGGCGTGAAGATCGTCTGGGGCGCCGCGCCGCTGCAGGTGCCGATCCCGCCCTCGCTGTCGGGCACGATCCGCATCGCCGACGGCGTGCTCTATCCGGTCTGGCGCCTCGCCATCATCGGCTCGGGCCTCGCCGTGGCGCTGGGGCTCTACCTCGTCGTCGCCAAGACGCGGGTCGGCATGCTGATCCGCGCCGGCGCCACCAACGCGCCGATGGTCTCGGCGCTCGGCGTCGACATCCGCCGCCTGTTCATGATCGTCTTCGGCTTCGGCGCCATGCTGGCGGGCTTCGCCGGCTGCATGGCCGCCCCGGTCTTCTCGGTGGAGCCGGGCATGGGCGACAACCTGCTCATCCTCGCCTTCGTCGTCATCGTCATCGGCGGCATCGGCTCCATCCGCGGCGCCTTCGTCGGCGCGCTGCTGGTCGGCCTCGTCGACACGCTGCTGCGCTCCTTCTCGGTCGACCTGCTGCGCCTGTCGGGCCTCTCGCCCTCGGACGCGCGCACCATCGGCCCGGCGATTGCCTCCATGTCCATCTACATCCTCATGGCCGCCGTGCTGTTCTTCCGGCCGACCGGCCTCTTCCCGGCCAAAGGCTGAGCCATGGCCGAAACCCCCGCCCCCGCCGCCCTGCCCGCGACACCGCCGCTCTGGCGCCGCATCTGGCTGCCGGTCGTGGTCTTCGCGCTGCTGGCGCTGGTGCCCTTCGTCTGGTCCGAGCGCTTCATCCTGGGGCTCGTCAGCCGCGCCATGATCATGGCCATCGGCGCGCTGTCGCTCGACCTCATCCTCGGCTACGGCGCGCTCGTCTCCTTCGGCCACGCCGCCTTCCTCGGCATCGGCGCCTATGCGGTGGCGATCCTGTTCTCCCACGACATCGTCGACGCCTCCATCGCCTTCCCGGTGGCGATCCTGGCGGGCGCGCTCTTCGCCCTCGTCACCGGCGCCATCTCGCTGAAGACCCGCGGCGTCTATTTCATCATGATCACGCTCGCCTTCGGGCAGATGGCCTATTTCACCGCGACGAGCCTCTCGGCCTATGGCGGCGACGACGGCCTTCGCATGTTCCACCGCTCCGAGGTCTTCGGCACCCGCATCCTCGCCAACGACACCGCCTTCTACTTCGTGGTGCTGGGAACGCTGGTGCTCTGCTTCCTCCTGCTGAAGGCCATCGTCGGCTCGCGCTTCGGCCGGGTGCTGCGGGGCGCGAAGGAGAACGAGCGGCGCATGCGGGCGCTCGGCTTCGACCCGTTCCGCTACCGGCTCGCCGCCTATGTCATCGCCGGCGCGGTCTGCGCGCTGTCGGGCGCGCTCTTCGCCAATCTCGGGATGTTCGTCGCCCCGGCCTACATGACCTGGCAACGCTCGGGCGAGTTCATCGCCATGGTGGTGCTCGGCGGCATGGGCACGCTGATCGGCCCGATCATCGGCGGCATCGGCGTGACGCTGGTGGAGGAATGGCTGGCGGCGCTGACCCAGCACTGGAAGGTGATCTTCGGGCCGATGGTCATCCTCGTCGCCATCTTCGCGCGCGGCGGCGTCGTCAAGCTGCTGGAGCGGGGAGGTGGCAAATGACCGCGCCCATTCTCGCACTCTCGAACCTGCACAAGAGCTACGGCGCGCTGAAGGTGACGGACGGCGTGACGCTGGAGATCGCGCCGGGCGAACTGCATGCCATCATCGGCCCGAACGGTGCCGGCAAGACGACGCTGATCTCCGAGATCACCGGCGAGGTGGCGCTGGATGCCGGAACCGTCACCTTCGCCGGCGAGGACGTCACCGCCCTGCCCGTCCACGCCCGCGCGCTGCGCGGCCTCACCCGCTCGTTCCAGATCACCCAGGTGCTGCCGGGCTTTTCCGTGCTGGAGAACGTCGCGACGGCGGCGCAGGCCCATGACGGCTCCTCGTTCCGCTTCTTCCGCTCCGCGGGCGCCGAACGGCGGCTCAACGACACCGCCATGGCGGCGCTGGCGCAGGTGGGCCTCGCGCCGCGTGCCGGGACGCTCGCCGCCAGCCTCAGTCACGGCGAGAAGCGCCAGCTCGAAATCGCGATGGCGCTGGTGTCCGAGCCGAAGCTCCTCCTGCTCGACGAGCCCATGGCCGGCATGGGCCGGGAGGAGACCGAGCGCATGGTCGACCTGCTGATGGCGCTCAAAGGGCGCTATCCCATGGTGCTGGTCGAGCACGACATGCACGCGGTGTTCCGCCTCGCCGACCGCATCTCCGTCCTCGTCTACGGCCGCGTCATCGCCTCCGGCAGCCCCGAACAGGTGCGCGCCGAACCCGCCGTGCGCGAGGCCTATCTCGGCGAGGAGGAGTTCGCATGAGCAGGCCCGACCTCGCCATCGACGCCGAGACGCGCCTCGCCCACCAGTCGGGCGACACCCGGCCGGAGCTGCGCCTCTGGCTGCGGCTCCTGACCTGCACGACCATGATCGAGCGGGAGATCCGCCGCCGCCTCGCCGAGCGCTTCCAGATCACCCTGCCGCGCTTCGACCTGCTGGCCCAGCTCGACAAGTCGCCGGAGGGCATGACGCTCGGCGACATCTCCCGCCGGATGATGGTGACCAACGGCAACGTCACCGGTCTCGTCGCGCGCATCGCCGAGCAGGGCTATGTGGAGAAGCGGCGCGACGCGCTGGACGGGCGCGCCCAGCGCATCGTCATGACCGAGAAAGGCCATCAGGACTTCGCCCGCATGGCGCGCGAGCACGGTGCCTGGGTGCGCGAGCTCCTCGCCGACGTCGACCCGACGGAGCGCGAACTCTTGATGGGGCTGCTGGCCAAGACCAAGGCCTCCGTCGCCCGCGCCACGGCGGCGCGGATGGAGGGCGGGGCGTGAGGACACAGAACCGGAACCACCCATGCTGAGCGTCTCCAACCTCGAGGCCGGCTACGGCGACGTGCAGGTGCTGTTCGGCGTCTCTCTCCAGGTGGCGAACGGCGAGGTGGTGACCCTGCTCGGCCGCAACGGCATGGGCAAGACCACCACGATCAAGTCGATCTTCGGCCTGTTGAAACCCGCCGCCGGCGCCATCGCGGTGGACGGGGTGGCGCTCGCCGGCTCGCCGCCCTTCAAGATCGCCCAGTCCGGGCTCGGCCTCGTGCCGGAGGGCCGGCAGATCTTCCCCAATCTCGACGTCGAGGAAAATCTCGTCGCCACCGCGGCCAACAGGGCGAAGCGCGAGCAGGCCTGGACCCTGGAGCGGGTCTATGAATTCTTCCCGCGGCTGAAGGAACGCCGCCGCAACATGGGCAACCAGCTCTCGGGCGGCGAGCAGCAGATGCTCGCCATCGGTCGGGCACTGATGACCAATCCGAAGCTGCTCGTGCTCGACGAGGCGACGGAAGGGCTCGCGCCGGTCATCCGGGCGGAGATCTGGGGCTGCCTGTCCCGCCTCAAGCAGGACGGCCAATCGATCCTGGTCATCGACAAGAACGTCGATGCTCTGGTCAAACTGGCGGACCGGCACCTGATCCTCGAGAAGGGCCGGATCGTCTGGGAAGGGACCAGCGGCGATTTCCTCGCCAGTCCCGACCTGAAGGACCGCTACCTGCACGTTTGATCGGACATGCCCATGGCCACCCCGCTCGCCGAAACCATCGCCCGCGAATACGGCACCCCCGCCGTCGTCATCGACATGGACCGGGTGGAGGCCAACATCGCCCGCGTCCAGGCCCAGTGCGATGCCGCAGGCCTCGCCAACCGGCCCCATATCAAGACCCACAAGAGCCCGGAGCTGGCGAAGCTGCAGGTCGCCGCCGGCGCCAAGGGCATCACCTGCCAGAAGATCGGCGAAGCCGAGGTGATGGCCGCCGCCGGGCTCGACGACATCCTCATCAGCTACAATCTCCTCGGCGAGGAGAAGATGAACCGGCTGGGCCGGCTCCTCGAATCGACCACCGTCACGGTCGCCGCCGACAACGCCACCGTCATCGGCGACCTGCCGAAGGCCGCAGCCCTCGCGGGACGGCCTCTCGGCGTCGTCATCGAATGCGATACGGGACGCAAGCGCGCCGGCGTCGAGACGCCGGGCGAGGCCATCGAGCTCGCCAAGCTGATCGCCGCCTCGCCGGGCCTCGCCTTCAAGGGCTTCATGATGTACCCGACCGAGGACGGCTGGCCGGAGGCGCAGAAGTTCCTCGACACGGCGCTCGCCGGCATCGGGCTCGAGGGCCTCGAGGCGGAGATCATCTCCACCGGCGGCTCGCCCAACATGAAGAACATCGGCAAGCTGAAGGGCGCGACCGAGCACCGGCCCGGCACCTACATCTACAACGACCGCATGCAGGTGGAGGCCGGCGTCGCCACCCTCGACGACTGCGCGCTCACCGTCTATTCCACCGTGGTGAGCCGCGCCGGCGCCGACCGCGGCATCCTCGACGCGGGATCGAAGACGCTGACCGCCGATCCCGGCGGCGGGCTCGACGGCTACGGGCTCATCCTCGAACACCCCGAAGCGCGTATCGCCCGCTTCGCCGAGGAGCACGGCTTCCTCGACCTGTCGAAATGCAACGAGCGGCCGAAGGTCGGCGACATCGTGCGCGTCGTACCGAACCACGTCTGCGTGGTGGTCAACATGGTCGACGAGGTGGTGATGGTGCGCGGCGACGAGATCGTCGGTATCCTGCCCGTCGCCGCCCGCGGCAAGCTCAGGTGAGGAGACGGACATGAGCCCCGAAGAGAAGCTCGCCCAACTGGGCCTGACCCTGCCTCCGACGCCGACGCCGGCCGGCAATTACGTGCCGTTCAAGCGCGACGGGAACATCGCTTATCTCGCCGGACAGGGTCCGCGGAAGGCGGACGGCTCGCTGCATACCGGCAAGGTCGGCGCCGACGTCACCGTCGAGACCGCCTACGAGCATGCCAAACTCGTCGGCCTGCAGATCCTCGCCTCCGCCAAGGCGGCGGCCGGCGGCGACCTGTCCAAGGTCGAGTTCCTGAAGGTTCTCGGCATGGTCAACGGCACGCCGGATTTCGGCGACCATCCCCGCGTCATCAACGGCTTCTCCGACCTGATGGTGGCGGTGCTCGGCGATCGCGGCCGCCATGCCCGCTCGGCGGTGGGCATGGGCTCGCTGCCGATGGGGATCACGGTGGAGATCGAGGCGGTGATCCGCATTCACGATTGAGGGGTGGGGGCGATTGCCCTGCCTGCTCTTCCAAGATCCAAGCCCCTCACCCTTCCCTCTCCCCGCAAGCGGGGAGAGGGGACTTCGGCGTCGCGACCATCCTCGATCGCCGTGCAAGGCGCTACCGTAGTCCATCGAAACGCTGCGTCGTTGCCCCCTCTCCCCGCTTGCGGGGAGAGGGAAGGGTGAGGGGCTTCTGGGATCACCGAGGCCGGGCGTGTCGATCGGCACCCCTCTCCGCGTCATGGCCGGGCAGACGGCAGGCGTTGATAGGAATCCCCCACCCTGACCCTACTCCGCCACGACCGCCGTCGCCTCGATCTCGATCTTCGCCGCCGTCTCCACCAGCCGCACGACCTGCACCACGGCCATGGCCGGATAGTGCTGGCCGAAGACCTCGCGATAGGCCCGGCCGAGCGGGCGCAGGTTCGCCTGATATTCCCCCACGTCGGTCACATACCAGGTGAGCCGGACGATGTGGTGCGGCAGGGCGCCGCCCTCGGCCAGGATCGCCCGGATGTTCTCGAAGCACTGGCGGGCCTGGGCGATGAAGCCCTCGGGGAAATTGCCCATGACGTCCCAGCCGACGACGCCGCCGGTGACGATGAGCCGCCCCTTGGCGGCCATTCCGTTGGCATAGCCGCGCGGCACTGGCCAGCCCTTGGGGTTGAGCGTCACCGGCACGGAATCCTCGTCCGGCAGGTCGAGCGGGATCACGGGCTTCACGGGATGGGACATGATCGGGTCTCCGGCGGCCTCTATTCGGCGGCCTTGGCAGTGTCCGGGGAATGGCCGGCGCCGGCCTCGCGGGCGGCGCGTTCGCGCAGCGCGAAGCGCTGCAGCTTGCCGGTCTCGGTGCGCGGCAGTTGCGGCACGAAGGCGATGTCGCGGGGATATTTGTAGGGCGCGATCTCGTCCTTCACGAAGGCCTGGAGCTCGACGACGAGGGCCGGCGTCACCGTCACCTCGGGCTTCGGCACCACATAGGCCTTGACGATCATGCCGCGCTCGGGATCGGGCTGGCCGACGACGCCGGCCTCGGCGACGGCGGGATGGGCGAGGAGGGCCGCCTCCACCTCCGGGCCGGCGATGTTGTAGCCGGCGGAGACGATCATGTCGTCGTTGCGCGCCTGGTACCAGAAATAGCCGTCCTCATCCTGCACATAGGTGTCGCCGGTGACGTTCCAGCCGCCCACCACATATTTGCGCTGGCGCTCGTCGGCGAGGTAGCGGCAGCCGGTGGGGCCACGCACGGCGAGCCGGCCCGGCGTGCCGGGGGGCAGGTCCTCGCCGTCGGCGCCGATCACCTTGGCCTCATAGCCTGGCACGGGCCTGCCGGTGGCGCCGGGGCGGATCGCCTCCTCGGGGGCCGAGATGAAGATGTGCAGCATTTCGGTGGCGCCGATGCCGTCCATGAGCTTCAGCCCCGTCGCCGCCTGCCAGGCGTCGAAGGTCGCTTTCGGCAGGGCCTCGCCGGCCGAGACGCATTTCCGGAGGGACCGCCAGTCGTGGTCGCCGAGCAGGGGGATCATCGCTCGGTAGGCGGTGGGCGCGGTGAAGCAGATGGTCGGCTTGAAGGTGGCGATGGCCGGCAAGAGGTCGCCGGGCGAAGCCTTCTCCACCAGCACGGTGGAGGCGCCGACGCGGAAGGGGAAGAGCACGAGGCCGCCGAGGCCGAAGGTGAAGGCGAGCGGCGGCGAGCCGATGAAGCGGTCGTCCGGCCCGGGCTTCAGGACGTTCAAGGCATAGGCGTCGCAGATGGCGAGCAGGTCGCGGTGGAAATGCATGGTGCATTTCGGCTCGCCCGTCGTCCCCGAGGTGAAGCCGAAGAGGCAGACGTCGTCGCGGGCGGTGTCGACGGGGGCGAAATCCGCAGAGGCGTCCGCGGCGAGCGTCTTCAACTCTGAGAAGGTCACCACCCGCTTCAGGAAACGCGAACCGGCTGCGGTCTTGGTGAGTTCGTCGGTCAGGCGGTCGTCGCAGAGGGCGAGTGCGATCTCCGCCTTGTCGACGATCTGGCCGAGCTCGCGGGCGCGCAAGAGCGGCATGGTGGCGACGACGATGCCGCCGGCCTTGATGACCGCCAGATAGGCCGCGACCATGGTCGGGTTGTTCGGCGCCCGCAGCAGCACCCGGTTGCCCGGCACCAGGCCGAGGGCGCCGGTGAGGACGTTGGCGATGCGGTTGATCTCGGCGGCGAGGCCCGCATAGGTCCAGTTCGTGCCGTCCGGGGCGAGAATGGCGGTGCGGCCGCCGCGGCCCTCGGCGACGTGGCGGTCGACGAACTCGGTGACGCAATTCAGCCGCTCCGGATAGGCGAGCTCCGGCCGGTCGAAGAGGAAGGCCGGCTGCAGCTCCGCCGGCGGCAGCCCGCGCGCGGCGAATGTGTCCACATGGGCTGAAGCGGTGCCCGTCCCGAGCTTCACCACCGATCCCGTCATCGGGCGCTCCTATCCGGCTGCCTTGGAAGCCGCGGCCTCGGCCTCGGCGAGATGGGCCCTTGCGATGACGACCTTCTGAACCTCGGTCGCCCCCTCGTAGATGCGCAGGGCGCGGATCTCCCGGTACAGTTCCTCCACCTTCTCACCCTTCTTGACGCCCAGACCGCCGAAGATCTGGATCGCCCGGTCGATGACCTTCTGGGCGTTTTCGGTGGCGACCATCTTGGCGATGGCCGCTTCCTTGGTGATGCGCGGCTTGCCCTGGTCCTTGGCCCAGGCGGCGCGGAAGACGAGCAGGGCCGCGGCCTCGAGCTCGGCGACGCTGTCGGCGAGGGCGGCCTGGGTGAGCTGCAGGTCGGCGAGCGGCGCGCCGAACATGATGCGCGAGCGCGCCCGGCGCGTCGCCTCGTCGAGGGCGCGAAGACCCATGCCGAGAGCGGCGGCGGCGACGGTGGGGCGAAAGATGTCGAGATTGGCCATGGCCATGGCGAAGCCGCCGCCGGGCTTGCCGATCAGTGCGTCGGCGGGCAGGCGGCACTCCTCGAAGAGCAGGGTGGCGAGGGGATGCGGCGCGATGACGTCGATGCGCTCGGCGATGGAGAGGCCGGGCGCGTCGGCGGGAACGATGAAGGCCGAGATGCCGCGGGCTCCGGGCGCCTCGCCGGTGCGGGCGAAGACGACGTAGCGGTCGGCGATGCCGCCATTGGAGATCCAGGTCTTGACGCCGTCGAGCCGCCAGCCGTCGGCGAGGCGCGTCGCGGTGGTGGACATGGCGGCGACGTCCGAGCCGGCATCGGGCTCCGACAGGGCGAAGGCGGCGATGGCCTTGCCGTCGCGCACCGGCGGGCAGCACAGCGCCTTCTGCGCCTCCGTGCCGAAGAGCGAGACGACGCCGGTGCCGAGGCCCTGCATGGCGAAGGCGAAATCGGCGAGGCCCTCGACATAGGCCAGCGTCGCCCGGGTGATGCAGAGGGTGCGCACGTCGAGGGCGGGGTAAAGCCCGCCCTGGTCAGCCGGCACGCAGGCCTTCAGCCAGCCCGCCTCGCCCATGGCAGCGACGAGGCGGCGGCAGGAGCCGTCGACGTCGTGGTGGTCGACGAGGCCGGGGACGGTGCGCGCCGCCCAATCCGACAGGCGCGCGGCGTAGTCGCGGTGGCGGTCCTCGAAGAAGGGCAGCGACAGGAGGTCGGCGGGGAGCATCTCAATCCCCCTCGAAGACAGGCTTGGTCTTCGCCGCGAAGGCCTCGAAGGCGCGGCGGAAGTCCTTGGTGTCCATGCAGATCGCCTGCGCCATGGCCTCGGCCTCGATCGCCTCGTCCACCGACATGGTCCATTCCATGTGCAGCATGCGCTTGGTGATGGAGTTCGCAAAGGTCGGACCATCGGCGATCTCCCCCGCGAGCGCGGTCGCCTCGGCGAGCACCGCCTCGGGAGCGGCGAGGCGGTTGAAGAAGCCCCAGGCGTGACCTTCCTCACCGCCCATCATGCGGCCGGTGTAGAGCAGCTCCGAGGCCCGCCCCTGTCCGATGATGCGGGGCAGGATGGCGCAGGCGCCCATGTCGCAGCCGGCGAGGCCCACCTTGTTGAAGAGGAAGGCGACCTTGGTCTTGGCGGTGCCGACGCGCAGGTCCGAGGCCATGGCGATGATGGCGCCGGCGCCGACGCAGATGCCGTCGATGGCGGAGATGATCGGCTGCGGGCAGGCGCGCATGGCCTTCACCAGCTCGCCGGTCATGCGGGTGAACTGCAGGAGGCCGGGCATGTCGCGGCCGGTCAGCGGCTCGATGATCTCGAAGACATCGCCGCCGGCGCAGAAGTTGCCGCCGGCGCCGGTCACCACGACGGCCTTGATGGAGGTGTCGAAGGCGAGCGCGCGGAAGAGGTCGCCGAGCTCGGCATAGCTCTCGAAGGTCAGCGGGTTCTTCTTCTCCGGCCGGTTCAGGGTGATGGTCGCGACCTTGCCCTTCACCTCCCAGAGGAAATGCGTCGCCTGCCAGTCGGCCAGGGCCTGTCGGTGCGGGATGCGGTGGGCGGGGGCTTGCATGGGGCGTGTCCTCAAATCTCTCCGCCCGCCACCGGCAAAGCGAGGCCGGTGACGGCGGCGGCCGCGTCCGAGACGAGCCAGAGGACGGCGGCAGCCACCTCCTCCGGCTTGATCAGGCGGCCGATGGGCATGGTTTTTGTGAGGTCGGCGAGCGCGGCCTCGGGGCTGCGGCCGGTCTGGGCGACGATGGTGTCGATGGAGCCGGCGACGAGGTCGGTCTCGGTGAAACCGGGGCAGACGCAATTGACGGTGACGCCGGAGGTCGCGACCTCCTTGGCCAGCGCGCGCGTCAGGCCGACGACGCCGTGCTTCGCCGCGCAATAGGCGGAAACGTAAGGGTAGCCGGTGAGGCCCGCGGTGGAAGCGACCGAGACGATGCGGCCGGTACCGCGCGCCACCATGCCCGGCAGCACGGCGTGGATGCCGTCGAAGACGGCGGTGAGGTTCAGCGCGATCATGCGGTCGAAGAGCGCGGCGTCCATGCGCTTCAGCGGCGCGGTCTCGGCGTGACCGGCATTGCTGACGAAGATGTCGAGGTCCCCTGCATCGTGCAAAGCGGCGAGGAAGGCGGGACGGTCGGTGACGTCGCAGGCGATGGCGCGGGTGGCATGGCCGGCGGCCACGGCCTCGTCGAGGGGAGCCCGGCTGCGGCCGAGCACGATGACCTCGGCGCCCTGCCCCGTCAGCGCTGCCGCGATGGCCCGGCCGATTCCGCGTCCACCCCCGGTGACGAGGGCGCGCTTGCCGCGAAGGGGCGTCAGCGCAGAGGATGGGGCGGCGGGGTCCGTCGGCATCGTGGCCTCCTCGCCTGAATGTTTTAAGCTTCAAATATTTTGGAGCAAGAGCCTTTCCGCGCCTTGCCGCCAATTATTTTAAGCCTAAACTATTTCGGGTGACGCCTGCATGAGAGGCAGTGCGTCCTTCGAGGCTCGCCATCGGACGATGCTGCCGCATCGCCGTGGCTCGCACCTCAGGATGAGGATGGTGGTGCCCTGCATGGGCCAGGATGCGCCGCCTGTGCTCCTCCTGAGCCTGTGTCATGCTCGCCCCTCCTCATCCTGAGGTGCGAGCGTCAGCGAGCCTCGAAGGACGCACTCCGGTCAATGCAGCGACAAGGGAGATGGCCATGCGCATCGCGGTGATCGGCGGCGGACCGGGCGGGCTCTATTTCGCCATCCTGATGAAGAAATGGCAGCCGGCGGCCGACATCACCGTCTTCGAGCGCAACCGCCCGGACGACACGTTCGGCTTCGGCGTCGTCTTCTCCGACGCGACCCTCGACATATTCGAGCGCTACGACGCGGAGAGCTACCGCGCCATCACCGAGAACTTCGCCTACTGGGACGACATCGAGGTCCGGTTCAAGGACACGGTGCACCGTATCGGCGGCAACGGCTTCTGCGGCTGCTCGCGCCAGACGCTGCTGATCCTCCTGCAGAATCGCGCCCGCCAGCTCGGCGTCGAGATGCAGTTCCAGACCGAGGTGGAGCCGGACCCCGCGACCTTCGCGGGTTACGACCTCGTCGTCGCGGCGGACGGCATCAATTCGCGCATCCGCGAGGCCAATCGCGACCACTTCCACCCCGAGGTGGACCTCAGACCCAACAAGTTCACCTGGCTCGGCTCCACCCGCGAACTCGACGCCTTCACCTTCTTCTTCCGCGAGACGGAATTCGGCATCTTCATCGCCCACACCTACCAGTACGAGGCGGGCCGCTCGACCTGGGTCATCGAGACCGATCCCGAGACCTTCGCCCGCGCCGGGCTCGACCGCATGGACGAAGAGGCCTCGGCCCGCTTCCTCGAGGGCGTCTTCGCCGAGGAGCTCGCCGGCCATCCGCTGATCACCAACCGCTCGCTCTGGCGGCAATTCCCGATGATCCGCTCGAAGCGCTGGGTGAAGGACAACGTGGTGCTGATGGGCGATGCCAAGGGCACGGCGCATTTCTCCATCGGCGCCGGCACCAAGCTCGCCATGGAGGATTCCATCGCGCTGTTCGACGCCTTCCGCGCGAAGGGCACGGTGGCCGAGGCGCTGGCGTCCTACGAGACCGACCGCCGCGAGGAGGTGGAGCGCACCCAGCATGCCGCCGACGTCTCGCTCGTCTGGTTCGAACATGTCGACCGCTTCTGGGACATGGACCCGCGCCAGTTCGCCTTCGGCCTGATGACGCGCTCCAAGGCGATCACCTACGAGAACCTGAAGCTGCGCGCGCCGGACTTCGTCGCCGAGACCGACCGGATGTTCGCTGAAGGTGTTCCGGGCGCGGATGTCGCCAGGCCCCGCCCGCCGCTGTTCCAGCCGCTCAGCCTGCGCGACATGACGGTCGCGAATCGCGCCGTCGTCTCGCCCATGTGCATGTACTCGGCCGTCGAGGGCATGCCGACCGACTGGCACGTGGTGCATTACGGCGCCCGCGCCATCGGCGGCGCTGGCCTCGTCTACACCGAGATGGTCTGCGTCGCGCCGGACGCGCGCATCACGCCGGGCTGCGCCGGTCTCTGGTCCGACGAACAGGAGGCGGCCTGGACGCGCATCGTCGATTTCGCCCACGCCAACTCGCAGGCGAAGCTCTGCCTGCAGCTCGGCCATGCCGGTCGCAAGGGCGCCTCGAAGCTGATGTGGGAGGGAATGGACCGGCCGCTGACCGAGGGCGCCTGGCCGATCGTCTCCGCCTCCCCCATGCCCTACTATCCGGACAGCCAGGTGCCGGCGGAACTGGATGAGGCCGGCATGGCCCGCATCACCGGAGAGTTCGTGGCGGCGACGGAGCGGGCGGCGCGCTGCGGCTTCGACATGCTGGAGCTGCACTGCGCCCACGGCTATCTCCTCGCCTCCTTCCTGTCGCCGCTGACCAACCGGCGAACTGACGGCTATGGCGGCAGCATCGAGAACCGTCTGCGCTTCCCCCTCCGCGTCTTCGCCGCCATGCGCGACGCCTGGCCGGCGGAGAAGCCCATGTCGGTTCGCATCTCCGCCACCGACTGGGCCGAGGGCGGCATCACGGAAGCGGACAGCATCGCCATCGCCCGCGCCTTCGCCGAGGCCGGCGTCGACCTCGTCGACGTCTCCACCGGCCAAACCACGCCGAAGAGCCGGCCGGTCTACGGCCGCATGTTCCAGACGCCATTCTCCGACGCCATCCGCAACGAGGCCGAGGTGAAAACGATGTGCGTCGGCAACATTACCTCGGCCGACCAGATGAACACGATCCTCGCCGCCGGCCGCGCCGACCTGGTGGCGCTGGGACGGCCGCATCTCGCCGATCCCTCCTTCATGCTGAAGGCGGCGGCCTGGTACGGGGTCGACATCCACCAGCCGCCGCAATACCTGCCGGGCAAGGACCAGGCTCTGCGCAATGCGGTGAAGGACAGGGCCGACTTCGAGGCATTGAAGGTGGCGGCCAAGCCCAAGCGCCATGCGCGGGGGAGCTTCGCGCCGAAGGCCGCGGCGGAGTAGGTCAGCCGAGGTCGGCGAGGCTCGGCTCTACCGCCCCGCCGCCGACAGCCCGCCATCCACCGCGATCTCGGCCGCCGTCACGTAGCGCGCCTCGTCGGAGACGAGGAACAGCACGGCCTGCGCCACGTCCCAGGCATCGCCCATCTTTCCCGTCGGCACCTGCGCATTGCGGGAGGCGATGAGGGCCGCGGCATCGCCGCCGGCGACCTGCTTCGCCAGCCGCGTCTCGACGAGCGGCGTGTGCATCAGGCCGGGGATGACCGTGTTGCAGCGGATCGCCTTCTTCGCATAGGTCACGGCGATGGAGCGCGAGAAGCCGAGAATGCCGAGCTTGGTCGTCGTGTAGGCGACATGGGGCCGGTCGGGCAGGATGCGCACGCCGGCAATCGACGACAGGTTGACGATGGCGCCGCCGCCCTGTCGCTCCATCACCGGGATGACGTGCTTGCAGCAGAGGAAGGCGGTCTTGAGGTTGAGGTCGAGCTGGGCGTCCCAGACCTCCTCGCTCATCGAGACCGGATCGCCCGGCGCCGATCCCCCGACATTGTTGACGAGGATGTCGATGCGGCCGAAGCGGGCGAGGCAATCGGCCACCGCCGCCTCGACCTCCGCCGCCTTGGTCATGTCGACGGCCGCCGCATGGGCGGTGCCGCCCTCGGCCGCGATCAGCCGCCGGGTCTCTTCCGCCGCGGCGAGGGTGATGTCGGTGCCGTAGACGGTGGCCCCCTGGCGGGCGAGCAGGACGGCGGTCGCCTTGCCGTTGCCCCAGCCCTCCCCCACCGAGCCCGCGCCGGAGATGAAGGCCACCTTGCCGGTGAGGTCATGCATGACGGTGGCTCCGCTCAGGGGTCAGACGAGGACGGGGTGGGCAGTCATGCCGACGGTGCCGAAGACCCGGCGGTAGCGGGCGATCTCCTCCGCCGGGCCGGTGGCCTTCAGCGGATTGTCGGAGAGCTTCACCGCCGGGCGGCCGTTCGCCTCCACGACCTTGCAGACGACGGAGATGGGCGCGAGGGCGTCGGGGTCGCCGTTGGGAACGCAGCCCTTGAAGTCGTTGGTGAGGTTCGTCCCCCAGCCGTAGCCGATGCGGACCTTGCCCGTGAACCGCCGGGCCGTCTCCTCGATGGAATCGATGTCCATGCCGTCGGAGAGGATGACGAGCTTCTTGGCGGGGTCGCGGCCCTTGGCGCGCCACCAGGCGATGAGCTCCTCGGTGCCCTCCGTCGGGTCCTTGGAATCGGGGCGGGCGCCGGTCCAGTCGGCCACCCAGTCCGGCGCATGGGCGAGGAAATGCGCCGTGCCGAAACAATCGGGAAGGATGATGCGCATGTTCTGGTCGTAGATGCGCGCCCAGTCCTCCAGCACCCGGTAGGGCGCCTTCAGAAGCTCCTCGTCGGTCTTCGCCAGCGCGCCGTAGACCATGGGCAGCTCGTGGGCATTGGTGCCGATGGCCTCGAGGCCGAGATCCATGGCGAGCTTCATGTTGGAGGTGCCGGTGAAGACCTCGGGGCCGAGGGCGTCGGCCATGGCCTCCATCATCCACTGCTGCCAGAGATAGCCGTGGCGGCGGCGGGTGCCGAAATCGGAGATCTTCAGCGTGCCGACCTCTTCCTTCAGGCGGCGCAGGCGCTTGATCTTCTCCCAGGCCTTGGCCTTGGCATTGGCATAGAGGATGTCGAGTTCGAGCTTCGACAGCGAGCGCATGGTGGCGCGGGCGCGCAGCTCGTTGATGATGGCGAGGGCCTGCACCTCCCACATCGTCGTCTCGGCCCACTTGCCGGCGAAGGTCAGCTCATACTGCCCGTCGCGCTTTTCCAGCTGGTACTCGGGCAGGCGGAAGTCCTTGAGGAAGGCGAGGTAATCGGGGCCGAAGATGCGCTCGCGGCCGTAGAAGGTGTTGCCGGCGAGCCAGATCAGCTCCTTCGGCTTGAAGCGGAGGTCGCGGGCGTGATCGAGCTGCTCGCGCAGTTCGCGCTCGTCGATCACCTCGGCGAGGCGGATGGTGCGGGTGCGGTTGGTGAGCGCGAAGGTCGCCGTCACGTCCGGGTGGAAGCGCCGGATGAGCTGCTGCATCGAGAACTTGTAATAGTCCGAATCCAGCAGCGACCGGATGATCGGGTCCAGTTTCCACGTGTGATTGTAGACCCGGGTGGCGATATCGACCATGGACGGCCCGCTCGTGGCGCTTCAGGGCTGCGGACCTTAGGAGCCCGGGCGGCCGTTGGAAAGTCGCCCGTCCGGCAGCGGCGTGCAAGGCTGCCGCGCGGTACGGGGCTGCGCCGGCTTGTCCTGGCTCGGCTTCCCTCTTGCCCCCCACCCCTGACCCCTCCCCGCCGCAAGCGGGGGGAGGGGAATGGCGGGACGTCCGTCAGCGATCGCCTGTGTCGATCGTCGCAGGGATAGGCGCGTCCCCTCCCCCCGCTTGCGGCGGGGAGGGGTCAGGGGTGGGGGGCGTGATGCAATGAAGAAGAGAACTCAGGCGACCACCGCATCCCGGTTCAGGCCGAATTCCCGCCCGGGAATCGAGGCCAGCAGCGACTGCGTATAGGGATGCCGCGGATTGCCGAAGACCTCACCGATGGGGCCGGCCTCCACCACCTCGCCGCTCTTCATCACCGCGACGAGGTCGCAGACCTGGGCGGCGACGCGCAGGTCATGGGTGATGAAGACGATGGAGAGGCCGAGCCGTTCGCGCAGGTCGGCGAGGAGCCGCAGCACCTGCGCCTGCACCGAGACGTCGAGGGCCGAGACCGCCTCGTCGGCCACCAACACCTCGGGTTCCAGCGCGAGGGCGCGGGCGAGGCCGATGCGCTGGCGCTGGCCGCCGGAGAACTCGTGCGGGAAACGGTCGGTGGCCGCCGGATCGAGCCCGACGAGGCCGAAGAGCTCCCTGGCCTTCGCCAGCGCCTGCGCCCTGTCCATGCCGTGGACGATCGGGCCCTGGGCCACCAGCTCGCCGGCCTTGCGGCGCGGGTTGAGCGAGCCGAAGGGGTCCTGGAAGACCATCTGGATGTGGCGCGTCTCCCGCCGCATCTCCTCGCGGCTGAGCTTCGCGAGATCCTTGCCGTTCAGCACCAGCGAGCCGGTGTCGGGGTCGATGAGGCGGACGATGCAGCGCGCCAGCGTCGACTTGCCCGAGCCCGATTCCCCGACGATGCCGAGCGTGCCGCCCTTCGGCAGC
The DNA here is from genome assembly GCF_003008515.1 of Phreatobacter cathodiphilus. Lineage (NCBI taxonomy): Bacteria > Pseudomonadati > Pseudomonadota > Alphaproteobacteria > Hyphomicrobiales > Phreatobacteraceae > Phreatobacter > Phreatobacter cathodiphilus. Next base: position 403,401 of record NZ_CP027668.1, on the reverse strand, counting down.
ACCAGCGAGACGTCCTTGACCGCATGGGTGACGCGCACGCCGCGGCCGAGGAAACCGCCGGTGCGGAAGGTCTTGGTGACCTTGGCGATCGTGAGGATGGGTTCATCCGAGATCGGCCGCGGCGGCGGCGCCTTCAGCGGCGGCACGGCGGCGATGAGCTGCTTGGTATAGGCGTGCTGCGGCCGGTTCAGCACCTCCTCCGCCGGGCCCTGCTCGACCACGAGGCCGTACTGCATGACCGCCACGCGGTCGGCGATCTCGGCGACGACCCCGAAATCGTGGGTGATGAAGAGCACGGCGGTGCCCTTGCGCTTCTGCAGATCCTTGATGAGGCTCAGGATCTGCGCCTGGGTCGTCACGTCGAGGGCGGTGGTCGGCTCGTCGGCGATCAAGACCTTCGGATCGAGGGCGAGCGCCATGGCGATCATGGCGCGCTGGCGCTGGCCACCGGAGAGCTCGTGCGGATAGGCCCGCGCGGCGAGCTTGGGATCGGGGATGCGCACCTCGGCCAGGAGGTCGAGCACCTTTGCCGCGATCTCCTGCTTCGACAGGCCGGTGTGGATGTCGAACATCTCGCCGATCTGGTCGCCGATGGTGCGCAGCGGATTGAGCGCGGTCATCGGCTCCTGGAAGATCATGGCGATGCCGGAGCCGCGCACGGCGCGCATCTCGGCTTCCGTGAGCTGCGTCAGGTCGCGGCCGTCGAACAGCACCTTGCCGCCGTCGATGGTCACGCCGCCGGGCAGGAGGCGCATGATGGCGTTGGCGGTCATCGACTTGCCGGAGCCGCTCTCGCCGACGACGCAGAGGATCTCGTTGCCGGCGATGGCGAGAGAGACGTCCTTCATGGCGTGCGGACGGTCGGCGCCGGCGGGCAGGCGGACGCTGAGCTGGTCGAGGACGAGGACGGGGGACGGGCTCACGGTCATCGGCCCTTCAGGCGCGGGTTGAGGGCGTCGTTGAGGCCCTGACCGACGAGCGAGACGGCGAGCACGGTGACGAGGATGGCGATGCCGGGAATGGCCGAGACGTACCACTGGACGCGCAGCACGTCGCGGCCGAGGCCGATGAGGTTGCCCCAGGAGGCAACGTTCGGGTCGGAGAGGCGGAGGAAGGCGAGCGCGCTCTCCAGCAGGATGGAGACCGCCATGACGACGCTGGCATAGACGATGACCGGCGGCAGGGCGTTGGGCAGGATCTCGCCGAAGATCAGCTTGAGGTCCTTAAGGCCGAGGGTGCGGCCGGCCTGGACGAATTCGCGGTTGCGCAGCGACAGGAATTCGGCGCGGGTGAGCCTGGCCGGTGCGGGCCAGGAGACGATGCCGACGGCGACGATCACCGTGGTGATGGTGGAGCCGAAGACGGCGACGAGGACGAGCAGCAAGAGGAAGTTCGGCAGGGTCTGGAAGGCCTCGGTGATGCGCATCAGCACATTGTCGACCCAGCCGCCGTAGTAACCCGCGACAGCCCCGATGACGATGCCGATGACGACGGCGATGATGGTGGCGACGCCGCCGATCAGCAGCGAGATGCGGGCGCCGTAGAAGATCTGGGCGGCGATGTCGCGCCCGGAATTGTCGGTGCCGAGCGGGAAGCGCGGATTCGAAAAAGGCCAGACGAGGGGACGGCCGGCGAGGGCCAGCGGATCGCGCGGGAAGAGCCAGCCGGCGCTCACCGCCATGGCGATGACGACCAGAAGCAGGATGAGGCCGATGACGGCGGGCGGCGAGCGGAAATAGGCGCGGACGATCTCCACGGCTCAGGCCCCCGAGGTGATGCGCGGGTCGAGGCGCGCATAGATGAGGTCGACGATGAAGTTCACGGTGATGACCAGCAGGGCCGAGACGAAGATGATGCCGAGGAGCGTGTTGAGGTCACGCTGGACGACGCTCTCATAGGCGAGGCGCCCGAGACCGGGGAGCGAGAAGACGCTCTCCACCACCACCGAGCCGCCCAGCATGGTGCCGGCCTGCAGGCCGATCAGGGTCACCATGGGCAGCAGCGCGTTGCGCAGCACGTGGCGGGTGATGATGCGCGTCTCGTCGAGGCCCTTGGAGCGGGCGGTGCGGACGAAGTCGAGGTTCAGCACCTCCAGCATCGAGGCGCGCATGATGCGCAGGTAGATGGCGAGGAAGATGAGCCCCAGAGTCAGCGTCGGCAGCACGAGGTGGCGCGCCGTGTCGAGCACCGCCCAGATGCCGGTGGCGGTGGAGGTGATGTCGGAGAGGCCGCCGGCCGGCAGCCATTGCAGGTAGATGGAGAAGACGACAATGGCCATGAGGCCGAACCAGAAGGAGGGCGTGGCGTAGAAGATGAGGCCGACGGTCGAGATCAGCGTATCGGGCCACTTGTTGACGCCGCGGGCCGCGACGACGCCGAGGATGAGGCCGAAGAAGAAGGCGAAGGAGAGTGAGGCGGTCATCAGCAGGATGGTCGCCGGCAGGCGCTCGGCGATGACGGTCGCCACCGGCTTGCCGTAGATGGCGGAGAAGCCGAGATCGAAGCGCACCAGCCGCCAAAGGTAGCTGCCGAGCTGGGCTGAGACCGACAGGTCCAGGCCGTAGAAGCGGCGCAGGTCCTCGGCCGTCTTGGCGTCGCCGCCGCCCATCTGCGCCATCATGGCGTCGACCGTGTCGCCCGGCGCGAACTGCAGCAGCAGGAAGACGCCGATCAGAATCAGGAAGAGGGTCGGGATCGAGGCGGCGAGACGCCGCCCCGCCAGGCTGAAGATTCGCATGGGATCAGGCCATTCGAGGCGGTCGTGAACGGTGGGGCGCAGACCGGCAGACAAGGGCAGGCACGTCATCCCCGGCCGAGCGAAGCGAGGGGAAGGGGATCCAGGGGCGGCCGAAGCTGCCCCGGAACGCATGAGCCTTTCGCCACCTGGCCCCCCTTCCCTCGCCCTTCGGGCTCGCCGGGGGTGACGTCGGTTTCACCTGTCTCGTCTCCGCAATCAGCCGGGCGTGGAGTCCGTGCGGGGTTCCCCGCACGCCGACGTGTCACTCCGCCAACCAAAGATCGTGCCAGGAGGACGAGCCCCAGCGCGGCGTGTTGGAATGGTTGCGTGCCTTCGCGGTGATCACCGTGACGAAGATCTGTTCGATCGGCATCCAGATCATCAGCTCGCCGTTGGCGCGCTTGACGAAGTCGGCGTAGAGCGCCTTGCGCTTGGCCGGATCCACCTCGGTGGCGGCATCGTCGATGATCTTGTCGAGGGTGGCGTCGGCGACGCCCCACTGGTTGGTCCAGGGCGCACCGGCCGGCTGCCCCGAGCGGTACCAGACCGTGGTCGAGACGGCGGGGTCGTTGCGGTACTGGTGCCAGCCGGTGGCGAGGTCGAAGGCGTGGTCGGCGTAGACCGACTTCAGGAAGCCGCCGCCGTCGTTGCGCACCACCTCGACGCGGATGCCGACCTCTCCCAGCGACTGCTGAATGAAGGTCGCCCAGAGCGACACGTCCTCGCCCCATGGCGCAGGCAGGAGGCGAAGCGACAGACGCGTGCCGCCGGCGCCGGGGCGCAGGCCCGCCTCGTCGAGCAGCTTGATCGCCTTGGCCTTGTCGTAGGGGTACTGGGGCGTGTTGGCGCCCGGATAGAAGTCGGTCGAGACCGAGGGGATGGGGCCGGTGCCGAGCTTGGCGAAGTCGCCGAGGAAGTTCTCGATGAAGAAGGGCACGTTGATGGCGTGGGCAATGGCCTGACGCACCTTGATGTCCGCCAGTTCCTTGCGCCGGAAGTTGAATTCCAGCGTGTTGGTGCGGGCATTGCCCTCGTTGCCCTTGGTGGAGACGACGAAGCGCGGGTCCTTGCCGAGGCGCGCCATGTCCGAGATCGTGAGTCCCGAGAAAGGCGAATAGTGGAGCTGTCCCGCCTCCATCTGGGCAGCGGCGGCGGCGCGGTCGGTGATGACGCGCCAGACGATGCGGTCGAGATTGGCCGGGCCCTTCCAGTAGCCGTCGTGCCGGTCGGCGATGATGTGCTGGCCGCGCTCGTACTGGACGAACTTGAACGGGCCGGTGCCGACCGGAGCGAGGTTCACCGGGTTCTGGCGGATGTCGCCCTTGCCCTCGTAGAGATGGCGCGGCGAGATATAGCCGAGGTCGGGCAGCGCGCGCAGCAGGAGGTTGAGCGGCATGGGCCGCTCGTAGCGGAAGATCGCCGTGTGCGGGTCCGGCGTGTCGACGGCGGTGAGGAAGAGCTGCAGCGTCGACCCGTAGTTCAGGATCTTCTTCCACATCTCCATGGCGGTGAACTGCACGTCCGCCGAGGTGAAGGGCTTGCCGTCGTGCCAGGTGACGCCCTGGCGCAGCTTGAAGGTGATGGTCTTGCCGTCGGGTGTGGACTCCCAGCTCGTCGCCAGCACGCCGACCGGATTGCCGGCGGCATCAAGGTCGACCAGCGGCTCCAGGATCTTGCCGGAGATGATGTAGACGCCCGTCGAGGCCTGGAGGCTCGGGTTCAGCTGGCGCTGCTCGGCGCCGTAATGGACGACGAAGACGCCACCCTTGCGCGGCGTCTGCTGCGCGAAGGCCTTGAAGGGATCGACCACGTTGGCGGCGATGGCCGCCGAGGTCATCAGGGCTGCGCGACGGGTGAAGTTCATGGAGCTCTCCTAACGGCAGGCAAGACGGATTTGACGATGGGCGACTGCGGAATGGGCGTCAATCGCGGATCTGCTCAGAAGCGCCTCGTGCCTCTCAATGGGGCACGAAGCTGACGATGACGCCATTCACGCGGGCGGCCGGCACGCTGACCGTCTCCTCGCCGTGGGCGATGCCGCCCGAGGCCTTCGCCGCCTTGGCGAGGTCGTCGGTGGCGATGACCAGGGCGACGGCCCCCTCGGACGCGGCGCCCTCTCGCACGGCGGCGGGATAGAGGGCCGAGAAGGTCTCGGCGTCGTAGAAGCGGAAGTCGGCGCGCTTGCCGCCGGAGGGCACGCGCCAGCCATCGGGCGTCTCCGTCGCCGGCTCGTCGATCAGGCCCGCCATCTTCTCGGCGGCAGCCTTCGGATCGGCGGTGAGGATCTCGATGCGGGCGATGCGTTTGGCGCCGTTGGCGTGGGTCATGATCTCGGGAATCCAGACCGTGTCGCGGGTCAGGTGCTGGCAGGCGAAGATGCGCATGCCGCCGGGATTCTGGTCGAGCGGCCAGCGGAAGACGTTGAACTTGGCCTCGCCCGTGCCGCCGCCGGGCAGGTCTACCGGGCGGCCGAAATGCACCGGTCCCAGCGGCTCGAGGCCGCGCGCCTTCAGCTCGGCCGCGCCGCCCGCGGCATCGTCGGTGGTGAAGGCGGTGCGCTCGATGCCCTCGCGCTTGGCCAGGAAGTCGCGGGTCGGCTTGTTCTGGTCGGTCTCGGTCAGCACGCCCAGCAGTTCGAGGTAATCCTCGCCGAACATGGTCGTGTAGTTGCCGGTGCCCAGATGCGGCGAGTGGGTGCCGCGGGGAGACATGGTGAAGCCGATCGCCGCCCAGGCTTTGGCGGCCGCGTCGAGGTCGCGAACCGTGACCACGACATGGTCGGCGCCGAGAATGTGCTTGAGCGGCATGGCAGCAGCCCTCCCCCTGATGATTGCGCGGGCAGTTCAACCCAACATGCCGCCGGAGGCAACGCACCGAGGGTGGCAGATTTGCGGGGCTATGCTGCCGTGCACACATAGCTGACGTAGCAAGATTTTCCATCTTCGCAGGAGAATTTCCAGACAAACAGTATTATTTTTCTCCGTACCGCAATACAAACAGAATTTAAATGCTGCCTACCTGGCCACCTCCGATAGCGACGCGCCATTTCGCCGCCCTCGTCGTCCCGGGCTGCAGACGGCACTCTTGCCGCTGCCCTCCGGGGCCGCTTTCATGGATCATGCCACATTCCGCGGAGATTGCTTCCATGCCGTCCACATCATCGGCTCCCTGGCCGCCGTCGCTCTGGGCGGCGACCGCCCCTCCCGGCCCGGTCCTCTCCCCGCTGACCGGTGCCGAGACGACCGATGTCGTCGTGATCGGCGCCGGCTTCACCGGCCTGTCGACGGCCATCCACCTGCGCGAGATGGGCGTCGCCGTCACGGTGGTGGAGGCGGTGGAGCCGGGCTGGGGCGCCTCGGGGCGCAACAACGGCCAGGTGATCCCGACGCTCGCGGGCCACGACCCCTCGGGCATGACGGCCCGCCACGGCGAGGCCGGCGAGCGCTTCAACGCGGTGCTGCGCGACGCCGCGCAATATCTCTTCGACACCGTGCGCAAATACGACATTCCCGCCGAGGCCGAGCAGGCCGGCTGGGTGCAGCCGGTGCATTCGCCCGGCCGCTTCAAGATCGCCGAGAAGCGGGTGAAGGAATGGTCGGCACTGGGCGCGCCGGTGGAACTTCTCGACCGCGGGGCCATGGCGCGGATGCTCGGCTCGGAGGCCTGGTACGGCGGGTTCTGGAACCGCACCGGCGGGCACATCAACCCGCTAGCGCTGGCCCGCGGCCTCGCCGAGGTGGCGCTGCGCCTCGGCGCGGTGATCCGCTCGCGCTCGCCGGTGCAGTCCTACGAGCGGGTGGGTGACGCCTGGGTGGTCAAGACCGAGAAGGGGTCGGTGACCGCGAAGGCCCTGGTGCTCGCCACCAACGCCTATACGGGGGAGTTCAGCGACAGGCTCAACCCGGACATCGCGCGCGAGGTCATCCCGGTCCTGTCCTGGCAGATGGCGACGCGGCCGATCAGCGACAATGTGGCGAAGTCGATCATCCCCGACCGGCAGGCCATGTCGGACACCCATCGCGAGCTCTATTTCGCCCGCTGGGACGCCCGCAACCGCCTCGTCACCGGCGGCGCCGCCATGTTCCCCGGCGCCGGCGGCGACAATCTGCGCGCCCAGCTCGCGCAGCGGCTGAAAAAGCTGTGGCCGCAGATCGGCGAGGTCGAGTTCGACTTCGTCTGGTCCGGCTATGTCGGCATGACGCCGGACAACCTCCTCAAGCCGCAGGTCGCCGGCTTCCCGCGCTTCCACCGGCTCGGACCCAACGGCTATGCCTGGGCGGGGTGCAACGGCCGCGCCGTGGCGCTCTCGGTGTCGCTCGGGCGGGAGCTGGCGAAGATCACGCAAGGGGTGCCGGAGAACGAGCTGGGGCTCCCCTTCTCCGAGCCGACGCCGCAGCCCTTCCAGCCGATCCTGCGGCGCATCGCGCCCTTCGCCCTGCCGCTCTACCGCCGCCTCGACGCGCAGGAGATCTGAGCCATGAGCGCGCCCGTGCCCGGCGAGGTGAAGGTCTTCGGACCGGAGGAGAGCCCGTCCTACTGGCAGCCCGTGCCGGCCAACGGCTTCGTGCGCTGCATCCTCAACCCGAAGACGGTTCAGTCCGAGAGCCGCTTCGCCATGGGCACGCAGACGGTGGCGCCGGGCTGCCACATCCGCGAGCACACCCACGACCGCCACGAGGAGGTGATCCACCTCACGGCGGGCAAAGGCTTCGCGCGGATCGACGGCGAGGACATCCCGATGGAGGTGGGCTCCACCGTCTTCATCGGCCGCGACCGCAAGCACGGCTTCGTCAATCCGGGGCCGGAGCCGATGAGCTTCGTCTGGTTCCTGATGCCCGGCGGGCTGGAGAACTTCTTCGCCGCCATCGGCCGCGAACGGGTGCCGGGACAGCCGGCGCCCGAGCCCTTCCCGCGGCCCGCCGACGTCGCCGAGATCGAGAAGCGCACCGTGTTCGGCTGGGCCGATGCCAGCCACAACCCGAAAGGCTGAGCCGATGATCGTCGAGGAGCGCGACTACCGCATCAAGACCGGCCACGTGGCCGAGTTCATCGGGCTCTACGAGGAGCACGGCCTGCCGATCCAGAAGGAGCTGCTGGGCACCTTCCACGGCTATTTCACCTCGGAGACGGCGGAGCTCAACCACGTGGTGGCGTGGTGGTCCTACGAGAGCCTGGACGACCGCCTCGTTCGCCGCGACCGGATGATGGCCGACCCGCGCTGGCAGAACTATCTCGCGCGGGTGAAGGGCCTCGTCGAGACCCAGCACGTCAGGTTCTTGCGGCCGACGCGGTTCTCGCCGATCCGGTAGGGAGAGGCGGCGGTGCCCTGGCGCCCGATCGACCACCCCCCTGCATGAGGCAAGTGCGTCCTTCGAGGCTCGCCATAGCATCGAGCGAACGCGAGATGCGTTCGCATCTCGCTATGGCCTCGCTCCTCAGGATTGGGGAGGATGTGCGTGGCACGAGGGGAGCTGCCGGATGGCTCAGCGCCCGCTCTTTCGCTCCTTACAGGACACCACCCTCCTCATCCTGAGGTGCGAGCGCTCGGCAATGCCTCAGCATCGACCGAAGCGAGCCTCGAAGGACGCACTTCGGCAGTGCAATCGGACCGATGCCATCGGCGCACCGCCCCTACTTGAACCCCACCACCGCGTGCGGCACGTAGGCCGCCTCCATCGTGGCGATCTCCTCCGCCGTCAGCTTGACCGACAGCGCCGCCACGGCATCGTCGAGATGGCTCATCTTGCTGGCGCCGATGATGGGCGCGGTGATGCCGGGCTTCTGCAACACCCAGGCGAGCGCCACCTGCGCGCGCGGGATGCCGCGGGCCTTGGCGACCTTCGCCACCGCCTCCACCACCTTGCGGTCGGCATCGGCGGTGGCGGCATAGAGCGTCTTGCCGAAGTCGTCGGTCTCGGCGCGGGCACTGCCCTCCTCCCAGTCGCGGGTGAGGCGGCCGCGGGCGAGCGGGCTCCAGGGGATGACACCGATGCCCTCCTCGCGGCAGAGCGGCAGCATCTCGCGCTCCTCCTCCCGGTAGAGCAGGTTGACGTAATTCTGCATGGTGGCGAAGCGCGTCCAGCCGTTGGCCTCGGAGGTCTTCAGCATCTTCATGAAACGCCAGGCGCTCATCGAGGAGGCGCCGATGTAGCGGGCCTTGCCGGCCTTCACCACGTCGTGGAGAGCCTCCAGCGTTTCCTCGATCGGCGTGTCGTAGTCGAAGCGGTGGATCTGGTAGAGGTCGACATAGTCGGTGCCGAGGCGGCGCAGCGAATGGTCGATCTCGGTCATGATCGCCTTGCGCGACAGGCCGGCGCCGTTCGGCCCCGGGCGCATGCGGTTGAAGACTTTGGTCGCGATGACGACGTCGTCGCGCTTCGCCATGTCCTTCAGCGCCTTGCCGACGATCTCCTCCGAGGAGCCGAGGGAATAGACGTTGGCCGTGTCGAAGAAGTTGATGCCGAGGTCGAGCGCCTTCCTGATGAAGGGGCGGCTCTCCGTCTCGCCCATGGACCAGGGATGGGCGCCCTGATCGGGCGCGCCATAGGTCATGCAGCCAAGGCAGAGGCGGGAGACGTCGAGGCCGGTGCGGCCGAGCTTCACAGTGTCCATGATGGTCCTCCGGGGCGGGCGTGCCGCAGTTCTAGGGCGACGGGGGCCCCGCGGGAACGGCCCGCTCCCGCGCCCCTGCCATGCCGTCAGTCGCCGCCGTGGCTGCGCCTGATCCGCCGGACGACGAGGGCCATGACGATGACCACGAAGGGCAGCACCGCCGCAGTCGCCACCGTCGGCTCGAAGGGCAGGATGCCGGCATCCTTGCCGCCCTTGAACAGGTAGCCGAGCAGGCCGAGCACGTAATAGGAGACGGCGGCGATGGAGAGCCCCTCCACCGTCTGTTGCAGGCGCAATTGCAGCCGGCCGCGTTCGGACATGGTCTCCAGCAGCGCCCGATTCTGCTGTTCGAGGGCGATGTCGACACGGGTGCGCAGGAGATTGGCGGCACGGGTGAGCTTCTGCGACAGCTCGGCCTGGCGGTCGGCCGCCGTCTGGCAGGTGCGCATGGCGGGCGCGAAGCGGCGGTCGAGGAAGGCCGCCCAGGTGGAATGGCCCTCGACCGGCACCTCGCCGATGACGGCGAGGCGCGAGCGCACCAGCGCCTCGTAGGCGCGGGTGGCACCAAAGCGGAAGCTCGACAAAGCCGCTTCCGCCTCCAGTTCGGCGGCCTGGGCCACCAGCGTGTCGAGGAGCGCGGCATTGCTCTCGAGGCCGGTCGCGGTCTTCATCCGGCCGGCCACCGCCACGAGTTCGCGCTCGATCCGGCCGATGATCGGCCCCATGCGCTGTGCCTCGGGCAGGCCGAGCAGGGCGAAGCAGCGGTAGGTCTCGACCTCGAGGAGCCGCTGCACCAGCGCGCCCGCCACCGCCGGGGTCAGCGTATGGTCGATGACGAGGATGCGGGTATAGCCGCGGGCGTCCTGGCGGAAGTCGGTGGCGATGGTGGCGGCGCCGTCCATGGCGCCGGAGACGCAGAGCGAGGCCGGGTCGAAGAGGCCTTGCCAGTCCGCCCCCAGCGCCTCCTCGCGGACGAGAGCGAGGTCGATGGCGACGAGGAGAGGACCGGGCGCCGCCACGGCCGCGCCGACCGGCGTCGGCTGCGGCAGCGGCCAGTGGAAGGGATCCTCGCCGGGCGCCGGCACATCCCAGCCGTAGGTGGAGAACTCGCTGTGGCGCTCCCAGCGCAGGCGCGCGGTGGGGAAGACGGCGCGGTGAAAATTGGCGCCCTCGTCGGGGCGCGCCGCGCCGGTGGCGTTGCACCAGGCGGCGAGAGCCGCGCGTTCCTGCACCACGGGCAGATCGGCGGTGGAGAAGGCGTGGAGCAGCACCCGTCGCGGCGTTTCCACCAGCTGGAACGGCCGGGCGTGCAGTTCGTCGAGAACCTGCCGTCGCAGCGGGTGGGGCGCGAAATCGAGACTCACGGGCGGCGCGTCCTGGGGCGGGGCCGGTATTGGAGCCCCGCCGCGACCGCTTGGCAAGCGGATGGGAGCGGCTGCGTCACTCGATGCCGTAGGCCTTCCTCGCCTCCGCGACCTCCTGTTCGTCCCAATAACCGATGAGGATGCCGCCGCGCATCTGCCGCGCCGGGCCGTAGGTCTCGATGGTGGCGTCGGACATCGTGATGCGGTTGTGGTCGGTGAGTGCCCAGGCGAGCAGGTGCTCCTTCAGCCGCCCGCGCTCGGCGGCGAAGTCCGGGTCGTCGCCGAGATCGCGGTATTCGTGCGGGTCGGCCTGAAGGTCCCAGAGCATCGGCCGGAAGCCCGGCGCATGGACATATTTGAACCGCCCGTCGAAGACCATGAACAGCCGGCACTCGTCGGGCTTGCGGCCGAGGGTGCGGCGGGAATCCAGCATGGAATAGTCGTATTCGGAGATGGCCACCTGCCGCCATGCGGGCGGCCTCTCGCCACGCAGCAGGGTTTTCAGCGACCGCCCCTCGACGATATGGCGCGGCACCTCGCCGCCGAAATGCTCGATGAAGGTCGGCGCGAGGTCGATGGCCTCGACGAGGGCGTCGCAGGTGGTGCCGCGGGCGGCATCGGCCTCTTTCGACGGGTCGACGACGATCAGCGGCACCTTCACCGAGACCTCGTGGAAGAGGTCCTTCTCGCCGAGCCAGTGGTCGCCGAGATAGTCGCCGTGGTCGGAGGTGAAGACGATCATGGTCTTGTCCGTCAGTCCCTCGTCGTCGAGGAACTGGAACAGCACGCCGAGCTGGTCGTCGATCTGCTTGATGAGGCCCATATAGGCGGGGATGACGCGGCGGCGGACCTCCTCGCGGGAGAAGTTGCGCGACACCCGCATGTCCATGAAGGCGCCGTAGACCGGATGCGGGTTCTGCCTCTCGCCGTCGGAGCGGATGGCCGGCTGGACGTCCGCTTCCGTGAACATGTCGTGGTAGGGCGCGGGGGCGATGTAAGGCCAGTGCGGCTTGATGTAGGAGAGATGCAGGCACCAGGGCCGGCCGTCCTCCTTCGCCTCGCGGATGAAGTCCATGGCGCGGCGGGTCATGTAAGGCGTCTCGGAGTGCTCCTCCGGGACGTTCGCCTCCTTGTCGGCATGGGCGAGAAGCCAGCCGTTCTGCTTCTGCCCGTCGGCCGAGAGGCCGGAATTGGCCCGGTCCTCCCAGGGGTTGCGGGCGGGAAAGCCGTGTTCCTCGAGATAGGTGTCATAGGCCGGCCGGGTTGCGCCGGGGCGCGAGGGGTGCAGGCCGTCGTCCCGCTCATAGGGCTCGAAGCCGCATTGCGCCGCCTCGACGCCGATCACCGAGCCCTTGGGGATGCCCAGCCGCTCCATGCCCTCGTCGTCGGCGGTCATGTGGGTCTTGCCGACGAGGACGTTGCGCACGCCGAGCGCCTTCAGATGCTGGCCGAGGGTCGGCTCGCCGATGCGCAGGGGGAAGTTGTTCCAGTTGGAGCCGTGGGAGCGCATGTAGCGGCCGGTGTAATAGCTCATGCGCGAGGGGCCGCAGACCGGCGACTGCACATAGGCCCGCGTGAACCGGACGCCGCGGGCGGCAAGGGCGTCGATGTTCGGGGTCTTCAGCCGCGGATGGCCGTAGCAGCCGAGGTAATCGAACCGGAGCTGGTCGCACATGATGAAGAGGATGTTCTTGTCGGCGTGCGGCATGTGAAGTCGTTCCGTGTGGGCTTCGTGCGATCTCCGAAGGCCCCACCCTCACCCTCCCCTCGCTGGCGCGAGGAGAGCGGGACTAAGCGTTCCGGGTATCCTGAACCGCCGTGCCAGGCGCGACCTTCGGCCGGAGGCCAGGCGGTAGTTCCCTCCCCTCGCCAGAGGGGAGGGTAAGGGTGGGGCCTATTCTCCTAGGATGGCTTGAAGCCTGAGGCCTTCACCGCCGGGGCCCAGGCCTCGTTGTCCTCTTTCTGGATGCGGCCGAGCTCCTCCGGCGTCGACCCCGTCGGCACCATGGAGAGCCGCAGCACCTTCTCCTTGACGCCGGGATCGCGCATCGCCGCCATGACCGCGCGGCTGACGCGCGCCACCATCTCGGGCGGCGAACCGGCACGGGTGAAGAGCCCGTACCAGGCGCCGCCTGTGATGGGGACGCCGGCCTCGGTGAAGGTCGGCACGTCGGGCAGGAAGGGCGAGCGCTCCCGGCCCGAGACGGCGAGAATGCGGATGCGGCCGCCCTTCGCCAGTTCCGTGACGTCGGAGGTGGTGGTGATGACCATCGGCACCTGGCCGGCGACGAGGTCGGTCAGCGCGGGAGCCGAGCCGCGATAGGGCGCGTGCTGCAGCGGCACGCCGATCTTCTCGGCGAGGAGCGCGCCGAAGAAATGCGGCAGGTTGCCGACGCCGGGCGAGCCGTAGGTGCCGCGGCGCGGGTCCTGCTTCAGCCAGGCGACGAGTTCGGCGAGGGTCTTCGCCGGCGTGTCCGGATGGATGGCGAGGGCGAAGTCGAAGGTGGTGACGAGGCTGACCGGCGCGAGATCCTTGAAGGGGTCGTAGGGCAGTTGCGGGAAGACGATCGGGTGGATCACCACCGGGGCGATCGGGGTGAGGAGCAGGGTGCGGCCGTCAGCCGGGGCGTTGGTGACGGCCTGGGTGCCGATCTGCCCGCCGGCGCCGGGGCGCGCCTCGACGATGGCCGTCTCGTTCAGGGCGCGGCCCACCTCGTCGGCGACGATGCGGGTCAGGGCGTCCCCTGCCCCGCCGGCGGCGAAGGGGAAGACGAAGCGCAGCGGGCCGGACTGGGCATGCGCCACGCGGGCCGCGAGGGGTGCCAGAGCGGCGCCCGCGATGAAATGCCTGCGATCCATGGTCGACCCTCCCGTCTTCTGTCGTTGCGACCATCACTGCACGAAGGCGACACGGTATCAACGGTGCCCCTATGATGTCAAGGATAGATTTCCTATTATAGGACTGCTGAGCCCGATGAGGCCGCGGGGCTGGCCGCCTCGGCGCCGTGCAAGGCTCGGCTCAGTAAGCCTTCACCGGATGGATGAAGGGCCACGGAGACGCCTCCGATCCGCGCTGCAGCCTGACCTCGATCAGCGCCGGGGTGCCCTTGGACAGCGCCGCGGCGAGAACCGGGCGCAATTCCTCCGGCGAACCGACGCTCGCGCCGTCGACCCCGAAGGCTTTCGCCAGCGCCGGAAAGTCCGGATTGATCAGATCCGCGCCGATCAGCCGGTTGCCGTAGCGGGTCTCCTGGTCGCGGCGGACATTGCCGTAGGCCGCGTTGTTGAAGACCACCGTCACGAGGCCGATGCCGTATTGGCGCGCCGTCGCCAGTTCCTGCACGCCGAACATGAAGCCGCCGTCGCCGGTGATGGAGACGACAGGCTTGTCCGGGTGGGCGACCTTGACGCCGAGCGCGGTCTGGAAGCCGTAGCCGAGCGTGCCCTGGAAGCCTGTGGAGACATAGGTGCGGGGCCGATGCACGGGATAGCCGAAATAACTGGCGAAGCCGGCCTGGCAGAGCTCCTCGACGAGGAGGCCCTCGGCCGGCAGCACGTCGCGGACGACGTCGAGATAGTCGATCTCCGGCTGCACGACCCGGATCGCCTCGGCGGCCGCGGCGCGGGCGGCCTCGATCGCCGCGCGGTTGTCGACGGGGCGATGGCCGGCGAGGGCCTCGAGCAGCGCCAGGACCGCCTCGCGGCTGTCGGCGACGAGGGGCGCGTCCGCCTCCAGTCGCCCCGTCTCTTCGGGATCGATGTCGATGCGGACGAGCTTGCGGCCGCCGTCGAGACGGGTCGCGACCTCCATCATGTTCGCCCAGCGCATGGTGGGCATTTCCAGCCGCGTGCCGATGGCGACGACGAGGTCGCACCGCTCCCAGAGGCGGAAGGCGGCGTAGGAGGAGAGCCCCCAGGGGCCCGCCTCGTCGACCACGCCGCGGCCGCCGCGGAAGGCCGCCACCGGCGCGCCGATGCGCTCGGCGAGGAGGGCTACCGCGGCTGCCGCGTCCTGCGCGCCGGACCCGGTCATGATCATCGGGCAGCGGGCGGCGCGGATCAGGTTGGCGGCGTGGGACACCGCCATGGCATCGGACTTCGGCGGCGCGTCGAGGACCGCGGCCGCGGCCTCGGGCACCGCCTCGCTCGCCGCCATGACGTCCCAGGCCATTTCCAGCGCGACAGGCCCGGGCCGGCCCGATTGCGCCTGGCGAAAAGCTTCCGCGACCAGGGCCGGCGCGTCTGCGGGCCGCTCGATGCGTTCCGCCCATTTCACCAGCGAGCGCAACGTGCCGAGCTGGTCGGCGATCTCGTGGAGATGGCCGCGGCGCCGGCCGATGAAGGCGGAGGGGATCTGCCCGGTGAGGCAGACCATCGGGGTATTGCAGCCCCAGCCGGTGGCGAGCGCGGCGGTGGTGTTGAGGAGGCCGGGACCTGGCACGACGGAATAGACGCCGGGCCGGCCGGTGGAGCGGCCGTAGCCGAAGGCCATGTAGCCACAAGCCTGTTCGTGGCGGGCGCCGACGGTGCGGATGCGGTCGGCGCTCCGGGCCAGCGCGTCGAACAGCGGATACATCTGCGCGCCGGGCAGGCCGAAGACCGTGTCGACGCCGTTGGCGAGGAGGCCCGCAACGATGGCCTCGCCGCCCGTCATGGGGCTGGTCACGGCCATTTCACCACCGGCGGCAGGGAGGAGAGGATGCTCTCGACATTGCCGCCCGTCTTCAGGCCGAAGACGGTGCCGCGGTCGTGCAGGAGGTTGAACTCGACATAGCGGCCGCGGCGGACGAGCTGCTCCTCGCGGTCGGCCTCGGTCCAGGGCGTCGTCAGGTTGCGGCGGACGAGGGCGGGATAGATCTCGGCGAAGGCGCGGCCGACGTCCTGGGTGAAGGCGAAGTCGGCGTCGCGGTCGCCGCTGTCGAGATAGTCGAAGAAGATGCCGCCGATGCCGCGCGGCTCCTTGCGGTGCGGCAGGTAGAAATAGTCGTCGCACCAGGCCTTGTAGCGGGCGTAGTCGGCGACCTCGTGGGCGTCGCAGGCGCCCTGCATCGCGGCGTGGAAGGCCAGCGTGTCCGGATCGCTCTGGCTGCGGCGTCGGTCGAGGACCGGGGTGAGGTCGGCGCCGCCGCCGAACCACATGCGGCTGGTGGCGACGAGGCGGGTGTTCATGTGCACCGCCGGCACGTTGGGGTTCACCGGATGGGCGATGAGCGAGATGCCGGTGGCGAAGAACCGGGGATCCTCGCTCGCGCCGGGAATCTGGCCGCGGAACTCGGGGGCGAACTCGCCATAGACGGTCGAGCAATGGACGCCGACCTTCTCGAAGACGCGGCCCGCCATCATGCTCATCACGCCGCCGCCGCCGTCCGCCCCGGTGTGGTCGGTGCGCACCCAGGGCTTGCGACGGAACCGGCCGGCGGGCGCCGCCGAGCCGGGCAGCTCGTCTTCCAGCGCCTCGAAGCGGGCGCAGATGTCGTCGCGCAACGCCTCGAACCAGCCGCGGGCCTTCACCTTGCGGTCGGAGAGGTCGGGCGGCAGGGGCGAGGGATCGGGGCGTGGCGCGTTGTGTGTCATGTCGACGCGATCTAGCCCCCTCGGGTGCCGCCCGGCAACCGGTCAGAAGGCCACGCAGGCCCGGCGCGTCATGACGCCCACCGATTCCTGCCGGAACTGCCGGCGATAGGCAGCGGCGATGTCGGCCAGGCGCGGCAGGTCCCGCGCCTCGTCGTCGAGGACGATGGTGACCACCTTGCCTGGCTCCCGGACGATCCGCCCGTCGGCATGGCGGTACTGGCCGCGGCTATCGGTGATGGTGAGGCCGGCCGGAAAGCGCGGCGTGATCTCACGGTCGACGAAACGGGCGAAGGCGTGCTCGCCGACGCCGACCACGTCGCCGATCTTGCGGCCGAACAGGAGCTCGGCGACCAGCCGCTCTCGGCCACCGGGCGGACAGGAGGGCGGCGCGGCGGTGACGCAGGCCGAGAGCGCCAGCGCGGCACAGGCGGCAGCCACGGCTCCGCTAATTCGCACGGTGCCTGTCAAAGCCTGGCGGTCTCGTACCAGAAGCGGTTGATGCTGTCGGCGAGGTCGCGATAGCCCTCGGAGGAGCGGGGTTTCACCACATAGGCGTTGGCATAGGCGCGATAGCTGCGCCGGACGTCCTCCTCGCTCTCGGAGGAGGAGAAGATCAGGGTGGGAACACCCCGCATGACCTCGTCGCGGCGGATGCGGCCGAGGACGTCGTGGCCGTCCATGCCCGGCATGTTGAGGTCCAGGAGGACGAGGTCGGGGTTGAACCGCGGAATTTCGGCGAGGGCCGCCTCGCCGCTGTCGGCGTGCCGGATCTCCAGGTCCTCGGCCGTGCCGGCGAAGGCATGGCGGAGAAAGAACACCTCGTTCGGATCGTCATCCACGATCAGAAGCTTCCGTCCGGAATGGCCCATCGTCTCCTCCTGCCGAGAGGTCTTTCCTGCCGCGCTGTCGGGGCAGCGTGAACTGGAAACGTGCGCCTTTCGGCCAGTCCTTGTCGAGCCAGATTTCGCCGCCGTGGCTCTCGACGATGCGGCGACACAGGGCGAGGCCGAGCCCGAGGCCGGGATAGCGCCTCTCGTCCCGGTGCAGGCGGCGGAATATCTCGAAGATCCGCTCGCCGTAGAGTGGGTCGATGCCGATGCCGTTGTCCTCGACGCTGATCTCCCACATCCGGCCCGCAGGCCGGGCGCGGATCTTCACCACGAGCGGCTCCTCGCTCCGGTATTTCAGTGCATTGCCGATGAGGTTCTGGAACAGCCGGGTCAGCAGTTCACCGTCGCCATCGACCCGCGGCAGGTTGAACACCTTGATCGCGGCACCGGCCTCGGTGATGTCGGCGTCCAGAACCGCCATGGCCTCGCCGACGACGGCGGCGAGATCGACGTCCTCGCGTTTCACCAGGGCATAGGCGACCTGGGTATAGGCGATCAGGCTGCGAATGAGGCGCTGCATGCGCTCGACGCTCGCCATGATGTTGGCCGCATAGCCGGCGGCCTCCGGATCGCCGTCTCCGACCTTGAGCTTCAGCATGTCGGAGAACATGTTGATGTGGCGCAGCGGGGCCTGCAGGTCGTGTGAGACGATGGCGGAGAACTGCCGCAGCGCCTCGTTGGTCTGCCGCAGCTTGGTCTCCTGCTCCTGGCGCTCGGTGTCGTCGCGCACCACCACGATGATGTTGGGCTCGTCGGGCCCGACGCCGTCGATACGGCTGTAGGCCGCCTGGATCCAGACCCAGTGGCCTTCCTTGTGGCGCAGCCGGTGGACGCTGAAGCCGAGCTCGCGCCCCTCCCCTATCGCCCTGTTCACCGCATCGACCCGCTTCCAGTCGTCGTGGTGGACGACGTCGGCCGGCCGAAGCCCGGTCATCTCCTCCGCCGTGTAGCCGAGCAGGCGGTGCGAGGAGGGCGATGCGTAGAAGATGCGGCCCTCGACGTTGCGCAGCAGGATCATGTCGCGGACGTTCTCGGCGAGGAGCCTGTAGCGATCCTCGCTGGCACGCAGCTCCCGGCTGCGCTCCTCGACGCGCTGTTCGAGGTCGCGGTTGGCGCGGGCGAGGGCCGAGGCCTGCAGGTGCAGCTTGACGGAAGCCCGGCCGAAGGCCTCGCCGACCCGGTTGACCTCGGCCACGCCGGTGCGCGGCACCACGGTGAGCTGGCCGCGCTCCATGGCGGCTGCGGCATCCGTCATGGCGGTGCTGGCACGGGCGAGACGGCGGACGATGAGGCTCGCCACCGCGGTCGCGATGCCGATGAGCCCGGCGGCCACGGCGAGCATCCACGCCAGCGAGTTCCACAGGGACCGGTTGAGCGCCGCCACCTCCACGCCCAGCGCCAGGAACCAGCCCGACGCGGGTGAGCGGCTGTAGAAGGCCGAGACCTCGACCCCTTCCGGGTTGACGCCACGCCAGCCTCCACTGCTGCCGGTGAGGGAGGCGAAGGCGGGCAAGGACCGGCCGACCGTTTCGCTATGGCGCGAGGAGCGGGCGATGATGAGCCCCGTGCGGTCGGCCAGGGAGGCGTAGTAGGGCGCCGCCACGCGAAAATCCGCCATGATGCGGGCGAAGACGTCGGGGCTGAATGTGGTGGAGACGACGAAGGCCACCTCGTCGCCGCGGATCACCGGCAGGAAGATGGCGACCGCATAGGTCCCGGTGCCGCGGCTGACGAAGAGGTCGGAGAAGACCGGCTCGCGCTGGGCGACCGCACTTTCCATCGGCTCGATCACCGGCCATTGCGGCAGCGGACTGCCCTGCGGTGTCGCGGTATCGACCAGCAGTTGACCGTCCATCCGCCGGAGGCGGATGTCGATGCCGAGGCTGGAGAATTCGCGCGCCTGGGCGTCGAACCGGGCGAAGTCGCCGGCGTCGATGGCGGGTGAGGTGGCGAGGGCACGCAGGATGGCGAGGCGGGAGGTGAGAAGCCGGTCGATCTCGGCGGCGACCGTCTCGGTCAGCTGCAGGGCACCGGCCCGGAGCTGCCGGTTCTCGGCCTCGGCGAAACGCCAGGTGAGGAAGGCCGCGAGAAGGAGGAGCGGCACGGTCAGGGCGGCCGCGAAGGCGGCGAGGTAGATTGCGAGCGAGCGTTCCTTCACCACGCCGTCCACGTCGCCCCCGCCCGCCCGATTCGACAGGCCGCAGCATATCACCGCCGGCAGGCGGTTGCCGCATGGTCAGGCGGGGCCGGCCTCGCCGCTGCCGCAGAAGATGTCGTAGACGACGCCGATGAGGCGGCGGACGTCGTCGTTGGCGAGGCTGTAATAGACGGTCTTGCCGTCGCGGCGCGTGGTGACGAAGCCCTCGAGGCGCAGGCGCGCGAGCTGCTGGGAGACGGTCGGCTGCCTGAGGGCGAGGATCGCCTCGAGCTCGCCGACGGACCGCTCCTTCTCCGACAGCAGGCAGAGCAGCAGCAGCCGGCTCTCATGGGCGAGCGCCTTGAGGAAACGGCTGGCTTCGCGCGCCTTTTCGGCCAGACCGACGGTCGCGGCGGACAGGTCGTCCGATCCCTGCCAGTCCATCGCTTGCGCTTTCGCCGGTCCCGCAGCCATTCCCGTCCTCCCGCCTTGCCGCCGTCCACGCCGGCACCCGCACGTGGCCGATCCCACGGCGGTTGCGTGTTCTATACCAATTTACCACCTACCGGCATACCGGGCTCATGGGACACCCCGCAGCGGCGTCCCTAACGTGGGGGCAGCCTGACCCAGATCAAGGCCGCATGCGGCCGGGGGAGGCCATATGCCCCCATCGACGAGGCTCACCCGGGCCCGCCGTTCCCTGCCACCATCCAGGCAAAGGCGCCGTCCCATGCGCATCCCACTGATCGCCGCCGCACTCGCAAGTCTCGCGACCGCCCCCACCTTCGCTCAGCAGGCGGGCGATGCAGCCGCCGGCGAGCGCGTGTTCGCACAATGTCGCGCCTGCCATCAGGTCGGCGAGACCGCCCGCAACCTCGTCGGTCCGCAGCTCAACGGCCTGTTCGGCCGGCGCGCCGGCTCCGTGGCGGGCTACAACTACTCGCCGGCCTACAAGACGCCGGAGGTTGCCGAAAAGACCTGGTCGCCCGAGAACTTCGCGACCTATATCCGCGACCCCCGGGCCGTGACGCCCGGCACACGGATGATCTTCGTCGGGCTGCGCGACGATACCCAGATCGCCAATCTGACCGCCTATCTGCAACAGTTCGGGACCGACGGAAAGAAAGCGCCCTGACGGGCCGACGCCGCGCTGCACGCTGCCGGATGCGCTCGGCCACCGGTGGCCGGGCGATTCGGCCTGCGCCGACACTTACGCCGAAGGTATTCAAGTATTTGTACGACCCGAATACCGTCATTCTCAGGCCACCTTCGATTTCAGCGATCAAAACACTGTTCTTTCCATGAAGCCCGGTCACGATAGAATAGTTTGGTCTGCATTTGACCAAGTCGTCTTTCGTATTGATTAAGCAATCTCCAGCAGCATTTGTGGCGGGACAAGGACGGCGGGCAGCGGCATGGGTCGCGGAGGCCGGACCAGGGATCGCCACGCTGGGGACACGGGATGCTGGGCTTGCTGGGGAGAAGACGGAACAAGGCGGCGGCAAAACTGGCGGCGCTCGACCGTGTGCAGGCAATGATCGAGTTCGACCTCGACGGCACGATCCTCGACGCCAACGCCAATTTTCTTGCCGCCGTCGGCTACACTCTCGATGAGATCCAGGGACGGCACCATGCGATGTTCGTCGACGCCGCCACCCGCGACAGCGCCGAGTACCGTGCCTTCTGGAACAGCCTGCGCGCCGGCACCTTTCACGCCGCGCAGTTCCGGCGCATCGCCAAGGGCGGGCGGGAGATCTGGATCGAAGCGTCCTACAACCCACTGATCGGCAGCGACGGCAAACCTTTCGGCATCATCAAGTTCGCCACCGACATCACCCGCCAGAAGGCCGAGGACGCGGAGAGCGCCGGACAGGTGGCCGCCATGCGGAAGTCACAGGCGGTCATATCCTTCACCCTCGACGGCGTCATCCTGGACGCCAACGACAACTTCCTGCGCGCGGTCGGCTACGAGCTCGACGAGATCAAAGGCCGGCATCACGAGATTTTCGTCGATCCGGCAACCCGTCGCAGCGCCGATTATGCCGCCTTCTGGGCCGCGTTGAAGCGTGGCGAGTTCCAGGCCGCCCAATATCGCCGCTTCGGCAAGGACGGCCGGGAGATCTGGATCCAGGCCTCCTACAATCCGATCCTCGATGCCTCCGGCCGGCCCTACAAGGTGGTGAAATTCGCCACCGACATTACCGCCCAGATCCGTCTGCTGGAGACCCTGCGGCGGATGATCGACACCAATTTTCTCGAGATCGACCAGGCGGTGGGGCGCACGAGCGAGGAATCGGCGCGCGCGGTGGACGCGGCGACGCGGACCCGCGACAACGTCCAGGGCATGGCCGCGGCGACGGAGGAACTCGCGTCCTCCATCGCCGAAATCTCGCAGATGATGACGAACTCCCAGGCCGCGACAGATACGGCGCTGGAGCACACCCGGGCGGCCGGCTCCTTCGCCACCCGACTGTCGGAGGCCACCGTCGCCATGGGCGGGATCATCGGCCTGATCAACACCATCGCCGGCCAGATCAACCTCCTGGCGCTGAACGCCACCATCGAATCGGCGCGGGCGGGCGAGGCCGGCCGCGGTTTCGCCGTCGTGGCGCAGGAGGTGAAGAACCTCGCCAATCAGGCGGCGCGGGCCACCGACCAGATCGGCACCGAGATCAACGGTGTCCAGGCGATCTCGGACGAGGTCGTCGGCGCGCTCACCGGCATCCGCAACTCCATTGCCGTCATGCGCGACAGCGTCGTGGCCACCGCCGCCTCGGTGGAGGAACAGAGCGTGGTGACGCGGGACATGTCGTCGAGCATGCAGCAGGCGGCACGCGCCAGTGCCCTCATCACCGAGAACATGGCCGGCATCGCGGCCGCCGTGACCCAGGTCTCCCAGGCGGTGACGTCGACCCGCGAGGCGGCCGTGGTGCTGGCGCGCTGAGCTCAGCGCAGCGGCGGCGCGTAGAGAATGCCGCCCATCGACCAGAGCTGGTTCATGCCGCGGGGAATGGCCAGCAGCGACCCGGCGCCGACATTGCGCTCGTAGATTTCCGCGTAGTTGCCGACCGCCCGGACGGCGCGGATGGCGAAGGCGTTGTCGAGCCCGAGCTTGACGCCGAGATCGCCCTCCGCTCCGACGAAGCGGCGCACGTTGGGCTTGGCCGAGCGCATCGCCTCGTCGGCGGTGGCGGTGGAGATGCCGAGCTCCTCGGCATTGACGAGGCCGTGGGCGACCCATTTGACGATGTTGAACCAGGCGACGTCGTCGGCACGCACCACGGGTCCCAGCGGCTCCTTCGAGACGACGTCGGGCAGGATGACCGCCTCGGCGGGCTTCGAAAGCTTCAGCCGCTCGGCGAAGAGGGCCGACTGGTCGGTGGTCAGCACGTCGCAGCGGCCGGCTTCCAGCGCCGCCAGGGCCTCGGCCGAGGTCGGCAGCGTGTGGAGCGTCAGGCGCATAGAATTGGCGCGGAAGAAGTCGGCGACGTTGAGGGCGCTGGTGGTGCCCTCCTGGACGCAGACCGGCACGCCGTCGAGCTCCAGCGCCGAGACGACGGCCGGGCGCCGCAACACCATGAAGCCCTGGCCGTCATGGAAGGTGATGCCGGCGAAGAGCAGCTTGAGGCCGGCCTCCCGCTCCAGCGTCCAGGTGGAATTGCGGGAGAGAAGGTCGATGCGGCCCGCCGCCAGCGCCTCGAAGCGCTCGGTGGCGGAGAGCGGGACATAGGTGACCTTTGCGGGGTCGCCCAGGACCGCGGCCGCCACCGCCTTGCAGAAGTCGACGTCGAACCCGGTCCAGGCGCCGCCGGAGCGGTCGGAGAAGCCGGCGAGGCCCTGGCTGACGCCGCAGACGAGGCTGCCGCGCTGCTTCACGGTGTCGAGCGTGGCGGCGGACGCGGGCAGCGCGGCGGCGGCGGCGAGGGCGAGGCCCGCCGCCCAGCGGCGGAACAGGCGGCCGAGCGGCATCGCGATGGTCGTCGTCATGCGGACCCTCCGGGGATCGGCGCCGGCGGAACGCGGCGGTCAGAGCGCGGCGGCATGGCGGATCACCACCTTCGCGCCCACCGGCACGCGGGAATAAAGGTCGATGACGTCGCCGTTGGCGAGGCGGAAGCAGCCGGAGGAGACGGCGTGGCCGATCGTCTCGGGCTGGTTGGTGCCGTGGATGCGGTAGACGGTGGAGCCGAGATAGAGCGCGCGGGCGCCCATGGGGTTTCCCGGCCCGCCGGCCATGAAGCGCGGCAGGTAGGGCTGGCGCTGGATCATCTCCGGCGGCGGCGTCCAGTCCGGCCACTCGGCCTTGCGCGAGATGCGCACGAGCCCGGACCAGGTGAAGCCCTCGCGGCCGACACCGATGCCGTAGCGCAGGGCGCGGTTGTTGCCGAGGACGACATAGAGAAAGCGCTCGGAGGTATGGACGACCACGGTGCCCGCGGGCTCGTGGGTGCGGAAGAAGACGAGCTGGCGCGCGAAGGGGCCCTCGCGGATGACGACCTCCTCGGTGGAAACCCTGCCCGGCTCGTCGCCGATCGACAGGGTCTCGCGCATGGCGGCGGGAGAGGCGGCCTGGGCGCGGGCCGCGGCGGGCGCGAGCGCGAGCAGGGCGGCGAGGACGACGGCCGTTCGGGCGGGGCGCGCGGTCATGGCGGTGCGGGTCCGGACTGGGAGACGCATGGGATCAGCGGGCGGCGGTGGCGCCGCCGCCGGGGCAGCGCACATAGACGAAGGTGCCGTAGCGGGCGTGCACGTCGGGGGCGACGAAGCGCATGACGATGAGGTTCTCGGTCAGCGACAGGATCTGCCGGTCCTGCGGGTGGCCCGGCGGGGCGTCGAAGCCGAGATAGATCTTGCCGTCGGCACTGCCCTTCAACGTCAGTTCGTAGAGCTTGGCGTCGTCGGCGACATGCATCATGACCCCGTCGGTGGGGCCCTTGGTGATGACGTAGGGAAGCCGGCAGTGCTGCCGCGCCATGGTCTCGGTGCGCGGCCTGTCGCGATCCTCGCGGAAGCTGGCGACGCCCCAGGAGCCGACCAGGGCGGTGACGGGATAGGCGGCGGCGACGCGCGCGGGCTGGACCGGGGCCTGGGTGACCGGGCCGCTCGGAGCGGAGGCGCAGCCGGCGAGGAGAAGGGCGAGGCCGGCGGCCACCACCGGACCGGCGGGGGGCGGAAGGCGAGCGAAAAACAGCACCACGATTGCACTCCGGCGACGGCCCGTGGCACGCAGTCAAGAATCTTATTTTACCGTTGGCAATGGGGGCCAAGGCTCGGCTCGGAAAAAATCCCGGGCCGATCCCGCCTCATCGCCGCGGAGGCAGCGAACAGCCTGCGGCGCTCAAGATCCGCGGCGGAACAAGACTTGGCGATGCTCGCCGCCTTCCCCGCAACGTCAGGCCGCTCCACGCGACGGGGGCCGGCCCCACACGTTTTCGCTCGCATCTCTCTGCGTAATCTGACATCGTTTCGCTGCCCATGCGGGCAGGTGCTGTCGCACCTCAGGCGCGACCGTCGTGCCGGCCCTGACGGAGGTCCGTCCGTCCAGGTAGTGGAGTTCAACATGCCCCAGATCCGAGGCGGCCGCCTGGCCGCCACCTTCGTCGCGACCGTGCTCGTGTCCGGCGCCTTCCTCAGCCTTCCCTCCTCGTCGGCGCGCGCGGCCTCGCTGATCGACGTCGCTCCCGCCACCACCGACAGCGCCGTCTCGCCGGTCGAGATGCAGCGTCGCGGCGGCGGCTTCCGCGGCGGTCCCGGTCCCGGCTTCCGTGGTCCCGTGCGTGGCGGAGGTCGCCCGGGCTTCCGCGGCGGGCGCGGCGGCGGCGGCAATGTCGGCGCGGCCATCGGCCTCGGTGCGGCGGCCCTCATCATCGGCGGCGCGGCGGCGGCGGCGGCATCGCAGCAGCGCGGACCGCGCGACTGCTGGATCGAGCGCCGCTGGGTGGACGGGCCCTACGGCCCGGAGCGCCGTCGCATCCGCGTCTGCGAGTAAAGGTCCGACGCACGGCACGGCCGGCCGCGTCCGCAGGGACGGCGGCCGGCCTTTGCCGTTCTGGCCTCCGCTATCCGCAGATCAGTATCGGGGAATGGTTGCCTTTGCCGCGTTCCCACGTAACGTGATCATCCGTCGTCGTGGCGATTCATCTGATCTCGTCACCACCCCGATCCGAGCCGGAGACTGACATGCGGCAGTTGACTCGCCTCATGATCATCGATGACGAGCTTCACGATATCGGCTTCATGCTGCAGTTTTTCGAGGAACGCATTCCCGATTGCGCCTTCGAAACGTTCAATTCCGCTGAGGAAGCCCTCGCCCGGCTGCACTTCACCGAGGCGCGCGGCGACAACCCGCCGCTGCCCGACGATCCCGACATCATCATCCTGGACCTGAAGCTGGGTGCGATGGACGGTTTCGAGTTCCTCCGCACGCTGCGCGGGGACGAACATACGCGGCACATTCCCGTGATCGTCATTTCCGGGACGGATTCCCCCAAGGCGGTCGACCGTGCCTACGAATGCGGGGCCAACGCCATGTTCCGCAAGCCCGTCTCGCTCGAAGGCTACCGCGCCATGATCGGCTCGATCGTCGACTACTGGCAGCGCACGGCGGGCCACGCCGCCGCCTGAAGGGCGGGAGGAAAGCGGCGGGGCCGGTGACGCTTGTCAGGTCGGATGCCCTCGGGCAATGCCCGCGACGCGACACGACCTGCGGAGTGCACCATGATTCGCGCCACCCTCCTGACCCTTCCCCTCGTCCTGCTGGCCGGCACCGGGCAGGCACGCGACGCCGGATGCCGCATCGAGCAGGCCGGGCGCGTGGTGCTCGACCGCACCTGCGACTTCGCGCCGGACGGCCGCGACGGCTCCTTCACGCTGTCGCCGCGCGGCGGCGGTCAGGGCATGCTGTTCGGATCGGTGTCGGTGGTGTCGGTCTCGGTCATCGAGCCCGGCCTCGCAGAGGTGCGCGGCCTGACCCGCGACGGCATCAATTCGCGCTGGGGCACCGCCCGCCGCTCGCAGCGCGACGGCGCCTGCTGGCAGGGCGACGACTTCCGGATCTGCGCGCGCTGACGGCGACTCAATCGCCGGAGGTCGGGGCGCTGTCCTCGACCACCATGCCGAGTTCGCCGGCCACCGCCCGCATGATCTCCATCTGCTGGGCCGTCACCTCGCCCTGGAGCTTGGCATCGAGGTCGATGTCGACGGCATAGAGCGGCAGGTTGCCCTCGATCAGGGCGAGGACGCGGTCGGAGGCCGGATCGCCGGCGCGGGCGACCATCACCTGCTGGTGCGTTTCCACGGTGCAGACGCGGACCGCAGCCTGGCGATCGGCGCGCGCGTCGGGAGTGAGCGCGACGAGGGAGAGGAGCCCCGCAGCCGCGCCCAGACAAAGGTGTCTGTTCATCGGTGTCGTTCCCAGCCTGACGGCTCCGCGTACGAACGCTGCGGGAGCCCGGAAGATGGCTGAAGAACGTCGAGAACGGGCGGAAGGTTCCGCCTTCGCCATTCTTGCGGCACATCTCGGCGACGTCACGGCGTCATCGCCGGCTGTTGGCTGGGTCGCTAGGATTCGAAGGTGACTCCAGTTTTGGCAGCCCGCTCAATATCTTGACGTATTTTCAATGGGTTGCTACGACTGACTGCTACATTTGACTGCTACAGTTGAGCCCCGATGAGCCGCCTTCCGCAGCCCTTCAAGCGTCCCGGATCAGCGAACTTCTATCTCCGCATTCAGGTGCCGCCGGACCTCAAGAAGATGTATCCGGCCTCCGGGCAGGTGTGGCGCAGCCTTGGCACTCCCTCCCCCGCTGAAGCCAAGCGACGGGCACCGGCAGCCCTTGAGGCGATCTACGCGGAGTTCGATGCGAAACGGCAGTTGCGGCCTCCCACGGATGGCGATGTTCAGGACATCGCTTGGGCTCGCTACGCCTATCTGGTCGAGCGGGATGAGCTGCTTCGGGAGAAGACCTACACCGAGGACGAGCTGGATGAGATGTGGCAGGCCATCGTCGCCAAATACGGAGACGAGGATTACGTCGCCTACAAGGAATTCGAACGTCTCGTTGAGCGCCGGAAGAAATACGATGCAGCTCGCCTCGCACGCACAAAGGAGCTGAAGAGCCCGGACCCCAATCGGACGGTCCGGATGGTTGCGCCTCAGGTCGAGGATGCCGTCGCGAAGCGGGGCCTCAAGGCTCCTAAGGGGACGGCGGATTTTCGGCGGATCGCTTCCGCAATCCAGCGTGCAGAGCTTGAGGCGTTCAAGCGAGCTGATGAGCGCGATCAAGGCGAATGGGGTGGGACACCGACAGACCCCCTTGTCCGCCCTCCCTCGACGTCTGCCCCCAGGACGGCTCCGGATGGCGACAGGCTGATGGATCACTTCGCGAAGTTTCAGCAGCAGCAAGGCAGTCAGCACCGGCCCGACACGCTGAACCAAAACCGACAGATTGTCCGGCTCTTTTCCGAGAGCGTGGGAGAGGCCAAGCCTGTCGAGCAACTGACCAAGCTGGACGTTGCCCGCTGGCGGGATCAGTTGCTCAAATTCCCAACTAAGGCTCAGCAGGTGCGGGAACTGCGCAGCCTGAAGTTTCCGCAGGTCGTGAAGAAGAACGAGGCGCTTGGCCGGGCCACTCTCGACCCCAAGACGGTCAATAAGTATCTCAGCGCCCTCGCCCCGTTTGCGCGGTGGCTCTCGTCCAACGGCTATGTCCCGACGCTGATCCTCACCGACGAAATGTATCTTACCGTCGATAGGGAGAAGCGGGGGCGCGATCCCTTCAGCGATGATCAGTTGAAGCGCCTGTTCGCCAGTCCGCTGTTCCACATGTGCCAAGGCGACAGGAAGGAGCATATCCCGGGCAATGTCGCGATCCGAGATTGGCGCTACTGGATTCCCTTGGTTGCTCTGTTCTCCGGGATGCGGCTAGGCGAGATAGCGCAGCTTCTGGTCAGCGATGTTCGCGACATGCACGGCCAATGGACGTTTCACGTCACGGGCGAGGGCGACGATGCGAAGACCGTCAAGACGGCTGGATCGGAGCGCATTGTCCCGATCCATTCCCGGCTGATTGCACTCGGATTTCTCGACTATCTCGGAAATCGGCACCAGAGCGGAGACGCCCGCCTATTCCCTGAGATTAAGCCCGACGCGCGAGGATTCTTCTCTGGCGTGCCGTCAAAGTTCCTGAACGGCTACATGCGCGCGGTGGGCATCAAAACGGGCAGCACGGCCTTCCATAGCCTTCGCCACAACTTCGCTGACCGCCTTCGGGCTGCCGGTTATCTGGACCAAGAGTTTGGCTTCATTCTCGGACACGGCGACCGGTTTGGAATGACAACCGGGCGATATGGAACCCTCACCCAAGGCACTCTCGACATGCGCGTCAAGCTAATCGAGGCGGTCCAATACACCGATATCGCACCCAAAAAGAAAGCATTGCGGGGCTGCCTGTGAGCGTTATACTTGTCACAGCCTGAGTTAATCTTGATTTTGACGTAATTATCCTTCAGTATATGCGCTGTTCCTGTTGTGAGTAACGGCGTTGTCTCGGAAATCATCCAAGCGATCTAAAGTCGATAAGGTCGAAGCGAAGTCGGTCCTCGCTTCTCCCGACGATTTCTTGATGGAGCTTTTTGGGGCAGCGCCGTCCTCTTCTGGAATCAGCGTCACGCCCGCGAAGGCGATGACTTGCCCGCCCGTCCGATGCGCTGTTCAGGCCATCGCTGAAGCCATTGGGCAGCTTCCCGTTCACGTCTATCGCCGCACCAATGGTGGCAAAGAGCGCTCTCAAGATCATTCCGCCTATCGGCTGCTTCACGACGAAGCGAACGACCACATGTCGGCGGCAGATTTCCGCGAACAGCTCACTCGCGACGCCCTGCTTCATGGCAACGGCCTCGCACTCATCAATCGCATCGATGGCAGGCCGATTGAGCTGATCCGGCTAGACCCTGTCTCTGTCGATATCGAGCCCGATGACCTTGGTTCGCCGCGCTACTTCCTCCGGCAAGAGACTCAGCGGCGAGAGATCGCCCGCGCCGATGTCCTGCACATCAAGGCCCCGTCTCTCAACGGCATCTCTGGCGATAGCCCGATCCGGCAGGCTCGCGAGACCATCGGCCTGTTGCTGGCAATCGAGGCTCACGCGGCCCGGCTGTTCAAAAACGGTGCTCGCCCTTCCGGACAGATCGTCCTGCCCAAGAGGGCCGCTCCGGAAACCCGTAAGAACCTCGCTGCCGCATGGCGTCTCGCCCATGGTGGCGAAAACAGCGGCGGCACGGCCCTTCTGGACGATGGCGCGGAATACAAGCCCGTCTCGCTGACGAGTGTCGAAGCCCAGCTCATTGAAGTGTGGAACCGTGCCGTCCTCGACGTGGCGCGCGTGTTCCGCGTGCCGCCTGCGCTCCTGATGGACTACTCCCGGCAGACTTGGACCAATGCAGAGTTCGGCGGGCAGCAGTTCCTGACCTATGCCCTCGCCCGATGGATCAAGGCTTGGGAAGGCGAAATTCGTCTCAAGCTGATCGGCGTCGATGAGCGCGACACGTTCCTCGCTGAGTTTCTGATCGACAACCTTCTAAGGTCCGACCTCGCAGCCCGCGCCGAAGCCTATTCGAAGCTGATCGCCGCTCGCGTCCTCAACCCCAATGAGGCCCGCGCAATGGAAAACCGCGCGCCCTACGCAGGCGGCGACGAGTTCCTGAACCCCCACACGACCTCAGCCCCCAGCGTGCCCAATGTCTGACGCCACCACTCACCGCGCCTTCTTTGGCGACGCGGAATATGCGTTCCGCCTGACGCCCCCGCTGATCATCGAGCTTGAGCGCCTGACAGGCATGGGCATCGGCGGTTTCTGTCAGCGCTTGTTCGCCATGGATTTCCGTCACGCCGACATGCTCGCGACGATCAGGCTTGCCCTCATCGGTGGCGGCATGGCGCATGGCGACGCTGATCGTCTCGTCCGCACCTACGCTGCGGACCATCCCATCATGCACGCCTATCCCCTCGCGGTGGACATTCTCGACCGGCTTTGGGGCGGCCCCCCTGCCGTCGAGACGGATGAGCCGAAGGACGAGACGCAGGAAGTCGCGGAACCCCAGCCGGAAGCCCAGGTCGAAGTCTTCGATCCCCCGGCAGACGACGACCACGCCCGTAGCCTCCGCAATGGCTACGGGGCCTGACATGGAACACCTTGAGATCAAGGCCGCGCTCGGCATCGACGCCGAAGGCACCATCACCGGCACCGCTTGGCCGTTCGGCTCTGCGGATCGCGTTGGCGACATCATCACCAAGGGCGCGTTCGGCTTCAGCGGCGAGCTGCCCATGCTTCTCGCCCATGATCCCGAACAGCCTGTCGGCCTCTGGAATGAGATCACCGAGACAGACGACGGTCTTCAGGTGAAGGGCTCGCTGTTCATCGGTGAAAGTCAGCGCGCCCGCGCCGTGCGCAGCTCAATCCAGAGCGGCCTTCTCACCGGCCTCAGTATCGGCTTCCGGACCAAGGCTGCGACCCAGAGCGGACGCAACCGGATCATCTCGTCCCTCGACCTTCTCGAAATCTCTGTCGTCCGCAATCCGGCCCATCCGAAGGCCCGGATCGCTCACGCCAAAGACGCCACGGCAGCCATCGCCGAGGCCATCAACCGCGCCGCCGTGGCGCTTCGCAAATCCTGAAAGGATCCCCAATGACTGCGCATGTCCGCGCCTTCGAAGGCGCAATCGAGCTGAAGGACGACGGCGACACGCCCGACGCTATCGCCAAGGCTCTCGCCAACTTCAACCAAACCGTCGATGACCGCCTCAAGGCCGTCGAGACGAAGACCGCTGATCGGCTCGACAAGGTCGAAGCCAAGCTCAATCGCCCGGCTGTCCATACCAAGGGCCAGGACGAGACGGACGTCGAGACGAAGGCGTTCAACCGCTTCGTTCGCGCTGGCGTCGAGCGGATGCAGCCGGACGAGGTGAAATCTCTTCGCGTCGCCTCCGATGCCGCAGGCGGCTTTCTCGCCCCGGAGGCTTTCGGGAACGAGCTGATCAAGCTGCTTCGCGAGTTCTCGCCCATCCGGAACTATGCCCGCGTCATCACCGTCGGCGCCTCGTCCATCAAGTATCCGCGCCGCACCGCCTCGACTGCCGCGACGTGGGTTGACGAGACGGCGGATCGCACCGGTTCCGAGCCGGCGTTCGAACAGCTCGAAATTGCCCCCTATGAGCTGGCGACCTTCGTGGACGTGTCGCAGCAGCTTCTGGAAGACAACGCCTACAACCTCGAATCCGAGCTGGCGTCGGACCTTGCCGAGAGCTTCGGCATCACCGAGAGCCTCGCCTTCGTGAAGGGCAACGGCACCGGCAAGCCGCGCGGCATCATGGCCGCGACCGGCATCACCGAAGTGAAGACCGGCAACGCCGCAGCTTTCCCGGCCTCCAACCCCGCCGACGTGCTGATCGGCATGTTCCACAAGCTCGCCAATCCGCATGCCCAGAACGCGGTCTGGATGATGAACCGGAACACGCTCGGCACCGTGCGGACGTGGAAGGACGCCAACGGGCGCTATCTCGTCATGGAGCCGATTTCCAACGGTGCGCCGACGACCCTTCTCGGCCGTCCCATCGTGGAAGCCGTCGATATGGACGACATCGCGGCGAACGCCTTCCCGATCCTGTTCGGTGACCTTCAGGGCTATCGCATCGTGGATCGCGTCTCGCTGTCCATGCTGCGTGATCCCTACTCGCTCGCGACGAAGGGCCAGGTTCGTTTCCACGCCCGCAAGCGCGTCGGCGGCGACCTCACGCACCCGGATCGCTTCGTGAAGCTCAAGGTCGCGGCCTAAGACCATGCGCCTCGCGGATTCAAACCTCATCGTTCGCGTCGAAGGCCAGGAATTCATCCTGCGTCCGACGCTGCGTGCTGCCTACAGGCTTGAGCGTCAGTTTGGCGGCTTCGCCCCGCTGATGCACCAGCTTCTCGACGGCTCGCTGACTGCGATGGCGGCAGTGATCCGCGAGGCGTCGTCCAATCCCTCAGACCTCCCGGCTTTCCTTGAGGGCATTCAGTCCATGCCTCTGCGCACCGGCATCGATCCGTTGCGCACCGTGCTCATCACCTTCGTCTGCGATCTCGCGGGCATCGATCCGGATCAGCAAGACGAGCCTCGCTCGTCCTCACCGATGGAGGCGAAGGACTATCACGAACACCTCTTCAAGATCGGCACGGGTTGGCTCGGCTGGACGCCGGAAGCGACTTGGAACGCCACCATCCCAGAGCTTCGCGCGGCCTATGAAGGCCGTCTCGAAATGCTGAAGGCAATCTTCGGCAGCGAGAAGGACAAGACCGAGACGGTTCCCGAGGAAGACGGCTTGCACGTCCTCAAGGCCATGGTCGCATCCGGCCAGAACAAGGCGTCGTGACCATGCCCATGCGCGCCCCCACTCGCTGCCCGTGTGGCAACCTCATCGCCTATGGCTCCCGCTGCCCATGCCGGCAGACGCAGGACCGCGAACGGAAGGCACGCCACGACGCAACACGTCCCTCTGCCCGTGAGCGCGGCTATGACGGCAAGTGGCAGCGTGAGCGCGAAGCCTACCTCGCGGCTCACCCCTTATGCGTCCGGTGCGGCGAGCCCTCCCGCATCGTTGACCACATCACGCCCCACAAGGGCGACCTCAAGCTCTTCTGGCGTCGCTCCAACTGGCAGCCTCTCTGCGTGCCCTGTCACTCCCGCACCAAGCAGCGAGAGGAGCGACGCACATGATGCCCCGTGCCGATCTCATCCGCGCTGATCGTGCGCTCTGGCGTGCCGTCATCTCTCAGGCGATCAGCGACGCCACGCTTGCTCTTGCCACCGTCAAGCCGGCAGAGCGCCACAGGGCTGTCGCATGGCTCACGTCGAACGGCCCAGACTTTCGGCACGTGTGCGCACTGGCGGACCTTGAGCCTGATCGCGTTCACGCATTCGCCCTCGACGCGATCAGCAAGGGTGACCCCATCCCCGCGCCCAAGCTGCGGCCCGTAGCCGTGAAGACCGTTCGCCAGTCCCCGCCCAAGCAGCCGCCCGTAGCCGTGAAGGCCACTCGCCAGCCCGAACCGAAGTCGGCTCGGGAGCCTAACCCTGACGCCGCTCGCTTCGGTCGAAGGATCGTCGTCGAGTTCGAAGGCACGCGCATAGACCTCATCACCCTTTGCAAAAAGCTCGGCCTCAAGCTGAACACTGTCCGTGATCGCCTGCGACTGGGTTGGTCTATCGAGGATGCGATCTCTCGACCCATCACGAAGCTCACGGGCGAGAACAAGAAGCGCAGGGCAACTGTCGAGTTTGAGGGCGAGAACATCGACCTCATTACCCTCTGTCAGCGTCATGGCATCACGCACACGGCGGTTCGCATGCGGCTCCGGAAGGGATGGAGCCTTCGCGATGCCCTTTTGAGGCCGATGCGCGAGCCCCGGGGTGGGTCGAAACTTCAGGCGAATGAACAGGGACCGGCGGGGGTCCATCCGCACAAGATTGCACCTAATTGGAGTTTTTCAGCATGACCGTTAGCGACCCTACTGGATACGTCGTGCGGCTCGCCAGTGGCGGCCCGCCCATGACCGTTGAGGGCTTCAACGTTGCCAAGAAAACGGCAGACGTCGCTTGGGTGGATCAGCTTGGCCGCATCCAGCATGCGACGTTCCCTGAAGTCTGCCTGCGCATCGTGAAGGTGAGGCCGGCATGACCGTTTCCCTCGCCAGCATGAAGGACCATCTCGGCATCACCGAGGACCACGACGACGCGCTGATTTCCGAGAAGATCGCGGTAGCGACGGCCTTCATCGAAGCCCAGATCGGCAAGCCCTTCGCTGAATTCGACCCTGTTCCGGCCCCGCTTCTTGAGGCAGTGCGACAGGTCGCGGCGCACCTCTATGAGAACCGGGAGGCGACGATCATCGACGCGTCGGTTCGCGAGATGCCCTTCGGCGTCGAGCAACTGATCGGCCCCTATGTCGAGTGGGTGGTGTGATGTCGGATCAGCTCGCCCGCCTGAACCGTCGTCTTGCTGCGATCCCGGTGGCAGTCCGCGAGGCTGTGAAGCCTGCGCTCGAAACCTCTGCGAACGAGATGGCGGAGGCGATGCGCAAGCTCGCCCCGGAGGACACCGGAGCGCTGAAGGACAGCATCACGGTCACTCCGGGAGGCGCGACGACGCCCGCCTACAGTCAGCCAGGCGGATCGCAGAAGGTGCCAGAGAACGCGGTGGCGATCACCGCCGGCAACAGCGATGTGCGCTATCCGCATCTGGTCGAATACGGCACCGAGCACACCCCGCCGCAGTCGTTCTTCTGGTCTGCCTTCCGGCTCTATCGCCAGCGTGCGCAGCGCCGCATCAACCGGGCCATCGGCAAAGCCGTGCGGGAGGGCTGGACGAAATGAGCGTCGAGCCGAGCCTTGCCATTCAGCGCGCTATTCGTGCCCGGCTGATCGCTGATCCCGCCGTGACGGCTCTTGTCCCGGCAGAGCGCATCTTCGATGGCCGTTGGCGCACCGAACAGCTTCCCTGCGTCGTTATCGGCGAGGGCAGCGTCAACTATTCGAACGAGTATGAGAGCTTCCATGACGAAGCCTATCTCGACGTTCATGTCTGGGTTCGCGAGGAAGGGTTTGAGCTTGCCAAGGAGATCACCGGGGCCATTCGTGCCTCGCTGAAGCAGGCCCCTTGGACCGCCGAAGGCCATATCGTTTGCGGCGTCACCGTCTCGAAAGCCCGCTTCATCCGGGGCAAGGACGCGGAGAACGCGCACGCCATCGTGTCGATCGACGCAATCCTTCAGGGGGCCGCGTGATGCGTTCCGGCACCCTATCCGCAGTGGTCACCCTTCAGCACGCCACGGAGGCTCCCAACGCGTCCGGTAGGATCGTCGCGTCATGGGCGACGACGGCCATCTTCCGCGCCGCCGTTGTCGAGGAAGCCGCGAACGATACCGGCAAGCCCGAAGCGATCATCGGCAAGCGTCACATCACCATCCGCTGCCGCGAGCGCGACGACGTCGAGCTGGCGAGCCGCGTGCTCTATCGCGGGCGACCCTATGAGGTTGTGGAGATCAAAGCCCATGACCGTCGAGGGCTGGAAATCCGCGCCGTGGCAAAGGATGCCGCGTGATGCGCGGTCGCAAGCCCGATCAGATCGCGGCCGATGCCGGTGCGCTGAATGTCGCGCCGTCGCCTCCGGGATGGATGGCGAAGGATGCCAAGGCGGAATGGCGTCGCATCCTGCCCGATCTCGTCCGCCGTCAGACGGTGACGACCTCCGATCTCGGATCGGTTGAAAGCTACTGCGTCGCCGTTGGCCGCGTCCGCGAGCTTGAGCGCCTGATCCAAGGTGCCCAGGTCATCGACCCGAGGTTGTTTCGCCTTCAGAACGGAGCCATTCAGACGGCCCGGCAGCTCGCCGCAGAACTTGGCCTTACGCCGGTTAGCCGCTCTCGTCCGAAAATGGTTGTGCCCGAGCACGACGAAGACTCGCTGGAACTGTGATGGCCGCGAGCACCTTCCCCGAATGGATCTATGACGGCAGCGAAATCCCCGATCCCTTCGGGCATGGCGAGAAGGCTGTCGCCTTCCTGCGACGTCGAAAGCACCCGAAATCCACGCTGCCCGGCAAGGGATTCCAGCTCGACCCGTGGCAAGAGCGGATCGTTCGCCGCATCTATGGCCCGCGTCATGCTGACGGCTCGCGGATCGTCAAGCGCGTGGTGCTGTTGCTGCCTCGCGGCAATCGCAAAACCTCGCTGTCTGCGGCCCTCGCTTGTCTGCATCTCTTTGGTCCGGAGCGCGTCCCCCAGGGCGAGGCGATCTTCGCCGCAGCGGATCGCGAACAGGCGGGCATCGGCTTTCGCGAGGCCCTTGGGATCATCCGCGCCGACAAGCGGCTCGATCCGCATTTCCGGGTCTATGACGCCTTCAACTCGGCGAAGAAGATCGTCTATTCGCGCGACGCCGTGACGCTTCAGGTCATCTCGTCCGATGCCGGAGCGCAGCATGGGCGCACGCCCTCATTCGTGCTCGCGGACGAGCTGCACGTCTGGCGTGGCCGCCTTCTCTGGGAAGCGCTTTCGACGGGAGCCGACAAAATCGACAACCCGCTCTTTGTCATCGCCTCGACCTCCGGACGCGGGCAGGACAGCGTTGCGTGGGAGATCGTTGAGGACGCCCGCAAGGTCGCGCGTGGCGATGTCGATGATCCCTCTATTCTCCCAATTCTGTTCGAAGCCGAGAAGGATGCGGACTGGAACGACGAAGCCCTCTGGCGTCGCGTCAATCCTGGCCTCGCCCATGGTTACCCCAGCATCGAAGGCTTCCGTCGCCATGCGCGGGCTGCGGAGCGCAGCGCGAGCGAACGGGAGAGCTTCAAGCAGCTCAAGCTGAACGTTTGGGCCGATCAGTCGACCTCCCCCTTCCTCGACATGGGCGTCTATGACGAGTGCGGCGAGCCCTTCGATGCCGAGGCGCTGAACGGCCTGCCGTGCTGGATTGGCGTCGATATGTCGACCACGACCGATCTCACCGCCGTCGTGGCCTGCGTCCGCGATGGCGACGACTTCTATCTCATTCCGCGCTTCTTCCTGCCCGGCGACAACCTCCGCGACCGCGCCGAGAGAGATGGCGTGCCCTATGTCCAATGGGCCGAAGACGGCTTGCTCACGGCAACGCCCGGAAACGTCATCGACTATCGCGCCGTCGAGACCTGCATTCGCGACCTCTGTGACCGCTTCGACGTGCAAGAGATCGGCTTCGACCTCGCCTATGCCCAGCCTGTCATGGGGCCGCTGTCCGACGATGGCCTGCCCGTGACGATCGTCCGACAGGGCTGGATTACCCAGAGCCCGGCTTTGAACGAGCTTGAGCGCGTCATCCTCGCGAAGGCGCTGCATCACGGCGGCAACCCGCCTCTCAGGTGGTGCTTTGCCAACGTCGCCATTCACACCGACAGCGCCGGCAACCGCACGATGCACAAAGGCAAATCGACAGGCCGCATCGACGGTGCCGTTGCGACTTGGATGGCCGTCTCACGCGCCGTCGCCTGCGAGAGCGCGGGCACCGCATACGCCGATCCCCACTTCGATCCCTCTGAATTTGTGTGTTAAATCATGGCTGAGTTCGACGCCCCCCAACTTTTGGTAATGCTGGAAGCTCGCATTCGCGAGTTTGAGCGAAACTTCCAAAAGGCTTCTCGCATCACCAACGATAATTGGCGCGGTATCGAGAACCGCAGCCGCGCCGCTGCCCGCAACCTTGAGGGCGTGATGGCTTCGATGGGGCGCAGCCTTGTCGCGCCGCTCTCAGGCATCGGTGCCGCCCTCAGCACCCGAGAAATCCTGCGCTACGCGGACGCCTGGACCGCAGCCAAGAACAGTCTCGCGGTCGTGGGTGTGACTGGCGTTCAGCAGA
The DNA here is from genome assembly GCF_003008515.1 of Phreatobacter cathodiphilus. Lineage (NCBI taxonomy): Bacteria > Pseudomonadati > Pseudomonadota > Alphaproteobacteria > Hyphomicrobiales > Phreatobacteraceae > Phreatobacter > Phreatobacter cathodiphilus. The sequence goes on along the minus strand of NZ_CP027668.1, from coordinate 365,665 downwards.
CCGCCGTGCTGAACGAGCTGTTTCAGTCTGCCCAGCGCAATGCCGCTCCGCTTTCGGCATTGACGACCCTCTACGGACGAGCCGCGCAAGTGTCCACAGAGCTGGGGGCAAGCCAAGCCGAGCTTTTGAAGTTCTCAGATGGCGTTGCCGTGGCGCTGCGGGTTGCCGGCACCGATGCGACTCAGGCGTCCGGCGCGCTGCTTCAGCTTGGGCAGGCTCTCGGCTCCGCCAAAGTGCAGGCTGAGGAGTTCAATTCGATCAACGAGGGAGCCCGGCCAATCCTGATGGCCGTGGCGAACGGTATGGCTTCGGCTGGCGGATCGGTGGCCAAGCTGAAAGAGCTGGTCAACGAAGGTAAGGTCACAAACCGCGAGTTCTTCCGCGCCTTCATCGAAGGGATGGGATCTATCGAGGCCATGGCCGCGAATTCATCCCAGACGATCGGGCAGGCATACACCAAGATCACCAACGCACTGACCCGCTACATTGGCGAGACGGATGAGAGCCTTGGTGCCAGTCAGCGTCTCGCCCAGGGCTTGAACTCGCTCGCTGATAGTTTCGGCCAGACCGCAGACATTGTGCTGAAGGTCGCGGCCGTGATTGGCGGTGCTCTTGTCGGCCGTGCAATCGCGCCCATGGTGGCCTCTCTCGCTCTCGGCACGGCCGGAATGATCCAGTTCGTTGCCAGCCTGCGTTCGGCACTCGCCGTCGCTCTGGCCGTGGGCACAGCGACCGGCACCGCCAAGGCGGCGATTGCCGGCATTGGGGCCGCTGCCGGTCCTCTTGGTCTCATCATCGGCGGTGCGCTGGTCGGTTCGCTGGTCCTGTTCGGCTCATCGTCCGCGAAGGCGACCGAGGGAGCGAAGGCTTACGAGGCCGCGCTTCTCCGGGTCGAGCAGGCGGCAAAAAAGACAGGCGACGCGACGGTCGATGCCGCTCAGCGTCTTGTGGCCTCCCAGCGCAGCGCCTTGCTTGCCGGCTTGCAGGTTGCCGAGCAGACCGAACGCCAGACCCAACGCCAGCTTTCCGGCTTCATCCGTCTGGTTGACGATTTTTCGATGCGGCAGTTCATCTCGCCTGCGCAGGTCGAACAGCTCAAGCAGTTGGACCGAGAGCTTCAGAGCGGGGAGAAGACGAGCAAGACGGCTGCGGACGCTCTAGAGGCGTTGGGCCGCAGTCTGAACCCCGGCCCGCTGGTGGATCGGATCAATGAGATCATCGCAGCACTGCGCAAGCAGGTTGCCGTGACGAATGAAGCCGCAGCGGCGCTTGGAGCGCTCGGCGGCGGGCCATCCTTCCGCCGCTCCGAGAACGAGTCGATGTCCGCCTATGAGCGAATGGCTCAGGCGGGGCGCGCGTTCCGAGCCGAGGCAGAACGACGCAACGCGCTGACCAGCGAACAGGTGACGCTCGAGGCGAAGATTGCGGAGATCAGAAAGAAGGCGAATGAGGGCGGCGTTACGCTTCGCGAGAGCGAAATTCGGTCGATGGCGCAAGCCGAGATCGCAGCGGACGAGCGCCGGAGCGGCGAAGGCGGCGGCAGGACCAGCACGCGGCAGCGGCGCACGACGGATGACAGCTTCAACCGCGAGGTTCAGGCAATCCGAGACCGCATTGCCATGCTTGTTCTTGAGCGCGAGACGGTCGGCAAGGGCTATGAGGAACAAGAGCGCCGCCGCATGCAGCTTGAGTTGGAGCAGCAGACGCTGCGGCGGCTTCAAGACACGGCCAGATCAAACGGCGATGCCCAGTGGCGCAATATCTCGCTGTCAGAACAACAGCGCAGCGCCATCGCAGCGGTTGCAACGGAGTATGGCAGGCAGGCCGATGCGCTACGCCGCGTGTCCGAAGGCCATGAGCGCGCGAAGCAGGCCGCAGAGGAGTTCTACAGCACGTCCAAGAACGAGCTTGTCGACGTCGTTCTCGGAACGAAGAGCTGGGATCAGGCCCTTCGCAGTCTCGGCAATCGCCTCGCAAGCCTTGCCCTGAACGCTGCGTTCGACGCGATCTTCAAGCCCGCTGGCGGCGGAGGCCTGTTCGGCTCTCTGTCCGGCATCTTTTCGAAACTGATGGGATTTTCCGAAGGCGGATATACGGGCAACGGCGGCAAGTATGAGCCGGCGGGCATCGTCCATCGCGGCGAATATGTCCTGCCGCAGGAAGCCGTCGCCCGCATCGGCGTGAAGAACCTTGAGGCGATCCGTCGAGGCGTGCCCGGCTATGCCGGTGGCGGAAGCGTCGGTGCGATCCCTGTTCCTGCCATTCCGTCGCCCCCTGCACGCGGCTTTACGGGTGCTAACGCGAGCGGGGCCAACGTCACGATTTCCCCCGTCGTGACGGTCACCGCCAACGGCGGCACGCCTCAGCAGAACCAAGACCTTGCCGAGCGGACGAGCCGCGAGATGATCAACGGCATCCGCGCCATTGTCGGGGAAGAGCTGATCAAGGCCTTGAAGCCCAACGGCCTGATCGAAGCCCACGGGCGCTTGTGAGGGGGTCATGACACTCGCCTATTTCCAGCCCGTTCCCGCTCCCTCTCCGGGCACCGAGAACACCCCGGAGTTGAAGATCCTCGATGCTGAGTTCGGTGACGGCTATTCCCAGCCGACGCCGGACGGGCTCAATCACATGCGCGACGTCTTCCGCCTGAAGTGGGACGTCCTCACGACGGCGCAGGCCGATGCAATCGTGACGTTCTTCCGCACCCAGAAGGGCACGACGCCGTTCTGGTGGCGCGAGACGACGACCGGACCCTGGATCAAGGTGACCTGCAAGGAGTGGTCGCGCACACGCGGCGCGCCCCACACCGTCACCGCGACGCTGCGGCAGTCGTTCAATTAGCCGAGCGAAATTCGACTCAGGTCCTCAAGGGAATATCTGAGGCACGCACTTTCTCCTTCAGATCTTCCATACCAAGACTTTCTAGCTCAAGCACCATTGCGTCATATTGTAGCAATGGAAACCGCGAGGGACCGATGATGACTTGGTCGATCAGCTTGTCTGGCGTCACCCCAGTTAGACCGATCTCCGCGTTATCCTCCATTATGATCTTGTATACGATCTGGGGATAGCCATTGATGACCTCGACGCTCCTCTCTGTAGCCTTGCTTGGCCAGAGTTGGGGCAAGTGCATAATCCGCCACTCTCTTTCTTCAGCGAAACCGGGATGCTTCGTGCAGATAGTCATATTGAGAAAGCATGCAAAAAGCCCCTGCATGACGGTTGCTTGACCCGCGTCTTTCAGCATAGACTTATTGAGTATTATATTTGATATGACCTCTTCTATCTCGTCTTTTGCCTCTTTCTGAGAAAAATATTGAACAGGGTTGGACATTAAACCGATATCGTCTTCAATATACATGGGGTCAGCATTGATGACGAGCGCCGTTCCTGCGATTTGGCTACCATAGGCCCGCCACATTGACAGCCGACCAAGCCCATCTTCCTCTGGAAGGTGTTCCGACATGCAAGCAACGTAGGTGCCTCGCCGGATCGCGGGCAGGTGGGAGTTGAACAAGTCGACGGTCATTTTACCGACGCCGACCGAGCATTCATCAAGCGCCGCAAAAAGCTCGTCTTTCTTCGCAGTTAAAGACTCATTCAGAAGATCGAAGCCATGTTCGATCTCTCTGAAGTCATTCATAGCATAGATGCTCCGCATCCATACGCGACGGTTCCGGATGATGTTGAGGGCATTGGCGGCACTTGTGTAGTGGACCAGTTTTCGTCCCGCATCTTTTGCCTCGGCTCGCTTGCGGGTTGCCGTTGGCATAAAAATCGACTGAATTTGCCTGACTAGTGCCTTTTGCTCTGCTGTGAGCATCTGAAGTGCCTCTCGAATCGCATCACGCATGCTCGCACGTTGCGGCGCTGAATATCGAGATGCTGAGAACTCTCTCCACATCCACCTGCACTGTCATGCTATAATAGGGATAACAAAAAAGCCCCACGCCGAAGCGTGGGGCAGATTAGGTTTTGAAAGGTATCGAGCAATGCCACTCGATGAGTTTGATTATAGCGGAATCCCCGGAGTTTCGCAAAGAAAAGACGAGACGTTCGTCTACAGCAGCCATAGCGACGATGATGAGCGGCGAGCTCGCGAGCTACTGTTCGTGCAAATCGATCAGCTTGACCAGCCGGACCGAGACGGCGCTTCAGCACCCGCTGCCAGCGAGATTTCACCGCTCCCGGTGCGGTCCAAAACTGCCGAAAAACGCACCCGCCGATCGTCCCGTCGCGACCGTCATTTCCTCAGCGAATTGAAAGACTTGGGCCGCCGAAAGGCGCTGCAAGAGTTTCGCGCGACTTCAGTTAAAGCCCCCTCACCCCTCTCTCTCCACACCCCAGACCCAGACCTCCTAGAGCGCATCAAAGCCCTCAAGGCTCGATACCTGACACCCCAGGTCAAAGGCTATCTCAAGCGACAGTTCCCGGACCACAAGCATCCCCCTCTCTGGGAGAAGGCGACCCCGGTCCTCAAGAGCCATTACTGGCAGCAGTCAGTGAGTGAAGCCGGGGGCGTGCCCTTCGTCGTCAACTTCAGCCCTGATGTGATTGCGCGTGCCGAGGGCTCTGCGAAGGGTGCCTTCACTGTCCTCCGGGATCGTGTCCGCGATGCCCTGAAGGCTGAGTTCGGGCAGGCCATGGATTTCTGGTGCGCCCTCGACATTGACGACGACGGCAGGCTTCATCTTCAGGGCGGCATCATCGCCAGCTGGCAGGACAGCGACCGCGTCCGGAAGGCCCTGAAGAGAGCCGGTGGACGCTGGACCCATAGACGGGGAGAGAAGCGCCAAGTTTGGATTGGTGAGCACGGCGACGGCGGCTGGGGCACCTACTGCGTCCGCAACAACGAGGCCGTGCGGCAGCAAGTTGGGCAGCGCGGTGTCTCTGCGTCCCCGACTATCAAGCGGCGTGCTGAGGCTCTGTATGGGCGCGATAGGCTATCGGTCCTGCAAGCGCAGGAGGAAGCCTAATGGCTAAAGAGGCTAAGCCTTACGATCGTCCGGCTCGCCTACCCATGGGCGACGCATCGCCGGAACGGATATTCCGGGCAGTGGGGATCGCGCTTACGACTTGGGAGCGGCTTGAGTGGCGGCAGGCGGTTCTGTTCGCGCAGATTCTTGGAACCCGATCCGAAGCTGCCGCGCGTGCCTATGGCGTAGTAATCCCTGCGGCGACCAAGCGCGACATGATAGTGAAGGCTGCCGAATATGTTTTTGCCAATCAAAAGGATGTTGCTGCATCGATCACCCGGATATGCAATTTAACAGTCAGCTATTCTCAGCTCCGGAACGATATAGCCCACGGAGTTGCTACCAGTAAGACAATAAATGACCGCGACTTTGGATATTATCTGATGCCGAGTGACCGCAACTCGAAGCGGTATGAGCTCCCTTTTACATTCGACGACAGCAAGGGTGAAGAGGGTCTACTGGACATCTATGCTTATGCTTATACCGGTGCTCAGATTGAGGACATTGCCGTCAATTTTGAGCTTCATGGCCGCAGCATCGCGGAAATGGTGGCGAATATTATTGAGCTTCGGTCTCGTCCCGGCTATCAGGACTTGGCATAAGTAAGTAACGCGTTATTTCACCTCAGAAATTCATTGGACGATATTGGAACTACGACTCACGATCCCCCGGTCACTAACACCGAGGGGATCCAATGCACTTCCAACTCGTCCCTGGCGATGACCTCGCCCTCATCCTCGAATGCTCAACCGTCACCCGGCGCGTCTCAGAGCGCCTCGACGCATTCGAGGCAGCACACCCGCTAATCGGGCGACTTCTCGTCACGGTGGATGCCATCACCGGCAATGCGACCGTCGCTAGCGACAGGCCGCTCGCGGATCACCTCGTGCTCTTCCGGTCCGCGCCTGCGCCGGTGTCGATGGTCTATTCGGCACGAAACCTGTGACGGATCGCTATAGAGTAGTTTGTAGGGCTCCTACGCCCTGCACCTCACCCAACTCAAACGGAGGTGCCTTTATGGACCTTATCCCACGCGCTATGCGCGCCTATCACCGGAGCCAATCTGCGTCGCTGGTGGACGCATCTGCGGTTCTTTCAGAAGTCATCGATGGTCCCAGCCGGACCGATGTCCGCCTCTGGAAAGCTGGCAAGGGACCAGTCGCGAGCTACATCGTCTGCCGTCGTGCCAACGCGGCTGGCCTGATCACCCCACGATTCCGGCTTCTAGCAACAGGGGAGGCTGCGTGATGGGCAAGGCTGTCTGGAAGGACATCAGCTTCGAAGTTAGTGATCGTCGCGTCCACGGCCGATACAGGGTCGAGCACGACGTGCTCACCGTGACCTACGATGGCGAGGAAAAGACCACTCAGGTCGGCGGCATGCCGCCTGAGGCGCTTGCGCGACAGCTTCTTCGCGAACTGGTCCGGTAGTCATAGCCTATGGCCGAAGGACTGCTCGCCGCGCCGCTTTCCCGGCGCGGCGGATAACCTAAAGGCCGTGCTTGGCGGCCAGTGACGCTGCCAGCTTCTCGACCGGTTCCATCTGGCGATTTCGGACGTGTTCTGCCTCTCGGATCGCGGTCAGGACAGCGTAATTTATGAGCGTAAGCCGGTGTAAATAATAGAACAGGATTGCGCATATCGCAGGCAGGAATGCGCCACCCGCGACAACTCCCGCAGTGTATAGCGTCGCCATCCGTCCCATGGGATCGCTGAACTGACTAGGTGCATTGGCGGCGATTGCTGCCGCAATGAGCAAGAACGCTATCGCAAGAATTATACAGGCGATAACAGCGTTAGAATCCTTGGGTGGTTCTTTCATTTCATGTGCCCTCCGCACGCGATTAGGCACGAAGAGTAAGTCTCCTGCAACGGCCCTAAATTGGTTGGCCCTTCCCGCCAATGCCGCGGCGCACTGCTACATTTCACTGCTACAGTCTTCAAAAAATTATTATATATTTCATACACTTATGGAAATGGCTGGGTCGCTAGGATTCGAACCTAGATAGCGGGTACCAAAAACCCGAGTCCTACCATTAGACGACGACCCAATGCCGTGCCGCCGCGCCGGGGGCGAAGCAGGCGGGCGGACCATAGCGATGTGATCCGCCGGGTTCAACGGGCCCGGTGCCGGCGTCCCCGCCCCGCCGAACGGCCAAGGGGTCGGCAGTGGACGGCGCGCGCCCTCCTGCACTAGGTTTCCGCGCGACAGAGGCCGGCGTTCGGGCCGGCCCGCACATGCCCGGAGGAAACCATGCTCGGTCTGATGCAGGACTGGCCGCTGCTGATCCCGAAGATCATCGACCATGCGGGGCTCTATCACGGCGGCCGCAAGGTGATCTCGCGCTCCATCGAGGGGCCGATCGTCGAGACGACCTATTCGGACATCCGGCGCAACGCGCTGCGCGTCGCCAAGCGGCTCGAGAAGGACGGCATCAAGCTCGGCGACCGGATCGGCACCGTGGCCTGGAACACCTGGCGCCACCTCGAGGTCTGGTACGGCATCACCGGCATCGGCGCCATCTATCACACGCTGAACCCGCGCCTTTTCCCCGAGCAGATCGCCTGGATCGCCAACCATGCGGAAGACCGCATGATGCTGGTGGACCTGACCTTCGTGCCGCTGATGGAGAAGCTGGCCGACAAGCTGCCGACGGTGGAGCGCTTCGTGGTGCTCACCGACGGTGCGCACATGCCGCAGACGAGCCTGAAGAACGCGGTCGCCTATGAGGACTGGCTGAACGAGGTCGACGACGACTTCGCCTGGAAGAGCTTCGACGAGAACACCGCCGCCGGCATGTGCTACACCTCCGGCACGACGGGCAACCCGAAGGGCGTCGTCTACTCCCACCGCTCCAACGTCATCCATTCGCTGATGTGCAACGCGCCCGACATGCTGGGCCTGTCGTCGCGCGACGTGATGCTGCCGGTGGTGCCGATGTTCCACGCCAACGGCTGGTCCCTCGCCTTCACCGCGCCCATGGCCGGCACCTCGCTGGTGATGCCCGGCGCCAAGATGGACGGCGCGTCGATCGCCGAGCTCCTCGTCACCTACAAGGTGACCCATTCCGCGGCCGTGCCGACGGTGTGGCTGATGCTGCTGCAGGAGCTGGAGAAGACCGGGCAGATGCTGCCGGACCTCACCAAGGTGATCATCGGCGGCTCGGCCTGCCCGCGCGCCGTGACGGAGAAGTTCCGCGACGTCTACGGCGCCGAGGTCATGCATGCCTGGGGCATGACGGAGATGAGCCCCATCGGCACCCTGTGCTCGCTCAAACCCGAATATGCGGACCTGACGGGGGACGCCTGGCTCGACATCAAGGAGACGACGGGCCACCCGCCGTTCGGCGTCGAGATGAAGATAGTCGACGACGCGCGTCAGGAGCTGGCGCGCGACGGCAAGGCCTTCGGCCGCCTGATGGTGCGCGGGCCGGCGGTCGCCGGCTCCTACTTCAAGCGCGAGGGCGGCGAGATCCTCGACGCCGACGGCTTCTTCGACACCGGCGACGTCGCCTCGATCGATCCCTACGGCTACATGCGCATCGTCGACCGCTCCAAGGACGTCATCAAGTCCGGCGGCGAATGGATCTCCTCCATCGACCTGGAAAACCTCGCCGTCGGCCATCCCGACGTGGCCGAGGCCGCGGTCATCGGCGTCGTCCATCCAAAATGGGACGAGCGGCCGCTGCTCATCGTGGTGCCGAAGGCCGGCCGCACGCCGACGCGCGATGGGCTGCTCGCCTTCATGGAGGGCAAGATCGCCAAGTGGTGGATGCCGGACGACGTGGTGGTGGTGGACGAGATTCCGCACACCGCCACGGGCAAGATCCAGAAGACCACCCTGCGCGAGCAGTTCAAGGCCTATCGTTTCCCGGCCTGACCGGTCCGCAACGAAGGGGCGGGTGCGCCGGCGTGGCATTGCAACGCCGGCGGCGCTACCATGCCGCGACGCCCGCCGCCGGAGACCGCGATGACCGATGCCGCCCCGCCCGGACCCTGGGGACCGCGCTCCGCCGCGGCGGCCATGGCCGCCGCCGAACAGGCGCAGTTGCAGCGATCGGCGGCCACCTCGGTGCCGCGGGTGGCACCCGCCGCCGCGACGACGCCGGTGGCCTTCACCGGCCTCGCCGGCGAGCTGCTCGGCCTCCTCGTCAAGGGCTATCTGCTGCAGGTCGTCACCCTCGGCATCTACCGGTTCTGGTTCATCACCGACGTGCGCCGCTACTACTGGTCGCACAGCTTCGTCGGCCGCGAGGGCATCGCCTATACAGGCCGGGGCATCGAGCTCCTGAAGGGCTTCCTCATCGCGCTGGCCATCCTGGTGCCGATCCAGGCGGCCTCGTTCTTCGTGCTGCTCGGCCTGCCGCAGGCCGAATTCGTCGTCTCGGCCGTGGTCTTCGTGCTCTACCTGCTGCTCGGCCAGTTCGCCGTCTATGCCGGCCGCCGCTACCGGCTGACCCGCACCTCGTTCCGCGGCCTCAGGCTGCGCATGACCGGCTCGGCCTGGTCCTACGCCTTCAAGGCCTTCGGGCTCTGGCTCCTGGTGATCCTGTCGCTCGGCCTCGCCTTTCCCTGGGCGGCGGCGATCATGGAGCGCCTGAAGATGCGCCAGACCTGGTACGGCGACGCGCAGGGCGACTTCGTCGGCACGGCCGGCGACCTGATGAAGCGCGGCATCCTCATCTGGCTCCTCGCCTTCGGCCTGCCGGCGCTGATGATCGGCTCGGTCCTCCTCTCCATCCCGCCGCGGGTCTGGAGCGACCTCTTCGCGGCCGTCGGCGACGGGACCGTCAGCCGCCAGTCCGCCACGGGCCTGGCGATCGCGGCGCTGACCGGAGCGGGCATCATCTCCGTCGTCATCCCGATCCTCCTGTTCCCCGCCTTCTCCGCCGTCGTCTATCGCTGGCGCATGAACGGCACCCGCATCGGCGGCGCGGCGCTGGCGTCCAGCTTCACCATCGGCAGCTCCTACCGGGTCTACATCCTCGGCTGCATCGCCCTGCTCGGGATCCTCCTCCTGGTGGCGGTGGCCGGCGCCATCCTGTTCGGCGGCCTGGCGGCGGCGATCTTCGCCCGCGGCAATCTCGACTTCGAATCCCCCGCCACCGGCATCACCGGCATCGCCGTGCTGGCGCTCGCCTATATCCTCGTCATCGGCACGCTGTGGATCGCCAAGCAGCTCGTCATCGACCTCAGGCTGCAGCGGGCGCGGCTCGCCTCGCTGAGCGTCTTGAACCTCTCGGCCCTCGACGGCGTCACGGCGAACAATGTCGACGCCTCCGCCATGGGCGACAGTCTCGGCGACGCCGTCGATTTCGGGTTCGGCGCCTGATGCCCAGCGTCCGCGCCACCTATTACGACGGGATCGTCAGCCGCCGCCGGGACGTGGAGATCTCGCTGCACCCTCAGGGCGTGGCGATCTTTTCCCGCGAGGGCGTGCTGCTCACCACCTGGCCCTATGCCGACATCCGCCGCATCGAGGGCTTCCGCGGGACCGGCCTCGCCGTCACCCGGCTGGAGCCCGGCTCCACGGCCGAGCCGCGGCTGGAGATCGAGGATGCCGCCGTCGCCGCCGAGCTGTCGGCCCGCGCGCCGCTCACCCTCACCGGAGCCGCCGGCTCGCGCAAGGAACGGCGCGCGGTGGTGGTCTGGGCGCTGGCGTCCGTGGTCTCGCTGCTCGGCCTCGCCTATTGGGGCCTGCCGGCCATCGCCGGGCGCATCGCTCCCCTCGTCCCGGCAAGCGTGGAGGCGCGCCTCGGCGCCGCCATGGACCCGCAGATCCGCGCCGAGTTCGGCGGCCCCGCGGGGATGAAGATCTGCACCGCGCCGGCCGGCGTCGCGGCGCTGGCCGAACTCGTCGCCCGCTATGAGAAGCACGCGGACCTCCACGTGCCGCTGAAGGTCGTGGTGGTCGATAATCCGATGGTCAACGCCTTCGCCCTGCCCGGGGGCTACATCTACGTCATGCGCGGGCTCATCCAGAAGGCGCGCGGGCCGGACGAGGTGGCGGGCGTGCTCGGCCACGAGATCGGCCACGTCAAGTTTCGCCACGGCCTGCAATCGGCGATCCAGAGCGGCGGCCTCGGCTTCCTGCTCGGCACGGTGTTCGGCGACTTCGCCGGCGGCACGGCCATTCTCCTCGCCTCGCGCACCCTCCTCTCCAGCGCCTTCTCGCGGGATGCGGAGCGCCAGGCGGACGCTTTCGGCGTCGACCTCATGCTCAAGGGCGGCGGCAATCCGGAAGGGCTCGCCGGCTTCTTCGGCACGGCCGGCGGCGGCCCGCCAGGCGCCCTCAACTGGCTGACCAGCCACCCGGCCAGCGCCGAGCGCGAGGCGGCCATCCGCCGCCTGGCGCAGAACCGACCGGTGCTGGCCCCGGCGCTGTCGCCCGACCAGTGGCAGGCGCTGCGCGCCATCTGCCAGACCACCGGCTGAGGCGGACCCCGACCATGCGCCGTGCCCCCCTGGTGGAACCGAACTCGCGCCTTGCGGTGTGGAGCCTCAGGCTGGTGCTGGCCGGCCTCGCGGTCATGCTGGTGGCGGTGGTGGCGGCGCGCTCCGACTGGCTGGACGGCCTGCAGGCCGTGGTGGCGCTCGCCATCGGCATCGCCATTGCCGGCCTCGGCCTCCTCGCGGCGGTGGCGGCCGGCGCGATCATCTGGGTGACGGGTTATCGCGGCGCGCGGCAGGCTGCGGCGGCGGCGCTGCTGGGCCTTGCGGCGACCGCCTATCCGGTGACCCTCGTGGCGATCGGCTGGCGTCTGCCGGCCATGCCCGACATCACCACCGACTTCGCCGATCCGCCGGGCTTCGCCATCGCGGCCATGGCGCGGCCTCCGACCGCCAATCCCGTCGCCTATGCCCAGCAACTGGCTCCGATGCAGCGCCGGCTCTATCCCGAGATCCGCCCGATCGAGGTGGACCTGCCGGCGGAGAGCATCAACACCATCGTCTCCGACCTGGTCGAAGACCGCCGCTGGACCGTGCTGGACCAGGTGGACTATCGCGGCCCCGACCGCGAGGGCCGCGTCGAGATGGTGACCCGCTCGCTGCTGCTCGGCTTCCGCGACGACATCGTCATCCGAATTCGCTCGGTGAATGGCAGGTCCCGCATCGACATGCGCTCGGCGTCGCGCTACGGACGCCAGGACTTCGGCGTCAACGCCAGGCGGGTGATCGCCGCCCTGGACGAGATGCGAACGGCGGCGCGCCGGGCCCAGCGCGAGCGATAGGTGACTGACATGAGCATCAAGGCGGCGACCGTTCCCCTCCACGAGGACGAGGTGATCGAGGGCATCCGCCGCTGGGTGACGATCGAGAGCCCCACCTACGACGTCGGCGGCATCGAGGCCGTGCTGGATGCGGTCGAACAGGATTTCGACGGCCTGCCGGTGGTAATGGAGCGGCGCGAGGGCCAGGGCGGCTATGGAGGCGTGCTGAAGGTCTCCACCGCCGAGCCCTCCAACGAGAAGCCGATCCTCGTCCTCACCCATATCGATACGGTTCATCCCAAGGGCACGCTGACGGGCCGCCTGCCCTTCCGCCGCGACGGCGACCGCCTCTACGGGCCGGGGCTCTACGACATGAAGGGCGGCGCCTATCTCGCCGTCGCCGGATATCGCGCGCTCGCCCGCGCCGGCGTGCCGACCGCCCGTCCGGTCACCTTCCTCTTCACGCCCGACGAGGAGGTCGGCAGCCCCACCTCGCGTGCGATCATCGAGGAGGAGGCGTCCAGGGCCGCCTATGTGCTGGTCACCGAGCCCGCCCGCGACGGCGGCCGCATCGTCACGGCGCGCAAGGGCGTCGGCCGCTTCACCATCGCAACCCACGGCCGCCCGGCGCATGCCGGTGCGCGCCACATGGACGGCCGCAGCGCCATCCGCGAGATGGCGCACCAGATCCTCGCCGTCGAGGGCATGACCGACTACGCCCGGGGAATCACCACCACGGTGGGGCTGATCAAGGGGGGCACGGCGGCCAACGTCACGCCGGAGACCTGCACCGCCGAGATCGACCTGCGCGTGCCGGATCCGGCGGTGGGCGAGGAAATGGTCGCTCGCATCCGCGGCCTGACGAGCGTCGACCCCGACGTGACGCTCACCATCGAGGGTGGCATCAACCGGCCCGCCTATCCGAAGACGGCGATGATCGCCGACATGCTGGAGCGGGCGCAGAAGGTGGCTCTTGCGGTGGGCTTCGACCTCGCAGACTGTCCCATGACGGGTGGCGGGTCCGACGGCAATTTCACCGCTGCGCTCGGCGTGCCGACGCTCGACGGCCTCGGCATCGACGGCGCCGGCGCCCATACTCTCGAGGAGCACGGCCTCGTGTCCTCCATCCTGCCGCGGGCGCGCCTGCTCGCAGGCCTGATGGAAACCCTGAGGTAAGGAGCCTTGCGCTAAAGCTCACCTCGAGATCGAGGGAGCAGGCGTCGCATGGCCGAAATGTGTGGCAATTGCCGGAATTTCTTCGAACCGCGCACGGGCGGCGTCTGCCGCGCCCATCCGCCCACGGCACGCGACGACGGAACGGCGCGTTGGCCGTCCGTCGCCCGCAGCGACTGGTGCGGTGAGTATCGGGTCGCCCCGCCTCCGGCCAATCCGGGGATCCGGCGGCTCGTCTCCGCCTGAGGCCTCTAGGGAACGGTCGAGGACCAGATCGTCAGATAGGCGCCGAGCACGAAGACGGCGGCACAGAGGCTGGCGATGAGGACCCACAGCACCGGCTTGCCGATCGGCGCGGTGCGGGCAGTGTCGGCGTTCAGCACCTGCGAACCCGGCGAGTCCTCGCGCGGCGGCGGCTTCTGCCGGCGATCGGGTTCGACCAGTTTCGTCTCGTCGTCCGCCATCGGTTTCTCCTGTAAGCTGGAAAACCAACGCGGCGCGCACCGACGGGTTCCTCCGGACGAGCCGACGGCGGATGATCAGGGCGCCATGCCACCGGAGTCGCAGGCGAGAGCCGCCTGACCCGGGCGCATCCGGAACGTCTCTGCCTCCGCCTCCATGAAGGCCGTGTTGACGCCGAAGGTGCGGATGACCAGTTCCTTGACGCCGCGCACGAGAACCAGCTTGGTCTCAGGTTCCAGATTCCCCTCGTCGATCAGTTCGGCGGCCCGACCGAGGCTGGCGGTCGCCTCCGCGAAGGCCCGGACCACCTGAGCACGGGCCAGCGCCTCCTGCGGCGCGCGCGGCGCGCGGCCGAAGAGCGGAACAATGTTGGTTGGCGGACAGGAGCTGCTGACCACGGGGCACCTCGGGACTGGCGAAATGTTGCGCATGACGCTACGTAAGACGGCGCGAGGCTAGGCTCCCTTGGGTGAACGACATGTTAATGTTCAGGACGGGTAGAAGAAAATTCTCTCCTACAAACCATAGCACTTTCAGGCATTTGTCGCGTGTGCGACCGATGGTTGCGGCGGCAGGCAAGGTCGGACCCGCGTGGCCACATCCCCGGGAACGCAACTTTCGACCACGATCAACGGCAGGGGCGACCACGAAAAAAGGGCGGCCCGCGGGCCGCCCTTTTTCGTTCACGATGCCACGGAGGCCCAGAGGCCTCCGCTGGTCGGAGTGGCAGGATTTGAACCTGCGACCCCCACGTCCCGAACGTGGTGCGCTACCAGACTGCGCTACACTCCGCCTCGCGAACAGGCCGCGTGTATAGCGGCGCCTTCGGCCCCGCGCAACCCCATCCTTACCGCCTTTCGACGCCGTGTTCCGGCGCCTCGACGGCAGCGCCCTCGAGCCCCTAGACTGGCGCGATGAGCCGCCATTCCTTCGATGCCGTCGCCTTCGCCGGCGGTGGCAACCGCTGTTATTGGCAGGGCGGGTTCTGGGACGCCCTGAACGCCGTCCGGCCGCAGAGCCCGCGCTTCGTCGTGGCCGTGTCAGCGGGCGCCTTCCAGGCCTGTTTCTCGCTGATCGGCGAGGGCGACCGGGTGCGCCGCATCGTCTTCGACGCCTGCGCCGGGATCGAGCGCGAGATCGAGTGGCGGCGACTGCTGCGCGGCCGGTCCCCCTTCGTCGTCGGCGGGCTCTACCGCGACCTCATCGCCGAGGTCTTCGGCGAACTCGAACTGGCGGCGCTGCGGGCAGCTCCCGACATCCACATCCAGGTCACCCATCCGCCCGCCCTCATGCCGCCCCTGGTGGCCGCCTATGCGGCGATAGCGGCCTATCAGGTGGAGAAGGTGGTGACCGGGGCCGCCCATTCCCGCGCCGGCCGTCATCTCGGCCTGACCGCGAGCTGGATCTCGACCCACGCGGTGGAGACCCGCGAGGAGCTGGTGGACGCTCTGATGGGCACGGCGACCGTGCCGCCCTTCATGCCGGTGGGGCTGGTGAACGGCCGGCCGGCCCTCGACGGCGGCCTCGTCGACAACCCGCCGGTGGACCGGATCGCGGCGGTCGAGAAGGCGGGGGGACGGACCCTGGTGCTGACGACGCGGGCAGGCCGACCGATGCCCGCGGTGGAGAACCGCACGGTCGTCCGCCCTTCCGTGCCGATCCTGACCAGCCGCTTCGCGGTGACGGACGCGGATGCGATCCGTGCCGCATACGAGCTCGGACTCCGGGACGGGGAGGCCTTCGCACGGAGCCTTTGAAACCTGTTCAGCCGCGCGCGTCGAGCCAGCCGGCGAGGTCCATGAACGAGGGCAGGACCACGTCGGCGAGCGCCTCGAAATTCTCCGGGACCAGCGGCCCGGACGTCACGCCGACGGCGACGACCCCCGCGGCCCGGGCCGCGTGAATATCGTGGAGGCTGTCGCCGATCATCGCGACCTCGTCCGGCGCCATCTCCCACCGGTCGAGGAAGGCCTGGATCTGGCCGGGCGCCGGCTTGCGGCCATGGCCGGAATCCCAACCGACGATGTAGTCGAAGTGGTGGTCGATGCCGAGCCGGGCCGTCTGGCTGCGGGCGCCGTTCTCGGAATCGTTGGTGACGACGCCGAGGACGAGGCCGCGGTCCTTCAGCGCGCCGAGGGCGGCGGCGGGGTCGCCGATGGGTGTGAGGCCGGCGAGGCCCTCCTCGACGAAGAGCACGTCCATCTCGTCGGTGACGGCAGCAGAGAAGGGAACGCCGAGGGCCATGGCCCAGAGCGGGCCGTAATCGGCCGAGGAGCCGGCCACCAGCGGCGAGGTGGGGCGGAACCGCATGGCCGCCTCGTCGAAATGGGAGACCTGGATCAGCCTGTCGAGCTTGCCCCGGTCGCCCCGGGCCATGCGGTCCATGACCCGAAAGGCGGCCGGGCCCCAGGTCCTGTCGAAATCGACGAAGGTGCCGTCCTTGTCGAAGAGAATCGCGCGAATGGTCATGGGCCGCTCCTAGGCGCGCCATGTGACACGCCGGTTACGGCGGGTCCAGCCGCGCCGCGGGCTTGCCTTGGCGGGCCTCGGGGCCTAAGCCCCCCTCGACCACCGATCAAGGGCCGTGGAGACTTCGCCATGCGCTACATCTCGACCCGGGGCGACGCCCCCGTGCTGAACTTTCCCGATGCGCTCCTCGCCGGCCTCGCCCGCGACGGCGGCCTCTACGTGCCGGAGACCTGGCCGGCCATGACGCCGGAGGCGATCGCGGCGCTGTCGGGCCAGCCCTATCCGGAAGTGGCCAAGCGCGTGCTCGCCCCCTTCGTCGACGGCACGATCGGGGCCGCCGCGCTGGAGGCGATGATCGATGAGGCCTATGCGAGCTTCCGCCACCCCGCGGTGACGCCGCTGGTTCAGCTCTCCGCCTCGGAATGGGTGCTGGAGCTGTTCCACGGGCCGACGCTCGCCTTCAAGGACTGCGCCATGCAGCTCCTGGGGCGGCTGATGGACCATGTGCTGAAGGCGCGGGGGCAGCGCGCCACCATCGTCGGCGCCACCTCCGGCGACACCGGCGGCGCCGCGGTGGAGGCCTTCAAGGGCCTCGACCAGGTGGATGTCGTCATCCTCTTCCCCGAGGGCCGCGTGTCGGACGTGCAGCGGCGGATGATGACGACCGTGGATGCGGCGAACGTCCATGCGGTGGCGATCGACGGCACGTTCGACGACTGCCAGGCCATCGTGAAGGGGCTGTTCAACAACCACGCCTTCCGCGACCGGGTGCGCCTGTCGGGCGTCAACTCGATCAACTGGGCGCGGATCGTGGCCCAGGTCGTCTATTACTTCGTCGCCGGCGCCGCCCTCGGCGCGCCGCATCGGGCCGCCCGCTTCGTGGTGCCGACGGGCAATTTTGGCGACGTCTTCGCCGGCTATGTCGCCAAGCGCATGGGCCTGCCGATTTCCGAACTGGTGGTCGCCACCAACGTCAACGACATCATGGCGCGCACGCTCACCACCGGCCGCTACGAGGTGACGGGCGTGGTGCCGACCTCCTCGCCCTCCATGGACATCCAGGTCTCGTCCAACTTCGAGCGGCTGCTGTTCGACGCCCATGGCCGCGACGCGGGCGCCGTGCGACGGCTGATGGCGGGCCTCGCCCAGTCGAAGAGCTTCACCATCGACCAGGGGCCGCTCGCCCGCATGCGGGCGGAATTCGGCGCGGCGCGCGCCGACGAGGCCGAGGTCTCCGCGATGATGAAGGCGACGCTCAGCGAGGCCGGCTATCTCCTCGACCCGCACACCGCCGTCGGCATGGTGGCGGCACGCAAGGTGGACGCCGACCCGGCGGTGCCGACCGTCGTGCTGTCAACCGCCCACCCCGCGAAGTTCCCCGACGCGGTGGAAGCGGCGACCGGCACCCGGCCCGCCCTGCCACTCTGGCTCGGCGACCTGATGACGCGCGAGGAGCGCATCACGCACCTGCCGAACGACCAGGCGGCGGTGGAGGCCCATGTGCTGGAGAAGACGCGCGCAGCAGTGGCCGGCGCGGCGTGAGGGTCACATCCCGAGATAGGCCTTCCTGACGCCGTCGTCGGCGAGGAGCTCCGTGCCCGTGCCGGAGAGGGTCATCCGGCCGTTCTCCAGCACATAGCCGCGGCTGGCGAGCTTGAGGGACACCGCAACGTTCTGCTCGACTAGGACGCAGGTGAGGCCGCCCTCGGCGAGGTCGCGGATGGTGCGCAGCACATCCTGCACGACGGTCGGGGCGAGACCGAGTGACGGCTCGTCGAACATGACCAGTTCCGGCTCGCCCATCAGGCAGCGGCCGATCGCGACCATCTGCTGCTCGCCGCCCGACAGCGTGCCTGCGGCCTGGCCGGAACGCTCCAGGAGCCTGGGGAACATGGCGTAGACGCGCTCCAGGTTGCGCGCCTTGTGGCGGCGGGCGCGCGGGATCATGGCGCCCATGGCGAGGTTCTCGGCCACAGACAGGCTCGGGAACACCTGGCGGCCTTCGGCCACCTGGCCGATGCCGAGGTCGCAGACCTCGTGGCTCGGCAGGCCGGTGATGTCGCGGTCCTTGAAGCGGATGATGCCGGCGGCGGGCCGGTGCATGCCGGCGATGGTGCGGATGAGCGAGGTCTTGCCCGCCCCGTTGGCGCCGACGATGGCGACGATGGAGCGCTCGGGCACCTCGAGCGAGACCTTGTCGAGCGCCTGGGCGTCACCGTGGAAGACGTCGATGTCGTGGACGAACAGCATCTAGAGAGCCTCCGCCCCGAGATAGCTCTCGAGCACCTTGGGATGGCGCGTCACCTCCTCCGGTGTGCCCTCGGCGATGGTGGCCCCGTGGTGGAGGACGTGGATGCGCCCCGCCAGCGCCATGGTGGCGCGCATGACGTGCTCGATGAGCAGGATGGTGACGCCGGACCGGTTGACCTCGCGCAGGATGGCGACGATGCGGTCGACCTCGGTCGGCCTGAGGCCCGCCATGACCTCGTCGAGGAGCAGGAGCCGAGGCCCCGTGGCGAGCGCCCGGGCGCATTCGAGGCGCTTCCGATCGGGAAGGGTCAGCGACTTCGCCCTGGCGTCCCGCCGGTCCCACAGGTCGAGCTGGCGCAGCACCTCGCCGGCCTTGACGCGGGCCGCATCCATGTCAGGCGCGCGCATCATGGCGCCGATCGTGGCGTTCTCCATGACGGTGAGTTCGGGGAAGGGCCGGACGATCTGGAAGGTGCGGGCGAGGCCCCGCCGACAGAGCTCGTGGGGCGGAAGGCCGTCGGCGCGCTCGCCGGCGAAGGTGATGGAGCCGGCATCGGGCGCCATGGCCCCGGCGATCATGTTGAAGAGCGTCGTCTTGCCGGCACCGTTGGGGCCGATGACGGCGAAGATCTCGCCCTCCTCCACGGAGAGGGAGACCGCATCCACGGCGGTGAGGCCGCGGAAGCGCTTGGTGACGCCGCGGACGTCGAGGAGCGTGGTCATTCGCGCCCCTCCGGAATGCCGAGCTTCTTCTTCAGCCAGGGCCAGACGCCGTTCGGCGCGTACCAGATGATGACCATCAGGGCGGCACCGTAGAAGACGAGGTTGACGCCGGGAATGGCGCGGCCGGCGATCTTCTCGACGAGGGCGATGAGCGTCTGGCCGAGGGGGGTGAGAATGAAGGCGCCGAGGACCGGTCCGAACAGGGTGCCGAGGCCGCCGATGATCGGCGCCAGGATCATCTCGATGGAGCGGGCGATGTCGAAGGTCTGACTGGGAAAGAGGTTGTTCTGGTAGAAGGCATAGACGACGCCGGCCACCGCGGTCATGGCGGCCGAGAGCACCACCGCCGCCATCTTGGCGCGGAAGACGTCGATGCCCAGCGCCCGCGCCGCCTCGGCGTCCTCGCGCACGGCGAGCCAGGCATGGCCGAGCTTCGAACGACGGAGCGCAGCGCAGACGAGGAACGCAACGATCATCATGGCGAGGCCGACATAGTAGAACAGCATCGGTCCGCCGCGCAGGTTCACGGGGCTCGCCGTGGCCGAGACGGGAATGAAGAAGCCGGCGGCCCCGCCGACGAAGGACCAGTTGTCGAAGCCGATGCGGGCGACCTCGGCGAAGGCGATGGTGAGGAGGGCGAAATAGACGCCCTCGATGCCGAAGCGGAAACCGAGCCAGCCGATGACGGCGCCGAAGGTCATGGCCACCAGCATGGCCGGGACGATGGCGACGGCCGGTGAGATGCCGAACTTCACCCACAGCAGTGCGCCCATGTAGCCGCCGAGGCCGACATAGAGCGCGTGGCCGAGGGAGAGCTGGCCGCAAAAGCCCATCATGATGTTCCAGGCCTGGCCGACGGTGGCGAACCAGAAGATCAGGAAGAAGACCGAGAGCAGGTAGCGGTCGAGCACGGCCGGGGCCGCCAGCAGGACGGCGAGGAAGACGGCGAGCAGGACGAGGGCGCGGCGCGGCGCCTCGTCCACCAGGCGGGCGAGAGTTGCGAAGGGGCTCATGCGCGCTTTCCCAACAGGCCCTGCGGGCGGAGCGCCAGCACCAGGACCAGGAGGCCGAAGGAGGCCATGGTCTTCATCGAGGGCGCAATCAGGACGGAGGCCATGGCCTCGGCAATGCCGATGAGCAGGCCGCCGACGATGGCACCGGTCATCGAGCCCATGCCGCCGATGATGACGATGGTGAAGGCGAGCAGCGTGAAGGCCGGCGCGATCATGGGCGTGGCGTCGGTGAGCGTCACCATCAGCGCCCCGGCGGCCCCCACGCAGGCGAGGCCGAGGCCGAAGGTGAGCGCGTAGAGCTTCTTCACGTCGAGGCCGACGACGGCGGCGCCGACGAGATTGTCGGCACAGGCGCGGATGGCGACGCCCGTATCTGTGAAGCGGAAGAAGGCGAAGAGGAGCGCGGCCACGGCCAGCGCCGCGAGCGCGGCATAGACGCGGACCTTGTCGACGATGATCGCGCCGACCTCCCAGCTGTCGAAGGAATAGGGAAGGTTGGCGCTGCGGGCGTCGGGCCCGAAGATCATCAGCGTCCCGTTGACGAGGATGATGGCGAGGCCGACCAGCAGGATGAACTGCTCGTGCTCGGGGCGCGACACGAAGGGATTGATGAGCACGCGCTGCAACCCGTAGCCGATAACAAAGAAGGCCATGGCGATCGGCAGCATGGACAGGAAGGGGTCGACGCCGAAGGAGCGGAACAGCACGAAGGCGGCGTACATGGCGACGACGGCGAATTCGCCATGGGCGAAGTTGACGACGCGGACGACGCCGAAGATCACCGACAGGCCGAGCGCCATCAGGCCGTAGACCAGGCCCGTCAGGATGCCCTGGACGAGCACGTTTGCGTAGAGCGACCAGAACATGCCGTTTCGGGGGGATCCTGTGAGGGCGACAGCCGCAGTTAGCGCGACATCGCGGCGCGAGCAACCCGAGCGGGCGCCGTGCAGCCGGTCATGGCGCCGCAGCGAGCAGGCGGGTCGGTATGCCGAGGAGCGGGCCGGCCTCGGCAAGACACCGGTCGAGCGCGTGAACGGAAGCGCCCATGGGTCGCTGCGACAGCCAGGTGCACGGCGTCTCCGGCGCGCAGGCCGCGTTTCTGCTGATCGACAAAGGCGGCCGCCATTCGAAAATGCCGGGCCTCCACCGCGAGCGTGGCGAGGCTGTCGGCGGTCATCGCGTTGAAGGCGGACAGGCAAGCCGCACGCTGATCCAGCGAAATGCTTCCCGTCCGCAACCTGATTGCGAGCGCCGAGGAGACTTCCGTGATCGTCCAGTCGCTGATTGCAAGATGCTCGGTCCCATGGCTCTCCAGCCAATGATGGACGGCTTGAGTCATTGCGTCCTGCGACAGGGCTGCAACGATGAACGACGTGTCGAGATAGACCATCAGTAGCGGTCGCCGTCCCGCATGGATCGGACCAGATCGGCGGCACTCTCCGCCTGCGGCTGCATCGTGTCCGTCAGGGCACCCAACCGCCCCACATCGACCGGCTTGCGCGGACGGGGAATGGCGGCGAGGCGGGCCACCGGCTTGCCGCGGCGCGTGATATCGACGCTCTCGCCAGCCTCGACCCTGTCGACGAGGGCACTCAGATGGGCCTTGGCATCGGCGAGGTTGACGGTGGACATGGAGGCTTCCTGACCAACTGGATGGTCACATGGCCTGAACCACCAGGAAGCGCCAGCGAGGGCCGGCGCTCCCTGGCACGTTGCGTCAGCTCCGGCCCTGCCAGGCCGGCAGCGGCAGGACCGGCTCGGCCAGGGCCACGTCCTTCGGCAGGACGACGGTCGGCACACGCTTCAGGTTCTGCACCAGGGCCGAGCCGATGTTGGGGTTCTGGCCCTTGGCGTCGAAGGTGATGGGGCCGCCGATCATGACGTGATCGGCGATGTTGGTGGCCTTCACCGCCTCCATGAGCTGCGGGCCGTTGGTGGTGCCGGCGCGCTTGAAGGCGTCGGCGGCGATCAGCAGGCCCTCGAAGGCGAAGCCGGCGTTGAAGCTGTCCACGGCGAAGCGGTTGTTCGGGTTCGCTTTGGCGAAAGACTTCTCGAAGGCCTGGGTGACGCTGGATTTCGGGTTGGCCCAGGGCAGGCCGAAGAGGACGAAATCGGCCAGCGGGCCGAGGGCCTGGTAGAATTCCTCGTCGTAGAAGCCGGGCGAGCCGGGCGAAATGATCGCCTTGGGCTGGAAGCGCTGGCGCACCATGTCCCGCACCATCTTGATGGCGTCGGAGGCGCGGGTGACGCACATGACGAGGTCGGGATTGATCGAGCGGATCTTGGTGACCTCGACCGACAGGTCCTGGGCGCGCGGATCATAGGCGATCTTCTCGACCAGCTCGATCGGCAGGCCGACCCGCGGCCAGATGGCGTCCATGGCGTTGCGCTGGGCGGTGCCGAAGGTGTCGTTGGCGTGCAGGAACACCGCCTTCTCGAACTTGATCGACTTGGCGTCCATCACGTCCTTGATGAGACGCAGGCCGTTGGTGACGAGCTGGCCGCCGGTCTGGAAGTTGCGGACGAGGAACTTGTAGCCCTGCTCGGTGATCTGGGGCGCGGCCGCGACGTTGACGACGAAGGGCACTTGGCGCTGCTCGGTCACCTGGGCGATGGCGAGGGTATGGCCGGAATCGAAGGCGCCGGTGAGCACGTGGCAACCGTCGTTGATGGCACGCTCGGCCTGGGTGCGGGCGACGTCGGCGTTCGACTCGGTGTCGATATGGACGATCTCGACGTTGTAGCCCAGTTCCTTCAGCAGGTCCGGCGCGGCGAGAATGCCGCGGTGCATGGACTGGCCGGCCTGTGCGAAGAAGCCGGAGCGCGGCAGCAGCGAGCCGATCTTGAGCGTGCGCGCCTGGGCTTTCACCACGGCTGGTGCGGCGAGGGTCGCGGCAGCGCCGGCGAGGACGGTGCGGCGGGTAAAGGCGTCGGTTCTCTTCATCGGTTCCTCCCTGGATCCGAATGCCTGTCCATCTCGGATCGATTGATGGCGCGATCTTACGCGAAGCCGCGGCGAGGGAAAGCCGGCACGACGCAAGGCCACGCCGCGTCCGCACGGGTCTCAGGCGGGCGTCTTGTGCTCGAAGCGGCAGATGTCGGCAATGAGGCAGCGCGGACAGTCAGGCTTGGCCGCCTTGCAGACGTAGCGCCCGTGCAGGATCAGCCAGTGGTGCGCATGCAGCCGGTAGGCGTCCGGCACGACCTTCTCCAGCCCCAGCTCCACCGCCAGCGGCGTTTTGCCGGCGGCGAGGCCCGTGCGGTTGGCGACGCGGAACAGATGGGTGTCCACCGCGATGGTGGGAACGCCGAAGGCCATGTTGAGGACGACGTTCGCGGTCTTGCGGCCGACGCCGGGGAGCGTCTCCAGCGCCTCGCGATCGGCCGGCACTTCGCCGCCATGCTCGGCGATGAGGCGCTGCGACAGGGCGATGACGTTCTTCGCCTTGGTGCGGAACAGGCCGATGGTCTTGATGTGGCCGATCAGCGCCTCCTCGCCGAGGGCGACCATCTTTTCCGGCGTGTCGGCGATCTTGAACAGGGCGCGCGTCGCCTTGTTGACGCCGACGTCGGTGGCCTGGGCGGAGAGCGCCACGGCGACGAGCAGCGTATAGGCGTTGACGCTCTCCAGTTCGCCCTTCGGCTCGGGCTCGACCTGATGAAAGCGGAAGAAGATCGCCTCGATCTCCTCCCGCGTCAGGGCGTCACGCTTGCGGCGCCTGGCGGCGGCCTTCGCCGCGGCGAGATTGGCGATGGCCTTGGCCGGGCGCTTCGGCGGCGCCTTCGCGGTGGTGGACCGGTCTGACTTCCTGGGAGTGGTCGGAGCGCGCATGGAGGTCGTATAGTCGCAGGCGATGAGCACCGGCAATACAGACGCAGCCACGGTTCACGACGCCGCCGAGGAGGCTCCCCTCTTCGCGGCGCTGCTGACGCCGCACCGCTCCATGGGCTGGCCCGGCTTCATCGCCGTCATGACGGCGGTCGGGGCCGTCAATCTCGTCGGCGCGGTGATCTTCACCTCCATCGGCGCCTGGCCGGTCCTGCCCTTCCTCGGGCTCGACGTCATCATCATCTTCCTCGCCTTCCGGGCCAACTACCGCCATGCGCGGGCCTTCGAGGAGGTCATCGTCACGCCGACCGAGATCCGCATCCGCAAGGTGACTTGGCACGGCCGGGCGCGCGAATGGCGGTTCAATCCGGCCTGGACCCGGCTGCAGCAGACGCGCGACGAGGAGGACGGGCAGGTGCTCGGCCTCACCCTCGACGAGGGACGACGGCGGCTCGACATCGCCACCTTCCTGCCGCCGGTGGAGCGGGAAGGCTTCGGCAAGGCGCTCACCGCAGCATTGGCCGAGGCCCGGCGAGGCCCGGTCCGTACCCATTTCGACTGACGGAACCACACACATGGCAGGATCGACCGACCGCGTCCGGGGGGCGCTCAGGGATGCGGGTCACGACGACACGATCGTCACCTTCCCCGCCAGCACGCGCACGGCGGCGGAAGCGGCGGCCGCGGTCGGCTGCGCGGTGGCGCAGATCGCCAAGTCCCTCGTGTTCCGCGCCGGCGATCGGCCGGTGCTCGTCATCGCCAGCGGCACCAACCGCGTCGACACGGGCAAGGTGGCCGACCTCGTCGGCGCAGCCGTCGAGCGCCCCGACGTCCGCTGGGTGCGCGACGTGACGGGCTTCGCCATCGGCGGCGTCGCGCCGGTCGGTCACCTGACGGCGCCGATCGTCCTCGTCGACGCCGACCTCGCCGCGATCGATCCCATCTGGGCGGCGGCCGGCGCCCCGAACGCCGTGTTCCGCACGCGCTTTTCCGATCTCCTCGCGCTGAGCGGGGGAACGGTCGCGGCCATCGCCGAATAGGGCGCCGGCACCCGCAGAAATCGGGTGGAGGCCGGCGCATCGAGGGTCCACAGTCGCGCCAGTTCGTCACCGGAGCCCTTCCATGCTCAACGTCGTCCAGCTCGAACAGCACGGCCGCCCCATCCGCCTCGCCGAGGCCGCCGACGACTACGAGGTCGTCCGCCGGACCCTCGCCTTCATCACCGACCACTGGCGCCGCCAGCCCTCGGTGGAGGAGATGGCCGGCCATGTCGGCCTCTCCGCCGGCCACCTGCACCACCTGTTCCGCCGCTGGGCGGGCCTGACGCCGAAGGACTTCCTGCAGGCGATCACGCTCGATGCGGCGCGCGCGCTGCTGCGGGACGAGGCCAGCGTCCTCGATACCGCCTACGAGGTCGGCTATTCCGGCCCGGGGCGGCTGCACGACCTCTTCGTCACCCACGAGGCCATGTCGCCGGGCGAGTTCAAGACCGGTGCCGAGGGCCTCACCATGCGCTACGGCTTCCACCCCTCGCCCTTCGGCCTCGCCATCGTGGTGGCGACCGACCGCGGCCTCGCCGGGCTGGGCTTCTGCGAACCGGGCGGCGAGCCTTCGGCGCTCGCCGACATGAAGGGCCGCTGGCCGAAGGCGGTCTTCGTCGAGGATGCGGCGGCGACCGCCCCGCTGGCGCACCGGGTGTTCGATCCCGCCGCCTGGACCGGCGACCAGCCGCTGCGGGTCTGCCTCATCGGCACCGATTTTGAGGTCAGGGTCTGGGAGACGCTGCTGCGCATCCCCATGGGCAAGGCGACGACCTATTCCACCATCGCGAACCACATCGGCCGGCCCACGGCGGCGCGGGCGGTGGGGGCGGCGGTGGGCAAGAACCCCATTTCCTTCGTCGTGCCCTGCCACCGGGTGCTCGGCCGCTCCGGCGCGCTCACCGGCTATCACTGGGGCCTGACCCGCAAGCAGGCGATGCTCGGCTGGGAGGCCGGGCATAAGGGGTGAGGTGGTGGCGGGCCGGGCAAATTGCGCGGTCGCGGCGTGAGGCGGGCACATAACCCTCTCCCTTCATGGGAGAGGGTGGCGCCGTCAGGCCCCGGGTGAGGGTGAGTCCTTGATCCGTCTGGGGAGTTGCGTCGAAGTCAGGACGATCCTGTCGAGCACAGCATGCGGATTGGTGGTCACCTCGTGGTTCCAGAACCTGAGGACCGCAAACCCGCGCTGTCTGAACCATGCATCCCGTGCTTGGTCGTGGGCGCTGCCGGCGTGCTGGGCGCCGTCTGCTTCGACGATGATCTTAGGGTCGAAGCAGGCGAAGTCGGCCACATAGGGTCCGAGCGGAACTTGTCTCCGGAACTTCAAGCCGTTCAGCCGGCGGTTGCGCAGGACATCCCAGAGAATTCTTTCGATGCCAGTCGCGTTTCGGCGCAAGGACCGCGCAAAGGCGGAGGGCATGTGGCTCCTCCCTCACCCGGCCGCTGACGCGGCCACCCTCTCCCATGAAGGGAGAGGGTTTCGCGCCTGCCGTCCAGATTCGGAGCAAACCCGATGACCCAGTTCCTGCCAACTGGCAGTTCGGCTTTGGAGAGGCACAGCGTCATAGTCCCCCTCTCCCCGCCTGCGGGGAGAGGGCAAGTGTGAGGGGCCGGGGCAACACCCGCGCCGCCGATCACACCGCCGCGTCCCGCGACCGCCCCATGGCTCCCCTGCCCTCTCAGCCGCTGGATTTCCCGCCGCGCCCGGCTAGAACGGCAGGGTGACAGCCGCCCTCCCCGCCTCCCCCGTGGTGACCCATCGCCGCGTGCTCGCCATCGCGGTGCCGATGATCTTCGCCCATGTGACGACGCCGCTGCTCGGCATCGTCAGCGCCACCGCCATCGGGCGGCTCGGCGACGCCACGGCGCTGGCCGCCGTCGCCCTCGGCGCCGTGGTCATCGACGTCCTGTTCTGGGCCTTCGCCTTCCTGCGCATGGGCACGATCGGGCTCACCGCCCAGGCGGTCGGCCGCGCCGACGAGGTGGAGAAGCGTGCCGTCATCGCCCGCGCCCTCCTCCTCGCGGTCGCGCTCGGCCTCGCGCTCATCCTGCTGCAGAAGCCGCTGCTCTTCCTGTTCTTCACGGCCATGGGCGCCTCGCCGGCCGTCACCGCGGCGGCCGACACCTATGTCTCGATCCGGCTGTGGTCGGCTCCCGCGGTCTTCGTCAATTTCGCCGTGCTCGGCTGGCTCATCGGGCAGGCGCGCACCGTCACGGGCCTCGTGCTGCAGATCGTCATCAACGTCGCCAACATGGCGCTGACGGTCGTCTTCGTCTCCGTCCTCGGTCTCGGCATCACGGGCGCCGCCACGGCCAATGCGCTGGCCGAATGGGGCGGCGCGGCCGTCGGGATGGTGGTGGTCTTGTCCTCGCTCGGCTGGCGCTTCGCCGTGCCCTGGCGGGTCGTGCTCGACCGGGCGCGTATCCTCCGCACCATCGCCATCAACCGCGACATCATGATCCGGACGGCGCTGCTGGTCGGGTCCTTCGCCTTCTTCACCCGGCAGGGCGCGGTCGGCGGCGACACGGTGCTGGCCGCCAACGCCATCCTGATGAACTTCGTCGGCGTCGTCGCCTTCTTCCTCGACGGTTTCGCCACCTCGGCCGAGCAGCTCGGCGGCCAGGCGGTGGGCGCCCGCGACGAAAAGGCCTTCCGCCGCGCGGTCTTTCTGTCGAGCCTCTGGGCCATCGTCTTCGGCACGCTCGCCTCGGCCGTCTTCTTCACCGCCGGCGGCCAGGCCATCGACCTCGTCTCGACCTCCGAGGCCGTCAGGGCCGAGGCGCGGCGCTTCCTGCCCTACATGGCGCTGACGCCCTTCACCGGGGTCATGGCCTTCCTGCTCGACGGGGTCTTCATCGGCGCCACCTGGAGCGTCGCCATGCGCAACTGCATGCTGGCGGCGACCGCGACCTTTATCGCCGCGTGGTGGCTGCTCTCGGCTTACGGCAATGACGGGCTGTGGATCGCCTATCTCATCATGCAGGCGGTGCGCGGACTCTACCTCGGCCTCGTCATGCCCGGCCTGATGCGCGCCACCTTCAGGTGAGGCGCCACTCGGCGTTGGCGGTGCCGACGAGGTCGGCGACGGATGCGACGCGCTCGCGCATCAGCCGGTGGACGAGCCCCTGCTTGATCTCGCCGACGAGGCCGAAACCCCGGAACACCAGGCCCGAATAGAGCTGCACCAGCGTCGCGCCGGCGGCGATCTTGGCATAGGCGTCCTCGGCGGAGGCGATGCCGCCGACGCCGATGAGCGGGAACTGGCCCTCGACCCGCCGCCATGTCTCCGCCAGCATGGCGGTAGAGCGGGCGAAGAGCGGCCGCCCCGACAGGCCGCCCGTCTCCTTCGCCGTCGCCTGATCCTTCAGGCTCGCCGGGCGTTCGATCGTCGTGTTGGAGACGATCATGCCGTCGATGCCGCGGCGGCGGCTCACCGCCACCATGTCGTCGAGGCCTTCCAGCGACAGGTCGGGCGCGATCTTGACCAGGATGGGCTTGCCCGGCGCGGCAGCGTCGCGCGCCTCGACGCAGCGTGCCAACACCTCGTCCAGGAAGCTCGCCTGCTGCAGGTCGCGCAGCCCCGGCGTGTTGGGCGAAGAGACGTTGACCGAGAGATAGGAGACGTGGGGAGCGAGTTTCTCCACCAGCAGGCCGTAATCGGCGACGCGGTCGGTGGAGTCCTTGTTCGGCCCGATGTTGACGCCGACGATGCCGCCGCGGCGCGAGCGCTCGGCGAGGCGGCGAGCGACGGCCTCGACGCCGTCCGAATTGAGGCCGTAGCGGTTGATGACCGCTTCGTCGGACACGAGGCGGAAGACGCGGGGCTTCGGGTTACCCGGCTGCGGCTTCGGCGTGACGCCGCCGACCTCGACGAAGCCGAAGCCGAGGCGCAGCGACGCGTCGGGCACCTCCGCGTGCTTGTCGAAGCCGGCGGCGAGGCCGATCGGGTTGGGGAAGCCGAGGCCGAAGGCGGAGACGGCGAGGCGCGGATCATCCGCGCCACAGGCGGGCAGCGGCAGGGTCTTCAGCGCGGCGACGGCGAGGTTGTGGCCCGTCTCCGGATCGGTGGCGAGGAGGATGGGGCGGGCGAGGCGCGAGGCGAGGGAGAGGAGCGACATGGGTGGTTTCTTGCACCACGCGGCGGGGCCGGCAAGGGTGATGGCGCAAGGGTCTCGCTCGCAGAGCGTCGCTGGCCCCTCACCCTACCCTCTCCCCGCAAGCGGGGAGAGGGGGACTTCGACGTCGCGACCCGACCTCGGCGGTCATGCCGAGCTACACCGTGCCGGGCAAAGCGGGAGGCTGTAGCCCCCTCTCCCCGCTTGCGGGGAGAGGGTCAGGGTGAGGGGCAGAAGTCCCGATAGTACCGCCGTGCTATCCTTCAAATCCGCACGATCTTGGCGTCGGCCGGCCATTCCAGCGTCTTCAGCGCCTGGGCGAGATCCTCGATCAGGTCGTCCGGGTCCTCGAGGCCGACCGAGAGGCGCAGCAGGCCGTCGGTGATGCCCATTTCCAGCTTCTCGGCGGGGGTGAACCGGTCGTGGGTCGTCGTCGGCGGATGGGTGATGAGGCTCTTGGAGTCGCCAAGGTTGTTGGAAATCTTGATGATGTTCAGCGCGTTGGCGACGCGGAAGGCGCCGGCCTTGCCGCCCTCGACCTCGAAGGCGATCAGCGTCGAGCCGCCGCGCATCTGGCGCTTGGCGAGCTCGTATTGCGGATGGTCCTTGCGGCCGGGATAGATGACCTTGGTGATGCCCGGCAGCTCGGCCAGCGCATCGGCGATCTTCGCCGCGCTCGCCGTCTGGCGCTCGACGCGCAGCGGCAGGGTCTCCAGGCTCTTCAGCACGACCCAGGCGTTGAACGGGCTCATGGCCGGGCCGGTCTGGCGCAGGTACTGGTAGACGTTGTCCTGGATGAACTGTTTCGAGCCGAGGATGACGCCGCCGAGGCAGCGGCCCTGGCCGTCGATGTGCTTGGTGGTGGAATAGACGACGCAGTCGGCGCCGAGGGCGAGCGGGCTCTGCATCATCGGCGTGGCGAAGACGTTGTCGACGGTGACCTTGATGCCGCTCTTCCTGGCGATCGCGACGATGGCGGCGATGTCGTAGACCTCGAGGGTCGGGTTGGTCGGGCTCTCCAGGAAGAAGACCTTGGTGTTGGGGCGCACCGCCGCCTCCCACTGGGCGAGGTCGGCGCCGTCGACCAGCGTCGACTGCACGCCGAAGCGCGGCAGCAGCGTCTCGATGATGTAGCGGCAGGAGCCGAACAGCGCCTTGCAGGCCACCACGTGGTCGCCGGCGGAGAGCTGGCCGAACATGGCGGCGTTCACCGCGGCCATGCCGGTGGCGGTGGCCTTGGCGGCTTCCGCGCCTTCCAGAAGGGCGATGCGGTCCTCGAACATCTGGACCGTCGGATTGGAGAAGCGGGCATAGATGAAGCCGGGATCGGTGCCCTTGAAGCGGGCCTCGGCCTGTTCGGCGCTCTCGTAGACGTGGCCCTGGGTGAGGAAGAGGGCCTCCGACGTCTCGCCGAACTCGGAGCGGATCGTGCCGCCATGGACGAGGCGGGTGGCGGGCCGCACGCGGGAGGGGTCAAAGGGCTTCTTCATCGCATCGCTCCTCGTGGCGCGGCGGCGGGACACTTGTCCCCCGAAAAAACAGAACCCGACCTGGCAAAAGCCGAGGCCGGGTTGATCCCGTGCGCCCGGCCTTTTAGCGAATTGTTTAGCGTGGTTCGCAAGCCGGCCGGCCAAATCTCCACGTCGTGCGAGCGTGGTAGGGCGGCCGCAGGCGGGCGTCAAGCGGTTTGTTCGTTTTGACGAACGTTTCGTTCGTCGGAGTTGGGGCGCATGCAGGACGAAACGGTTCAGGGCATTCTGCCGGCCCAGGCGATCGAGGACCTGGTGGCGCGCGGCCAGATCCGCATCGCCCGGGCGCTGGACGCCGACCAGGTGCAGCCGGCCTCCCTCGACCTCAGGCTCGGTACGAGAGCCTATCGCATCCGGGCGAGCTTCCTTCCCGGTCCGAACACCACCGTGGCCGACCGGCTGCAGGCCGTCGCCCTGCACGAGATCGACCTGTCGCGCGGCGCGGTGCTGGAGACGGGCTGCGTCTATCTCGTCGAGCTCATGGAGGGGCTGGCGCTGCGCGGCGGAATTTCCGCCACCGCCAATCCGAAGAGCTCCACCGGCCGGCTCGACGTCTTCACCCGCGTGATCCTCGACCGCGCCCAGGCCTTCGACACGATCCCCGCCGACTACGAGGGCCCGCTCTATCTCGAAGTGTCGCCGCAGACCTTCCCCGTCCTCGCGCGCGCGGGCTCGCGCCTGTCGCAGATCCGCTTCCGCCGCGGCCGCGCCGAGCTGACGCTCGACGAGGTCAACGTGCTGCAGGAGACCGAGCGACTGGTCGACACTGGCACGCCCGTGGTCGGGCCGGTCGGAATCGCGGTGACCATCGACCTCCTCGGCGAGGCCTGGGGCGGGCTGCTCGGCTATCGCGCCAAGCGCCATTCCAGCGTCATCGACGTGGACAGAAAGGCCGCCCACGACGTGCTCGACTTCTGGGAGCCGATCCAGGAGCGCGGCAAGGGCGAGATGATCCTCGATCCCGACGAGTTCTACATCCTCGCCTCGAAGGAGGCGGTGGTGGTCCCGCCCGACTATGCGGCGGAGATGCTGCCCTTCGACCCGCTGGTGGGCGAGTTCCGCGCCCACTACGCCGGCTTTTTCGACCCCGGCTTCGGCCATGCGGCGGCAGGCGGCAAGGGCGCGCGGGCGGTGCTGGAGGTGCGCTCGCGCGAGGTGCCCTTCATCCTCGAACACGGGCAGATCGTGGCGCGGCTGGTCTATGAGCGCATGACCGAGCGGCCGCGGTCGCTCTATGGACAGGCCGGCTCGAACTATCAGGCGCAGGGCCTGAAGCTGTCGAAGCATTTCCGCTGAGCCAGGCCGGCGCGGCGATTTTTCCGGCTCCTAGTGTTCCGTGCCGTCGTCCGGCCGCTCCCTCGTCGGGTCGCCCAAGGCTCGCTTCAACGTCGTCAACGGCGTTTCTCCGAAAGCTTCGCGGTACTCGCCCGACAGGCGGGCCACATTGGAGAATCCGAGCCGGTCAGCGGCATCGCGCACCGAGGAGACCTCCCCACTCTCCAGGAGGTCCCGCGCCTGCCGCAGGCGGGCGCGCTTGATCATGGCGTGAGGCGAGGCTCCGAGCCTCCGGCGAAACGCGAGCTGCAGCGCGCGTACGCTGAGGCCGACGGTCGCGGCGATATCCGTCACCGTCAGGGGGGTCGTCATGGCGTTGATCAGGTCCAGTGCGCGTTCAACCTGCCGGGCGGACGGCGCCGCCACGCCCTCGCAATCACCCGGGCCATTGAACACGCCGCCATGTTCGAGCAGGAACATGACCAGGGCCTCCTCGCTCAACCGCAGGGAATGACCGACTGAATGTCCCGCGCGGTGGGCGAGCTCGATATTGGCGGCCGTGGACTCGACATGGGCGCCGAGGCCACGACCAACAGGGCTGTCGACATCGAAGACATGCACCCATGGCCAGTCATCACCGATGCTGCGGTCGATCATCACACGCGCCATCTCGGCCACTCGGTCGAAACACAGCAGGACGAGCCGCTTGCGGGTATTGCGGGCGGCGAGATGTCCTTTCGAACGCGCGGTGTCGAAGATCATCCCCTGGCCCGAGGTGATGGCGACGTCGTCGGTTCCCCGAATGATGCCTGAAGCACCCTGGGTGACGGTCCTGATGCCGACGCACCGCACGCCGTTCTCGGTGTAGGTCCTTGCGCCGCTGTGATTGAACGAATCCAGCACGAAGATCGAACCGTTGGAGACGAACTGAACGTCCAGAGCGAAAGAACGAGGAGCGGCGGGCTCGATCGAGATCCTGCAGTCGGTCGCCCTGCCGATGTGGTCGGCGGCCTGTTCGCTGTCGCGAAACGTGGCTTTGCCGAACAGCAGCTCATGGGGGAACATAAGACAGCCTTCAACTCATACGCCTTTCAACCGGTGTCTCACGGCGCGGGGGCCTTCCGCAAGGGAATCTGCGCAAACTTGATTTGCGCATTCGCATGCGTCGCCCGTCGATTGTACGTAAATTTACTTGTTGTATTCTCGTGTTTCTGGATCAAATACATAATGCGAACAGATATACAAAATGCGAATTCTATCAGATTAACTCAGTATTAAGCGTGTTCGTCTGTATTGACCTCATGGCCCGGTCGCGAGGTCCAGATGACTTCGCCCGCGTTCGCGATCGCATGGCCAGCTTGTCCATCGCAGCGGCACCGAGAGGGGGCCGTGCGGTCGTTGATCAGGACGTAGGAGGTCCTCCCCATGTTCTCGCTCGGTGCAGTCCGAACGACGCCGAAAATCCTCGCGGTCGTCATTCTTCTCAACATCATCATGATCGTCGTCGGCGCGATCGGGATCCTCGCGCTCCGGACGGTCGCGAGCGACGCTCAGCTCGCGGCGCGCGCCGCCCAGCGCGCCGTCGCTTCGTCGCGGCTGAACATCAACGTTCTGGCGTTGAACCGGATCGAGCTGCTGATCGCAGCCGACCCCCGCCCGGAGCGGATTCGCGAGCTGAGCGGCGACGCAGAGCGGGAAATGACCCAAGCCCGGGAGCGGATCGAATTCGTCCGCACCTCCCAGGCCCAGGCCGTGCAGGATTCCCTTCGCAAGGTGCAGACATCCTTCGAGGCCATGCGTGCCTCGGTGCAGAAGACCCTCGCCGCCGCCGCCCGGGTGCAGGGGACCATCACCCCCGATCAGCAGAAGGAGATCGACGCGCAGGCTCTCGCCACCCGACCGCTCATGGTCGCCACACGCGGGCTCGTCACCGAATTGACTTTGCTGCTGATCAGCCGTTCCGACGCCTATGCGAAGGAAATCCAGAACACCGCCGACGCCAAGGAAATGCTGCTCTACATCATCATGGCCTGCGCCGTGATCGCCGGTCTCGGCCTCGGTGTCCTCATCGGCCAGTTCGGCATCGCCCGGCCCATTCGCGCCATCAACGCGACGCTGGCGCAGCTCGCCGATGGCAAGTTCGACGCGAAGGTCACCGGCATGGAACGCAAGGACGAAGTCGGTGACATCGCCCGCGCCGCGGAGGTGTTCAAGGCGAACGGCATCGAGGCGGCGCGCCTGCGCGCCGAGCAGGAGGCGGCCAAGGCCGAGGAAGAGCAGCGCCAGAAGGCCCTGATGCGGGAACTCGCCGATCGTTTCGAAGCCTCGGTGGGCGGCATCGTCGAGATGGTTTCCGCCGCGGCGACCGAGATGCAGGCGACGGCGACCCAACTCAGCGCCTCCGCCCAGGAGGCCTCTGCTCAGTCGACCTCGGTCGCCAGCGCGGCGGAAGAGGCCGGCGCCAATGTGACGGCGGTGGCGGGATCGGCCGAAGAGCTCGGCGCCTCGGTGCAGGAGATCGGGCGGCAGGTTGAGCATTCGGCCGCCCTCGCCCGCGGCGCGGTCAGGGAGGCCGATGCTACCAGCGGTATCGTCACCGAACTGTCGCAGGGCGCGGCGCGGATCGGCGCCATCGTCGAGATGATCTCGAACATTGCCGGTCAGACCAACCTCCTCGCCCTCAATGCCACCATCGAGGCGGCGCGGGCGGGCGAGGCCGGAAGGGGCTTCGCGGTGGTCGCTCAGGAGGTGAAGGGTCTCGCCGAGCAGACGGCGAAAGCGACCAACGAGATCGGGGCGCAGATCGTCGCGATCCAGGAGACGACCCGCAAGGCGGTCGAGGCCATCGCCGGCATCACCGGCAGCATCCGCTCGATCGACGACGCCACCTCTTCCATCGCCTCTGCGGTGGAACAACAGGGCTCCGCGACGCGCGAGATCGTCAACTCCGTGGGTCAGGCATCGACCGGCACGAACGAGGTCTCCTCCAACATCACCTCCGTCGCGCAGGCCGCCGCAGAGACCGGCCACGGCGCCGCCCAGGTGCTCTCCGCCTCGTCCGACCTCGCCCGTCAGGCCGAACGTCTGTCGGCCGAGGTCAAGCAGTTCCTCGCCGGGGTCAGGGCCGCCTGAGCCGCCGCGTCAACGGCCGGGGCCCGAGGGGACTGTTCCCACGGGGCCCGGCCATGCCCTTCCAACCGATCCGGTCAGCCCGATGAAGAAACCCTCGTTCCGCCTGGTCGATGCGTCCTACCCGCAGCAGAGCGATGCGGCCGCCATCGCGCGCGAAATTCAGGTCGTGGCCGGGGCCCTGCAGCGTCTGCAGCGCCCGCTCGCCGCTCCCCCCTTCAACACCAGCAACGAGTTGAACCTCCATTTCGTCATCATGACCAAGGCCTATGTCGAGTTCTTCGCCTGCTACTGCGCCTCTCTCAAGCACGAGCTAGGCAAGACGGAGTGACGCCGTCCGCGCGCCCTCACGCGCCCGAGAGCTGCTGCTCCACCAGCCGCGCAAAACAGCTCGCGCCGATCGGCAGCAGGTCGTCGTTGAAGTCGTAATGACCGTTGTGGACCGGCACCGCCTTGTGGGTCTCGGTCACCTGTCCCAGCAGCATGAAGGCGCCGGGCGCCTTCTCCAGGTAATAGGCGAAGTCCTCGCCGGCGGTGAGCGAGGGAAGGTCGGTCTTGATGAGGTCGTCGCCGACCACGTCGCGGGCCGCCGCCTCGAAGGCGGAAGCCTCCTCCGCCGTGTTGATGGTCGGGGGATAGGAGCGCTTGTAGTCGAGGATGAGCTCGACGCCGTGGGCCGCGCAGAGGCCGTTCACGGTCTGGTGGAAGAGCTCGTCCATGGCCTTGCGCGTCGCCGGTTTCAGCGTGCGGATGGTGCCGGACATGGTCACCGTCTCGGGGATGACGATCTGCGAGGTTCCCGCGTGGAACATGCCGATGGAGAGCACCACGGTGTCGTGCGGGTCCATGCGGCGGCTGACGAGGTTCTGCAGCGCCCCGTAGATCTGCACCGCGCAGGGCAGCGGGTCGAGGCCGCGGTGAGGCTGGGCGGCGTGGCTGGAGCGGCCCTTCACGGTGATCGTGAAGTAGTCGACGGCGGCGAGCACCGTGCCGGGGCGGATGGCGGCGGTGCCGAGCGGCAGGTCCCAGGCGTTGTGGATGCCGTAGACCTGATCGCAGGGGAATTTCTCGAAGAGCCCGTCGCGGAGCATTTCGGCGGCGCCGGTCAGCCCCTCCTCCGCCGGCTGGAAGATGAGGTGAACGGTGCCGGAGAAATTGCGGGTCT
The DNA here is from genome assembly GCF_003008515.1 of Phreatobacter cathodiphilus. NCBI lineage: Bacteria > Pseudomonadati > Pseudomonadota > Alphaproteobacteria > Hyphomicrobiales > Phreatobacteraceae > Phreatobacter > Phreatobacter cathodiphilus. Next base: position 329,306 of record NZ_CP027668.1, on the reverse strand, counting down.
CGGCGAGATAGCGCGCGGCGCCCAGCAGCATGGTGGTGTGGCCGTCATGGCCGCAGGCATGCATGCGGTTCTCGTAGGTGCTCTTGTAAGGCAGGTGGTCGTTGAGCTCGGGCATGGGCAGCGCGTCCATGTCGGCGCGCAGGCCGATCTTGCGGTTGCCCGGCCGGCCGTGGATGACGCCCATGATGCCGGTCTTGCCGAAGCCGCGATGCACTTCGATGCCCCAGGACTCCAGCTTCTCGGCGACGATGCCGGAGGTGCGGACCTCCTCGAAGCCGATCTCGGGATGGGCGTGGAAGTCGCGGCGCCATTCCGTCATCTCGGGGTGGAATGCGGCGATGCGGTCGATGACGGCCATGGCATGGGTCCCGGTGGGCGATGCGGAAGGCTATCCGGGACGGGGCAGAAGGCAATCCTCACGGTGCAGCGCAGCCCTGCGAAGCGGCACTGCAGCTCAGGTGGGTCCGAGCGGGATTGGCACGCGGCGGCCGTCGACGGTCGCATGGGTAAAGGCGAGGCCGAAGACCTTGCGGAGAACATCGTCCGAGAACGCCTCCTCCGGCGGGCCGAAGGCCGCCAGCCGTCCCTCGTGCAGCACGGCGACCTGATCGGCGAAGCGGGCGGCGAGCGCCAGGTCGTGCAGGACGGCGAGCACGACGCGCCCCGCGGCCGCCTCCTCCCGCAACAGCCCGAGCACGGCGAGCTGGTGGGCCGGATCGAGGGCGGCGGTCGGCTCGTCGGCGAGGATGAGCCGGGCGCCGGTGGCGAGGACGCGGGCGAGCGTGACGCGCGCCCGCTCGCCCCCGGATAGGGCAGTCACCGGCCGGGCCGCGAAAGAGGAGAGGCCGAGGCGGTCGAGGGCGGCGTCGACAGCCCGGCGGTCCTCGGCCGTGGCGCCGGAGAAGGGATCGCCGTGGGGCAGCCGGCCGAGCGTGACGGCGTCACGCACGCCGAGGTCCCAGGCGATTTCGGAGCGCTGCGGCAGATAGGCGATGCTGCGCGCCCGCGCCATGGGGGCGATGCGGGCGAGGTCCTCGCCGCCGAGGCGCATGGTTCCGGACGCCGGCGCGAGGCCGGCGAGGGCGCGCAGGAGGCTGGTCTTGCCGGCACCGTTCGGGCCCACCACCGCGACGAGCGTGCCGGCGGGGACGGCGAGCGTCACGTCGCGCAGCACCGGCCGGCGCCCCAGCGCCACCGAGACGCCATCGAGGGACAGGGCGGTCATGCCCCCTCCTCCGTCCGGCGGATGCCGAGGATGCGCCACAGGAAGAACGGCACGCCGACCAGTGCCGTGACGACACCGGTCTTGATCTCGGTCGTGGCGGGGACGAGGCGCACCAGAATGTCCGCGGCGGTGAGCAGCGCCGCCCCGCAGAGCGCCGCCGGCAGCAGAACACGGGCGGGATCGGAGGCCGCCGCCCGGCGCACGAGGTGCGGCGCGACGAGGCCGACGAAGCCGATGGCCCCCGTCACCGAGACGGCGGCGCCGACCCCGAGCGCCAGTCCGGTCGCGACGGCGAGGCGGGCTCGGCCCACCCTGACGCCGAGGCTCGCCGCCACCTCCTCGCCGAGGGTGAGGGCGCGATAGGCCCGCGCCTGCGAGACGAGCAGCACGGCACCGAGCGCCATGAAGGGCCCGGCGAGGGCGAGGTGGACCACCGAACGGTCCTCCAGCGAGCCGAGCAGCCAGAAGGCGATCTCGAGGGCGGCGAAGGGATTGGGCGCGAGGTTGAGGACGAGCGCGGTCGCCGCACCGAAGAAGGCGTTGAGGGCGAGGCCGGCGAGCAGCAGGACCGTGATGCCGGCGCGCCTCCCGGCGACGAGGAAGAGGAGCCCCACCGAGACGAAGGCGCCCGCCATGCCGGCGAGCGGCAGGGCCAGCGACAGGGCGGAGGCGCCGCCGAAGGCGAGGACGACGGCGGAGGCGAAGGCGGCGGCGGAGGGCGCGCCGAAGAGCGTCGGCTCCGCCAGCGGATTGCGCACGAGGCCCTGCAGCGCCGCGCCGGCGAGGCCGAGCGTCGCCCCGATGGACAGGGCGAGAAGCGTGCGCGGGAGGCGGATGTCCGTGACGATGATCGCTGCCGTGCCGTCACCACCGGCGAGACCGGAGAGGACCTCGGCGGGCGGCAACCAGACGGGTCCCGCCATCAGCGAGAGGCCGGCCAGCAGGATGCACAGAAGGGCCAGCGCCGCCGTCACGTCGTCTCCCGGGCGGTCAGTTGCGCCGGAAGGTCAGATAGCACGGCGTGCGCCCCTCGCGCAGGGCCTTGGCCTCGTAGCGGGTCGACTGCCAGTTCGGCCAGGGCGTCTTCCAGTCGGCCGAGGATCGTGCGGCGAAGGTGAAGTCGGGGGAGCGCATGAGGCGCTCCAGAGTCCAGGCGGCGTAGTGGTCGATGTCCGTGGCGAAGCGGAACTCAGCCCCGGGCTTCAGCATGCGGGCGAAGGCGCGGACCGTCTCGTCGGAGACGAAGCGGCGCTTGTGGTGGCGCGTCTTCGGCCAGGGATCGGGGTAGAGCAGGTAGACGATGTCGAGGCTCGCGTCGGGGAACCAGGGCAGCAGCAGCCCGGCGTCCTCGGTGTGCAGGCGGACGTTGTCGATCTCCTGGCCCTCGATCGCGGCGAGCATCTTGGCCATGCCGTTGACGAAGGGCTCGACGCCGACGAAGCCGAGACGGGGGTGAGCCGTCGCCTCGCGCACGAGGTGCTCGCCGCCGCCGAAGCCGATCTCCAGAACGTAGCCGTCGAGCGGCCGGGGAAAGAGGCCGGCGAGGTCGCAGGGTTGCGCAGGATCGACCCGCAGGCGCGGCAGCAGGGTCTCGAACAGATCGGTCTGGTGCGGGCGCAGCGCCTTGCCCTTACGACGCCCGAAGAAGGAGCCCTGCCCCGCGAGGCGCTTGTCGTCTGTCATGGTGAAACGCGCTGTCCCGGGCATCCACGAATTCTGTCGGCGCTACCGGTTACAAGCCGTGGATGCGCGGGACAAGCCCGGACATGGCGCGAGAGGGGCGGCGGGCGGTCACAACGAAAAGGGGGCCAGCGGCCCCCTTCCCTGTCACACGCGGAGCGCGTCGCCTCAGGCGACGACGGCTTCCTTCAGCTTGGCGACGAGATCGGTCTTCTCCCAGGAGAAGCCGCCGTCGCGCGAGGCCTTGCGGCCGAAGTGGCCGTAGGCGGAGGTGCGGGCATAGATGGCCTTGTTGAGGCCGAGATGCTCGCGGATGCCGCGCGGCGAGAGATCCATGACCTCGGCCAGGGCCTTCTCCACCTTCGCCTCGTCGACGCCGGCCTTCGCCGTGCCGTGCAGGTCGACGTAGATCGACAGCGGTTTGGCGACGCCGATGGCGTAGGAGAGCTGGATGGTGCAGCGGTCGGCGAGCTTGGCGGCGACCACGTTCTTGGCGAGATAGCGCGCGGCATAGGCGGCCGAGCGGTCGACCTTGGTCGGATCCTTGCCGGAGAAAGCGCCGCCGCCGTGCGGGGCCGCGCCGCCGTAGGTGTCGACGATGATCTTGCGGCCGGTCAGGCCGGCGTCGCCGTCCGGGCCGCCGATGACGAACTTGCCGGTGGGGTTGATCCACCACTTGCAGTCCTTGGCGATCTCGAGGCCGTCGAGCGTCTCGCGGATCACCGGCTCGACGATCTTCTGCACGTCCTTCGAGGTCAGCTTCTCGTCGAGATGCTGGGTCGACAGCACGATCTGGGTGACGGCGGCCGGCTTGCCGTTCTCGTAGCGGATGGTGACCTGGCTCTTGGCGTCCGGGCCGAGCTTGCCGCAGCCCTTCTCGCCGGACTTGCGGTACTTGGTCAGGTTCTCGAGGATCTTGTGCGCGTAGTAGATCGGCGCGGGCATGAGCTCGGGCGTCTCGCGGCAGGCATAGCCGAACATGATGCCCTGGTCGCCGGCGCCCACGTCCTTGTTGCCGGCCTCGTCGACGCCCTGGGCGATGTCGGCGGACTGGGGGTGCAGGAGGACGTCGATCTTGGCCTTCTTCCAGTGGAAGCCGTCCTGCTCGTAGCCGATCGCCTTGATCGCCTTGCGGGCGGCCGACTTGAACTTGGAGGGATTGACGACCGGGTTGCCGTGGGCGTCCTTCAGGACCTTGCCGTCCTTGTCCTTCTTGAGCAGCGAATCCGGCACGCGGACCTCGCCGGCGATGACGACGCGGTTCGTCGTGGCAAGGGTCTCGCAGGCGATGCGCACGGAGGAGGCGGGCACGCCGGCCTTGGCGGCTTCCTTGAAGATCAGGTCGACGATCTCGTCGGAGATCCGGTCGCAGACCTTGTCCGGATGGCCTTCAGACACGGATTCCGAGGTGAAGAGATAGGAACTGCGGGACACGAAACGTCCTCCAGGAGCAAGAGCCCACGGGTATCGCGGGGTGGGGCGCCGTCGTAGCGGTGGCACCGTGAACCGGAATTGAACGGCTGCATGACCCGAAACGGGCCGCGCAGCAGCCGGCGACGCGCATCGCCCGGCGCCCAAGCCGGGCGAGGTTCTGGCAACAGCGCGTTCGGCGGTCAAGTCCGAATATGACAAAAAGGCCGGTTCGTTCGCAAAAAAGAACGACCGGCCTCAGGATTCCGGAACAGCCGTCGTCAGACGGCCTCCTCCTCGTCACCCGCGAAGGCGCTGACGAGATCGACGATCTTGCGCCGGACCTTCGGGTTCTTGATGCGGATGAACGCCCGGTTCAGCGCCAGGCCCTCGCTCGTGGACAGGAAGTCCGAGACGTAGGACGCGGCGGCGACATCGGAAAAGCCGCCCTCCGGCGCTGGTTCCCCCGAGGGGGCACCCTCGAAGAAGAAGGAGACGGGGACCGAGAGAATGGCGCCGATCTGCTGCAGGCGGCTCGCGCCGATCCTGTTGGTGCCCTTCTCGTATTTCTGCACCTGCTGGAACGTCAGGCCGAGGCGCTCGCCGAGTTTTTCCTGGCTCATTCCGAGCATCATGCGGCGCATGCGAACACGGCTTCCGACGTGCTTGTCGATCGGGTTCGGGGACTTCTTCACAACCATCAAAGACTCTCCGTGCCTCCGCACGCTTTCGAGAAACCCACCCGACAAGCCCCCCGGCTTGCGACATCAGGCCCGCGGCCCTCCGTCGCGGGGACGACCATATCACCCCCATCGCGCTGCACCAAATCACGCGGCGCAGCGGCAGGATTGCGTCCCGCACTGTGCTTATGACCAATTGTGCAAATCGTTACAAGTAAATTGACGTCTGCCCTTTGGGTCAGCTCGGCCCGACAACGCTGCGACGGCTTTTGCGAAGCAGGAACAAGACTATGCCCAGGCAGACTACCGCCAACGGCAGGTGTCCTGCGCGCGCGAAGACGGTCGTCGGCAGCGCCTTCGGCAGGTCGGCGTCCAGCACGTCGCGGACACCGAGCGGCAACGACCACAGCGTCCTCCCGAGAGGGTCGACGACACCGGAAATACCACTGTTCGCGGCACGCACAACTGGCAAACCCTCCTCGATCGCGCGCACCGCGGTCTGGTGCATGTGCTGGTAGGGGCCCGGCGTGAAGCCGAACCACGCGTCGTTGGTGAGGTTCAGCAGCCATTGAGGCCTGAGGTCCGGAGCCGTCACGGCGCCGGGGAAGATGACCTCGTAGCAGATGAGGATACCCACCGGCGGCGCGCCCGGCACGACGAGGCTGCGCCTGCGGTCGCCGGACGAGAATCCGCCGCGCTGGCGGGTGATGGCCTCGAGGCCGAGCGCCTCGAGGCGGTCGTGGAGCGGCAGGTATTCACCGAAGGGGACGAGGTGAACCTTGTCGTAGGTCTGGTTGATGACCCCTTCGTGATCGATGACATAGGCGGAGTTGAAAACGCGGGGATCGCGGCGGCCGGGCAGCGGCTCGTCGGGCCGTGCGGCACCGGTGATGAGCGTCACTCCCGGGGGCACGAGGTCGGCGATCTTCGACAGCGCCTCCCGATCCCAGATGAGGAAGAAGGGAAAGGCCGATTCGGGCCAGATCACGTGGGTGACGTCGCGGATGCCGGAGCGCTCCGGCGAGGTCGGCTTGTCGGAAAGCTCGGCGTAGCGGGCGAGGATCTCGTCGCGCGCCTCGGGCCGGAAGCGCTGGTCCTGGGCAATGGCGGGCTGGACGATGCGGAGCTTCACGCCGGGCACGAAGGCCGCCTCGGTGGTGGAGACGCGCCAGCCGCCGAAGAGGGCGAGGCACATCAAGGCCAGCAGGGCGCCGGTGGGCACGGCGAAGCGCACGGTCGGAGTGGCCTCCTCGTCGCCGAGAACAGTCGGACTGGCGAAGACGAGCACGGCCACCAGCGTCAGCCCGTAGACGCCGACGACCGCGGCCCCCTGAGCGAGCCAAAGATACTGGGTCAGCGCGTAGCCGTAGAGGTTCCAGGGAAAGCCGGTGAGCACCGTTCCGCGGAGATATTCGGCGAGGGTGAGGCCGACGGCGAGGGCGAGGATGCGACGCGCGCCCGGCCGCCAGAGCAGCCGGGCGACGAGGGCGCCGAACGCTGTGAAGAGGGCGAGGCCGGCGGGAAGCAGGGTCACCGCCGCCGGCAGCAGCCAGGCGAAGCGGTCGGCCTCCACGAGGAAGGCCGCACCCACCCACCACAGACCGGCGAGGTGATAGCCGAAGCCGAACCACCAGCCCGTCCGCGCGGCGGCGAGGAGGGTGCGCCAGCCGCCGCCGGCGGCGGAGGCACCGTCGAGGAGCCAGACGAGCACCGGAAAGCTGATGGCGAGGACGGGAAAGACGCCGAAAGGCGGCATGGCGAAGGCTGCCAGGGCGCCGGCCCCGAAGGCCAGACCCGTCCTCTTCCATCCCCAGGCGAGGATGACCCCGCGCGCCAGGCCGCCCACCGTCACGGTGCGGCGCCTGCAGGGCGTCCGGGCGAATCGCGCAGTGCTCCGCTCATGGCAGCCCGTGTCCGACAGGCCGGCAGCGGGGTCAAGCGCCGACGGGTCAGGTCTTGTCGCTCCGTAGGTCCGGCGAGGCCGGTGCCGGCCGCATCGCCTGCTCGGCGGGGGCAGGCAGCACCTCGGGCGCGGCCGGCTCGGGGGGCGCCATCGACGAAGCCGAAGGAGCAGAGGCGGCGGCGGCCACCGCGGACTGCACCTCCTCGTCCCGGCGCCGACCACGCGCCGGCGGGCGGCTGATGAGCCCGCGGCCGCGGGTGATCTTCACGCGCTTCACGCGGCGGGGGTCGGCGTCGACGATCTCGAACTCCAGCTCCCCCGGTCCGGGGACCAGTTCGCCGCGCACCGGCACATGGCCGGCGACCACGGTCAGATAACCGCCGATCGTGTCGACGTCCTCGGTCATCTCCTCGCCAGGATCGAAGTCCGGGCCGAGCACCTCGCGCACTTCGTCGAGGGTGGCGCGGGCATCGGCGATATAGGCGCCGTCGGCGAGCTGGGCGATGGTCTTGCCGTCGTCGACGTCGTGCTCGTCCTCGATGTCGCCGACGATGCTCTCGACGATGTCCTCCATGGCGATGAGGCCGTCGGTGCCGCCGTATTCGTCGACGACGAGGGCGAGCTGGATGCGCGTCGCCTGCATGCGCGCCAGGAGGTCGATGGCGGGCATGGAGGGCGGCACGAAGAGGATGGGCCGGATCAGCCGCGTCGCCGACAGCGACACCCTCAGGTCGACGGCGCCGAGGTCGAGGCCGGGGGCGACCTTCGCAGCCGGCTTGTCCGACGGCGTCTGAGCATCGGCGTCAGCGGCCTTGGTGCGGCGCTTGCGCGTCGCCTTCTTCGCCTCGGCGAAGAGATGTTTCACGAGGTCCTTGATGTGGACCATGCCGACGGGATCGTCGAGCGTGTCGTCGAAGACCACCAGGCGCGTGTGGCCGGCATCCTCGAAGGTCTGCATCAGGTCGGCGAGGGAGACGTCCTTCTGCACCGCCATGATGTCGGCGCGCGGCTGGGCGAGATCGTTCACCCGGCTCTCGCGCAGATCGAGGATGTTGCGCAGCATCGAGCGCTCTTCCGGCGAGAAGCCGGCGGCGGCGGGCGCATTCTCCTCGAGCACGTCCTCGAGGTTCTGACGGGCGGAGGTGGCGGCTCTCAGACGGAGCCTGCCCAGGAGCCGGTCGACCCAGCGGTCGTTCTTGTCCCCCGGGCGGTCGGACCCCGCTCTCGGCGCATCCGCCGGCTGTGCGCTCGCGGGGGTCGTCGTGGAAGCGGCCTCGGCCGCGGTGGTTCGGTATCGACTGTCGCTAGGGTCGGGCATGGGGTCCGTCGGGCATCATCCGCCCGGTCGCGTGGGGATCGGCGATTCCGAGGCCGGCGAGAATGGATGTTTCCATCGCCTCCATCGCCACGGCTTCCGCCTCGGTCTCATGATCATAGCCTAAAAGATGCAACAGACCGTGGATCGTCAAGTGGGTCAGGTGATCGGCGGGCGCAAGCCCCTCCTCCCCTGCCTCGCTCACGAGTGTCTCGTAGGCGACGACGACGTCGCCGAGCAGAGGTCCGTGCGCCGCCGGAAAGGACAGGACGTTGGTCGGCTTGTCCTTGGCGCGATACTCGCGGTTCAACCGCTGCACCATGGCGTCGTCGGCGAGCGCCACCGAAAGTTCAGCGTCGGGGGGAATCGTCATGTCGTCGCGGGCAACCACCGCGTCGACCGCCCGCCGCACGATCTCCTCCGCCTCCGGGAGCCCATCCCAAAGATCGGAGAGGACCGCGATCTCCGTCTGGATTCCCGCCTCGTCGGCCTGCGGCTCGACGGTCATGGTTGGCGCATGCGCCGCGGCTGGTGCGGGGCGGAATGGTCTCCGGCCCGGGTCGCCGCCTCGTAGGCGCGCACGATGCGGCCGACGAGTTCATGGCGCACAACGTCGTCCTCGGTGAAATAGCTCTGGGCGATGCCCTCGACGGTGTCGAGGAGGTCGAGCGCCTCGGAGAGGCCGGACTTCATGCCGGGGGGCAGGTCGACCTGGCTGGGATCGCCGGTGATGATCATGCGCGAGTTCTCGCCCAGGCGGGTGAGGAACATCTTCATCTGCATGGAGGTGGTGTTCTGCGCCTCGTCGAGGATGACGACGGCGTTGGTCAGGGTGCGGCCGCGCATGAAGGCGAGCGGGGCGATCTCGATCATGCCGGACTGCATGCCGCGCTCGACCCGCGGCGCGTCCATCAGGTCGTAGAGCGCGTCGTAGATCGGCCGGAGATAGGGGTCGACCTTCTCCTTGAGGTCGCCGGGCAGGAAGCCCAGGCGCTCGCCGGCCTCGACGGCCGGGCGGGTGAGGATGAGCCGATCGACGAGCCCCTTGTCGAGCAGGGCCACGGCCTGGGCGACGGCGAGCCAAGTCTTGCCGGTGCCGGCCGGGCCGATGCCGAAGACGAGCTCATGGCGCTTGAGGGCGCGGATGTAGGAGTCCTGCGCAGGCGTGCGGGCCCGCACGGTGCGCTTGCGGGTGACGATCTCCTCGTGGCCGAGTCGGGGCGCGCCGTCCGGCTCGAACAGGGAGCCCTGGGAGGTCGTCATGCGGATGGCGCCGTCGACGTCGCCGAGAGTGACGTCGTGGCCGCTCTTCAGCCGCGCGTAGAGATTTTCCAGCACGATCTTACCCTGTTCGCAGGGATCGGCCGGGCCGACGAGATTGACGAGATTGCCGCGGGCGGTGGCGCGGATGCCCAGGCGCTTCTCGAGGAAGGCCAGGTTCTGGTCGTACTGGCCAAAGAGGCGGCTGGCGAGGCGGTTGTCGTCGAAGGAGAGGGTGATCTCTGCCTCTGCTCCTTCATGGTCGGCCGCAAGCCAGGGAATGTTGCGTCCGCTGTCCGGGCCGAAGCCGCCCCCGCTGGAATTTTTCAACCGCGCCGTCCTCTTGTCCTGGGTGAAGACCACTCATTCAGCCGCATGCACTGCTCTCATATGGTCGTCCGCGGCGAGAACGCCATCCAGGGAGTTTGTCTTGGCTCCCGTGATTCGCACAGGGACGATGCTGCCGATCATCGACGACGGTCCGATGACCTGGACCGGCGAGAGATAGGGCGAGCGTCCGACCACCTGGCCCGGCTTGCGGCCGATCTTTTCGAAGAGGACGTCGACGGTGCGGCCGACGAGGCTCTCCTGGAAGGCGTGCTGCTGGGCGGTGATCAACGCCTGCAAGGCATGAAGCCGCTGCGTCTTCAAAGGTTCCTCGATGTGGCCGTCCATGTCGGCTCCGGGCGTGCCGGGGCGGGCCGAGTAGGCGAAGCTGTAGGCGGCGGCGAAGCCGACCTGGCGGACCAGGTCCAGGGTGTCCTCGAAATCCGCGTCCGTCTCGCCGGGAAAGCCGACGATGAAATCGGACGAGAGCGCGATGTCGGGCCGCGCCCGGCGGATGCGGTCGACGAGGCGGAAATAGTCGTCGCGGGTGTGCTTGCGGTTCATGCGCTTCAGCACGGCGGAGGAGCCGGACTGCACCGGCAGGTGCAGGTAGGGCATCAGGGCGGCGAGGTCGCCATGGGCCTCGACGAGATCGTCGGTCATCTCGCGCGGGTGGCTCGTCGTGTAGCGCAGGCGCGCGACGCCCGGTACCTCGGCGAGGCGGCGCAGCAGCCGCGCAAGAGTCCATTCGGAGCCATCCTCGCCTGCGCCGTGATAGGCGTTGACGTTTTGGCCGAGCAGCGTCACCTCGCGTACGCCGGCCGCCGCGAGCTTTTCGACCTCGGCGAGAACCTCCGATACCGGCCGCGAGACCTCGGCGCCACGCGTGTAGGGTACGACGCAGAAGGTGCAGAACTTGTCGCAGCCCTCCTGGACCGTGACGAAGGCGGTGAGGCCGCGCGAGCGGGTTCTGGCCTCCGAGGCGGCGGGAAGCGCCTTGAACTTGTCCTCGACGGGAAACTCGGTGTCGACGACACCGGGCCTGACGCCGGCGCGGGCGACGAGGTCCGGCAGGCGGTGGTAGCTCTGCGGCCCGACGACCAGATCGACGACCTTCGCCCGTCGGACGATCTCCTCGCCCTCGGCCTGGGCGACGCAGCCGGCGACGCCGACCATCACCTTGCGGCCGGCCACCCTCGCCTCCTCCTTGATGATCCTCATGCGGCCGAGCTCGGAATAGACCTTCTCGGCGGCGCGCTCGCGGATGTGGCAGGTGTTGAGCAGGATGAGGTCAGCCTCCTCCGGCGTCGCCACCTCGCGATAGCCCTCCGCGCCCATGACGTCCGCCATGCGCTGGCTGTCATAGACGTTCATCTGGCAGCCGTAGGACTTGACGTAGACGGCCTTCGGCGCGGGCTTTTCGGGGTGGCTCATCAGGGGCTCCGGAGCGCGGAGCTATAGCGGGTTCGCGGCAGGGCGTTAAGGGGCGTGGCCCGGTTGCCGTTGCGCGATGTCCGGACAGGGAACCAGACCGACCGCTCCTCCGTATGAGTCCCAAGGTGACCATCGGCGGAGATGTTCCATGAGGGTGTTGAAGTCCGGCCTGACGGCGGCGGTCCTCCTCGCGGCGGGCCTGTCGGGCGCAAAGGCGATCGAAGGCACATGGCTGCGCGGCGACGGCAATGCGCGGGTGCGCATCGCGCCCTGCGGCGACAAGGTCTGCGCGACCAACCTGTGGATCGGCGACACGAGCAGCGGCGAAGAGGTGGGCGACCGGCTCGTCATGACGCTGGCGCCCGAGGGCGAAGGCAAGTTCGGCGGCACCGCCTTCGACCCGAAGCGCGGTCGCACCTATACGATCGTCATCACCACCAGCGGCGATCGGCTGAGCACGCGCGGCTGCATCCTCGGGCGGGTTCTGTGCCGGGAAGTAACCTGGACGGCGGCGCGCTGAGTGGCAGCGCGCTTGGTTAGTCTGCGGCGCAGCGCTTTCCTTGCTTAGGGAGCGCCGCATTCCGATCTGATCCGGCTCCGTCGGCGCATGAATGTCCAAGCCCAACCAATGCCAGGGAGGGCAGTCAGGAGTCCGGCAACGGCTAGCCGCCATCCGGCCTTCGCATGGTACGCTGCCGCGTCGGCTCCTGGCGTAGCGCTCAACCATGCGGCCTGCAGCGCCCACCAGGCACACACGACCGCCAAGACCAGACTCACAATCGTCAGCGAGATTGCAGCAAGCCTCATACCCTCGCCCTCACGAAATGGATCGATCTGACCCCCGTCAGCCCGGATCCAGTGGGGTCGTCCCCGTCGGCGAGCCGTCGGCCGCCAGCGTGATCTTCTGCACCCGCGCCTCGGCGTCGCGCAGCAGCGCCTCGCAGCGCTTCTTCAGCGCCTCGCCGCGCTCGTAGATGGCGATGGAATCCTCGAGCGGCACGTTACCGCCCTCGAGCTTCTGGACGATCTGCTCGAGCTCCCCCATGGCCTTCTCGAAGGAGAGAGCCGCGACATCGGCATGGGGGGCGGCGCTGGTGTCGCTCATGGGGGCACTCCGGGAATCGGCTTCGGTCAGCCGCGCATCAATGCCATGACATGGGCGCCGACGGAACGGCCGAGGCCTTCGAGATCGTAGCCGCCCTCGAGCACCGAGACGACCCGGCCGGAGCAGGTCTCGTCCGCCACCTCCATCATCCGCTTGGTCGCCCAGGCGAAGTCGGCCTCGGTGAGGTTGATGTTGGCGAGCGGGTCGCGCTCGTGGGCGTCGAAGCCTGCGGAGATCAGCACGAGGTCGGGCCTGAAGCCGCTCATGCGCGGCAGGATCACCGTGTCGAAGGCCTCGCGGAAGGCATCGCCACCGTCGCCGGCGCGCAAGGGCGCGTTGACGATCTGGTTGTGGGCGCCCGTCTCGTTCAGCGCGCCGGTGCCGGGATAGAGCGGCATCTCGTGGGTCGACAGATACATGACCGAGGGGTCGGACCAGAAGATGTCCTGGGTGCCGTTGCCGTGGTGGACGTCGAAATCCATGATGGCGACGCGCGTGGCGCCATATTTCGCCTGGGCGTGGCGCGCGGCGATGGCGACGTTGTTGAACAGGCAGAAGCCCATGGCGGTGGCCGTCTCCGCATGGTGGCCGGGCGGCCGCGTCGCCACGAAGGCGTTGCTGACCTTTCCCGTCATCACCTCGTCCACCGCGAAGACCGCGCCGCCGGCCGAGCGCAGCGCCGCCTCGTAGGAGCCGGGCGAGAGCGTCGTGTCGCCGTCGACGTGGACGAGGCCGACGAAGGGCGTTGCGTTCACCAGCTTGTCGACGAATTCCGGCGGGTGGACGCGCACGATGGCTTCGACGGAAGCCTCCGGCGCCTCGTCGCGGGCGAGGTCGGCGAAGCGCTCGTGCTCGAGCACATGGGTGATCATGCGCAGCCGGTCGGGGCGCTCAGGATGGCCGAACGGCGTCTGGTGCTCGAGACATTTGGCATGGGAGATGACGAGTGTGGTCACAGCGGCCGGCCCTTCCATGCACTGTCACGAGACGCGCGGGCCCCGCCGCCGCCCTCGGGGCCATGAATAAAGCATGGGACGGCGCGTGCAACCGAGGTCTCCCACGCAAACGTGATGGCCCATGCCGGATTGGCTGTTGGCACCTGGCGAAACATGCTTCCCCCCCTCTGCCGCCCTGTGTCAGGCTGATGACGGTCCGGCCTCTTGCTCGGGGTTTTTCATGATCCGTGCATTGATCCTCGTCGTGTCCCTGGCCCTCGGATGGGCCGTTCCCGCCAGCGCCCAGGGCCGCTCCGCGGCGAGCGAGGTGGACGTGCAGATCGTGCTGGCGGTCGACATCTCCTATTCGATGGACCCGGACGAGCAGCGCCTGCAGCGCGAGGGCTACATCAAAGCCATCACCTCGCAGGAGGTGATCGACGCCATCCGCAAGGGGCTGATCGGCAAGATCGCGGTGAGCTATCTCGAATGGGCCGGGCACCACGACCGGCAGGTGCTTATCGATTGGCGGATCATCGACGGGCCGGAGAGCGCCCAGGCCTTCGCCGCCGAGCTCCAGTCGAAGCCCTACCGCCGCGCCTTCCGCACCTCCATCTCCGGCGCCATCCAGTCGAGCGTCGACCTCCTGGAGAAATCGGGCCTGAGGTCGCTGCGCCGGGTCATCGACGTCTCCGGCGACGGGTCCAACAACAACGGCCCCCATGTCGAGATCGCCCGCGACGACGCGCTGGCCAAGGGCATCGTCATCAACGGCCTGCCCATCGTCATCCCCCGCCAGAACAGCCGCTACGTCGACATCCCCAATCTCGACGCCTACTACCAGGACTGCGTGGTCGGCGGCCCCGGCTCCTTCATGATCCCGATCACCACGCCGGACGAGTTCGTCACCGCGACGCGCCGCAAGCTGATCCTGGAGGTCGCCGGCATCACGCCGGTCTGGCCGCTGCCCTACGGGCCGCAGATCGTGCCGGCCCAGGCCCAGAAGGTCGACTGCCTCATCGGCGAGCGGATCTGGCGGGAGCGCTGGGAGCGCAACTGAGGCGCCTGCGCCGGGCTGTCCCGCGAGGCGTCCTCTTGCATCGGCGCGCGCTTCGGGTTTGTCTGCGCGCCCGTTTCCCAAGGAGGATGACATGGATTTCGGCCTGTCCGACAAGAAGGCACTCGTTCTGGCCTCGAGCCGCGGCCTCGGCCTCGGCATCGCCGAGGCCCTCGCCGCCGAGGGCTGCACCGTGATGCTGGTCGGCCGCACCGCGGACCGGATCAAGGCCAACGCCGAGGCGATCACCGCCCGCGGCAAGGGCAAGGCCTACGGCATCGCCGCCGATCTCGGTGCCGACGGCGCCGTGGACGAAATCGTGGCGCTCGCCGAGAAGACCCTCGGGCAGATCGACATCCTCGTGAACAACACCGGCGGCCCGCCCGCCAAGCCCGCCACCGAGGTCGCTCCCGACGAGTGGGCGAAGCTGTTCAAGGTGATGGTGGAGCCGGTCTTCCAGATCACCGCCAAGGTGCTGCCGGGTATGCGCGCCCGCAAGTGGGGCCGCATCCTCACCGTCGCCTCCTCGGGCGTCGAGAACCCGATCCCGAACCTCGCTCTGTCCAACGCCCTGCGCTCGACCATCGTCGGCTGGTCGAAGACCCTGTCGACCGAGGTCGCCAAGGACAACGTCACCGTCAACATGATCCTGCCGGGCCGCATCGCGACGGACCGGATCAAGGAGCTGGACGAGGCCAATTCCAAGCGCTCGGGCAAGTCCATGGACGAGATCCAGGCGGCCTCGATCGCCACGATCCCGGCCGGGCGCCTCGGCACGGCGGCCGAGTTCGGCGCCACCGCCGCCTTCCTCTGCTCGGAGCAGGCCGCCTACATCACCGGCTCGAAGATCCGCGTCGACGGCGGCGCGACGAAGAACGTCTGAGGACGGAGGGCGGCGCAGCACACTGCGCCGCCTTCAACCTTTCCCTGGCGGGCTCGCCAGCGGCGGGATGTGGCGCAGGGCTGGCGAGCAAGACAACGCTCTGCTTGCACCTCTGCAAACTCTGATCGCGAAGCCGGTGGTCGCCCAGCACGGCATCCTCGGCTAACCTCCGGGCATCCTTACTCCAGCCCCGAGGAGTTCCCGATGTCCTTCGCCCCGACCCCCGATCCGACACCCGGCGACAAGCTCGCCTGCGACGCCATCGACATGGTCATCGTGCCGCGCACCCATGACATCGGCGGGTTCACCGTCCGGCGCGCCCTCCCCTTTGCCAAGCGGCGGATGGTCGGACCCTTCATCTTCTTCGACCACATGGGTCCGGCCGAGTTCAAGGACGGCGGCGGCATCGACGTGCGCCCTCATCCCCATATCGGCCTGTCGACCGTCACCTATCTCTTCGAGGGCGAGATCCAGCACCGCGATTCCCTCGGCACCTATCTGCCGGTCCGTCCCGGCGAGGTGAACCTGATGACGGCCGGCCGCGGCATCGTCCATTCCGAGCGCACCGACCCGGCCCTCAAGAGCAAGGGCCACAAGCTGCACGGTATCCAGAGCTGGGTGGCGCTGCCGAAGACCCACGAGGAGATCACCCCCGGCTTCGAACATGTCGAGCAGCAGGAGCTCCCCGTCATCACCGGCGACGGCAAGACGATCCGCGTCGTCATGGGCTCGCTCTACGGCGCGACATCGCCGGTGACGCAGAACTGGCCGACCATCTACGGCGACATCGCGCTGGAGGCGGGGGCGAAGCTGCCGGTCGACGCCGACACCGAGGAGCGCTGCCTCTATGTCGTCTCCGGCGAGATCGACCTGCAGGGCGACGTCTTCCGCGAGGGCCAATTGCTGGTGCTGCGCCCCGGCGACCGCATCACCCTCTCGGCGGTGACACCGGCGCGGCTGATCCTCTGCGGCGGGGCGACCATGGACGGGCCCCGCCTCATCTGGTGGAACTTCGTCTCCTCCTCGAAGGAGCGGCTGGAGCAGGCCAAGGAGGACTGGAAGCAGAAGCGCTTCGACACCGTGCCGGGCGACGAGGAGGAGTTCATTCCGCTGCCGGAATGACCCGTCAGGCGGGGGCCTTCGCCTTCTCCTCGAACTGCAGGAAGGCGGTAAAGGCGTCGGCGGCATACATGAGCGAAGGGCCGCCGCCCATCTGGATGGCGACGCCGAGCACCTCGGCCACCTCCTGGCGGGTGGCGCCGAGCTTGACCAGCGCCTCGGCGTGATAGCCGAGGCAGCCGTCGCAGCGCGCCGCGACACCGAGGGCCAGGGCGATGAACTCCTTGGTCTTTTTCGACACGGCACCGTCCTTCATGGCGGCCTGTGTCAGGGTCGAGAAGCCTGCCATGGTCTCGCCGGCCTCCTTGCGCAGGTCGCGCAAGCCCGCCGAGAGGGCCCGGGTGATCTCGGGATAGTCCTTGCTCATGGATCAAGCTCCAACATCATATTCGTTTTTCCGCATATAGTGGGACACGAGGCCCCGCCGCAACGGCGCCCGGCGCAGGACACGGCTGCGCCAATCGGCCGCCCTGTCGCCGCTGCATTGCGCCGCCATGTCCGGTGGTGTACCCCTCGACGCCCTTGAGAGCCGCATTGATCCGTCCCGCCACATGCCGGTGACACGAGTGACAGACCGCCCAGCCACGCCCCTGCTCGACACGATCCACATCCCCGCCGATCTCCGCAAGCTGTCCGAACATCAGGTCAAGCAGGTCGCCGAGGAGTTGCGCGCCGAGACCATCTCGGCGGTGTCGGTCACCGGAGGCCATCTCGGCGCCGGGCTCGGCGTCATCGAGCTGACGACGGCGCTGCACTATGTCTTCGACACGCCGGCCGACCGCATCATCTGGGACGTCGGTCACCAGGCCTATCCGCACAAGATCCTTACCGGGCGCCGCGACCGCATCCGCACCCTGCGCCAGGGCGGCGGCCTGTCGGGCTTCACCAAGCGGTCGGAGAGCGAGTACGACCCGTTCGGCGCCGCCCATTCCTCCACCTCCATCTCGGCCGGGCTCGGCATGGCGGTGGCGCGCGACCTCGACGGCGGCCGCAACCACGTCATCGCGGTGATCGGCGACGGCGCCATGTCGGCAGGCATGGCCTATGAGGCGATGAACAATGCGGGCGCCCGCCACGAGCGGCTCATCGTCATCCTCAACGACAACGACATGTCCATCGCCCCGCCGGTGGGCGCCATGTCGGCCTATCTCGCCCGCCTCGCCTCGGGAAAGACCTATCTGAAGCTGCGCGACATCGGCAAGCAGCTGACCAAGAGCCTCGGCCCGACCATCGACCGCACCGTCACCCGCGCGGTGGAACACGCGCGCGGCTTCGTCACCGGCGGCACGCTCTTCGAGGAGCTCGGCTTCTACTATGTCGGCCCTATCGACGGGCACAATCTCGACCACCTGCTGCCCGTGCTGAAGAACGTCCGGGACGCCGATTTCGGGCCCATCCTGGTCCATGTCGTCACCCAGAAGGGCAAGGGCTACGGCCCGGCCGAGGAGACCGAGGACAAGCTGCACGCGGTGGCCAAGTTCGACGTCGTCACCGGCACCCAGGTGAAGGCCAAGGCCAATGCGCCGAGCTACACCAAGGTCTTCGGCGAGAGCCTGGTGAAGGAGGCGGCGAAGGACGAGAAGATCGTCGCCATCACCGCCGCCATGCCCTCCGGCACGGGCGTCGACATCTTCGAGAAGGTCTATCCGGCCCGCACCTTCGACGTCGGCATCGCCGAACAGCATGCGGTGACCTTCGCGGCGGGCCTCGCCACCGAGGGCTACAAGCCCTTCTGCGCCATCTACTCGACCTTCCTGCAGCGCGCCTACGACCAGGTGGTGCACGACGTCGCCATCCAGAACCTTCCCGTGCGCTTCCCCATCGACCGCGCCGGCCTGGTCGGTGCCGACGGGGCGACCCATGCCGGCTCCTTCGACGTCGCCTTCCTCGGCTGCCTGCCGAACATGACCATCATGGCGGCGGCCGACGAGGCCGAACTCGTGCACATGGTGGCGACCGCAGCCGTCCACGATTCCGGCCCCATCGCCTTCCGCTATCCGCGCGGCGAGGGCGTCGGGGTGGACCTGCCGGCGGAGGGCGTGCCGCTCGCCATCGGCAAGGGTCGCATCGTCCGCGAGGGCTCGCGGATCGCCCTGCTCTCCCTCGGCACCCGCCTCGCCGAATGCCTGAAGGCGGCCGAGGACCTCGGCGCGCTCGGCCTGTCGACGACGGTGGCCGACGCCCGCTTCGCCAAGCCGCTGGACATCGATCTCGTGACCCGGCTCGCCCGAGAGCACGAGGTGCTCGTGACGGTCGAGGAAGGCTCCATCGGCGGGTTCGGCTCCTTCGTCCTCCATGCGCTGGCCGATCGCGGCCTGCTCGACGGCGCCTGCCGCGTCCGCTCCATGGTGCTGCCGGACGTCTATCTCGACCACGACAAGCCCGAGGCCCTCTACGCGCGCTGCGGGCTCGACGCCCGGGGCATCGTCGCCAAGGTCTTCGAGGCGCTGGGGCGCGAGGCCGTGCGGGCCGGAACCGGGGCTCTGAGGGCTTGAGCCCGCGGCGGCTGCGGGCCGACCTCCTTCTGGTCGAGCGCGACTTGTTCGACAGCCGCGCCAAGGCCCAGGCGGCCATCGCCGCCGGCCTCGTCACCGCCGACGGTCGCCCGGTGCGCAAGGCCTCCGAGGAGATCCCGTCCACCGCCGCCATCACCGCAGAAGCGCCGCATCCCTGGGTGTCGCGCGGCGGTGTGAAGCTCGCCGCGGCGCTCGCGGCCTTCCAGGTGAGACCCGGCGGCCGGAGCTGCCTCGACGTCGGCTCCTCCACCGGCGGCTTCACCCACGTGCTCCTCACCGAAGGCGCGGCACGGGTGATCGCCGTCGATACCGGCCGCGACCAGTTCCATGGCAGCCTGCGCGGCGATCCCCGCGTCACGCTGATGGAGGCGACCGACATCCGCCGCCTGACGCCGACGGACCTGCCGGTGGTGCCCGATCTGGCGGTGATCGACGTCAGTTTCATCTCGCTGAAGCTGGTGCTGCCGGCGGTGACGGCGCTGCTGGCGCCGGCGGCGGAGCTGGTGGCGCTGGTCAAGCCGCAGTTCGAGGTGGGCCGTGCCCATCTCGGCAAGAACGGCATCGTGACGGATGCGGCGGCGCGCGAGGCCGCGGTGGCGGCGGTCCGCCTCGAAGCGGAAGGCCTCGGCTGGCGGATCGGCGGCCTCATCGACAGCCCGATCGCCGGCGGCGACGGCAATCGCGAGTTTCTGCTACACGGCATGCGGCCGTGACGGCCGACAAGCCCCACCCGCACCCTCCCCTTGTCGCGCTCCAAGGAGAGGGAGACTTCCGCGCTGCGCCCGATTCTTTTCCCTTGGTGCCTGGCGCGACGGGTGTGAAGCAGGCAGACGTGGTAGTCCCCCTCTCCTCGCGCAGCGAGGGGAGGGTACGGGTGGGGCCTTCCCCGTCCGCCTTCCCGACGGATCGGACGATGACATGACCACCCGCCTGACCATCTCCCATGTCGGCCATCGCGGCGACGGCGTCGCCGATGGGCGGTTCGTGCCCTACACGCTGCCGGGCGAGGTGGTGGAGGTGGAGGGGACGGAAGAGCGCGTCGCCCCGTCGCGCATCGTCACGGCGAGCCCGGACCGGGTGGCGCCGCCCTGCCCGCATTTCGGCACCTGCGGCGGCTGCGCGCTGCAGCACTGGGCCAGCACCCCCTATCTCGCGTGGAAGCGCGACATTCTCACCGCGACCCTCGCCCAGCACGGGCTGCATCCTGAGGTCGCCCCGACCGTCGATGCGCGCGGGACCGGCCGGCGGCGCGTCACCTTCCACGCCCGCCGAGGCGCAGGGACCCGGCTCGAGGTCGGATTCACCGCAGCCCGCAGCCATGCCATCGTCGCCATCGACGCCTGCCCGCTGCTGGCGCCCTCACTGGAGAGAGCCCTGCCGGCGGCGCGGCTGGTCGCGCGGGCGCTGGAAGGCGTCGGCAAGCCCATCGACATCCAGGTCACCGCGACGCTGCAGGGGCTCGACGTGGAGCTGCGCGGGCCCGGCAGGCTCGGCGAGAAGGACCGGCTGCGGCTGATGGAGGCGGCCAACGCGGCCGGCCTCGCACGCCTCACCAATCACGGCGACCTCGTCATGCAGCGCGAGCCGCCCAACGTCATGATCGACGGCCACCGCGTGCCGCTTCCGCCGGGCGGCTTCCTGCAGGCGACGGATGCCGGCGAGGAGGCCCTCGCCCACTTGGTGCTCGCCGGCGTCGGCAAGGCGAAGGCGGTCGCCGACCTCTTCTGTGGCGTCGGGCCCTTCGCCCTCAGGCTGGCGCGCCAGGCCAAGGTGCGGGCCGTCGATTCCGACGCCGGTGCCGTCGCCTCCCTCGCCCAGGCCGTGCGCATGGCCTCGGGCCTGAAGCCGATCCAGGCGGAAACGCGCGACCTCTTCCGCCGGCCGTTGATGGCCTCCGACCTCAAGGGTCTGGACGCCGTCGTGTTCGACCCGCCGCGGGCGGGTGCGGAGGCGCAGGCGACGATCCTCGCCAAGGCCGACATCGGCCGCATCGTCGCGGTGTCGTGCAACCCCGCGACCTTCGCCCGCGACGCCTGCAGCCTGGCGGCCGGCGGCTGGAAGCTCGGCACGGTGACGCCGGTTGACCAGTTCACCTGGTCGGCGCATGTGGAGCTGGTGGCGACGTTCACGCGCTGACCCCGGCGGCCTAGGCACCTCGACAGAGGGGCCGAGGTTGTTACGATCTGCGCGTTTCAAAGCGATTTTCCTGACCATTGCCATGATCTCCCGCCTCGCCGTCGCCGGCTACCGGTCGCTCCGCGACATCGTCATCGAACTCGGGGCCCTGACGGTCGTGACCGGGGCCAACGGCGCCGGCAAGTCGAGCCTCTACCGCTCGCTGCGGCTCCTCGCCGATACGGCCCAGGGGCGCGTGATACAGTCGCTCGCCGCCGAAGGCGGACTGTCCTCGACGCTCTGGGCCGGACCCGAGAGCTTCTCCAGGGAGGTCAAGGCGGGGATCCACCCCGTCCAGGGCACGCGACGGTCGCAGCCCATCAGCCTGCGGCTGGGCTTTGCCGGCGACGACTACGGCTATGCGATCGACCTCGGCCTGCCGATCGTCTCCGACAAAACGCTGTTCGGCCGAGACCCGCAGATCAAGACGGAGAGCCTGTGGACCGGCTCCAGGCTTACGCGCAACAGCCTGTTCGCCGAACGCCGCGGCCCCCTGGTGCGCATCCGCGACGACGCGGGACAGTGGCGAGACGTCTGGAGGACGCTGGAACCCTTCGACAGCATGATGACCCACGCGGCCGATCCGCGCGACGCGGTCGAGCTCCTGACGCTGCGCGAGCGCATGCGCTCCTGGCGCTTCTACGACCACCTGCGCACCGACCGCGATGCTCCGGCGCGCCGGCCCCAGGTCGGCACCTACACGCCGGTTCTGGCGAGCGACGGCGCCGATCTCGCGGCCGCCCTGCAGACCATTCGCGAGATCGGCAGCCCGGACGATCTCGCCGCCACGATCGAGGACGCCTTCCCGGGAACACGGCTCGAAATCAGCGCGCCCGACGGCTATTTCGAGGTCGAGCTTCGCCAGCACGGCCTCCTGCGCCCTCTGAAGGCGGCGGAACTCTCGGACGGCACGCTGCGCTATCTGCTTCTTGCAGCAGCCCTTCTGTCGCCGCGACCGCCCGAGCTGATGATCCTCAACGAACCGGAGACGAGCCTCCATCCGGATCTTCTGCCACCCCTGGCGAGGCTCATCGCCAAGGCGGCGGAAAGCACGCAGGTCATCGTCGTGTCACATGCAGGCGCCCTCGTCGGCGAGCTCGGGCGGCAAGCGGTGCGGGTCAACCTCGAGAAGGATTTAGGTGAGACGAGGACGCCGGACCTGGATCCGCCCGCCTGGAGCTGGCCGGCCCGCTGACGGAGGACGCCGCTACTCCCCCCGCGGCGCGGCGGCGCGGGCGAGGCGGTCGCGGATGGCTTCGCCGAGGCCCTCGGTCGGTATCGGCATGACGGCGATTCGCCGGGCGCCGGAGGCGTCGAGGAGGCGCAGGTGGCCGAAGAGATGGGCCGCCGCCTCGGCGAGATCGCCGGACGGCGACAGGTTGAGGACGGTCGCGGCCCCGCCGGGGACCTCAGGCCCGAAGGCGAGCAGCGCCTCGTCGGGCCCGGGGTCGGTCGCGTCGAGCCGCATGGCCGCGTTGGGAGCGTAGTGCGAGGCGAGCATGCCCGGCGCGATGGTCGCCTCCCCCGTCGCGGCCCCGAGGGGCCGGCCGATCACCGCCTCGACGGCGTCACGCGGA
Source organism: Phreatobacter cathodiphilus (assembly GCF_003008515.1). Taxonomy (NCBI): domain Bacteria; kingdom Pseudomonadati; phylum Pseudomonadota; class Alphaproteobacteria; order Hyphomicrobiales; family Phreatobacteraceae; genus Phreatobacter; species Phreatobacter cathodiphilus. The sequence goes on along the minus strand of NZ_CP027668.1, from coordinate 306,705 downwards.
ACGCCGCCCGGCCGGAGCAGCACCGGATCGTCGCCGAGGCAGGCGACGATGGTCGATTCCACGCCCACGTCCGTCGGCCCGCCGTCCACCACCGCGTCGATGCGGCCGTCGAGGTCGGCGAGGACATGGGCGGCGGCGGTCGGGCTGACATGGCCGGAGCGGTTGGCGGAGGGCGCGGCGACGGGCCGGCCGGCGGCGGCGAGCAGTGCCTGCGCCACCGGATGGTCCGGCACGCGCAGCCCGACCGTGTCGAGGCCGGCGCGGGCGAGGTCGGAGATGTCTCCGCCCGGAGCGACGGGCACCACCAGGGTCAGCGGTCCGGGCCAGAAGGCGCGGGCGAGAGCAATCGCGGCGGCGTCGAAGCGGCCAAGACGGAAGGCGGCCTCCGGCGTCGCCACATGGGCGATCAGCGGGTTGAAGCTCGGCCGGCCCTTGGCCTCGTAGATGGCGGCGACCGCACGCCCGTCGGTCGCGTCCGCGCCGAGGCCGTAGACCGTCTCGGTCGGGAAGGCGACGAGGCGGCCCGCGCGCAGCAGGCGGCCGGCTTCGGCGATGCCGGCGGCGTCAGGGGCGAGGCGAAGGGTGGAACGCGGTGGCATGGGGCGGCGCTTAGCACGGCGGGCGGGGAAACTCACCACTCGGCCGAGGAGCTCTGCATCAGCCAAGTGCGTCCTTCGAGGCTCGCTGTCGCTCGCACCTCAGGATGAGGTTGGTGGGAGAACCGCATCAGCCGGACAACGCGCGACAGTCCAGCGATTGCGGAGGCCGATGCCCCGCACCGCGCTCCTCATCCTGAGGTGCGAGCCCCCGGCGATGCCACAGCATCGTCCGGCGGCGAGCCTCGAAGGACGCACTTGGCTGATGCAGCCGTTCGACGGGAACGGTGCATCGCGCCCCCTTCCCCGATCCGCCATCCGACGTCCTTGCCGCTGGGCCGGGTCAGACCTAGAACCTAGTCCGACCGGAGGATATCGCATGACCTATCGCGCGCCCGTCGCCGACATGATCGCCACCATGAAACATGCCGCCGGACTGGAACAGGCCCTGGCGAGCGGCCTCTACGGGGACCTCGGACTCGACGACATCACTGCCATCCTGGAGGAGGCCGGCAAGTTCGCCGCCGACCGCATCGCGCCGCTGAACAAGGTCGGCGACCGCCACGGCACGCCGTTCAGGGACGGCGTCGTGACCATGCCGCCGGGCTGGAAGGAGGTCTATTCCGACTGGGCCGCCGCCGGCTGGAACGGGCTGACGGCGAGCGACGCCTTCGGCGGTCAGGGGCTGCCCTGCATCGTCAACTCGGCCTGCATCGAGATGTGGAACGCCGCCTCCGGTGCCTTCGGCCTCGGCCCGCTGCTGACACAGGGCGCCATCGAGGCGATCACCGCCCATGCCTCCGAGGAGTTGAAGGCCAAGTACCTGCCGAAGATGGTCTCGGGCGAATGGACCGGCACGATGAACCTCACCGAGCCCTCGGCAGGCTCCGACCTCTCGGTCCTGCGGACCCGCGCCGAACGCGCGGGCGACGGCACCTACCGCATCACCGGTTCGAAGATCTTCATCACCTATGGCGAGCACGACCTCACGGAGAACATCATTCACCTGGTGCTGGCACGCCTTCCCGACGCGCCCCCCGGCACCAAGGGAATCTCGCTGTTCCTGGTGCCGAAGTTCCTCGTGAACGCGGACGGCTCCATCGGTGAGCGGAACGACGTGCGCTGCCATTCCATCGAGCACAAGCTCGGCGTCCACGGCTCGCCGACCTGCACCATGGTCTATGGCGACAAGGGCGGCGCCACCGGCTGGCTGGTGGGCGAGGAGAACCGCGGCCTGATGGCGATGTTCACGATGATGAACAACGCCCGCCTCGCCGTCGCGCTGCAGGGCGTCTCGATCGCCGAGCGGGCGACGCAACAGGCGGTCGCCTATGCGATGGAGCGACGGCAGGGCAAAGCGCCGGGCGCGAAGGGCGAGGGCATCAGCGCCATCATCGAGCACCCGGACGTCAAGCGCATGCTGGCGACGATGCGCGCCTCGACGCGGGCGGCGCGGGCCATCTGCTACATGCTGGCCTCCGAGATCGACCGCGCCCATCTCGGCGCCAGCGAAGCCGAGCGCAAGGCCGGCAACGCCCGTGCCTCGCTGCTCACCCCCATCGCCAAGGCCTATGCCACCGACATCGGCAACGAGGTGGCCTCGCTCGGCGTACAGGTCCACGGCGGGATGGGCTTCGTGGAGGAGACGGGCGCCGCCCAGCACATGCGCGACGCGCGCATCTACGCCATCTACGAGGGCACCAACGGCATCCAGGCCATCGACCTCGTCACCCGCAAGATCGGCATCGACGGCGGCGCGCTGGTGGCGGCGGAGATCGCGCGCATGCGGGGCATCGTCGCCGCGGTGGCGGGCTCCAACGCCGAGGGCTTCGGCCAGACCGCGACGCGGCTCGGCGAGGCGGTGGATGCGCTGGAGGGGTCGACGCGTCACCTCATCGCGGCGCTCGCCTCCGATCCCGCCGACGCCCAGGCCGGCGCCACCCCCTATGCGCGGCTGTTCGGCCTGGCGCTCGGCGGCACCTCGCTCGCCGAAAAGGCGCTGAAGGCGCGCGACGGCGACACCGCCGAGACGGTGCGCGCCGAGGCCCTGGGTCTCGCCCGCTTCTTCGCCGAGAATCTCGCCACCGCGGCGCCGGGCCTCGGCGCCTCCATCGTCTCCGGCGGCCAGTCCGTCACCCATCTCGACATTCCGCTCGCCAGTTGAGGATCATCCCCATGGACGGCATCACTCCGCAGGCCGGCACCGACCACGTGACGATCACCCGTCACGACAAGGGCGTGGTGCTGGTGCGCATGAACCGGTTCGACAAGAAGAACGCGCTGACCGGCGCCATGTACGACACGATGCGCGGCGTCATCGAGAACGCTTCCGCCGAGGGCACGCGCGCCGTCGTCTTCGCCGGCGGCCCCGGCGTCTTCACCTCCGGCAACGACATCGCCGACTTCATGCAGCGCTCGGCGGGCGGCGCCTCGGCCGGCTCGCCGGCAGGCGACTTCATCCGGGCGCTGGCGACCGTCGACGTGCCGATGATCGCCGCCGTTGACGGCCTCGCCATCGGCGTCGGCACCACCATGCTGCTGCACATGGATCTCGCCTATGCGAGCCCTTCGGCGATGTTCCGCATGCCCTTCGTCGACCTCGGCCTGGTGCCGGAAGCGGCCTCCTCGCTGCTGCTGCCGCGCCTCGCGGGCATGAAGAAGGCGACCGAATACCTGATGCTGGCCGAGTCCTTCGGCGCGAAGGAGGCCGCAGAGATGGGCCTCGTCAACGCCGTGGTGTCGTCGGAGGAGATCGAGGCGAAGGCGCTGGCGGTCGCGACGAAGCTCGCCTCCAAGCCGCCGATCGCGCTCGCCCATTCACGCCGGCTCATGCGCAAGGGCTCGGAGGAAATCCGCGCCCGCATGGAGGAGGAGGGCGCCCTCTTCGCCGAGCTCCTCAAGGGCGACGAGGCGAAGCAGGCCTTCATGGCCTTCATGACGCGGAAGTAGGGAACGGGGCGGATCGCCCCCACCATTCTGTCGGAAAGACGTATAGAGCCCCACCCGCACCCTCCCCTCGCTCACGCGAGGCGAGGGGGACTACGGCCGACACGGCCACTTCATGGCTTGTGCCAGGCTTCACCGTTCCACGGAGGCGCGACGCGGTAGCCCCCTTCCCACGCGAGTGGGGAGGGTAAGGGTGGGGTCGTTGCAAACAACCGGCTGCAAGGATCGGCCGCCTCCCCTACCCCTCCAGCATGTCCGTCGAGACGATCTCGATGCCGAAGCCGCCGAGACCGACATAGTGCCGGGCCTTGGAGGCCAGCAGCCTGATGCGGTTGGCGCCAAGGTCGCGGAGGATCTGCGCGCCGAGGCCGATCTCGCGCCACTGGTCGTCGCGCAGCTTGGCCGAGCCGTGGCTCTCGTGGATGTCGGGCGCGGGGGCAGTCGCGGCGAGCGACTGAGCCGGCACGCCGGCCGTCCCGTCGCGCAGGTAGATGAGCACGCCGCCCTTCTCGGCGAGCGTCTTCATCGCCGCATCCGTGGAGCGGTTCTTGCCGAAGACGTCGCGCAGCACCGTCTCGCGGTGCAGGCGGACGAGGGTGGCGCCGGCCTCGTCGACCTCGCCGAAGACGAGGGCGAGGTGCTCCACCCGGTCGTAGGGCGTGCGGTAGGCGATGCCGCGGGCGGGACCATAGGGCGTCTCGATCGGGAATTCGCCCGCGCGCTCCACCAGCCTGTCACGGGCCTGGCGGTATTTGATGAGGTCGGCGACCGACACCATCAAGAGCCCGTGCTTCTCGGCGAAGGCGTTGACCTGCGGGCCGCGGGTGACCGTGCCGTCGTCGTTGACCAGTTCGCAGATGACGCCGATGGGCGGCAGCCCCGCGAGCTTGCAGAGGTCCACCGCCGCTTCCGTGTGGCCGGAGCGCATGAGCACCCCGCCCTCCTTGGCGATGAGCGGGAAGATGTGGCCGGGCCGGACGAAGTCGACGGCGCCGACATTGGGATTGGCCAGCGCCCGGACGGTGGCGGTGCGGTCGTCGGCGGAAATGCCGGTGGTGGTGCCGTGGCGATAGTCGACCGAGACGGTAAAGGCCGTGCCGTGGGGGCTGTCGTTGGAGGAGACCATGGGGTCGAGGCGCAGGCGCTGCGCCTCCTGCAGCGTCAGCGGCGTGCAGACGATGCCGGAGGTGTGACGGACGATGAAGGCCATCTGTTCGGGCGTGCAGAGCGAGGCGGCGACGATGAGGTCGCCTTCGTTCTCGCGGTCGTCGTCGTCGGTCACCACGACGATCTGCCCCTTGGCGAAGGCGTCGAGGGCGGCCTTCACGCGTTCGGCGGCTTCGAGCATGGTTCTCTCCTCATCGCGCGGCCCCTTCAGGCCGATGAAATCATTGGGGGTGACGGCGCCCGCGGTGAGCTCGGCGATGCGTTGGGCCGTCTCGCGCGACATCCACGGCGCGTCGCCGTTGCACAGCGCGGTGATGGTGGCTGGCGAGACGCCGAGCTGGCGGGCGAAGGCCAGCCGCGTCATGCCGGCACGGGCGAGCCAGGTGTCGAGCTTCATGGAGGGAAAATGGAGACGGACTGGATTTCAGTCAAACTGAAATTCTGCCGATACAGCTGTGCAATTCGGTGGGGATGAATAAACGGAGGGTGAGTGGCCCTCACCCTCACCCGTTCTGGCCGCGGTTCCTCAGGTAGTGATCGGCGATGACGCAGGCGACCATGGCCTCGCCGACGGGCACGGCGCGGATGCCGACGCAGGGGTCGTGGCGGCCCTTGGTGAGGATGTCGGTCTCGCCGCCCGTCTTGTCGATGGTCAGCCGCGGCGTGAGGATGGACGAGGTCGGCTTCACGGCGAAGCGCGCGACCACCGCCTGCCCCGTCGAAATGCCGCCGAGGATGCCGCCGGCATGGTTCGACAGGAACAGCGGGGCGCCGTCATTGCCCATCCGGATCTCGTCGGCGTTCTCCTCGCCGGTCAACGCCGCCGAGGCGAAGCCCGAGCCGATCTCGACACCCTTCACCGCATTGATGCCCATGAGGGCGCTGGCGATCTCGGCGTCGAGCTTGCCGTAGATGGGCGCACCGAGGCCGGCGGGCACGCCTTCCGCGACGATCTCGATGACCGCGCCGATGGAGGAGCCGGATTTGCGGATGCCGTCGAGATAGGTCGCGTAGAAGGCGGCCTTGTCGGCGTCGGGACAGAAGAACGGATTGGCGCCCACCTGCTCCCAGTCCCAGTTGTCGCGGTCGATGGCGTGCGGGCCCATCTGGACGAGGGCGCCGCGCACCGTCAGACCGGGCACGACCTTGCGGGCGATGGCGCCGGCGGCGACGCGGGCCGCCGTCTCGCGCGCGGAGGAGCGCCCGCCGCCGCGATAGTCGCGGATGCCGTATTTCGCCTCGTAGGTGAAGTCGGCATGACCGGGGCGGAACTTGTCCTTGATGTCGGAATAGTCCTTCGAGCGCTGGTCGGTATTCTCGATCATCAGCGCGATGGGGGTGCCGGTCGTCACCTGCACGCCGTCGTCGTCCACCATGACGCCGGAGAGGATCTTCACCGCATCGGGCTCGCGGCGCTGGGTGGTGAAGCGCGAGGTGCCGGGGCGGCGGCGGTCGAGATCGGCCTGGATGTCCTCGGCGGTGAGCGGGATGCGCGGCGGGCAGCCGTCGACGACGCAGCCGAGCGCCACGCCATGGCTCTCGCCGAAGGTGGTGACGCGGAACAGGTGGCCGAAGGTGTTGTGCGACATGGGCTGCGGATTACAGGCGCAGGCGGCGCTCGGCAAGCGGAGCCGCCTCACTCCTCCAGATAGATTCCCGTGTCGAACTTGACCCGCTGCAGGTTGAAGCTCGAGCGGAAGCGCCTGATGTTGTGCTCCTGGGCGAGGACCTGCCGGACGAAATCGTTGTAGTGGTCCATGTCGCGGCACACCACGATCAGCATGTAGTCCGTCTCGCCGGTGACGAAATAGCACTGCTGCACCTCCGGCTGGGTCGAGATATGCCGCTCGAAGGAGCGCAGCACGTCCTCGCGCTGGCGGTCGAGTTCCACCGAGACGAAGGCGATGAGGGTCGAGCCGACGCGGGCCGGATCGACGAGGGCGACCTCGCGGGCGATGTAGCCCTCGTCCTTCAAACGGCGGACACGGCGGGAGGTCGGCGCCGGCGACAGGCCCACCTGGTCGGCGAGATCCTGGTTGGGAATGGCGGCGTCGCGCTGCAGCCGGTTGAGGATCTTGCGGTCGATGCGGTCGAGCGGTTCGGGGGGTGGCGCAATCTGCGACTTCGGATTGCGTGAGGCCTGCGGCTTCTTCATCTGGATTGCGCTTTCGGCGGCTGTTGGCGCAACAGACGATGCAATTCTTGTGCAAGTTCGCAACCCCGGTTCACGCCGGATGGCTCACCATCATGGCCCATCGGACGGCTGCCGGTGGCCGCCTCCGCCCACTTTCGGAGACAGCCAACATGGCCAGCGCCCTCGCCCTCGACAAGTTCCCCCGCCAGAAGCTCACCTTCGGGCCCTCGCCGCTGGAGAAGCTCGACAGGCTCTCCGCCCATCTCGGCGGCGGCGTCGAGCTGTGGGCCAAGCGCGAGGACTGCAACAGCGGCCTCGCCTTCGGCGGCAACAAGCTGCGCAAGCTCGAATATCTCATTCCCGAGGCGATCCAGCAGAACTGCGACACGCTGGTCACCATCGGCGGCGTGCAGTCGAACCACACCCGCCAGGTGGCGGCGGTAGCCGCCAAGCTCGGCATGAAGTGCCGCCTCGTGCAGGAGAGCTGGGTGAACTGGAACGACGCCGTCTATGACCGGGTCGGCAACATCCTGATGAGCCGCATCCTCGGCGCCCATGTGGAACTCGTCGACGAGGGCTTCGGCATCGAGTTCAAGCGGAGCTGGGAGAACGCGCTGGAGGACGTGAAGGCCAAGGGCGGCAAGCCCTACGCCATTCCTGCTGGTGCCTCCGACCACAAGTTCGGCGGCCTCGGCTTCGTCGGCTTTGCGGAGGAGGTCCGGGCGCAGGAGGCCGAACTCGGCTTCGCCTTCGACTACATCGTCGTCTGCTCGGTCACCGGCTCCACCCAGGCCGGCATGGTGGTGGGCTTCGCCGCCGACGGGCGCGCCGACCGCGTCATCGGCATCGACGCCTCCGCCACCCCGAAGGAGACGCGGGCGCAGATCAAGCGCATTGCCGAGCGCACCGCGGACCTCGTGAACCTCGGCCGGCCCATCACCGACGCCGACATCGTGCTGTTCGAGGAGTACGCCTATCCCGAATACGGCCTCGCCTCGCCCGAGACGGTGGAGGCCATCCGCCTCTCGGCGCGGCTCGAGGGCATGATGACGGACCCGGTCTACGAGGGGAAATCCATGCAGGGCATGATCGATCTGGTGAAGAAGGGCTTCTTCCCCAAGGGATCGAAGGTGCTCTACGCCCATCTGGGCGGCGTGCCGGCGATCAACGGCTACAGCTACCTCTTCCGCAACGGCTGAGCCATGGCGGGGCCGGCGCTTCTCCTGGAGGTGCCGTGCGATGCGGCCGCCCTCCGGGCCACTGTCGCCCAGCGCCTCCGGCAGGTGGCGCTGAGGGAGGCCGTCACGGTCCTCGCCGCCGGCTTCGACGGCGCGGGCCGCACCCATGTGACGATCGTCGCCTTCGCGGCGGCGACCGTCCGCGACGGCTTTCTGGAGGGACTCGGAGACCTCGCGGGAGCGGGGCTCGTGGCGCGGCCCCTGGCGCTGGAGCCGGTGGAGGCGCCGCCCCCCGATCCGCTGTTCCCCTGAGGATCAGGTCGGCGCGAGCACCCCGCCGACCCGGAGCGGCGTTACGGCGGTTGCGAGCCCGTTGGCGCCGATGTCGACGATGATGCCGGAGAGCGTGGCGGGTCCGCCCGCCGGCTCGAACTTGCCGCCCGGCGTCTTCTCGCGCATGCGGCGCAGCGGCTCTGCCCTGTCCATGCCGATGACGCCGTCATAGTCGCCGCACATGCCGACGTCGGTCTGGAAGGCGGTGCCGCCGGAGAGCACCCGGTGGTCGGCGGTGGGCACGTGGGTGTGGGTGCCGACGACGAGGGAGACGCGCCCGTCGAGCACGTGCCCCATCACCTGTTTCTCGCTGGTCGCCTCGGCGTGGATGTCGACGACGATGGCATCGGCCACGCGCCCGAGGGGTGCTCTCTCCACCTCGCGCTCCACGGCGGCGAAGGGATCGTCCATGGCGTCCATGAAGACGCGGCCCATGACGTTGACCACCAGAACCTGCGCGCCGTTCTTGGCCTCGATCAGCGCGGCGCCGCGGCCGGGCGTACCGGACGGATAATTGACCGGGCGGACGAGGCGCGGCGCACGGTCGATGAAGACGAGGGCCTCGCGCTGGTCCCAGGAATGGTTGCCGAGGGTGACGCAGTCGGCGCCCGCATCCAGCAGTTCCTCGTAGATCGCCTCGGTGATGCCGAAGCCGTGGGCGGCGTTCTCGCCGTTGATGACCACGCAGTCGAGCTTCAGCTCGGCGATCAGGCCGGGCAGCTTGTCGGTGACGGCGGTGCGGCCGGCCTTGCCGACGACGTCACCGAGGAAGAGGAGGCGCATCAGAAGGTCCTGAAACCGGTGTCGGTGAGCACGAAATTCAGCCTCCGGTCATGGGGCTCGTGCGGCACGGCGTCAACCTCCTGGCAGGAGAAGGCGATGCCGACGGCAATGCGGCGCGACAGTGCGTCGAGGCGGGCGAGGGCCTGGTCGTAATGGCCCTTGCCGTAGCCGATGCGGTTGCCCATCGCGTCGAAGGCGGCGAGCGGCGTGAGCAGGATGTCGGGGTCGAGTTCGGCGGCTTCGGGTCCCGGTCCATAGGTGCCGAAGCCCATGGGCACGAGGTCGGCACCGCGAACGAGCTCGCGGAAGATCATCGGGCCCTTCCGGTCGGGGAAGGCGGGCAGCGCCAGGCGCGCGCCGGCGCGGCGCAGGCGGTCCATCAGAGGCCGCACGTCGATCTCGGACTGGATGGGCAGGAAGCCGGAGACGACCTTGCCGGCGACGGGGATGACGTCGAGCGGGAAGGTCTCGGCGAGCGTCAGCGCCGCCTCGATGCGGAAGGCGGGGTCGAGGGCATCGCGGCGGGCGAGCGCCGCGGCGCGCAGATCGGCCTTGGTGGGCTGGTGCATGGGGGAGGATTTAGCGGAGCGGCGATCGATCGTCACTATGGCGGAGTTCGTCCGAACTCACGCCACAGCCCTCTCCGTCATGCCCGGGTTTATGCCGGGCATGACGGCGGAGGTTCTTGCGCCAGGGACGCAGTGCGTCAGCCCTTATGCGCCGCGCTCGCGGCAGCCGGCTGCCTTGTCGCCATCGCCGCACCGCCCGCAAAATCAGCGGAGCCACTCTGCCGTTGGACGGCGATCCCGGGAACCTACCTAAGTAGGTGGGCGCCGTGTGCCCAAGACCAGGGTCGAGGACAGGGACAGCTCCCATGAGATCGATAAGGCCCCGGGGAAATGTGTCCTGACGAACGTCGCAGCTCCGTCACGACAGATAGGGCGGAACGTCTCCCGGCGGAAGACCCTCGGGGCCGGTCGCGGCGAATTCACCGCCGCCATCCGCTCGGACCCGTTGACGCTCGCGCTCCGCGCGCCCCAATAGGCGTCCCCGACCCGCACAGTGCCGCCGGAACGCCCGCCATGCCGCTGCCGAAACCCGTCACCGCCCTTGCCCCGCCGATGCCGGCGACGCTGATCGAGCGCTTCGCGGCGATCGTGGGCGCCCGCTACGCCATCACCGATCCCGGCGACCAGGCGCCCTATCTGCGCGACGACCGCAGCCTCTATCACGGGCGCACCTCGCTGGTGGTGCGGCCGGGGTCGACGGACGAGGTCGCGGCCGTCATGGCGCTCGCCCACGAGACCGGCACGCCGGTGGTGCCGCAGGGCGGCGCGACGGGCCTCGTCGGCGGCCACGTGCCGCACGAGACCGGCGCCGAGATCGTCCTGTCGCTGAACCGCATGACGACGGTGCGCGCCGTCGACCCCGCAGGCAACACGATGACGGTGGATGCAGGCGTGACGTTGCAGCAGGCGCAGGACGCGGCGGCCGCCGTGGGCAGGCTCTTCCCGCTCAACATCGGCTCCAAGGGCTCCTGCACCATCGGCGGCAACCTCTCGACCAATGCCGGCGGCACCCAGGCGGTGGCCTATGGCATGGCGCGCGACCTCGTGCTCGGCCTCGAAGTGGTGCTGGCCGACGGCCGCATCTGGCACGGCCTTAGGACCCTGAAGAAGGACAACACCGGGTACGACCTCAAGCACCTGTTCATGGGGGCGGAAGGCACGCTCGGCATCATCACGGCGGCGGTGCTGAAGCTCTATCCGGCGCCGCGCTCCATCGAGGCGGCCTGGGTGGCGGTGCCGTCCCCCGAGGCGGGCCTCGCCCTGCTCAATGCCGCGCAGGAGCGCGCAGGCCCCTCCGTCACCGGCTTCGAGCTGATGCCGCGCAACCTCTTCGAGTTCGTGCTGCGCCACCTCGCCGGCGCCCGCGACCCGCTGGCGGAGGCATCCCCGTGGTACTGCCTGATGGAGCTCTCCACCGCCTCTGCCGCAGGCCTTCGCGAGACGCTGGAGGAGATCCTCGCCGCCGGCTTCGAAGAGGGCATCGTCACCGACGCGGCGCTCGCCGACACCATCGACCAGCGCAACACCTTCTGGCGCCTGCGCGAGGGCATGAGCGAGGTGCAGAAGCTCGAGGGCGGCTCCATCAAGCACGACGTCTCGGTGCCGGTCGCCGCCGTGCCGGACTTCATCGCGAAGGCGGTGGCGGCCTGCTACGCCTATATGCCGGACTGCCGCCCCGTGCCCTTCGGCCATCTCGGCGACGGCAACATCCATTTCAACGTCAGCCAGCCGGTCGGCATGGACAAGGCCGCCTTCCTCGACCACTGGGACGCGGTGCAGACCATCGTCCACGACATCGTCGGCGAATTCGGCGGGTCTATCTCGGCCGAACACGGCATCGGCCGCATGAAGCGCGACCTGCTGCCGGGCGTGAAGGACCCGGTCGCCATGGACATCATGAGACAGGTGAAGGCGGTGCTCGACCCCAAGGGCATCCTCAACCCCGGCAAGGTGCTCTAGTCGAAGAGGCTCCCCTGCCCACCTTCCGTCCCCGGCTCCCGGCGACGCGGCGCCGCCTTCGGAGCCGCCACCGCCGGCCCTGCGGGCTCCTGCAGGTCCGGCCCGTCGTTGGCGACACGGTTGACGGCCGAGGAGATCGGAACGAGTTCCAGTTCGGCCTGAACCGGCGGCTCGATGAGGGCGGCGGCGCGTTCGGGCGTCGTCTCGGGCGCCAGCCATTCGTTCCAGTTGGCGGGGTCGAGGATCACCGGCGTGCGGTGATGGATGGCCGAGACCGGCGGCGGCGCCTCCGCCGTCAGCATCGCCACCGTGTCGACCTCAGAGCCGTCCGGCGAGATCCATGTCTCCCACAGGGCCGGGAAGGCGAACAGGCCGCCGTCCGGCCGGCGGATCATGTAGGGCGTCTTGACCTTGCCCTCGCGGTGCCACTCGTAGAAGGCGTCCGCCGGCATCAGCGCGCGGCGGCGGGTGAAGGCGGCGCGGAACGAGGGCTTATCGCGCGCGGTCTCGCTGCGCACGTTGATCACCAGCGGAAAGTCCTTGGGGTCCTTCACCCAGCCGGGAATGAAGCCCCAGCGCATCAGGACGAATCGCCTCCGGCCGTGATCGAGGGTGACGACCGGCACCGGCTGTGTCGGCGCGATGTTGTAGCGCGGCGGGAAGTTCGGCCTGTCCTCATAGCCGAAGGCCGCCTGCATCACCTCGGGAATGGTCTTGATGGCATAACGACCGCACATTTCGAACCTCGCCTGCCCTTGCGTCCCGCAAACTGGCCTGTATCGATTTAAGCCTTCTTTCACCCCGGACGTGGCTACCTGTCATGTAAAGTTGGGGACGACCACATTCCATGCTCGACGCCGTTCGTCAGGAATCCAGAATAGAGCTGACGCCGGAGCGCCTGCGCGCCGCCAATATTCATCCGGAAACGCGGCTGGCGACGGATTACCTCAACCATTTCAACGAAGTCATCATGCTCCTGGAGCTGGTGCCGTCCATGCCCGATTGCCTCGACGACGTGCTCGCCTGGCAGCCCGCCTCCTACGAGGAGCATTTCATCCGCTCGCACTACCGCGACAAGGACCTGGTGCTCGAGGCCTTCGCCGAGGCGCCCGTCGGATCCCGCCGCCGCTTCCTCGCGCTGGTGGAGGAGATGGACACGGTGATGCTGGAGACCATCGCCCAGCTCAAGGCCCATGCCGGCACGCCGGTGGCCGGCTACATCGCCGAGGAAGCCTCGGATCGGCTGAAACATCTCGCCGCCCGCACCTCCGGCATCATGAACGCCGTCATCCACGACGACGACGAGGGCGAGGGCGCCTCGGCGCAAGACGCCATCGACGCGCTGATGACGCGGTGAGCGACCGCTCCTATCCCGCACGGCCGATCCTCACCGTCTCGACGGCGGTGATTCGCGACGGCCGGGTGCTGGTCGCCGAGCGTGCCAATGCCCCCGGCGCCGGCTTGTTCAGCCTGCCGGGCGGCCTCGTCGAGGTGGGCGAGACACTGGCCCAGGCGGCGGCGCGCGAACTGATGGAGGAGGTCGGCGTCAGCGCCGAACCGGTCGGGCTGTGCGGCGCGCGCGACATCATCGTGCGCGATGCGGACGGGCGGGTGGAACGCCATTTCGTCGTGATCTCCTTCGCCGCGCGCTGGACCGCCGGCGAGGGCACGGTCTCGCCCGAAGCCGCCGCCATCCGCTGGATTCGCCCGGAGGAGGCGGCCGGCCTGCCGACGACGGAAGGGCTCGCAGAGGTTCTCGCCGGCGCGGTCGCGCTGGTTCGGGCCTGACGCGTCAACCACCCGCGCAGCTTTCCGTTGCGGCGACCCGGCGGCTCGCTCATATCTCGGGCCATGGCGAAGCTCGTCCAGGCCCTGGCGCTCCTCTCGATCCTGGTTCCGGCCGCGGCGACGGCCCAGGCGCCGCGGGCGTCGTCGCCCGTGCCCCTGCCTCCCGCGGCCCTGCGTGCGCCCTACGAGCCACAGCTCGTCCGGCTGTCGGAGATCATGGGCGCGCTGCATTATCTGCGCACGCTGTGCGAGGGTCCGGAAGGGGGCGCCTGGCGGCGCGAAATGCAGGCCCTGCTCGATGCGGAGGCCGCCGGAGGCGAGCGGCGGGAACGGCTCGTGCAGGCCTTCAACCGCGGCTATGGCGGCTTCGAACAGACCCACCGCACCTGCGCCCCCGCCGCGCGGCTGGCGACGCGACGCTATGTCGCCGAGGCGCGCAAGCTCGTCTCAGAGATCACCAGCCGTTACGGCAACTGAGCGCCTGTGTCATTTGGGGAACGGCTTCAATTTCTTGCCCGCCGTTAACCTTCCGGTCAGAAACGGGTGTCTTGGACATCGGACCATGCTACGGTCGCGCCACAGGACAGGACCGATCAACGGTCCCGCAGTGGACGCGACGATGCATTTTTCCCCAGAGACGACCTTCCGGTCGGCCGAGGCCGAAGACCAGCGCCATGCGGCGATGGGCTACGTCTCCGAAGCCTTCGCAGAGGCGCGGCTCGACGGGCTCGACGTCGATTGCATCGCGCAGGCCGCCATCTTCGCCTCCTTCGTCGAGATGGTGGCGACCTATGGCGAGGAGGCGACAGCCACCTTCGCCCAGCGTCTGGCCGAGCGCGTCAGGGGCGGCGAGTTCACCGTCGACCGATCGGCCCATTGATTCGCCCGTAGTTCGGCCCGCCATCGCCGGGAACGCTCCTTGGAACCGCGCAAGTTGGCCCTTCTCGCAGGATTGATCACCACCGCCGTTCTGGCCGTGTCGGTTGCGCAGATCATGCCGCGCGAGGCGCCGCGGCAGACCGAACCCGTCGTTTCCGCCGGCACGCCCCTGCGCACCACCATCCGGGACGTCACGCCACAGGCGGCCGAGGCGCCGCGACCCGCGCCGCCCCCGCTCGCCCAGGCGCCCGCGCCGGCCGCAACGCCCGCGCCGGCGGCGACACCCGTTCCCCCTCCGGCCGCGACACCCGTTCCGCCGCGCTCCGCCGCACCGGTGCCGACACCCTCGCCGCGCCGTGCGGCGCAGGCGCCCGTCTCGGTGGAGCTCCTGCCCGACAACGAGGACCTGCGCGAACGCGTCGGCTCCATGCGCGAGCGCCTGATCCTCGCGGCGCGTTCCGGCGACATCGCCAGGCTCGGCGTCGTCTTCCAGATGAACGAGACCATGCCGGTTTTCACCCGGGGCGCCGAGCGCGATCCCGTGGCGTTCTGGAAGAGTGCCTCGGGCGACGGCGAGGGCCGGGAGATCCTCGCCGTGCTCCTCAACATCCTCGACCTGCCGGCCGCCCTCATCAACAAGGGCACGCCGCAGGAAATGTATGTCTGGCCCTATCTCGCCCATGTGCCGATGGGCGACCTGACGCCGCGCCAGACCGTCGATCTCTATCGCCTGATGACGGCCCAGGACGTGCGCGACACGCGCACCCTCGGCTCCTGGGTGTTCTGGAGGCTGGGCATCGGGCCCGACGGCACGATCCACTTCTTTCTCGCCGGCGAATAGGCTCAGGCGCGCGGCGTCAGGACGAGAACCGTCCAGCTGACGCCGGGCCGGCCGAACATGTCGGCCCGGGTGGCGCTGAACAAGCCGGCGAGGCCATGTCGGCCGGCGAGAGCCAGGGTTTCCTCCCCCGACACGTCGAACATGCGCCGGCCCGGCGGCACCGGGCCGTGGCGCAGCGTCATGACCAGACGCCCGCCGGGCGCGAGGTGGGCGGCGAGCCGTGCCATGGCCCGCGCGCGCTCGCCGGCATCGAGATGCATGAGGACGGCGGTGAGCATGACGAGGTCGAAGCGCTCCCTCGCCGCGGCGAGGACCGGCAGGTCCGGCAGGCCGTCGTCGATCCAGGTGATGGCCTTTGCGGCATGGAGGCGGGCGCCATGGGCGCGCAGTTCCGCCGTCGGCTCGACGGCCGTGACCTCGAAGCCGCGATCGGCCAGGGCCGCGGCATCGCGGCCGGTGCCCGCGCCAATGTCGAGGGCGCGTCCGGCCGGCGGCAGAAGGTGGAGGACCGGGGCGTGCACCTCCTCGAAGGTGACGCTCTCGTACTGGACCGCGAGCCTGTCCGCCTCCGCGGCATAGCCGCTGGTGGCCTCGCTCACGGGCGCTGGTCCTGGAAGCGCACGGGGCGGCCGCCCGACGGGGCCACGAGGTCGCCCTCCCACATGACACGGCGGCCACGGATGACGGTGCCCACAGGCCAGCCGGTGACCTCCTTGCCGTCATAGGGCGTCCAGCGGCTCTTCGAGGCGATCCAGCCGTTGGTGATGGTGTGCCGGCGCTTCAGGTCGACGACCGTGAAGTCCGCATCGTAGCCGGCGGCGATCCGCCCTTTGCCGGCGATGGCGAAGATGCGGGCAGGTCCCGCGCTGGTGAGGTCGACGAAGCGCTCCAGCGTCAGTTTTCCGGCGGCGACGTGGTCGAGCATCGTCGGCACCAGCGTCTGCACCCCGGTCATGCCGGAGGGCGAGGCCGGATAGGTCTTCTGCTTCTCCTCCAGCGTGTGGGGCGCATGGTCGGAGCCGAGCACGTCGACGATGCCTTGTTCGATGCCCTTCCAGATGCCGGCCTGCGCCCTCGCGTCACGCACCGGCGGGTTCATCTGGGCGAGGGTGCCGAGCCGCTCGTAGCAGTCGGGGGCGACGAGGGTGAGGTGGTGCGGCGTCGCCTCGCAGGTGGCGACGTCCTTGTGGTGCTGCAGGTAGTCGATCTCCTCCGCCGTGGAGATGTGCAGAACGTGGATCTTGGCGTTGTAGCGCTTGGCGATGGTCACCAGCCGCTCGGTGCACATCAGCGCTGCGGTCTCGTCGCGCCAGACGGGATGGGAGCGGGCATCGCCCTCGATGCGCTCGCCCTTGCGCTCGCGCAGCCTGAACTCGTCCTCGGAATGGAAGGCGGAGCGACGGCGGGTGTTCTTCAGGATGGAGGCGACGCCCGCATCGTCCTCGACCAGCAGCGAGCCGGTGGAGGAGCCCATGAAGACTTTGATGCCGGCGGCGCCGGGCAGGCGCTCCAGCTCGGCCACGTGGGGGGCGTTCTCGTGGGTGCCGCCGACCCAGAAGGCGAAGTCGCAATGCATGCGGTCGGTGGCGCGCTTCACCTTGTCGGCGAGGGCCGCCTCGGACGTGGTCAGCGGGTCGGTGTTCGGCATCTCGAAGACCGCGGTGACGCCGCCCATGACGGCGGCACGGGAGCCCGATTCGAGGTCTTCCTTGTGGGTGGGTCCCGGCTCGCGGAAATGCACCTGGCTGTCGATGACGCCGGGGAGAACGTGCAGCCCCGTGCAGTCGACCACCTCGCCGCCCGAGGCCTGTGACAGGTCGCCGATGGCGGCGATGCGGCCGGCGGTGACGCCGATGTCGCGGATCGCTCGGCCGTCCTGATTGACCACCGTGCCGTTCCTGTAGATGACGTCGTAATTCGGCATGGCGGGCTCCCGGCAGTGCCGGGCCTTGTCCCCGGCGCGGCCTCGCTTATGTCCGAGAACGACAACCGTGCCAAGCGACCGAGAGGCCCCGATGCCCAGCGCATTCCTGCCCGACCGTGGCGTCGTCCGCGTGACCGGCGAGGAGGCCACGACCTTCCTGCAAGGTCTCGTCACCTGCGACGTCGCGGCGATCCCGGAAGGAGAGGCGCGGTTCGGGGCGCTGCTGACGCCGCAGGGCAAGATCGTCGTCGATTTCCTCGTCATTCCCGCGCCGGGCGCCGTCGGCGGAGGCTTCCTCTTCGACGTGCCGCGGGCGCTGGCCGCGGACCTTACGAAGAAGCTCGGCTTCTACCGCCTGCGGGCGAAGGTCACCGTGGAGGACCAGTCGGATCGCCTCGCCGTGACGGCGCTGTGGGGCATGGACGCGCCGCCCGCCGCTGGCGGGGTCGTCGCCCGCGATCCGCGCCATCCCGGCCTCGGCTGGCGCATGGTGGCGCCGCCGCCGCTGGAGATCGTCTCGGACGCGTCCGCCTATGACGCTCACCGCCTCCGCCTCGGCATTCCCGATGGCGGGCGCGACTTCGTCTACGGCGACACCTTTCCGCACGAGGCGGACATGGACCAGCTCGCCGGCGTCGACTTCCACAAGGGCTGCTATGTGGGCCAGGAGGTGGTGAGCCGCATGCAGCACCGCGGCACGGCGCGCACGCGCGTGGTGCCGGTCTCCTTCCCCGACTTCCCGCCGATGGAGGGACTGGACGTGACGGCCGGCGAGAAGACCGTCGGCGTGATGGGGTCGGCGGCCGAGGGCCATGGGCTCGCCAAGCTCCGCCTCGACCGCGTCGCCGATGCGCTGGCGGCAGGCGAGCCGATCACGGCCGGCGGCATTGCCCTGACGCCGATCAAGCCGGACTGGGCGCGGTTCGCCTGGCCGGGGGAGACCGTGGAGGGCTGAGGGCGGACAAGAGGCGCCACTACAAAAAGCTCTGCGGGTCCACGTCGATCTCGAGCCGCACATTGCCGCGCGGGGCCTCCACCGAGGAAAGCCAGCGGCGCATCCAGCCCGAAAGGTCGAAAGCCCGCGGCGAGCGCGCCAGCAGGCGGACCCGGTGGCGGCCACGCACCAGCGCCAGCGGCGCTTCCGCCGGCCCGAGCACCTTCACCTCGGGTGTCGGCGGCACGGCGCGGACCAGCGTGCGCGCGTAGGCCTGCGCGTCGCCCAGCGCCTCCGCGGAGACGACGAGGGCGGCGAGCCGGCCGAAGGGCGGCAGCATGGCCGCCTCGCGCATCGCGATCTCGACCTCGTAGAAGCCCTCGCGGTCACCCCTGACGATGGCCTGGATAATCGGGTGCTCGGGCTGGTGCGTCTGGATGAGGGCGCGCGAGCCGTCCTTCGCCCGCCCGGCCCGGCCCACCACCTGCTGCAGCAGCTGGAAGGTGCGCTCGCCGGCCCTGGGGTCGGCGTTGGACAGGCCGAGGTCGGCGTCGATGACGCCGACGAGCGCAAGGTTGGGGAAGTTGTGCCCCTTCGCCACCAACTGCGTGCCGATGACGATGTCCGCTTCGCCGCGGGCCACCGCCTCGATCTCCTGGCGGATGCGCTCGATGCCGCCGGCCATGTCGGAGGAGAGCACCAGCAGCCGCGCCTCGGGGAACAGCGTGGCGCATTCCTCGGCGAGGCGCTCGACCCCCGGGCCGCAGGCGACGAAACTGTCGACCGCGTCGCATTTCGGGCAATGCTCCAGCGGCGGCATGTTGAAGCCGCAGTGGTGGCACATCAGCCGCCGGCGAAAGCGGTGGTCGACCAGCCATGCCGAGCAGTTGGGGCACTGGATGCGCTCGCCGCAGGTGCGGCAGAGGGTGAGCGGCGCGTAGCCGCGGCGGTTGAGGAAGAGCAGCGCCTGTTCGCCGGCCTCCACCGTGCGGCGAATCTCCGCCTCCAGCGCGGGCGCGATCCAGCGGGTGCGCGGCGGGCCGGCACTGCGCAGGTCGACGGTGGCGATCTTCGGCATGTCGCGGCCGCCGAAGCGTTCGGGCAGGACGAGGCGGCGGTAGCGGCCGCGGTCGGCGTTGACGCGGCTCTCCACGGAAGGCGTCGCCGAGGCCAGGACGACGGGAATATCCTCCAGACGCGCCCTGACCACCGCCATGTCGCGGGCGTGATAGTGGACGCCATCGTCCTGCTTGTAGGCGCCCTCATGCTCCTCGTCGACGACGACCAGGCCGAGGTCCTGGAAAGGCAGGAAGAGCGCCGAGCGGGCACCGATCACCACCTGCACCTCGCCGGCGGCCACGCCCGCCCAGACCCGCCCGCGCTTCGTCGTTCCGACGCCGGAATGCCAGGCGGCGGGGCGATGGCCGAAGCGGGCGGCGAAGCGGTCGAGGAACTGCGTCGTCAGGGCGATCTCCGGAACCAGGATCAGCACCTGCCGACCCTGGCGCAGGGCCTCGGCGACCCCCTCGAGATAGACCTCCGTCTTCCCCGATCCGGTGACGCCGTCGAGGAGCTGCACGGCGAAGGCGCGGGCCGCAACGGCGTCGCAGAGGGCGAGAGCCGCCGCGTGCTGGGCATCGTTGAGGGCGGCGACGGCGTGGTCGGGGTCGAGCCGCGCCAGTGCCTCGGCCGGCATGAGGACGGCCTCCAGCACACCCTCGTCGACGAGCCCGTCCACCACCGAGGCGGAGACACCCGCCTCGCGGGCCGCCTCTCCCTTGGCCCGGGCAAGGCCGTCGGCGAGAACGGCGAGCAGCCGCCCCCGCGCCGGCGTCATACGGCCCGGCGCCGTGCCGGTGACGCGAAGTCCGACGCGCGGTTTCGGGGGTGCGAGATCGTCCGGGTCGCGCAGCGCCATGCGCAGCACCATGCCGCGGGGGCTGAGCGTATAGTCGGCCAGCCAGTCGCAGAGCTGGCGCACCGCATGGGGCACGACCGGCACGTCGAAACGGGCCGCCACCTCCTTCAGCCGGTTGTGCGAGACGCCGCCGGGCTCGTCGCGCAGCGCCCAGACGGCGCCGAGCGTGGTGCGGTTGCCGAGGGGCACGGCGACCACGTCGCCGGGCCCCAGCTCCATCCCCGCGGGGATGCGGTAGCTGTAGGGCCGGTCGACGGCGACCGGAATCAGCACGTCGGCGAAGCGGGGTGCGGTCATGCCGATGGCCTAGCGCGCCCGGAGCACGAAGGGAATGGGAGCGCGGCGCGGGATGCCGGGACAGGCTCTCGCGGCGATTTACGGCACCTGGATCGGGCGTCCAGTTTGGATTGTTTCCAATGTTTTCCCGGGCGATTGCCGCTCGTCATCGTTCGGGGTAAATAGCTGACATCTCCAGTCAACTTTACCGTCGGCGGCTGGAGAGGAGAGCTGCCTTGATCGTCTGTCATTGCAACGTTCTGAGCGACCACGACATCCGCGCCTGCCTCGGCGACGGCCCCGATTGCCCGCGGGCGGTGGGCGAGGTCTATACCTGCCTCGGCTGCAGCCCGGAATGCGGACGCTGCGCCCGCACCATCCGCGCCATCATGCGCGAGGCGGGAGTCGGGGGCTGCGCCGCCTGCCCGGTGGGCGAATGCGCCGGCCATGCCCATGACGGCGCCGCGGGCCCGGTTCTCGTCGCCGCCGAGTAACGCGCCCCGGCGCTGGTTGTTTCTGCCGGCCTTCCACTCTCCCCTGCCCTGTGCGTGCCGCGGCCGAACGGCGGTTCCGCCGGTCTGCTCCCTTGCCTCCACTTTCTGGAATGATTAAAAAGTGTCGGCCGCCCTCTGCGGCACGACGCGACGGAAACAGGTGGAGCAGGCCATGAAGGGCGACAAGAAGGTCATCGACTATCTCAACCGGGGCCTGCGCAGCGAGCTCACCGCCGTCAGCCAGTACTGGCTGCACTACCGCATGCTGCACAATTGGGGCTTCCTCGATCTCGCCAAGTACTGGCGCAAGGAATCGATCGAGGAGATGGTCCATGCGGACAAGTTCATCGACCGGATCCTGTTCCTCGAGGGCCATCCGAACCTGCAGGTCCTCGACCCGCTTCAGATCGGCCAGGACGTCGGCGAGATCATCCAGAGCGACCTGAACGCCGAAATCGGCGCCCGCGCGCTCTACCAGGAGGCGGCGTCCTATTGCGAGACCGTCAAGGACTATCCCTCGCGCGACCTGTTCATCGAGCTGATGACGGACGAGGAAGGCCATATCGACTTCCTCGAGACGCAGCAGGAGATCATCAAGACGATCGGCCTGCCGCTCTACATCCAGAAGCACATGGGCCCGGTGGGCGGGGATCACTGAGCCCGTTCACCCCGCATGAACCCGCGCCGTGGCAGGCTCTCCGCCATGGCGCGTCCCGACATGTCCGTGAACCTCCTCATCCCCGGCGCGGCCGACGACACGGCCGCCGCCCTCGGGCAATGGCTCCTGCACCTCTCCGCCGAACGCGGCCTGTCGCCGAAGACGCTGGAGGCCTACGGCCGCGACGTCCGGGCCTTTCTCGCCTTCATGGCGGAGCATCTCGGCGGGGCGGTGAGCCTCGGCGCCATGGACGGCCTGCAGCCGCGCGACGTCAGGGCCTTCATGGCGCGGCGGCGGGGCGACGGGCTCGATCCGCGCTCTATCGGCCGGGCGCTGGCGGCGGTGCGCTCCTTCGCCCGCTTCCTCGAACGGGAGGGCCGCGGCCGGATGGCCGCCTTTGCCGCCGTGCGCACGCCGAAGGCCGGCAAGCGTCTGCCCCGCCCGCTCGCCGTCTCCGCCGCCCGCGCGGTGTCATCCGTCGACGCGCGAACCCATGACGATGCCGCCGACTGGGTGATCGCCCGCGACGCGGCGGTGCTCGCCCTGCTCTACGGCTCGGGGCTCCGCATTTCCGAGGCGCTGGGCCTCAGACAGAAGGACGCTCCGCCCCCAGAGAGTGATGGCCAGATCACCGTGCTCGGCAAGGGCGGCAAGATGCGACAGGTGCCGGTGATCCGCACGGTCGCCCGGGCGATCGCCGACTACCGCCGCCTATGCCCCTGGACCCTCGGCGCGGAGGACGCCCTCTTCGTCGGGGTGAAGGGAGGGCCGCTGTCGCCGCGCATCATCCAGCTTGCGATGGAGCGGCTGCGCGGGGCGCTCGGCCTGCCGGAGACGGCGACGCCCCATGCGCTGCGCCATTCCTTCGCCACCCACCTGCTCGGCCGTGGCGGCGACCTGCGCTCCATCCAGGAGCTGCTGGGCCACGCCTCCCTGTCGACGACGCAGATCTACACCGAGGTCGACACGGCCGCCCTGCTGCGCGTCTACGAGAGCACGCACCCGCGGGCCTGATCGCCGTCAGCCGCTCGCCGGGCGGAGCGCCGCCCGCTCGCGCCGCGCACGCCGGAAGCGCATCAGCAGGCGCAGGGAGCGCCCTGCCCTGCCGCCCCGCAGGATGCGCAGATGGGTGAGAATGCGCCGCTTGATCGGGTCGATGTGGCCGTGCGCCCAGGCGAGCCAGCGCGTCCACAACCCGTAGAGACGCACGAAGAGCGGAATCTGCATGAGCTTGGGCTTGCAGGTCTCGAACAGGAAGGCGGTGATGCCGACGCCCACCACCTTGGCGAGGACGAGCACGCCGGCGCCGAGCACCAGGTGCCCGGAGGCGATGAGGCCGAGGGCCGCCAGCTTGAAGGGAAAGAGCAGGCCCGCCGGCACGGCGAACACCAGCAGGGTCGCATAGGGCGGCAGACGCTGGATGCCGTCGTGGATCGCCTGCTTCAGCGCCTTGAAGGGCAGCACCTCCACGAGGCGGGCGATGAGCGGGCCGAGGCGCTCCCACAGCCAGGTCTCGACGAGGATCACCAGGGCGGCGAGGACGAGGACGGGTCGCAGCAGGCGTCGCATGTGAGGGTTCCGGCAATGACGCTCGGAGTGAACCGCAGGACTGTGTCCGCCCGGCGGCGCGGGAGCAGCCCCTCTATTGCGCGGGGACGGACGGCTGGCAAGCGCGCGGGGCCGCCGGCCGCCGCCCGCGGTGCCAGAGCACCGATACGGGCGGAAACCGCAGCGCCGCAATCGCCGCTCTGCGCTCCCCAATCAGGCCGCAAAATGGGCGCGGGCCACCGTCATTCGAGGTCTCCTGTCATCAGGAGTTCCTCGTCATGGCCCATTGGACGCAGACCACCCGGGCGTTCATCATCTCGCTGCCGCGTCTGGCCGACCGCCGCGCCCATGCGACACGGCTGGCCGCGAGGCTGCCGGTGCCGACGACGATCCTCGACGCCGTGGACGGACGGCAACTGACCGCGGCGCAGCGCGCCCTGCACGTCCCGAAGCTCCGCCGCCCCCGTTATCCCTTCCCGCTCAGCGAGGCGGAGATCGCCTGTTTCCTCAGCCACCGCGCGGCATGGCGGGCGGTCGTGGAAAGCGGCGCCTGCCACGCCGTCATCCTCGAGGACGATGCCGTGCTCTGCGGGGCTTTCGCGCCGGACCTTGCGCGGCTGATGGAGGTTGAGACGGACTGGTCTTTCGTGCAGCTGCACAGCCACCGTCGCCCGGAACCGGGCGCCCCCTTCCTGGCGCGTCGGACGCTGCCGCAGTTGGAGATGGTCGGCCAGGTGATGACGGCGGAGGCCGCGCTGGCCCTGCTGCGCGCCAGCGCGCGGTTCGACCGCCCCGTCGACAGCTTCATCCAGATGACCTGGAAGACCGGCGTGCCGATCCATCATCTGGGGCGGCCGGTGGTGGTGAACGGCGGGGGCTTCTTCGGCGGCTCGACCATCAGCCGCGGGTTGGGACGGGTCGAGAAGATGAGGCGGAGTTTCGTCCGCCCCCTCTACAAGGCGCAGCTCGCGATCCTCTCGGCGCGGGGCGACACCGCCGCCGGGCTCGCCGCGGCCGCGACGCGCCTGTCACAGGCGTGACCCCAACAAAGAAGGGAGGCCGACCGGCGGTCGACCTCCCTGGCGTCGGACGGGGCGGAAAGGCCGCCCCGGTTCCCGGTCAATACACGCGGGCCTTGGGCTCGATGTACTGGATCTCGTTGGTCATCGTGTAGGTGTGGACCGGACGGTCGTCGAGCGTCACCTGGCGGGCCGAGGTGTCGGCGAAGGCCAGGGTGTGCTTCATCCAGTCCTTGTCGTTGCGGTCGGGGAAGTCCTCGCGCGCATGGGCGCCGCGGCTTTCCTTGCGGTTCGCCGCCGATTCCATGGTGACCACGGCCTGGGCGATGAGGTTGTCGAACTCCAGCGTCTCGATCAGGTCGGAGTTCCAGATCAGCGAGCGGTCGGTCGTCTTGATGTCGGAGGCGCCGCCCCAGACGTCGGCGATGAGCTTGCGGCCCTCCTCCAGAACCTCGCCGGTGCGGAACACGGCGCAGTTCGACTGCATGACGCGCTGCATGCTGTTGCGCAGCTCGGCGGTGGCCGTCGTGCCGGAGGCATGGCGGAAGGCGTCGAGGCGCGACAGCGCCATCTCGGAAGCGTTGGCCGGCAGGTCCTCGTGCTTCTCGCCGGGCGTGACCGTCTCGGCGGCGCGCAGGCCGGCGGCACGGCCGAAGACCACGAGGTCGATCAGCGAGTTCGAGCCGAGGCGGTTGGCGCCGTGGACGGAGACGCAGGCCGCCTCGCCGATG
This sequence comes from Phreatobacter cathodiphilus, assembly GCF_003008515.1. NCBI lineage: Bacteria > Pseudomonadati > Pseudomonadota > Alphaproteobacteria > Hyphomicrobiales > Phreatobacteraceae > Phreatobacter > Phreatobacter cathodiphilus. The sequence continues at coordinate 282,030 of NZ_CP027668.1, read as the reverse complement.
GCCATCAGGCCGGGCACCACGGCGTCGGGGTCGCCGTTCTTCTTGGTCAGCACCTCGCCATGATAGTTCGTGGGGATGCCGCCCATATTGTAGTGCACCGTCGGGATGACCGGGATCGGCTCCTTGGTGACGTCGACGCCGGCGAAGATCTTGGCGCTCTCCGAAATGCCCGGCAGGCGCTCGGCGAGGATCTTCGGGTCGAGATGGTCGAGGTGCAGGAAGATGTGATCCTTGTTTTTGCCGACGCCGCGGCCCTCGCGGATCTCGACGGTCATCGAGCGCGAGACGACGTCGCGCGAGGCGAGGTCCTTGGCCGAGGGGGCATAGCGCTCCATGAAGCGCTCGCCCTCGGAATTGGTGAGGTAGCCGCCCTCGCCGCGCGAGCCCTCGGTGATGAGGCAGCCCGAGCCGTAGATGCCGGTCGGGTGGAACTGCACGAACTCCATGTCCTGCAGCGGCAGGCCGGCGCGGAGCACCATGGCGTTGCCGTCGCCGGTGCAGGTGTGGGCGGAGGTGGCGGAGAAATAGGCGCGGCCGTAGCCGCCGGTGGCGAGGATGGTCTGGCGTCCGCGGAAGCGGTGGATGGTGCCGTCGTCCATCTTCAGGGCGACGACGCCGAGGCAGCGGCCGCTCTCGCTCATGATCAGGTCGATGGCGAAATACTCGATGAAGAACTCGGCATTGTTCTTCAGCGCCTGGCCATAAAGCGTGTGCAGCATGGCATGGCCGGTGCGGTCGGCGGCGGCGCAGGTGCGCTGTGCCGTGCCCTTGCCGAAATGGGTGGTCATGCCGCCGAAGGGCCGCTGGTAGATCTTGCCGCTCTCGGTGCGCGAGAAGGGCACGCCCCAGTGCTCGAGCTCATAGACCGCGGCGGGGGCGTTGCGGACGAGATACTCGATCGCGTCCTGGTCGCCGAGCCAGTCCGACCCCTTGACGGTGTCGTACATGTGCCACTGCCACTGGTCCTCGCCCATGTTGCCGAGCGAGGCGGCGACGCCGCCCTGGGCGGCCACCGTGTGCGAGCGGGTGGGGAAGACCTTGGAGATGCAGGCGGTCTTCAGACCCGCCTGGGCGCAGCCGACGACGGCGCGCAGGCCGGCGCCGCCGGCCCCCACGATGACCACGTCGTAGGTGTGGTCGGTGATGTCGTAGGCACGGCCGTTGGCGGCAGGTGCGGCGGCTTCAACCATGGGGCGAGCTCCCGGATATGACGGACGGGTCGACGGTTATACGCCGAAGGACAGCTTCAGGATCGCGAAGACGGACCCGAGACCGATCGCGAACGAGAAAAAGGTGTTGGCGAGGATCAGGGCGACCTTGGGCCCCTCCTGGGGCACGTAGTCCTCGATGATCACCTGCATGCCGATGCGCATGTGCCAGGTAGCGGAGATGACGAAGAGGATGAGGGGAATGGCCACCAGCGGCGAACCGAGCGTCGCCTTGACGGCGGCGTAGTTGGAGCCCGCCGTGGTGATGATGAGGCCGATGACGAAGAGCGACAGCGGCAGGTTGGCGACGCCCGTCAGGCGCTGCATCCAGAAATGCTCGGTGCCGGACTTGGCCGAACCCAGACCGCGGACGCGGCCGAGGGGGGTGCGCATGGAGGACTTGGAATAGGACATGGACCGGAGCCTTTCTCAGACGCCGCCGCGCACGGCATAGCCGACGATCCAGGTCAGGACCGTCAGCACGATGGAGCCGACGAGGTTGGCGCGCACCAGCCATTCGCGCTCGGCGGGGCCGAAGCCGCGGCCGGTATCCCAGATGAAGTGGCGGACGCCGCCGAGCATGTGATGATAGAGCGCCCAGGTGTAGCCGAAGAGGATGAGGCGGCCGATGATCGAGCCGGCGAACCACTGGAAGGTGGCGTAAGCGGAGGGGCCGGAGGCGGCGGCGATCAGCCACCAGGCCATCAGCAGCGTGCCGAAGAAGAGCGCGGCGCCGGTGATGCGATGGGTGATCGACATCATCATCGTCAGCATCGGGCGGTAAATCTGGAGATGCGGCGAAAGCGGGCGCTCGCTCACGGGCTTTGAATCGGCCATCTGGGGCATTCCTCAAGACCGGCTGGAGCGCATGCTGCGGCGCCCACCGGAAATCATCGGACTGTTTAAGGGAGCCGGCGCGCCGACGCAACGAGTCTGGAATGAGACAAAGGAGGGAAGAGACCGCGGCGTGCGCGCGGCGCGGCCCAGCCGTGCGCGGCTTGCCGAGGTCGGGAAGGCGCTCTATTGCGTGACCTCGCATGCCCAACACGCTCTCCCGCTACCAGGCGCTGGTCGATTCCGGCGAGATGTCCTTCGATGCCGCGCAGGCCGCCGTCGCCCGCCGGCTGGCGGCGCTCAACGACCGGCTCGCCGACTACCGGCTGGCCCGCCGCAAGTCCTCCGCCCTCGCATGGCTGTTCTCGCGCGGCCAGAAGCCCGAGCCGGTTCGCGGCCTCTACATCTGGGGCGATGTCGGCCGCGGCAAGACCATGCTGATGGACCTGTTCATGGAAGGCAGCCCGGTCAGGCACAAGCGGCGGGCGCATTTCCACGAGTTCATGGCGGACGTGCACGAGCGCATCCACGCCTGGCGGCAGAAGCTGAAGGCCGGCGAGGTGAAGGGCGACGACCCCATCGGACCGGTCGCCGCCGCTCTCGCGGAAGAGGCCTGGCTGCTGTGCTTCGACGAGTTCTCGGTGACGGACATCGCCGACGCCATGATCCTCGGCCGGCTCTTCACGCGGCTCTTCGAGGAGGGCGTGGTGATCGTCGCCACCTCCAACGTGGTGCCGGACCTGCTCTATCGCGACGGCCTCAACCGGGCGCTGTTCCTGCCCTTCATCGCTCTCCTGCAGGAGCGGATGGACGTCCTCAAGCTGGAATCGCGCACCGACTTCCGGCTGGAGAAGCTCTCGGGCCAGCCGATCTGGCTGACGCCGCTGGGGCCGGAAGCAGACCGGGCCATGGACACCGCCTGGTCGCGGCTGACCGGCGGGGTGGAAGGCGATCCCGCGGTGCTCGAGGTCAAGGGCCGGCGGGTGCCGGTGCCGCGCCAGGCGCACGGGGTCGCCAGGTTCAGCTTCGCCGAACTCTGCGAGAAGCCGCTCGGCGCCTCCGACTATCTGGCCATCGCCCACGCCTATCATACGGTGCTGCTCGACCGCATTCCGGTGATGAAGGGCCTCGAGCGGCGCAACGAGGCCAAGCGCTTCATCACCCTCATCGACGCCCTCTACGACAACCAGGTGAAGCTGGTGGCGAGCGCCGGCGACGAGCCGAACCGGCTCTATCTTTCCGACACCGGCACGGAGGAGTTCGAGTTCCATCGCACCGCCTCGCGCCTCATCGAGATGCGCTCCGACGACTATCTCGCCCTGCCCCACGAACGGCGGAACGAGCGCGCCGGCGACACCGGTGGTATCGTCGAGACGTGACGCGGCTCGCCGCCCGCGCGGCCAGCGATGAGACCTGACATGGCACGAGCAAGAGCCGGGGACGACGAGGCCCACCTCGTCTGTGCATTGACGGGGCGGCCCATCCGGCCCGGCCACGAGATTCGCCTCTCGGCGATCCGGCCGGGGGTGGCGGATCTCATTCGCCGCGACGCGCCCGCCATCGGTCCGAGCGATGTCATCGACCGGGCGATCGTCGCCGACTACCGCAGCCGCTACGTGGAGGACCTCCTGAAGGCGGAACGGGGGGAGATCACCGCGCTGGAGCGCGACGTGGTCGACAGCCTGCGCAACCAGGAGATCACCGCCGCCAATATCGAGGAGCGCATCGACGAGGGCCGGACCACCGGCGAGCGGCTCGCCGACAAGGTGGCCGAGTTCGGCGGCTCCTGGACCTTCATCATCGCCTTCTTCGCACTGCTCGCCGTGTGGATGGCCCTCAACGTCGTCGTCGCGTCGCGGGCCTTCGACCCCTATCCCTTCATCCTGCTCAACCTCATCCTGTCCTGCATCGCCGCGGTCCAGGCGCCGATCATCATGATGAGCCAACGCCGTCAGGAGGCGAAGGACCGCCGCCGCTCGGAGAACGACTACAGGGTGAACCTGAAGGCCGAGTTGGAGATCCGCCACCTGCACGAGAAGATCGACCACCTCCTGAATCGGCAGTGGGAGCGCTTCGCCGAAATCCAGGCCATGCAGATCGAGCTCCTCCAGGACCTGAGGGCGTCGCGTGGCCCGGCGGCCTGACCGGATCGGCGCGATCGCGCCGCCGATCGAGGACCGCGTCCAGGCGCGGCTGGTGGCGATCGCCGCCGACCATATCCGCCGTTTCGGCCCGGAGCGGGTGACGGTGGTGGCGGTGGCGCGCGAGGCGGGCATGAGCCACGCCAACGTCTACCGCTTCTTCGCCTCCAAGGCGGGGCTGATCGAGGCGGTCGTCGTCGCCTGGGCGCGCACGGTGGAGCTACAGCTCGGCGACATCGCCAATGCCCCCGACCCGGCCGACGACAAGCTGGAGCGCTTCCTCACCGCCTGGGCGCGGGCCCAGCGCGAGGGCCTGGACCGCGACCCGCCGATCTACGCCACCTTCGCCACCCTCTGGCAGGCGCGGAGGGACACGATCATGGCCCATCGCGCGCGCCTGCGAGCTTTTCTCGCCTCCATCGTCGACGAAGGCCTGGAGCCCGGCCCCTTCCGGGTGAAGGACGAGGAGCGCGCGGTGTCCTTCGTCGCCGACGCCATGCAGCGCTTCATCCATCCCGTGCTGGTCACCGAGATGAAGGACCTGTCCCGCCAGCAGGTCGAGCAGCGCGCCGGCCTCCTCGCCCGCGTGATCATTCGCACTCTGGTCGCCGGCGGCGTGTGAGGCCGTCCGTCAGGGTTCACGCGTATTTCCCCGCAGAGGCGAACATGGCCAGTTCCGCACCCGACCCGAGGGGGAACGACCATGTGCAGGACGTGTGATTCGCGGCTCGACCGCAGGACGCTGCTCGGCGCCGCCGGGCTGGCGATGGCCGCCGGTCTTTCCGCGGCCGGGAAGGCCTTCGCAGCGGAGGGGCCCGGCAGCGGCCTGACGCCCGACCAGGCCCTCGACAAGCTGAAGCAGGGCAACCGGCGCTACGTGGCCGATGCGCAGTCCTGCGTGATGGACATGGCGCGGCGGCGCAACGAGACCGCCGGCGGCCAGGCGCCCTGGGCCACCCTGGTGAGCTGTGCCGACAGCCGCGTTCCGCCGGAACTCATCTTCGGCGGCCTCACCCTCGGCGAGCTCTTCGTCGTCCGCAACGCCGGCAACACCGTCGACACCACGGCGATGGGCACGCTCGAATACGGCGCGGCGGTGCTGAAGTCGCCGCTCATCGTGGTGCTCGGCCATTCCGGCTGCGGCGCAGTCGCCGCGGCCTGCGACGTGGTGGCGAAGAACGCGACCTTTCCGGGCGCGATCGGACCGATGATCGAGCCGATCGTTCCCGCAGCGCTCGCGGCACGCGGTCGCCAGGGCGATTTCATCGACAACACGGTGCGGGAGAACGTGAGGCGGACGGTGGCGAAGCTGACCTCGGCTGGTCCGATCATCGCCGAGGCGGTCAAGGCGGGAGCGGTGAAGATCGTCGGCGCCCGCTACGACCTGGCGACGGGCGCGGTCGACGTCTTCGCGTGACCCTGGGTCAGGCGGGGTCGGGCGGCCCTGCCCGCCCCGGCGCGACCGCGGACCCGGCGGACGGCACAGCAGAGGCGCTTGCGGGAGCCGTCTGGCTACAAATTACAAAAACTGACACTTGTAATCGCCCGGTTCCGCGGATTTCGCCGGAAGCCGCGCCCGCCCCGCCCCCAGGCGCCCGTCGAACCGCCGCGGCCGGGAGGCCGCCCCGCGCCGGCCGCGGTCGCGCAACGTCTTGTTTTAACGGAAGAACGGGCGCCGGCCCGGTCCTCCGCGTTCGGGGATGCGCGACTCGCGACAATCGGGTAACTTCAGAGCAAAGCATGGCTTGAAAGACCCGCGAAATTCTGGATTAGAGGGTGAGGCAGGCGGTGATACCGCTCCCGCAACACTTTCAGCGAAAGACCCTTCCATGGCGCGCAAGAAACTCGCGATGATCGGCTCGGGCCAGATCGGCGGCACCCTGGCTCTCCTGGCCGGCCTCAAGGAACTCGGCGACATCGTGATGTTCGACATCGCGGAAGGCACCGCCAAGGGCAAGGCGCTCGACATCGCGCAGGCCTCGGCGGTCGAGGGCTTCGACGCCAAGATGAGCGGTACCGGGTCCTACGAGGCCATCGAGGGCGCCGACGTCTGCATCGTCACCGCCGGCGTGCCGCGCAAGCCCGGCATGAGCCGCGACGACCTCCTCGGCATCAACCTCAAGGTGATGGAGCAGGTCGGCGCGGGCATCAAGAAATACGCCCCGAACGCCTTCGTCGTCTGCATCACCAACCCGCTCGACGCCATGGTCTGGGCGCTGCAGAAGTTCTCCGGCCTGCCCGCCGAGAAGGTGGTCGGCATGGCCGGCGTGCTCGACTCCTCGCGCTTCGAGCTCTTCCTCGCCGAGGCGACCGGCGTCTCCATCGAGGACATCCACGCCTGGACGCTCGGCGGCCACGGCGACGACATGGTGCCGATGGTGCGCCACTCGACGGTCGGCGGCGTGCCGCTGAACCAGCTCGTCAAGTCCGGCTGGCTGACCCAGGAGAAGCTGGACGCCATCGTCGAGCGCACCCGCAAGGGCGGCGGCGAGATCGTCGGCCTGCTCGGCAACGGCTCGGCCTTCTACGCCCCGGCCGCCTCCGCCATCGCCATGGCCGAGAGCTACCTGAAGGACAAGAAGCGCGTGCTGCCGTCGGCGGCCTACCTCACCGGCCAGTACGGCGTGAAGGACATGTATGTCGGCGTTCCGGTGCTGATCGGCGCCGGCGGCGTCGAGAAGATCGTGGAGTTCGAGCTCGACAAGGGCGAGCAGGAGATGTTCGCCAAGTCCGTCGCCTCGGTGAAGGGCCTGGTCGACGCCTGCAAGACCATCGCCCCCGAGCTCGCGAAGTAAGTTCTGCGCGTGGCGTCCAGCAACCCGGCGGACGCCACGGCGTCCGTCGCACAAGCAGCCCGAAAAACCTGAGCGAGCGGCGACGGCCGCCTAAAAGAGGGTCTCAGATGAACATCCACGAATATCAGGCGAAAGCCTTGCTGAAGGAGTTCGGCGCTCCCGTCTCCAACGGCATCGCCATCTTCAAGGCCTCGGAGGCCAAGGCGGCCGCCAAGAAGCTCGGCGGCCCGCTCTGGGTCGTGAAGTCGCAGATCCATGCCGGCGGCCGCGGCAAGGGCAAGTTCCAGGAGAAGGCGGCGGGCGAAAAGGGCGGCGTGCGCCTCGCCAAGTCGATCGAGGAGGTCGAGGCCTTCGCCAAGCAGATGCTGGGCAACACCCTGGTCACCGTGCAGACCGGCCCCGCCGGCAAGCAGGTGAACCGCCTCTACATCGAGGACGGCTCGGACATCGAGAAGGAGTTCTACCTGTCGATGCTGGTCGACCGGCAGACCGGCCGCGTCGCCTTCGTCGTCTCGACCGAGGGCGGCATGGACATCGAGGCGGTCGCCCACGACACGCCCGAGAAGATCCTCACCTTCTCCGTCGATCCGGCCACCGGCTACATGGCCCATCACGGCCGCACCATCGCCAAGGCGCTCGGCCTGTCCGGCGACCTCGCCAAGCAGATCGAGGCGGTCGCCGGCGTTCTCTACAAGGCCTTCGTCGCCAAGGACATGGAGATGCTCGAGGTCAACCCGCTGATCGTCACCAAGCAGGGGCAGATCAAGGTTCTCGACGCCAAGGTCTCCTTCGATTCCAACTCGCTCTACCGCCAGCCCGACGTCGTCGCCCTGCGCGACCTGACGGAAGAGGACGAGAAGGAGATCGAGGCCTCCAAGTTCGACCTCGCCTATATCGCGCTCGACGGCACGATCGGCTGCATGGTCAACGGCGCCGGCCTCGCCATGGCGACCCTCGACATCATCCAGCTCTACGGCGAGAGCCCGGCCAACTTCCTCGACGTCGGCGGCGGCGCCTCGGAGGAGAAGGTCACCGCGGCCTTCAAGATCATCACCGCCGACCCGAAGGTGAAGGGCATCCTCGTCAACATCTTCGGCGGCATCATGAAGTGCGACGTCATCGCCCGCGGCGTGCTCGCCGCGGTGAAGGCGGTCGGCCTGCAGGTGCCGCTCGTCGTGCGCCTCGAGGGCACGAACGTCGAGGAAGGCAAGAAGATCATCCGCGAGTCCGGCCTCAACGTGATCCCGGCCGACGATCTCGACGACGCCGCGCAGAAGATCGTCAACGCCGTGAAGGGCGGCGGCAAGGCCCCGGCCAAGGCCCCCAAGGCCCCGGCCAAGAAGCCCGACGCCAAGAAGACGGACGCCAAGAAGGGCGGCAAGCCCGCCGCCAAGGCGGCGACCGCCGCGACCGGCGCTAAGACGTCCTCCAAGGCTCCTGCCGCCAAAGCTCCGGCTGCGAAGGCTCCGGCTGCGAAGGCCGCCGCCCCGAAGGCCGCCGCTGCGAAGGCCCCTGCCAAGGCCGCCGCCCCCAAGGCCGCCGCTGCCAAAGCTCCCGCCAAGGCCGCTGCTCCCAAGGCCGCCGCTGCCAAGGCGCCGGCCAAGGCCTCCGCTCCCAAGGCCGCCGAGAAGTCGGCGACCAAGGCCGCCGCGCCCGCCAAGGGCGCAGCGAAGACCGCGGCCCCGAAGGCCGAGGCCAAGGCGACCGCCAAGGCACCGGCGAAGGCTCCGGCCAAGGCCGCCGCCAAGGCGCCGGCGAAGGGCAAGGCTCCCGCCAAGGGCAAGAAGTGACATCCGGTCGGCGCGCCGGTGCCCGGCGCCGGCGCGCCACCGATCGCAACGGTTCCGGGAGTTCCGCTCACCGCCCCGGCGGAGCGGAACGATCGCAAGGACCGGCGGCGGCGGCTCACGAACGCCCGCCCCGCCGGATCGTCATCGGCGGTCCCTCGGCTGCACATTCTCATCGCGCGCGGCCGAACGGCTCGCACAGGAGCTATGAATGTCCATTCTGATTACCAAGAAGACCAAGGTCATCACCCAGGGCTTCACCGGCAAGAACGGCACCTTCCATTCCGAGCAGGCGATCGCCTACGGGACCAAGGTCGTCGGCGGCACCTCGCCCGGCAAGGGCGGCTCGACCCACCTCGGCCTGCCGGTCTTCGACACGGTGGCCGAGGCGCGTGAGAAGACGGGCGCCGACGCCTCCGTCGTCTACGTGCCGCCGCCGGGTGCGGCCGACGCCATCTGCGAGGCCATCGACGCCGAGATCCCGCTGATCATCTGCATCACCGAGGGCATCCCGGTGCAGGACATGATCCGCGTGAAGCGCTCGCTGGTCGGCTCGAAGTCGCGCCTCATCGGGCCGAACTGCCCCGGCGTCGTCACCGCGGGTGAATCGAAGATCGGCATCATGCCGGCCAACATCTTCCGCAAGGGCTCGGTCGGCATCGTCTCGCGCTCCGGCACGCTGACCTACGAGGCGGTGTTCCAGACCTCGAGCGAGGGCCTCGGCCAGACGACCGCGGTGGGCATCGGCGGTGACCCGGTGAAGGGCACCGAGTTCATCGACATGCTGGAGATGTTCCTCGCCGACCCGAAGACCGAGTCGATCGTGATGATCGGCGAGATCGGCGGCTCGGCCGAGGAGGACGCCGCCCAGTTCCTGCGCGACGAGGCCAAGCGCGGCCGCAAGAAGCCGATGGTCGGCTTCATCGCCGGCCGCACGGCGCCTCCGGGCCGCCGCATGGGCCATGCCGGCGCCATCATCTCCGGCGGCAAGGGCGGCGCCGAGGACAAGATCGCGGCGATGGAAGCCGCGGGCATCCGCGTCTCCCCCTCGCCGGCCCGCCTCGGCAAAACGCTGGTCGACGTGCTGAAGAAGCGCTGAGGCCGATCACAATCCGGAAATCGGCCCCGTCCCGGCCGATTTCCGCCATCGATACGGCGTCTCGTGACGCCCCGCATGACAGCGCGGACAGCGGATCGCAGCGGCGATCCCGAAGCTGCAGGAAACGACCATGGCACGCCAAGACGAGACCATTGCGCTCACGTCCTTCCTCTACGGGGGCAACGCCGCCTATATCGAGGACCTCTACGCCCGTTACGAGGCCGATCCCGCCTCGGTCGACGCGCAATGGCAGGCCTTCTTCTCCTCGCTCGGCGACGACGCCAAGGACGTGGTGAAGAGCGCGGAGGGTCCCTCCTGGTCGAAGCCGAACTGGCCGATCGCCGCCAACGGCGAACTCATCTCCGCGATGGACGGCAACTGGGCGCAGGTCGAGAAGGCGATTGGCGACAAGCTGAAGGCCAAGGCCGCCGACAAGGGCCGCGGCGCCGAGATCACCGCCGAGCAGGTGCAGCAGGCGACGCGCGACAGCGTGCGCGCCCTCATGCTCATCCGCGCCTACCGCATGCGCGGCCACCTGCACGCCAACCTCGATCCCATCGGCCTCGACCCGCCGAAGACGCACGAGGAGCTGGACCCGAAGTCCTACGGCTTCACCGAGGCCGACTACGACCGCAAGATCTTCATCGACAAGGTGCTGGGCCTGGAGTTCGCGACCATCCGCGAGATGGTCGGCATTCTCGAGCGCACCTACTGCCAGACGCTCGGCGTCGAGTTCATGCACATCACCGACCCGGCCCAGAAGGCCTGGATCCAGGAGCGCATCGAGGGGCCGGACAAGGAGATCGCCTTCACCAAGGAGGGCAAGCGCGCCATCCTGCAGAAGCTGGTGGAGGCCGAGGGCTTCGAGAAGTTCCTCGACGTGCGCTACACCGGCACCAAGCGCTTCGGCCTCGACGGCGGCGAGAGCATGATCCCGGCGCTGGAGCAGATCATCAAGCGCGGCGGCCAGCTCGGCGTGCGCGAGATCGTGCTCGGCATGGCCCATCGCGGCCGCCTCAACACGCTGACCCAGGTGATGGGCAAGCCGCACCGTGCGCTGTTCCACGAGTTCAAGGGCGGCTCCTTCGCTCCCGACGACGTGGAGGGCTCGGGCGACGTGAAGTACCACCTCGGCGCCTCGTCGGACCGCGAGTTCGACGGCAACAAGGTGCACCTGTCGCTGACGCCCAACCCGTCGCACCTCGAGATCGTCAATCCCGTGGTGCTCGGCAAGGTGCGCGCCAAGCAGGACCAGCTCGGCTGTTCGCCGGAAGACCGCACGGCGGTGCTGCCGCTGCTGATCCACGGCGACGCGGCCTTCGCCGGCCAGGGCGTCGTGGCCGAGTGCTTCGGCCTGTCCGGCCTGAAGGGTCACCGCACCGGCGGCTCGATCCACTTCATCATCAACAACCAGATCGGCTTCACCACCTATCCGCGCTACTCGCGCTCCTCGCCCTATCCCTCCGACGTGGCGAAGATGGTGGAAGCCCCGATCTTCCACGTGAACGGCGACGATCCGGAGGCGGTGGTCTTCGCCGCCAAGGTGGCGACCGAATTCCGGCAGAAGTTCCAGAAGCCGGTGGTCATCGACATGTGGTGCTACCGCCGCTTCGGCCACAACGAGGGCGACGAGCCGGCCTTCACCCAGCCGCTCATGTACAAGAAGATCCGCGGCCTGCCGACGACCCTCGACGGCTATTCCAAGAAGCTCATCGCCGAGGGCATCGTCACCGAGGGCGAGATCGACAAGATGAAGGCCGACTGGCGCACCCGTCTCGACGCCGAGATGGAAGCCGGCCAGTCCTACAAGCCGAACAAGGCCGACTGGCTCGACGGCAAGTGGGCCGGCCTGTCGGGCGGCGCCTCCTCGGACGACGATCCGCGCCGGGGCGCCTCCGGCGTCGCGCGCGAGACTCTGGAGCGCATCGGCCAGGCGATCACCAAGGTGCCGGAGGGCTTCACCGCCCATCGCACCATCCAGCGGTTCATGGACAACCGCCGCAAGATGATCGACACAGGCGAAGGCATCGACTGGGCGACCGCCGAGGCGCTGGCCTTCGGCGCCCTCGTCGACGAGGGCCATCGCGTCCGCCTGTCGGGCCAGGACTGCGAGCGCGGCACCTTCTCCCAGCGCCATTCGGTGCTGATCGACCAGGAGACCGAGGCCCGCTACACGCCCCTCAACAACATCGAGGGCTCGAAGGGTCGCTACGAGGTCATCAACTCGATGCTCTCGGAGGAGGCGGTGCTCGGCTACGAGTACGGCTACTCGCTCGCCGAACCCAACGCCCTGACCATGTGGGAAGGTCAGTTCGGCGACTTCGCCAACGGCGCGCAGGTGGTGTTCGACCAGTTCATCTCCTCGGCCGAGCGCAAGTGGCTGCGCCTGTCGGGCCTCGTCTGCCTGTTGCCGCACGGCTACGAGGGCCAGGGTCCGGAGCACTCCTCCGCCCGCCTCGAGCGCTTCCTGCAGATGTGCGCCGAGGACAACATGCAGGTCGCCAACTGCTCGACGCCGGCCAACTACTTCCACATCCTGCGCCGGCAGCTGAAGCGCGAGATCCGCAAGCCGCTGATCCTGATGACGCCGAAGTCGCTGCTCCGCCACAAGCGGGCGGTGTCGCGGCTCGACGAGCTGGTCACCGGCACCTCGTTCCATCGCGTGCTGTGGGACGACGCGCAGAGCCTACCGAGCCCCGAGATCAAGCTGGTCGAGGACAAGAAGATCCGGCGCGTCGTGCTGTGCTCGGGCAAGGTCTACTACGACCTCTACGAGGACCGCATCAAGCGCGGCATCGACGACGTCTACCTGATGCGCGTCGAGCAGCTCTATCCCTTCCCGCTGAAGGCGCTGGCGGGCGAGATCTCCCGGTTCAAGAACGCCGAGGTGATCTGGTGCCAGGAAGAGCCGAAGAACATGGGTGCGTGGAGCTTCGTCGAACCCTATCTGGAGTGGGTGCTGGGAACGGCCGGCTCCAAGTCGAAGCGCGCCCGCTATGTGGGCCGCCCGGCTTCCGCCGCCACCGCGACGGGCCTCCTGTCCCGCCACAACGCCCAGCTCCAGGCCTTCCTGGACGAGGCCTTCGCCTGATCCGGTCCGGCCCTTGGGGCCGGACGTTCCGCCATCAACGACCTCAAGAGAGGCCCGCAAGGGACTGAACACATGGCCACCGAAATCCGCGTTCCGACGCTCGGCGAATCCGTCACCGAGGCCACCGTCGCCAAGTGGTTCAAGAAGCCCGGCGAGGCGGTGAAGCAGGACGAGCCGCTGGTCGAACTCGAGACCGACAAGGTGACCCTCGAGGTCAACGCGCCGGCCTCCGGCACGCTGTCGGAAATCGTCGCGGATTCCGGCACGACGGTCGGCGTCGCCGCCCTGCTCGGCCAGATCGCCGAGGGCGCCGCAGCCGCAGCGGCTCCCGCCAAGGCCGCCGAGGCGCCGAAGGCGGAAGCGCCCAAGGCCGAGGCACCGAAGGCCGCCGCCGCGCCCGCCAAGGCGGCCTCCGCCGACAACGGCCCGGCGGTTGCCCGCATCGCCGCCGAGAGCGGCGTGAGCCCGGCCGGCGTCGCCGGCTCCGGCAAGGACGGCCGCGTCACCAAGGGCGACATGCTCGCCGCCATCGCCACCGGCGGTGCCGCCGCCCCGGCGCCGGCTCCGGTCTCGGCCCCGCGCCCCGCCTCCCAGCCGGAGGATGCCGCCCGCGAGGAGCGCGTGAAGATGACGCGCCTGCGCCAGACCATCGCGCGCCGCCTGAAGGACGCGCAGAACACCGCCGCCATGCTGACGACCTTCAACGAGGTCGACATGACCGCGGTGATGAGCCTGCGCAACCAGTACAAGGACCTGTTCGAGAAGAAGCACGGCGTGAAGCTCGGCTTCATGGGTTTCTTCGTGAAGGCCTGCGTCCAGGCGCTGAAGGACATCCCGGCGGTGAATGCCGAGATCGACGGCAGCGACATCGTCTACAAGAACTTCTGCCACGTCGGCGTGGCGGTGGGCACCGACAAGGGCCTCGTCGTGCCGGTGGTGCGCGATGCCGACCAGATGGGCATCGCCGAGGTCGAGAAGACCATCGCCGACTTCGGCCGCCGCGCCCGCGACGGCAAGCTGACCATTGAGGAGATGCAGGGCGGCACGTTCACGATCTCCAACGGCGGCGTCTACGGCTCGCTGATGTCGACGCCGATCCTCAACGCGCCGCAGTCGGGCATCCTCGGCATGCACAAGATCCAGGAGCGGCCGATGGTGGTCGGCGGCAAGATCGAGATCCGCCCGATGATGTATCTGGCGCTCTCCTACGACCACCGGATCGTCGACGGCAAGGAAGCCGTGACCTTCCTGGTGCGCGTCAAGGAGAGCCTGGAGGATCCGGCCCGTCTCGTGATGGATCTCTGAGCCGGACGAAGGTCCGGGCGGGTCCGCGCGGCGCGAGGAGAGCAGCATGTCCAAAGGCGTCGTCATCGTCACCGGATCGAGCCGCGGCATCGGGCGCGCCTGCGCCCTGCTGGCGGCCGAGCGCGGCTATGACGTGGTGGTGAACTACACCGCCAATGCCGCGGCGGCCGAGGAGGTCGTCGCCGCCATCAACGCGCTCGGCGCCCAGGCCGTCTCGGTGAAGGGTGACATCGCCGAGGAAGCCGACATCCTCGACATCTTCGCCGCGGCCGACAGGCTGGGGCCGCTGGTCGGCCTCATCGCCAATGCCGGCGTCGTGTCGCTGTCGGGCCGGGTCGAGACCTATACGGCCGACCGCCTCCACCGCATCATGAACATCAACGTGGTCGGCACCATCCTCTGCGCCCGCGAGGCGGTGAAGCGCATGTCGACCAAGCACGGCGGCAAGGGCGGCGCCATCGTCGCCATCTCCTCGGTCGCCTCGGTGCTCGGCAGCCCGAACGAATATGTCGACTACGCCGCCTCCAAGGGCGCGGTGGACAGCTTCGTCATCGGGCTCGCCAAGGAGGTCGCGACGGAGGGGATACGCGTCAACGCGGTCCGCCCCGGCATGATCACCACCGACATCCACGAGGCGAGCGGCGACCCCGGCCGGGTCGAGCGCATCCGCCCGACCATTCCGATGCAGCGCATCGGCGACCCCGAAGAAATCGCCCGCGCCGCGCTCTGGCTCCTCTCCGAGGAAGCCTCTTACTGCACCGGCACCTTCATCACCGCGTCCGGCGGGCGCTGAGCGCCGGCCACCGTCCGCACTTCCGGAGACAGTCCATGTCCTACGATCTCATCGTCATCGGCACCGGCCCCGGCGGCTATGTCGGCGCCATCCGCGCCGCGCAGCTCGGCATGAAGGTCGCCGTGGTGGAGAAGCGCAAGACCCATGGCGGCACCTGCCTGAACATCGGCTGCATCCCCTCCAAGGCGCTGCTGCACGCCTCCGAGCTCTTCGACGAGGCCGGCCACGGCTTCCAGGCCCTCGGCATCGAGGTGCCGGCGCCCCAGCTCAACCTCAAGCAGATGATGGTGCACAAGCAGGAGACGGTGGACGCCAACGTCAACGGCGTCGCCTTCCTGATGAAGAAGCACAAGATCGACCAGCATTTCGGCCGCGGCGCCATCACCGCGCCGGGCAAGGTCTCGGTCACCGCCGAGGACGGCAAGGTCACGGAGATCGAGGCGAAGGCCATCGTCATCGCCACCGGCTCGGAGGTGACCCCGCTGCCGGGCGTCGCCATCGACGAGAAGCAGATCGTCTCCTCGGAAGGCGCGCTCGAGCTCGGCAAGGTGCCCTCGAAGATGGTGGTGATCGGCGCCGGCGTGATCGGCCTCGAGCTCGGCTCGGTCTGGCGCCGCCTCGGCGCCGAGGTGCATGTGGTCGAGTATCTCGATCGCATCCTGCCGGGCATGGACGCCGAGGTCGCCAAGCAGTTCCAGCGCATCCTCGGCAAGCAGGGCATGACCTTCCAGCTCGGTTCCAAGGTGACCGGCGCCAAGACCTCGAAGAAGGGCGTCAGCCTGACGGTCGAGCCCGCCGCCGGGGGCGAAGCGCAAACCATCGAGGCCGAGGTGGTGCTCGTCGCCATCGGCCGCCGTCCCTATACCGAGGGCCTGGGGCTGGAGACGGTCGGCGTGGCGATGGAACGCGGCCGGGTCGTCATCGACGACCATTTCAAGACCAACGTTCCCGGCATCTACGCCATCGGCGACGTGGTGCGCGGCCCGATGCTCGCCCACAAGGCCGAGGACGAGGGCATCGCGGTCGCCGAGATCATCGCCGGCAAGGCGGGCCACGTGAACTACGACTGCATTCCCGGAGTCGTCTACACCTATCCGGAAGTCGCCACCGTCGGGAAGTCGGAGGAGGACCTGAAGGCCGCCGGCGTCGCCTACAGCGTCGGCAAGTTCCCCTTCACCGCCAACGGCCGCGCCCGCGCCAACCGCGCCACGGACGGCTTCGTGAAGGTGCTGGCCGACGCGACCACCGACAAGGTGCTCGGCGTCCACATCGTCGGCGCCGGCGCCGGAGAGATGATCCACGAGGCGGTGGTGCTCATGGAGTTCGGCGGCTCGGCCGAGGACCTCGGCCGCTCGACCCACGCCCATCCGACCATGTCGGAAGCGGTCAAGGAGGCGGCGCTGGCCGTCGACAAGCGCGCCATCCACATGTGAGGCGCCTGCCCTTCCTGGACAAAAGAAAACCCCGGCTTCGCAGCCGGGGTTTTCTTTTGTGCCAGTGCGCGATCTTTCCGGCTGCCTCCGGTGAACCTTCGCCGCTCCCGGTCCGACCCATGGACATCGCAAGCGACCGCAGCCACGCGGCGCCGGAACCCAAGGAGATCACCATGTCCATCAGCAAGCTCGCCGTCGCCGGCGCACTCACCCTCGCGCTGACCAGCGCCTTCACCGGCCTCGCCCAGGCCCGCGGCGGCGGGGGCGGTGGCGGCGGTGGCGGCGGCTCGGAGGCCACCTCGAGCAATGCCGTCGTGCTGCCCGGCGGGCCGACGCACCAGCGCTACGGCGCGCCGCCCCCGGCCAGCGCCAGCATGGAAGCCTGCCACTACTCCACCTACTGGGGTGGCATCGTCTGCGAGAGCCGCGGCGGCCGCCGCTGATACCTCGACACCCCGAACCCCGAACCGGCGGAGCGAAAGCTCCGCCGGTTTCGTTTTGCCTCCACTCCATTGCGGCACCGAGAGGGGCCGGCACCCGGCCGGGGGCGCCACAGAATCCGCCACGAGGACAGGAGCTCCCCAGGACCGAGGGCGGCGTCACGGGACCACGAACGCGCGAAAGCCCCGGTGCATGGCCGGGGCTTCGCTGCAGGTCGGAGGGAGGTCAGGTCAGGCGGTCGCGGCGCTCACTCGCAGACGCGGACGGTGCGGCGCTCCGGGCCGTAGGGGCCGTCGACCCAGCGGCGGGTCAGGTAGCAGTCGGAGGCGTAGGCGCGGGAGTTGGCGGCGGCGATGGCCCCGCCGACGATCAGGCCGGTGGCAAGCGCCCCGACGCCGAAGCCGATGTGGCGGCGATGGAACGGGCCGGCTTCGGCCTGGGACGCGACACCCACCGAGAGGGTGGCGACGGCGGCGGCGGCGATGGCGAAGGTCTTGAAGCGGTTCATGGCAGGTCCCCTTGAGTTCGGTGTGGGGCTCGTTGCGCCCCGATATCCATGGGTCGCGGCCTGCCGGAAAAAGGTTCGGGCCCGCCGCGATTTTTTTCCGCAGCGGGCCCGGAGGCTTCCTGACGCCTGGAATGCTGGAGGTCAGTCCGTCGCCTCGGCCTTGCCGGGATCGACGGTCGCCTGGCGCGGCGGGGCCGGCGGCGGCGCTTCGGCAGTCGCCGTGCCCGCAGCCGGCGGCGCTTCGGCCGTCGCCGCGGGAGGCGCGGGCGGCGGCGCCGTTACCATCGGGACCGAGGGGTCCGGCGCACGGGCGGCGGTGAGCGCCGGCACCGGATCGGCGAGGCCCGCGCCGAGCAGCGGATCCGCCGTAGCCCCCCGCCGCGCCGTCTCCTGCAGGATCTGGCGGAGCTGGGCGGGGTCGAGATCCGGCTGGCGCTCCAGCAGGAGGGCGGCGATGCCGCTGACATGGGCGGCCGCGACCGAGGTGCCCGAGGAGATCTGGTAGCCGCCACGCGGCGCGGGCAGGATGATCTCGACGCCCGGCGCCGCCACAGCGACGTGGTTGCCGCGCGAGGCGGCGGAGAAGAGCCGCCCCGCTTGGTCGGTGGCCGTCACCGCGATGACGTTGGGATCGGCGGCGGGGAAGGAGACGGGCGCGCCCGGCCCCTCGTTGCCCATGGCGGCGACCATGGCGATGCGCTGGCCCGCCGCCACCTGGATGGCGCGGGTCATCAGGGGATCGCGGGGGCCGGCGAAGCTCATGTTGATGACGCGGGCGCCCTCGCGGATGGACCAGTCCATCGCCTTGAGGATGTGGAAGCTGGTGCCCGAGGACCCCGTGCTCTGGCCCGGCGCGAAGGCGCGGGCGGCGAGGATGTTGGCGCGCGGCGAGACGCCGGTGAGCTGGGCATGGGCGACGATGGCGCCCGCCATGCCGGTGCCGTGCTCGTGCGGCTGAAAGGCTCCGCCGATGGCGTCGAAGGATTTGGCGATGCGGCCGACCATTTCCGGATGGGTCGCCTCGACCCCGGAATCGATGACGGCGATCGGCACCTGCTCGCCCTGGGCGAGGCGGTGGGCCTCCGGCAGGCGAAGCTGGTCGACGACATATTGCATGGAGGCGCCGCCCCCCTGGGTCGTCGAAGCGCTCTGCAGGCGGAAGACGTAGTTCGGTCGGTCGAAGAGGTAGTTGGGCTGGACGTAACCGACGCCTGGGCTGCGGGTGATGGCGCGGATCGCCGCCGGCACGGTGGTGCGGCTGGGGATGCGGTAGCGATGCAGAACCGCGCCGACGAGCTGCGACTGCTCCTCGGCGATCAGCGTCAGGTTGTAGCGGCGGACGAGGTTGCGCACCGCATTGGCGGGCGCATTGGCGTTCATGACGAAGATCACCTCGTCGGGCACGTAGCGCCGTTCGTTGGCCGGCGGCAGGCCGGGCAAGTCCTGCTGGCGGTCCGTGCCGGCACGGGCGGCGGAAATGAGCGCCGGCGCGCCGAAGGCTGCGGCCGCCCCGGCCGCTGCAGGGCCGAAGCCCGGTCCGCGCGGCGGGCCGCCGGGCGGACCGGCAGGCGGGCGACCTCCCGGCGGACGTCCCCCGCCACCCGGCGGGAGCACCACGACAGGACCTGGATCGGGCACGATGACGGGCGGCCGGCGGCCCGGGGGCAACCGAACGACCGGGCCGTCGCCGGGATAGACGACGGGCGGGCGGCCGCCAGGCGGACGGCCGGGCGGCCTTCCGCCTGGAGGACGTCCGGGGGGTCGGGTGACGACGTCGTCGCCGCCCGGACGACCGGGGCGGCCCCCCCAAGGAGGCCTGCGACCGGGCCGGCCCCCGACGTCGTCGCCGTAGCGGCCACGCCCCGCCTCACGACCTGGACGGCCGTTGCCGTAGCCGGCATCGTCGCCATAGCGGCCCCGGCCCGGCCGGCCGCCGAAACGATCGCCGCGCACGCCGCCCTCGGTGAAACGCCCGCCACGGCCACCGCCCTCGATGAAACGGCCGCCTCGGCCGCCACCCTCGACGATGCGACCGCCGCGTCCGCCCCCGTCCATGAAGCCGCCCCGGCCGGAGGGCATGCGCTGCATGGAGGGGCCACGCGAGAAACCCTCGCTGCGGGCACCGCGGCCGCGGAAGCCTCCGCCGCCGCCGAACCCTCCGATGGATATGCCGAACTGCGCCTGGGCAGGACGCACATCCATGGTCATGAGAAAGGTCGATGCCGCGAGGAGGCCGAGGAAACCGGCCACGATGCCCGACCCGATCCGCGGAGCCGCAGGACGACCGTCACGCACGCACATGGCTGCACCTCATGGACCGGATGGCATGAACTGCCCGGAACGCTAGTCCTGCATTGTTTCTGTTTGGCTCCACAGCCCGGCGGAGTGCCGGACGCTGGGGATCAGGAGGCCGGGCCGACGAAGCGGACGAGGCGGGCCTCGCCGCGCAGCGTGCCGACCACCCGGTCGAGATCGGCCGGGCTCATGATGCCCTCGCCGATGCGCACCCGGTAGAAGCCGCCGGGGCGCGGCCCCTCGACGATGGAGCCCTTCACCTGTTCGAGCAGGCGGCCCATGTCGGCGGCGGTGGCGTCGGCGGCGAAGCCGATGAGGATGTAGGTGCCCTCGGCGCGCGGTGCGGCCGGCGCCGGGCTGTGGGAGGCGGTCTGGAACTGCGCCGGGCCGGAGATGAAGGACGAGCCGATGACGCCGGCCTGGATGACGAGGGCGAGGGCCGCGGCACCGGCGGCATAGGCGAGGGTCCGCGGCGAGAGCAGGGCGAGCTTCTCGCCGAGCCAGTCGGCGAAGCCGGCGCGGGCGCGGGCGGCGACCTGGCCGAACTTCGCGGGTTCGGCCTCGACGCGCTTCATCAGGTCGTCGAGAACACGGGGCGAGGGCCGCGGCGAAGCTTCGGCGAGGGCGAAGGTCGCATCCTGGTCCTCGCGGACGATCTCGAGTTCGTCGCGCAGGGTCTCGTCGGCGGCGAGCGCCGATTCGACACGGGCGGTGTCGGCGGCGGAGAGCGTGCCGGCGGCGTACCAGGGCAGCAGTTCGGAAACCGCCCGGCGCTCGGTCATCTCCATGGGGCTGCGCGTCGTCATGGCCAACCTCGATCGACTCCGGCGCTCTGCATGAGCTCCTGGAGCCTTTTGCGCGCATAGAACATGCGCGTCTTGACGGTGTTCTCCGGTATCCCGACGATTTCGGCCACTTCGGAGATCGATTTCTCCTGATAGTAGACCAGATCGACGATCTCCCGGTGCTCGGGTGAGAGCTGGTCGATGCAACGGCGGATGGCCTTTGCCTTGTCCAGCTTCTGAGACACCGTCTCGGGCGTGTCCGCGTCGTCCGCGATGGCGGCAGCCTGTTCCTCGTCGAGTTCCGCCTCGGTCGTCTTCCTCAGCGAGGACAACGCCTTGAAACGGGCCATTCCGAGGATCCAGGTCGAGACGCTGGAGCGCCCCTCGAACCTGTCGGCCTGCCGCCACACGTCCAGGAAGACTTCGCCGATCAGGTCCTCGGCCTGCCCCTCGTCCTTGATGAACCGGAGGATGAACCGGAACACGCGGACATTGTGGCGGGCATAGAGGGCCCTGAAGGCGAGGCGATCGCCCTTGGCAACCCGGAGGATGAGGTCCTGGTCGCTGTCAGACTGCATCGCCACTCCCGAGCCGGTGGGCTCGCAGCATCAGTCGCGGCGGCCGGCGAAAAGGTTCATGCACCATGGAAGAATCTGTCGGGGGACGCTGGATCGGCCCAGCTCCGTAACATGACGAAACAGGAGACGAGGTCAACCTCGCGGGGCGCAGGACCGGCCGTGCCCGGAGCGTCAGCGCGGGATCAGCGCCCAGTAGTCTAGGTCGAGGATGACGGCGGGATCGTAGTCGTCGCCGGCCTTGAGGGGATAATCGGCGCAGGGCCGGTCCTTGGTGGCGATGGTGCGGATGCGCAGGGCGCCCACGTCGTCGCGGCCGGGAAGTTCCTCAACGGCGAGGATCTGCGACCAGGCGAAGACGGTGTTGCCGGCGAAGAGCGGCGCGACGTGACGGCCGCCGTTGATCGCGGCGATCTGGAAGGCATTGGCGAGGCCGTTGAAGGAGAGCGACCGGGCGATGGAGATGACGTGGCCGCCATAGATGAGGCGGCGGCCGAAGCGGCCCTGGCCCTCTGTGAACTGGTTGAAGTGGACCTTGGCCGTATTCTGGTAGAGGCGCGTCGCCATCATATGCTCGGCCTCCTCCACGGTCATGCCGTCGACGTGGTCGATGCTCTCGCCGACCACGTAGTCGGAGAGGCGGTGGCGCTGGCCGGAGAGCGCGGTGTCCCATTCGTCCGGCTCGATCAGCGGGCAGGCGTCGCCGAGCTGGTCGGGCTCCAGCGCCTTCGGCAGGGCCGGCACGTGCTCGGGCGGCGCGGCGGCGGCCTCGTCGCGCTTGCGCACCATCACCCAGCGCACATAGTCGAGCACGTCGTCGCCGTGCTGGTTGGTGCCGACGGAGCGGACATAGACGACACCGGTCTTGCGGTTGGAATTCTCCTTGAGGCCGATGACCTCGGACACGGTCGACAGCGTGTCGCCGGGATAGACCGGGGCGAGAAAGCGGCAGCCGGCATAGCCGAGATTGGCGACGGCGTTGAGCGAGACGTCGGGCACGGTCTTGCCGAAGACGACGTGGAAGACGAGGAGGTCGTCGACGGGGCTCCGTGGATAGCCGATGGCTTTGGCGAAGGCGTCGGAGGACTGGACGGCGAAGCGCGTGCCGTAGAGCGCGGTGTAGAGGGCGGCATCGCCCGTGGTGACGGTGCGCGGCGTCGCGTGGACGAGGCGGTCGCCCAGGCGGAAGTCCTCGAAGAAACGTCCCGGATTGGTCTTGGGCATGGCGCGGCTCCCCTCGGCTTTCGCGGCAGTCTATGCCGTGCTGCGATGCGAAATCCAACAGGACGAAGGAGGGGGTGACATCACCCGTTCGCCGCTCGCTCTTCGCTCTGCCCGCCACGCGAGTTCACAAGCCCCGCCGCATGGGCTATCGAACCCCACACCCCGCGCACGTCCTCACCAAGGCGCCCATGGCTCCCACATCCGTCCCCGGCCGCCCGAAACTGATCCTCGCTTCGGCCTCGCCGCGCCGCCTGGCGCTGCTGCAGCAGGCCGGCATCGAGCCGGACACGCTGGTTCCCGCCGAAATCGACGAGACGCCCTGGCCGCGCGAGAGCCCGCGCAAGCTCGCCCTGCGCCTGGCCCGGGAGAAGGCCTCGGAGGCCGCGCGCCGAATCCGCGACGATGCGGACTGGGCGGGATCGGTGATCCTCGCCGCCGACACGGTCGTCTGCGTCGGCCGCCGCATCCTGCCGAAGGCGGAGACCATCGAGGAGGCCGCCGCCTGCATCCGTCTTCTCTCCGGGCGGTCGCACCGGGTCTATACCGGCCTCTGCCGCGTCGATCAGGCGGGCCGCGTCAGCGCCAAGCTGGTGGAGACGCGGGTGCGGTTCAAGCGCCTGTCGAAGGACGAGATCGACGCCTATCTCGGCGCCGGCGAATGGCGTGGCAAGGCCGGGGGCTATGCCATCCAGGGCATTGCCGGCGCCTTCGTCGTCTCGCTGGTCGGCTCCTACACCAATGTCGTCGGCCTGCCGCTCGCCGAGGCCGTGGGGCTGGTCGGCGCGACGGGCTATCCCGTCACCCTCGGCTGGATCGCCAAGGGCTGAGGCGCGTTCGGAGGGAAGAACGCCGTCCTCCTTCCCTTCCAGCCCCATCGCATGCCATGACCCCACCCATGAACGCCGTGAACGACAACGATCGCCTGGTCGACCCGCCCAAGGCCTGCCGCATCTGCGGCAAGCCCGCCCTGGTACGCTTCAAGCCCTTCTGCTCGAAGCGCTGCGCCGACATCGACCTTAACCGCTGGCTGAAGGGCGCCTATGCCATCCCCGTC
This sequence comes from Phreatobacter cathodiphilus, assembly GCF_003008515.1. NCBI lineage: Bacteria > Pseudomonadati > Pseudomonadota > Alphaproteobacteria > Hyphomicrobiales > Phreatobacteraceae > Phreatobacter > Phreatobacter cathodiphilus. Next base: position 258,662 of record NZ_CP027668.1, on the reverse strand, counting down.
GTCGAGAACGAGGGGGAGGACGAGGACGACCCCGGCCGGGCGTGACTGCCGGCGCCCGCCGCGGCTGAAACCGCCGCCTGTCGCGGACGAGGCGGGGCTGCAACGAACTGCGGGCATCACGGGGCCAGGCCGCCACAGGACATGCCCGATGATCCCCTTCCGCCCGGCAGCGCTCGCCGCCCCCCTCGCCATCCTCTTTGTGGGGGTCCCTGCCGCGGCCCAGACCCATGGCCCCGTCGATCTGCCGCCCGAGCAGAGCGCCGCCGCCCGGCGCCTCGCCCGCCAGTTGGTCGACGGGGACGTCAACCGCCAGGTCTTCACCGCCGACTATGCCGCGCGCCTCTGCTACCGGGCGGCGGTGGCCAATCCGTCCAACGCCCGCGGCACGCCGGACCGCGACAGGCTGACGCCTGATCAGCGCGGCCAGTTCACCGCCTGCATCGAACAGTCGGGCTATCGCCTGGGCGGGCGCTGACCGCCGTCAGAGCATGTCGAGCGGGCGCTTGCGCGCCGGCGGCGGAAAGGCGCGATCGATCTCGGCGAGATCCTCGGCCGTCAGCACGAGATCGGCGGCGGGGCGGTTCTCCGCCACATGGGCGGGCGTGCTCATCTGCGGAATGGCGAGGACACCGCCGAGGCGCAGCGTGAAGGCGAGCGCCACCTGCGCCGCCGTCGCGCCGGGATGGCGGGCGGCGATGGCGGCAAGGGCGGGATGGCGCGGCAGCCGGCCCTGCTCGATGGGCGAATAGGCCATGACCGGGATGCCGCGCGCGGCCTGCCATGGCATCAGGTCGAACTCGATGCCGCGGCGGCCGCAATTGTAGAGCACTTGGTTGACGGCGACCGCCTCGCCGCCGGCCGCGACGAGTTCCTCCATGTCGTCGACGTCGAAATTCGACACGCCCCAGCACCGAATCTTGCCGTCAGCAACCAGCCGCTCGAAGGCCTCGACCGTCTCGGCGAGGGGAATGCCGCCGCGCCAGTGGAGGAGGTAGAGGTCGAGCCGGTCGGTGTTGAGGCGGCGTAGCGAGGCCTCGCAAGACGCGACGGCGCTGCGGCGGCCGGCATTGTGGGGATAGACCTTGGACACGAGGAAGGCCTCGTCGCGACGCCCGGCGATGGCCTCGCCGATGAGCTCCTCGGAAGCGCCGTCGCCATACATCTCCGCCGTGTCGATCAGCCTCATGCCGGCGTCGAGCCCGGCCCTGAGCGCTGCCACCGCCCCGTCGCGGCGGGCTGGGCGATCGGCAATGGTCCAGGTCCCCTGCCCGATCACGGGAACGGCCTCGCCGTCGGGAAGGGCAATGGTCGCAATGGGCTGGGTCATGGCCGGCTCCATGTTGCCCCGGAGCCGGCGCCGGGGAGTGTCACGTCTTCGGGATCTTAGCCTCGGCGACGACCTTTGCCCATTTCTCGGTCTCGGCCTTCAGGAAGGCCCCGAACTGGGCGGCGGTCTGCGGCGCCGGCTGGGCTCCGAACTTCTCGAACTTCTCGACCGTCTCCGGCTCCTTCAGCGCGCGGGTCATGGCGGCGTTCAGTGCCGCGACGGCCTCGGGCGGCGTGCCCTTCGGCGCCACGATGCCCGACCAGGAATAGGCCTCATAGCCGGGGAGCCCCGCCTCCGGCATGGTCGGGATGTCGGGGAGAATGGACAGGCGGGCCGGGCTGATGCCGAGCGCCTTGACGGTCTTGGCCTGGACCTGCGGCACGGCGGTGGGGCCATCGGCGAACATCAGCTGAACGTGGTTGCCGAGGAGGCTGCTCATGGCCGGGGCGCTGCCGCGATGGGCGACGTGCAGCATGTCCGCACCGGTCATGCTCTTGAACAGCTCGCCGGCGAGATGGGTGCCGCCGCCGACGCCGGCCGAGCCATAGGCGAGCTTGCCGGGATTGGCCTTGGCATAGGCGGCAAGTTCACCGACGTTGTTCACCGGCAGCGACGGGTGGGCGCAGACGATGATCGGGAAGATGCCCGCGCCGCTGACCGGCACGAACTCCTCGAGGAAGTTGTAGGGCAGGCTCGCCTTGAGGCTCGGGTGAACCGAGTGATGAATGGCGCAGACCAGCAGCGTGTGGCCGTCCGGATCGGCGCGCTGCACCGCCTGGGCGCCGATGACCGCATCGGCGCCGGGACGGTTCTCGATGATGACGGTCTGGTTCCAGTATTCGGAGATCTTCTGGCCGATCTGGCGAGCCGTCAGGTCCACAGGGCCGCCCGGCGGGAAGGGAACGACCAGCGTGACGCGCTTGGCCGGAAAGGACTGGGCCCTCGCCGGCAGGATCGAGGCGGCCGCGACGCCCCCGAGGGTGGCGAGAACGGTGCGGCGGCTGGCGGACGTCATGGGCAGGTTTCCTCCGAAAGGGTTCTTTCGGAAATGAAACGCCATTTCAGAAGACGGCGCAACTGGGCCGGTTGGGAGGGGAGCCGGTTTGCAGCCGGGCTTCTGAAACGACCATGGCCGGGACGATGTCCGGCCATGGAGGGTTCTCATCGGAGCGGTGCGCCCGGGGGCGGCCGGTTACTCGACCTTGGCGCCGGCGGCGCGCACCACCTCGGCCCAGCGCGGGATCTCGGTCGCCATGCGCGCCTTGAGGGCGTCGGGGCCCTTCATGGTCGCGAGGGCGCCGAGCTCCTGGAAGCGCTTCACGAAGGCCGGGTCCTGGCCGATCTTGATATGGGCGTCGACCAGCTTCTTGGTGACGGCGTCGGGCAGGCCCTTCGGCGCGATCATGCCCGACCAGGAGGTCACGTCGAAATCGGCGACTCCGCCCTCGATCATGGTCGGAATCTCCGGCAGGCCCGGCCAGCGCTTGGCGGTCGAGACGGCGATCGCCTTGATCGTCTTGCCCTGGATCTGGCCGATGATGGTCGGCAGGTTGTCGAACATGAAGTCGATGCGGCCGGCAATGAGATCCTGCACGGCGACCGCGCCGGTCCGGTAGGGCACGTGGAGCGGCTTCATGCCGACCTTGCGCGACAGGAACTCGGTCGACAGGTGTGCCGTGGTGCCGAGACCCGGCGTGCCGTAGGAGGCCTTGCCCTCGCCCTTCGCCTTCACCCAGGCGATGAACTCCTGAACCGTCGACACCGGCGTCTGCGGGTTGACCACGAGGACGTTGGGGATCTCGTAGATGTCGGCGATATAGGTGAAATCGGTCAGCGGATTGAAGGGCAGGTTGCGGTAGAGCTCGATATGGGCCGAGAGCGGGCCGATGGTCGAGACGCCGATCGTGTAGCCGTCGGGCTCGGCCTTGGCGACGGCGTTGACGCCAACGTTGCCGGCCGATCCCGGCCGGTTCTCGATGACGACGGTCTGGCCGATCTCCTTCGACAGGTTCTCGGCGATGACGCGGGCGAGCACGTCGGTAGAGCCGCCCGGCGGGAAAGGCACGATCATGCGCACGGGCCGGGACGGCCAAGCGTCCTGGGCCGAAGCGGTGCGGATGGCGGGGACGGCCAGAACTCCGGCGAGCCCTGCAAGCGTCGTACGGCGAGTGATCATCAGCAGCATTTCCTCATGTGTTTGACCATCTTCAGCGGGTTGCAGCCACGCTCCCCCACTCGATGACCCGAGGCAGCGTGACACCCGACCGTGTGCGTTGGGTAAATGGTAGCCGTCAGGCGGGCCCCGCCGCAACCCGCGGCGGGCCGGGATGCTGCATTACAGCAAAATCAATAGTGCCGCGGAGGGCCACGTATTAGGTCAGGGCGTCACTCCCGAATGCCCTTGCGGCCCCCCGGGCCGCGATATCCCTTTTGCAGAGCCTCCATGACCGCCATGTCCCCGCCCGCCGCGGCACCCTATCCCGGACTGGGCTTCCGCCAGTTCGTCGCCATGATCGCCGCGCTGATGGCGACCAATGCGCTGGCCATCGATTCCATGCTCCCCGCCTTGCCGGAAATCGGCGAGGCGCTCGGGATCGTCTCGCCGAACGCCCGGCAGTGGGTGGTCACCTCCTACCTGCTCGGTTTCGGGGTGGCACAGGTCATCTACGGCACGCTCGCGGACCGGTTCGGCCGCCGCCCGGTGCTGCTCATCGGGCTCGCGATCTATGTCGTCGGCAGCCTTGCGGCGACCTTCGCCACCAGCTTCGAGGCCATGATGGTGGCGCGGGTGGTGCAGGGCATCGGCGCCGCCGCCTCGCGGGTGCTCGCCGTCTCCATCGTCCGCGACACCTTTTCCGGCCGGCAGATGGCGCGGGTCATGTCGCTCGCCTTCATCGTCTTCCTCGCGGTGCCGATCCTGGCTCCCTCCATCGGCCAGGTCATCATCCTGGTGGCGCCGTGGCGCTGGATCTTCGCCTCGCTCGGCCTCTTCGGGATTGTCGTGGCGCTCTGGGTGGCGCGCAAGCTGCCCGAGACGCTGCACCCGGAAGACCGCACGCCGATCGCCCTCTGGCCCATCGTCAACGCCTTCCGCATCTGTCTGACGACGCGCCAGTCGGTCGGCTACATGCTCGCCATGACCTTCGTCATCGGCAGCCTGTTCGGCTTCATCAACGCCTCGCAGCAGCTGTTCGAGGACGTCTTCCGCGCCAGCGACATCTTCACCATCATCTTCGCGGTGATCGCCGGGTTCATGGCCATCGCCTCCTTCCTCAATTCGCGCGTCGTCGAACGGTTCGGCATGCGGCGGGTCTCGCATACCGCGCTGATCGGCTATCTCGCGGCGACGCTGATCCACGGCTCCGTGGCGCTGGCCGGCTACGAGACGCTCTGGACCTTCACCCTGTTCCAGTGCGCCACCATGTTCTTCTTCGGCCTGATGGCCTCCAACTTCGGCGCCCTGGCGATGGATCCGCTCGGCCATGTCGCCGGGACCGCCTCCTCCGTGCAGGGCTTCGTCTCGACGGTGGGCGGAGCCCTGATCGGCTTCTGGATCGGCCAGCACTTCAACGGCACCGCCCTGCCCATCGTGCTGGGCTTCGGCGCCTGCGGCGTGGCGGCTCTCGCCATGGTTCTGGTTGCGGAGAAGGGCCGGTTGTTCCGGCCGCAGACGGGACGATAGGCGAGAGTTCAGACCGGAAAGCGCACCGCACACAGTATTTCCACCGGCGGTCTTGCGGACGTGGTAGGATCAGTTCTCCATCGGCCAGCGCCCCCCTTGCGGCGGACGGAGTGTATCGACCGGGCAAGCCTCGCGTTCCGCAGGCCTCCGCGTTTTCCGCGAAAGGGGACGTTCTTGACCCCGCACCGGCCATCCATCCCAGATCCGGCCCTCAGCCTCGCTCTCGCGGTGGTTGCCAGTTCGACGTCGCCGCTCGTCCTTCTCGAAACCGACATGACGGTGATCGGAGCGAGCCCGTCCTTCTGCCGTGCCTTCCAGATCGATCCGGCCAGCGTCGACGGTCGCAGCGTCTTCGCCCTGGGGCAGGGGGAGTGGGGCGTGGCGAACCTGCGCTCGCTGTTGCGGGAAACCGCGATGGGAACAGCCGACGTCGAGGCCTATGAATTCGATCTCGACAGCCCGGCCCTGGGCAAGCGACGCTTGGTGCTGCACGCACATCGTCTCGTCCATGCGGCGGGACCGGAGGTGCGCGTGCTTCTGGAAATCTTCGACGCCACCGATGAGCGGTCGTCCGAAAGCTTCAAGCAGTCCCTCATCCGCGACAAGGCCGCCCTCCTGCAGGAGGTGCATCACCGGGTCGCCAACAGCCTGCAGATCATCGCCAGCGTCCTGATGCAGAGCGCCCGCCGGGTCCAGTCCGAGGAGGCCCGCGGCCATCTCACGGACGCCCGCAACCGGGTGATGTCGATCGCATCCGTCGAGCGGCAACTGGCCGATTCACAGGCCGGCGACGTCCACTTGCGGGACTATTTCACGGCTCTGTGCCGCAGCCTCGCCGCCTCGATGATCCGTGATCCCGAGGCTCTCACCCTGACGGTGGAGGCTGACGACACCACGGTGAGCGGCGAGTTCTCGATCAGCCTCGGCCTCACCATTACGGAACTGGTCATCAATTCGCTGAAGCACGCCTTTGCCGACGAACGCCGCGGGGCCATCGTCGTCGCCTATTCCTCGGGTCCGACCGGTTGGACCCTCAGCGTCACCGACAACGGCGTCGGGATGCCGACAGCCGGTGCAGGCGGCGCCAAGTCGGGCCTCGGAACCAGCATCGTCGAGGCACTCGCCAACCGGATGCAGGCGACCATTTATGTGAACGATATGGCACCTGGCACTCAGACGAAGATCGTCCACGAGGAAAGCACGCAGGCTGACACGGGCCTCGCGGCGATCGCTGCCGGGCGGACGGCCTGACAGGAACGCCGAGCGCCGCTCGCCGCAGGCGGGGCAGTTCCGCACCGGGCAAAACCATGTCCTCGCGCGCCTCCGGGTCGCCTGAGGCGGCTCCGGCAGGACAGGGCCGTCGTCGCCCCTCCCACCGCTTGCCAGACAAAGCTGATTGACCGCGTCAACGATGACCGTCAGAACCCGTCGATCCCGCATGGTGAGTTCGATGGCCATACACCACCCCCATCCCCGCGCCGCATGGTGCGATCCCCTCACGGGCGCGATTCTCGATGGGCGGGCCCTGATGGAGCGGATGGCGCGTCGGCAGGCCGTCCTGCTCGGCGAGACGCACGACGTGGCCGAGATCCACCGCTGGCAGATGCATGTGATCGCGGCCCTGCACCAGCTCCAGCCGCGCCTTGCCGTCGGCTTCGAGATGTTTCCCCGGCGGCTGCAGCCGGTGCTCGACCGCTGGGTCGACGGTCAGCTCTCGACCGCCGCCTTCCTGGCGGAGAGCGAGTGGGATACGGTCTGGGGCTTTCCCGCCGAAATCTATCTGCCGATCTTCCACATCTGCCGGCAGGCGCGCGTGCGCATGCTGGCCCTCAACTGCCACCGCCCGCTCGTCACGCGCGTGGGCAAGGAGGGCTGGGCCGCCATCCCCGAGGAAGAGCGCGACGGGCTGACGCCGGCGGCGCCCGCGACATCCGCCTACCGGCGCTACCTGTTCGAGCTGACCGGCGCGGGCGGGCGCGCGCCCGGCGCCGCCGGCCCGGACGATGCGGGGTGGGATCGCTTCGTGCGCGCGCAGCAGACCTGGGACCGCGCCTTCGCCTGCGCCATCGCGCGGGCGCTCGGCGACGGCACCGCCGACCTCGTCGTCGGCATCATCGGCCGCGGCCACCTGGAATACGGCCACGGCACGCCCTACCAGCTCGCCGATCTCGGCGTGACCGACGTCGCCGTTCTTCTGCCCAACCAGGATGAGACTCTCGCCATCGAGCCCGACCGCCGCCTGGCGGACGCGGTGTTCAGACTGGACAGGCCCGAGCCGCCCGCGACCCGGCGCACGCGCGCGCGGCTCGTCGCAGGCTAGGACCGGCGCGGCGGCAGCGGCGCCCGCATCATCCGCGGCGCGGTCTGCCGCTCGATGGCGATCTGCCGCACCGGGCCGCGCAGCGCCGTCATCTCGCGCAGGCCCTCGAGCCGCGACGCGCGCGCGAAGGTGTCGGTCGTCGACGCGGGCGCGATGCCGGCATAGCGCAGCCGCTCGGGCAGGCGGGCCGTCTCGATCTCCTCCACGCGCCGGCGCATGTCCGGCGACAGGCGCCCATAGGCGCGCGCGGTGACGAAGTCGCGCGGCTGGTGCGGGAAGCGTCCGCCGGCACGGAACACGCGCACGCCCTGATCCGTCACCACCACGTCGCCGGTGCGCAGCGTGTGGTCCTTCGCCAGCGCGAGGCGCGCCAGGCCCTGGGTGACGTTCGCCTGGCAGGAGCAGCCCGGCACGAGCCGCTCGCGATAGCGGAAGGCGGTGGCGGTGGCGCCGTAGAGTTGGCCCGTCTCGGAGCGCGCCGTCTCGATGGCGCCGTTGCGGGCGGGGTAGAGGCGCACGCTGGCGCCGGGGCACATGGCGCCGCAGGCCTCCGCCTGGGCGGTGCGGCCGGCGCCGCCGGTGGCCGGGCCGACGGGGAAGAAATAGCCGTCGCAGGAGCGCACGCAGAAGGCACGGGAGGAGCCGTCGGCCCCCGCCAGCGCCTGACCCTGGCGCGTCGGGCGGGTGTTCATCTGGCGCGGCGCCCTGCCGGCGGGCAGATGCGCCACGGTCGGCGCCTGGCGCTGACCGAACCAGCCGCCCGGCGCCGCAGGCGCGGCACGGCGACCGCTCTCGCCGCGGGCGATGGCGTAGAACTCGTCGCGATCCTCCGCCACCGATCCGGAAATCGACAGGCAGGCCAGGCCGAGGACGGCGACAATGCCGAAAACGCGGAACATGAGACGGCACCGGTAGGGGGGTAACGATTAACCTTACGTCATCTCTTAACGCTTCGGAAACCATCCGGCAAGCACCGGCTCGCGTTAGGGTTGATGGGCTTGCTGCCATCCTGCTGACAGAATTTGGCAAGAGGCCGTGTAGGGTGATCTCAACCCGAGGAGGAGAGATCCATGGCCCAGAGCCTCACCGCCATCCGCAGCGCCGCCGTCGAGGACCCCGAGGTCGAGGCCGTGCTGGCCGAATTCGACGGCGATCCCCGCCGCGCCATCCGCGCCCTGCTCGACGACATCGCGGCGCTCGCCGAGGACGAGCCGGCCGAAACCGTGCTGACGCTGACCGCCGCCATCCTGCCGGAGGCGCAGCGCCCGGGCTGAGCCGCACCGCCCTGCGGCACGTCCCTGCGCCGGGCTCGCCCCTGTCGTGCGGCGACGGCCATCCCCATCCCGGCAAAGGCGTCTAGCATTCGCCGATACCCTCGTATCGCCGGGAGCCGCCGATGCCGTCCTACAGCCCGACCACGTTCCAGGCCCTGACCTATTGTGACCAGGTGCCGAACTTCCTCGCCGGCACCGACAGCCCGCGGGCCTATCTGGAACGCTGCCTCGCCACGATCGACGAGCGCGAGCCGGTGGTGAAGGCCTGGGTGACGCTGAACCGGGAGGGCGCCCGCGCCGCGGCGGATGCCGCCACGGAGCGCTATAAGGCGGGGCAGCCGCTCTCGCCCATCGACGGGATCCCGGTGGGTATCAAGGACCTCTACGCCACCCGCGACATGCCGACGAAGATGGGCAGCCCCCTCTATGAGAAAAACTGGCCGAAGCAGGATTCGGCCAGCGTGCAGGCGCTGCGGGCGGCAGGCGCGGTCATCCTCGGCAAGGCGGTGACGACCGAGCTCGGCATGTCCCATCCCGGCCCCACCACCAATCCCTTCTCGGCGGAGCATTCGCCGGGCGGCTCGTCCTCGGGTTCGGCCGCGGCGGTGGGCGCCCGCATGGTGCCGGTGACGCTGGGCTCGCAGGTGGTCGGCTCCTGCATTCGGCCGGCCGGCTTCTGCGCCAATTACGCGCTGAAGCCCACCATGGGCGCCCTGCACCGCGGCGAACGGCAGGGCTTCAGCCAGAGCCATCTCGGCGTCCATGCCGGCAGCCTCGAGGACATGTGGCGCGTCGCCCACGCAATCGCCATCAGGGCCGGCGGCGATCCCGGCTATCCCGGCCTGGTCGGCCCGGCGACGCTGCACGCCCCCGTCGCACCCTCCCGCCTCGTGGTGATCGAGGCGGAGGGCTGGGCGGCCACCGACGCCGCCTCCCGCGCCGCCTTCGAGGGCGTGCTGGCGGTGCTGCGCGACGCCGGCGTCGAGATCGTCTCTCGCCGCGACAACCCCGTCGTGGAGGCCTTCGAGCGGGCCATCGGCGACAGCCTCGCCATGACGCGGGACATCTGCGCCTACGAGATGCGCTGGTCGCTCGACAATCTGGTGGCCGAGCACGGCGGCGGCCTCTCCGACAGCATGATGCAGCGGCACATTCTCGGCCAGAAGGTGACGCTGGACGAGTACCGCGCCCTGCTGGTGGCCCGCGACCATGCCAAGCGCGCCCTGCTCGCCGTGGCGGCGGCGGGGGACGCCATGATCTGCCTGTCGAACGTCGGCGCCGCCCCGCGCCTCGACAACAAGGGCACCGATTCCGGCATCGCCCACACCACCGGCCTGCCGGCCTTCAACGCCTGGACCTCGGTGACCGGCGCGCCGGCCATCTCGCTGCCGCTGCTGGCCGTCGACGGCCTGCCCTGCGGCGTGCAGGTGATCGGCCAGCAGCACGGCGACCACGCCCTCACCGGCATCGCCCGCTGGGTGGCGGAGACGGTGCTGGCGGCGGAGCGGCGGAAGGGGTGAGTGTGGCGGAGGCCCTCACCCGGCGCCTGACGGTGCCACCCTGTCCCACGAGGGGAGAGGGAGACTGCGTCGCGCGGCGCATTCGAACTGGCACACCCCGCCCCGCCGCGATCCCTCTCCCCTCGTGGGAGAGGGTGCCCGCGGCAGCGGGCGGGTGAGGGGGAGGCAAGGCCCCGCAATTCCGCCTAACGTCCTATCATAGGATTTTTTACTTGACGCCGGCGGTCGCCTCAGGCATCCTCCCTCTTCTCGCAACAGGAGGACCGCATGAGACCCGTCATCGTCGCACTGCTGGCCCTGATCGCCCTGGCCTTCGCGCCGCCGTCCCATGCCTCCATGCCGTCCCCTGCGGACGCGGCTTGCCGCGACGGTAGAAATGCCATATATTCTGCCGGTCTTATCTGCCATGGGAGATGGCATACGATGACCGCCAGGACGGACAAGCCGGTGTCCCGTGCCGCCACGTCGCGCAAGGCGGCGGCGGCCGAGGCGGTGCGCCGCGGCCCGGCCCGCACTGCCACCTATTTCGACACGGACGGCCTCATCGTCATCGACCGGGTGGCGGAGAGGTTCGGGCTGTCGAAGGCGCAGCTCGCCGACACGATGGGCGTGAGCCCCGAGACCTTCCACCGCGCCGCGCGGGCGAAAGCGCCGAAGACGCAGGGGCGCGTCACCGAAATGATCGAGATCGTCGCCCGCGTCAGCGACTGGGCCGGCGGCGAGAAACAGGCCCTCGCCTGGTATCGCGCCGAGCCGCTGCCGGCCTTCGGGGGGCGGACGGCGGAGAGCCTCGTCAAGGACGGCAAGGCGGCCGCCCTGCGCGACTGGCTCGACCATGTCGCCACCGGCGGCTTCGCCTGAGGTGTGGGCGGCGGGGCGCGCGATGCGGCCTCTCCGCAGCCGCCTCGCGAACCTCCACCCGTCATCCCCGGGCTTGGCCCGGGCATCCACGAATTCTGGTCGAGCTGCGGTGTTCAAGTCGTGGATGCCCGGCACAGCCGAGGCTTCGCCTCGGCGTTCTTGGCAGAGAACGGCGGCCAAGGGCCGCCTATCGCCCGGGCATGACGCGGTGAGGGCAGCGCGCGCTTCGACCATCTGGCGGCGAGACGCCGCGCATGGCGCAGCAGAGAGGGCGGCGGCCCACATGACCCGGTGACAGCGTGACACCCCTCCCCCTCATCCGCTATCGCGGCCTCGCCTACCGGGCGCATGACCCGCGCTGGGCCTTCGCGCCGACCTCCGGGGCGGGCGCGGCGATCCATGGCGGGCGGTTCAACCCGAAGGGCATGGCGGCGCTGTACCTGGCGCTCTCCATCGAGGGCATGTTCGCAGAAGTCTCCCACGGCTTCGCCCACCGCTTCGCGCCGCTGACGGTGGTGACCTACGACGTGGACTGTGCCGATATCCTCGACCTCACGACGGAGGCGGGCCGGCAAGCCGCCGGCACGGACCTCACGACCCTCGGCTGCGCCTGGATGCTGGACCGCGCCGAGGGCCGCGTGCCGCCCTCATGGACCCTCGCGAAGCGGCTCATTAAGGCGGGAGTGGCCGGGGCGCTGGTGCCGAGCTTTGCGACCGGAGCGACGGAGGGGATGCGGAATCTGGTGCTGTGGCGGTGGGGCGGGGCCGCGCAGCAGGTGGTGGCGTGGGATGAGGAGGGGCGGTAGCCTTTGGGCCGAACGTCCCGTCGCGTTCTCGCAAAAAGTCACGGCATGAAAACGTCCCAACGACTGCAATTTCAAGGATTTTTTGTCTCGGTAGCAACTACACTTCGCTGGCGTAACGCTGCGTGCTATTTGAACCCGATAGATGGGCGCAGAGGGGCGACGCCTTGCAAAACCAACCAACGCAGGCTGGACGCAAATATGACAAGGGTGAGCGGCGCTTCAAGCATGTAGGTAAAGGCGCTGAACCAGAGTTTTTTGTTCCTGAAGACAACCCAAAAAAGATTGTGGGGAAATGCCCCCGCTCAATATCGAATGAAGAGCGTGATCGTCTTTTGCAGATTGCAATACCTATAGATAACGGTGATCGAGAGGTGCCTGCAGCAAAAAAATTATACGCAGTACGCCAAGGCGCCATCTATGAAGCGCAAACATCTGATTTTGGCATATCTTATCATGCTTATCCGTTTCGCGGGAAACTGAGGGAAAGTGTGCTAGACAAGCTACGAAATATGGCTGAACGCGAAGGCTGTCTATCTCAGTTTGACGACTGGGTTCGAATGCACATTGTAAGGCACGGGCGATGACCAAATTCTCGTTGAAGCTCAATCCAATTGGCTCCGAAAGATTATCTACCTGCCATTTCTCAGTGGCTTTGGATGATGTCACCATATGGCCGAATCGCGGGGTGGATAGTTCAACCGTTGAAGTTCAGATTGATGATCTTCTCTCCCATTTGACTGAATTTTGGAAGCCTTTGATGCTGCGCCAAACGTTTCCTCTGGCGCTGAACCCATTACGGCCTTCCCTATTGCGGCCTGAAGCCGAGAAACGATGGGCCTCAAAGCCAGAACCTCAGGTTGAGCAAGAGGATATAGCATTAGAAGCGTTTCAAGAATGCCACGACATTTCTCGCTGCTTTGCTGGGTATTTTGACCTACCGCCGCTGTGGTTTTTTCGTTCTGGCGAAAGAATGCTGGTCGATACGGGCGAATACTTCGTTGAGGTCAGCTATGAAGCAGCGCGGGAGGCGTTGCAGGCTGCGGGCGATTGGATCGCTGACCGACTTGGAGACAGCCGATGGTCCACGTTGGTCTCGGCATGGAAAGCACGCGACGCTGGGGAGGGAATTGGCCTGCTGCGGTGGTCGACCGGGTTGGACGAAGAAACGGCAAGGAACCTTGCAGAGTCCGGCTTACTCACAGTTCCGGCGAATGTAACCGAAGCGGCCAACGACAATGACGAAATTCGCATTGCCGCACGTATGGCCAATTCTCTTCTTCCCGAGGACATCGAAGCGATTCTTGAGCGTATCGTTCAGTTCCCGAAAACGAATGCTGCAGGCCTCGACGCTCTTTCTGCTGCATCGCACATCTTCGTGCAAAGCCGCTATTCAACAGCACGCCCCTTCGAACAGGGCGAGGCACTGGCAGGCTTCGTGCGACAAAAAATTGGCGTGTCATCTTACGAATACTTGGATGTATTTGAACTAGTCAGAAAGCTTGGCGCTACGGTTTGCGTTGAGGCTTTTGGCCCATCTACGCTGGACGCCATTGCGGTATGGGGAAATCTGCACGGGCCGGCCACGCTCTTAAACTCTGGCAGCCGTCGACACAGTGTGCCTGGCTCAGAAGATGCTGAGCATTCAGGGCAGCTTAGGGTAACTCTTGCGCATGAGTTTTGTCATTTCCTTATTGACCGAGGGCACGCGCTGGGAGTGGTCGACGTGTTGCTCAGCCGAATGCCTGCACCAGTCGAGCAGCGAGCAAGAGCATTCGCGGCCGAATTGCTTCTGCCCAGTCGCGCCGCTGGAATAGCTTGGATTGATGCTGGGCGTCCGACCGACAGGCAAGGGCTTGAGAATCTTGTTGGCGATCTTTGCCAAAAATACTCACTCTCAAAGAGCGTTTCGTCGTGGAAGCTTGAGCACGGCGCGCGATTGTATGGCGCTAATCTGAGTCAAACTCTGGATGCGCTTCTCCCGCAACGCTAATCGCTCCTTGCTCATTCTTTTCTTCCGCAGTTGATCAACATGAAGCACGACCACACCCATTGACACCCCTCCCCGCCCTCCCCTATGGTCCGCGCCTCTTTCAATCGGAGCCGCACGCCGTGCGTTTCATCCTTATTGTATCCGGGGCGCCATCGACGGACGTGTGATCACTCACACGGCGGCCGAACGGTGGCGCTCAACACAAGGTCCCTCACGGGGCCTTTTTTGTTGCCCTGAACGACCCCGTCCCCTAACGCCTCGCTGCAACAACCGACCTTCAGACGACCTACAAGGAAACCGACCCCATGTCCCGCGAGATGACCGGTGCCGAAATGGTGGTGCAGGCCCTGATCGACCAGGGCGTCAACACCCTGTTCGGCTATCCCGGCGGCGCCGTGCTGCCGATCTACGACGCGCTCTTCCAGCAGGACAGCGTCAAGCACATCCTCGTCCGCCACGAGCAGGGCGCGGTGCATGCGGCGGAGGGCTATGCCCGCTCCTCCGGCAAGGTGGGCGTGGTGCTCGTCACCTCCGGCCCCGGCGCGACCAATGCCGTCACCGGCCTCACCGACGCACTGATGGATTCGATCCCGCTGGTCTGCTTCACCGGCCAGGTGCCGACCCATCTCATCGGCTCGGACGCGTTCCAGGAGGCCGACACGGTCGGCATCACGCGCCACTGCACCAAGCACAATTATCTCGTGAAGAACATCGAGGACCTGCCGCGCATCCTGCACGAGGCCTTCTATGTCGCGCAGAACGGCCGGCCGGGCCCCGTGGTCATCGACATCCCCAAGGACATCCAGTTCAAGAGCGGCAAATACGAGAAGCCGCGCGACAACCAGCACAAGACCTACCGGCCGCAGATCAAGGGCGACCTCGGCAAGATCAAGGCGGCGGTGGAGCTGATCGCCAAGGCCAAGCGCCCGGTGTTCTACACCGGCGGCGGCGTCATCAATGCCGGCCCGCAGGCGGCGCAGCTCCTGCGCGAGCTGGTGCGGGCCACCGGCTATCCGATCACCTCGACGCTGATGGGCCTCGGCGCCTATCCGGCGCATGACCCGCAGTGGCTGGGCATGCTCGGCATGCACGGCACCTACGAGGCGAACCTCGCCATGCACGGCTGCGACCTGATGGTGAACATCGGCGCGCGCTTCGACGACCGCATCACCGGGCGGCTCGACGCCTTCTCGCCGGGGTCGAAGAAGATCCACATCGACATCGACCCCTCGTCCATCAACAAGAACGTCAAGGTGGACATCGGCATCGTCGGCGACTGCGCCCACGTGCTCGAGGACATGGTGCGGCTGTGGAAGGACGTGGCCGGACAGGTCGACAAGCCGGCGATCAAGGCCTGGTGGCTGCAGATCGACGGCTGGCGGGCGCGCAAATCGCTCGCCTATACGAACTCCGAGAGCATCATCAAGCCGCAATATGCCCTCGAGCGGCTGGAGGCGCTGACCAAGGGGCGCAAGCGCTTCATCACGACAGAGGTCGGCCAGCACCAGATGTGGGCGGCGCAGTATCTGCATTTCGACGAGCCGAACCGGTGGATGACCTCCGGCGGCCTCGGCACCATGGGCTACGGCCTGCCGGCGGCGGTGGGCGTGCAGCTCGCCAACCCGAAGGACCTCGTCGTCTGCGTGGCGGGCGAGGCCTCGGTGCTGATGAACATGCAGGAGATGTCGACGGCGGCGCAGTATCGGCTGCCGATCAAGATCTTCATCCTCAACAACGAGTACATGGGCATGGTGCGCCAGTGGCAGGAGCTGCTGCATGGCGGGCGCTATTCGGAGAGCTATTCGGCGGCGCTGCCGGACTTCGTGAAGCTCGCCGAGGCCTATCACGCCAAGGGCATCCGCTGCGACGATCCTTCCAAGCTCGACGCCGCCATCATGGAGATGATCGACCATCCGGGACCGGTGATCTTCGACTGCCTGGTGGCGAAGGAGGAGAACTGCTTCCCGATGATCCCCTCGGGCAAGGCGCACAACGAGATGATCCTGCCCGACTTCGCCGGCGAGACCGGCGACATCATCGACGCCAAGGGCAAGCAGCTGGTGTGAGGCGTGGCGGGGACGGCGGCGGGATGTTATCTTACCGCCGTCTTACCGCACTTCCGGAGGGAGCCATGGACACGACCGTCTCCACCAAGGGGCAGGTGATCATCCCCAAGAGCATACGCGACGAGCTCGGCATCGACGCCGGTGCGAAGCTCCGGGTGTTCACCGAGGGCCGGCGCATCGTCATGGAGGCGGCGCGCCCCTTCCCTGAGACGTCGCTCGACCAGGTCGGCGGCATGGGGAAGCGGTGGTATTCCGGCCCCGCGATCCCCGAGAGCGAATGGCAGCCGGCGCTGGATGCCGCGATGCGTCGCCGGTGGGGTCACGAATATGACGACAGCGGCTCCTGACCATGGACGCGATCGACACCAACATCCTCGTCCGCATCATCATCCGCGATGACGAGGACATGTACCGGCGCGCGGCGGCGGCGCTGTCACAGGGGCCGGTGCTGGTCCCGACGACGGTGCTGCTGGAGGCCGAATGGGTCCTGCGCGGTCGCTACGGGCTGGACCGCGACGCGATTGCCGACAGCCTCACGGCCTTTCTGGGCCTGCCACAGGTGGAGACGCAGACGCCCGACGCGATCCACTCCGCCCTGAAGCTCATGCGCGCCGGCATCGATTTCGCCGACGCCCTGCATCTGTCCACGGCCGCTCCGGCGCGCCGCTTCGTCACGCTCGACGTACCGCTCGCACGCAGAGCGCAGCGTCTTGCCACCCCAACGCCAGTCTCGCTGGCCTAGCCTGTTGCGAAACACCCGCCCCATGACCCAGTCCCAGTCCGCCTATTTCCTCTCCGACGCCATCCACGCCGAGCGCCGCCACACGCTCGCCGTGCTGGTCGACAACGAGCCCGGCGTCCTCGCCCGCATCGCCGGCATGTTCTCCGGCCGCGGCTACAACATCGAGAGCCTGACGGTGTCGGAGACCGAGCACGAGAAGCACGTCTCGCGCATCACCATCGTCACCACCGGCACCGAGAAGGTGATCGAGCAGATCAAGACCCAGCTCGACCGGCTGGTGCCCGTCCACCGGGTGGTGGACCTGACCGTCCAGGGCTCGGCGCTGGAGCGCGAGCTCTGCCTCGTCAAGGTGCGCGGCAAGGGCGATGCCCGCGTCGAGGCGCTGCGCCTCGCCGGGGCCTTCGGCGCGCACACGCTGGACGCCACCCTCAACTCCTTCGTCTTCGAACTGACGGGGACGACGGAGGAGGTGGAGCGCTTCATCCGCCTGATGGGCGTGGTCGGCCTCGTGGAGGTGTCGCGCACCGGCATCGCCGCCATGAGCCGCGGCGCGGAAGGCATGCAGGAAGCGGCCTTGCCGGACGGTGCGCAGGGACGCTGAATGCGCGTCCGTTAAGTTCGCCCGACCGAGGCTAGAGCCATGCCGACGCATCTGTCCGTCAACGTCAACGCCGTCGCGCAGCTGCGCAACCGGCGCAACCTGCCCTGGCCGAGCGTCACGGGCCTTGCCCGCATCGCGCTCGAGGCCGGGGCGGCGGGGATCACCGTGCATCCGCGCCCCGACGAGCGGCACATCCGCCGGCACGACGTGTTCGATCTCGCCGCGCTTCTGCGCGCGGACTTCCCCGCCGCCGAGTTCAACATCGAGGGCTATCCCGACGAGCGCTTCCTGGCGCTCTGCGAGGAGGTGAAGCCGCATCAGGTGACGCTGGTGCCGGACGATCCGGCGCAGGCGACCTCCGACCACGGCTGGGACGTGCACCGCGACGCCGACCTCCTGAAGCGCGTCATCGCGCGGCTGAAGGCGAAGGGCATGCGGGTGTCGATCTTCCTCGACGCCGACCCGGCGCTGGTACCGGCGGCCAAGGCGACCGGCACCGACAGGATCGAACTCTATACCGGCCCCTATGGCCATGCGGCCGATGCGGCGGTGCAGGCGTCGGAGCTGAAGAAGCTTGTTGCCACGACCGCGGCCGCCACGGCCGCGGGCCTCGCCGTCAATGCCGGCCACGATCTCACCCTCGACAACCTGCCGCCGCTGGTGGCCGCGGCGCCGGCCATCGCGGAGGTGTCCATTGGCCATGCGCTCACCGCCGACGCCCTCATCCACGGGATGGCGGAGACGGTGAGGCTTTACAAGAAGGCCTGCGGCGGCTGATCGGCGCGCCGGCTGGCCCTGTCGCGCGGGCCCGGCCGCCGCCAGCCGGACGCCGCTGTCCCACCCTCTCTGTCGGAGGCCCTTGCGTGCACTCCGGCGCTGCGCTAGACAACCGAACCGTAACGTACGGTACGGCTCCTATCGCAGTCTTCCCTCCCTATGACCTCCGCCGCCAAACCACCCGCATCCGAGAGCCCGGGCGCCGACCCGGCGGAGCCGACCGCCCGCCAGGCGGCGGTTCTCGACGCGGTGCTGGCGCTGATGCAGGAGGAGGGCGGACAGCTCACCATGGCGGCGGTCGCACGGCGCGCGAGCTGCTCGAAGGAAACGCTCTACAAGTGGTTCGGCGACCGCGACGGGCTCCTCACCGCCACGGTGCAGTGGCAGGCGTCCCGCGTCCGCGCCGGCCGCTACGACCGGCAGAGGCTCGATGCCTCCAGCCTGAGGGACAGTCTGAAGGATTTCGCCGCCAACTGGCTTTCGGTCATTTCCAGCCCGACCTCGATCGCCCTGAACCGGCTGGCGATCTCCCACGCCGCGTCGAAGCAGAGCAATCTCGGCCAGATCGTGCTCGAGAACGGCCGTTTCGCCATCGGCAACAGGCTGAAGCCCGTGCTGGAGGAAGGGCGGGCCGCCGGCCTGCTCGCCTTCGACGACACCGAAGCGGCGTTCCGGACCTTCTTCGGCCTCGCCGGCCGCGACGTGCAGATCCGCCTGCTCCTCGGCGACGACCTGAAGCTCGGCAAGGCCGAGATCGCCCGTGACGCGGCGGCTGCCACCGACCAGTTTCTCACCCTCTACGGCCGCACGGACCAGACGCCGGCGGCCGCCTGACCCCTCACGCAACCCAAGTCCCAAGGAAGGAAGCATCCATGCGTGTCTATTACGATCGCGACGCCGATCTGAACCTCATCAAGTCGAAGAAGGTCTGCATCGTCGGCTATGGCAGCCAGGGCCATGCCCACGCGCAGAACCTGCGCGATTCCGGCGTCAAGGACGTGGTCATCGCGCTGAAGGCGGGTTCCGCCACTCGCGCCAAGGCCGAGGCCGCCGGCTTCACCGTCATGACGCCCGCCGAGGCTGCCAAGGTCTGCGACGTCATGATGATGCTGACCCCCGACGAATTGCAGGCCGACATCTACCGCGACGACCTGCACGCCAACATGAAGCAGGGCGCGGCGATCATGTTCGCCCACGGCCTCAACGTGCACTTCAACCTCATCGAGGCCCGCAAGGACCTGGACGTGCTGATGGTCGCCCCGAAGGGCCCCGGCCACACGGTGCGCTCGGAATATCTGCGCGGCGGCGGCGTGCCGACCCTGATCGCCATCCACCAGGACGCCTCGGGCAATGCCCATGACCTCGGCCTGTCCTACGCCTCGGCCAACGGCGGCGGCCGCGCCGGCATCATCGAGACCACCTTCAAGGAAGAGTGCGAAACCGATCTCTTCGGCGAGCAGGTCGTGCTCTGCGGCGGCCTGGTCGAGCTCATCAAGGCCGGCTACGAGACGCTCGTGGAAGCCGGCTACGCGCCGGAAATGGCCTATTTTGAGTGCCTCCACGAGGTGAAGCTGATCGTCGACCTCATCTACGAGGGCGGCATCGCCAACATGAACTACTCGATCTCCAACACCGCCGAATACGGCGAGTACGTCACCGGTCCCCGCATCATCACCGCCGAGACGAAGGCCGAGATGAAGCGCGTGCTGACCGACATCCAGTCGGGCAAGTTCACCCGCGACTGGATGCTGGAGAACAAGGTCAACCAGACCTCGTTCAAGGCGACCCGCGCCCGCATGGCCTCCCATCCGATCGAGGAGGTCGGCGCCAAGCTGCGTGACATGATGCCGTGGATCAAGGCGAAGGCCCTGGTCGACAAGACGAAGAACTGAGCGGCGTGGCGGAGCGGGGAGCGGGCGCAGGCCCCTTCCCGCTCCGTCCATCCGGCACGAGGGCGGCGCGTGGGCCGCCCTTTTCGCCGCACGGTTCCGCTCGCCCCATCGGGCGCGCGCCCCCCCGGGAACCCGTGCAGCACCCGTCATGCAATCTTGCGGTACAGGCGCCGTTCATGTTCCACTCATCGGACATATCGCATGGTCCGTCCGTCCGTCTTGGCGTTGGGTGGAAACAGGACTACGTGGGCTATCCTAGCCAGAGGTGGGGTCAGGAACATTCATGTCGCAACCGAGCCTGCGTGTCATCACGGGGTTGCCTTATCTGAAAGAACGGCTCGCGGAGCTCTACGCCGCTCGCCGCAACGGCCAGGCCGAACTGTTCGCGGCCGGCTTCGCCGAAGACGGGTTCATGCGCATCGTGGCCGACAGCCGGCTCGTCCCGGAGGCGGGCCCCTTTCGTGGTCGCGTCGCCATCGCCAAAGGCGTGCGACAGCTCTTCCAGCGCTACGAATATGTCGACGGCCTGGTGGTCGATGTCATCGCGGAGTTTGACCGGGCGGTGATCCGACGACAGCTCACCCTGCGTAGTGCTTCGACAGGCGCTGTCGCCGATTTCGACACGGCGGATTTCGTCCGCTTCCGGAATGGTGAGATCGCCGAACTGACGCAATTCATGGACACCGCGTCCCTGGCGGTTCTGGCAGGTCGAATCTGAGCATGGTGACGCCCCTTTCGCCCACCGGCGAGCGCAAGAACCAGCAGCGTGCGATCACCGAAGCGGTCCACGCGCTCTATGCGGCGCGCATCGCCGGAGCGGTGGACGACTTCGTATCCTATTTCGCCTCCGACGCGCGGCTGACGGTGGTGGGCAATCCGGCGCTCAGTCCGGGGGCCGGGTTGAGGATGGGCCGAGACGACATCGCCCGCTACCTCGAACACCTTCACGACCAGAACGAATATCTCTCCCATTCCATCGACGACATCGTCTGCGAGGGCGACCACGTGCTGGTGCGCTGGACGGTGGAGGTCCGCCTTCTCGACAACGGCCGCACCGGGTCGTTCGAACTGCTCGACCACATCCGGTTGCGGGACGGGCTGATCGTCGAGCTGACCCATTTCTACGATACGGGCGGCCTCGCCATCGCCCACGGCCGGGTGAAGATCGCCTGACCCGACCGCCGCTGATGCGTCAGTTCACCGAACGGAATTGGTGCGGTGCCGCGAGGGCGCGCTAGGCTGGCGCCACGGAGCGCTTCCCATGAACATTCTCTCGATCCAGTCCTGGGTGTCCTACGGCCATGTCGGCAACGCCTCGGCGGTGTTTCCGATGCAGCGGCTCGGTCACGAGGTCTGGGCCATCCACACCGTGCAGTTCTCCAACCATACCGGCTACGGCGCCTGGAAGGGCCGGGTCTATGACGGCCCGATGATCGACGAACTCGTCGAGGGCATCGAGGAGCGCGGCGTGCTGGGGCGCTGCGACGGGGTGCTGTCGGGCTACATGGGCTCCTCCGACATCGGCTCGGCCATCGTCGCGGCGGTGCGCCGGGTGCGCGCTCTCAACCCCGAGGCGCTCTATTGCTGCGATCCCGTCATCGGCGATGTCGGGCGCGGCGTCTTCGTGCGGCCGGGCATCCCGGAATTCATGCGCGACAAGGCGGTGCCGGCGGCCGACATCATCACGCCGAACCAGTTCGAACTCGAATATCTGTCGGGACGGCGGGTCACCACCATCGCCGATGCGATCGCGGCGGTGGAGGCGATCCGCGCCACCGGCCCGCGCACCGTCCTCGTCACCAGCCTCTTGACGGAGGATACGCCCGCCGACGCCATCGATCTCCTCGCCTGCGGCCCCAGCGGGCGGTTCCGCGTGCGCACGCCGCGGCTGTCGGTGTCGGTGAACGGGGCGGGCGACGCCATCGCCGCCCTGTTCTTCGTCCATGCCGCCACGAGCCGCGACGAGGCCTTCGCGGTGTCGCGCGCGGCGTCCTCGGTCTTCGGCCTGTTGAAGCGGACGGAGGAGGCGGGCTCACGCGAGATCCTCACCGTCGAGGCGCAGGACGAGTTCGTCACCCCGACCACCGTCTTCGCCCCCGAAAAGATCGGCTGAGAGCGCCATGACCGCTGCCCTCCCCGCGCGTCGCTTCCACACGCTCGACGTCTTCACCCACGACGCGCTGGCGGGCAATCCGCTGGCGGTGGTGCTCGACGCGAGCGGCCTCGACACGGCCGCCATGCGCAAGATCGCCGGCGAGTTCAACCTGTCGGAGACGGTCTTCGTTCTGCCCGAGGCCGCCGCCGGCCGGCGCGCCGACATCCGCATCTTCACGCCGGGCGCGGAACTGCCCTTCGCCGGCCATCCGACGGTGGGGACCGCGGTGCTGCTCGCCGCCCTCGACGGGCTGGCGCCGGGGGCCGAGACCACCTTCGTGCTGGGCGAGAAGGCCGGGCCCGTCCCCTGCCGCGTCACGCGCGACGCCGCCGGCCGCTACGAGGCGCAGTTCGAGGCGCCGCGCAGGCCCGCAGACCTCGGCCCGGCGCCCGACCCGGCGCAGCTCGCAGGCGTCCTCGGGCTGGAGCTGCGCGACATCGGCTTCGACCGCCACCGTCCCAGCCGCTTCGGCGCGCCGGTCTCGTTCTGCTACGTGCCGGTGAAGACGCGCGAGGCCATGGCGCGCATCCGGGTGGACACGCGCTGGTTCGCCGAGACCTTCGCGGCCATCGCCGACGACCATCCGGCGATCTTCGCCTACACCCGCGAGACAGTGGACCCGGACGCCGGCTTCCACGCCCGCATGTTCGCGCCCGGCCTCGGCATCGCCGAGGACCCTGCGACGGGCTCCGCCGCGGCGGCCTTCGCCGGCGTCCTCGCGGCGCGGGAGGGGCTCGCCGACGGCGCCCACACCGTCGTCATCGAGCAGGGATACGAGATGGGCCGGCCGAGCCGCATCCGTCTCGGCCTGACGCTCGAGGGCGGGCAGGTGAGCGCAGTGACGATCGGCGGCGGCGCCGTCATCCTGACCGAGGGCCGGATGTTCCTCTGAACGACGGCCGCACGGCTCACGCCCATGAAAAAACCCGCCGGCGCTGCGCCGGCGGGTCGATCACGTCGGAGCCCTGGGCTCAGCGACGATAGCGGCAGACACGCTCGCCGTAGCGGTTCACCCAGCAGCGGCGGCGCGGCGTGGTCTCGGCGCCGATGATGGCACCGGCGACACCGCCGACCGCGGCACCCGCGAGGGCACCACCGCCCGTGCCGGTGGCCAGGCCGCCGATCAGGGCGCCGGCGCCGGCGCCGATGGCGCCGCCCGCCGCAGCACGCTCCTCGCGCGGGGTGCACGCACCGATCATCAGGGCGGCAGCGCCAACCAGAGTGAGCTTCTTCAACATGGATATTCCCTCCTGCAGGCCCCCGACCCGGGGTGGACCATAGGTGACCGTGGTGCGATTTGCCAAGACGTGGCTCGGCCAGCATTAAGGACCGGTCAACGACCGTCGCCCGATTGCCGGCAGCGCCTGACATCTCGCGAGGACAACGCCTTCATGACGTCCCGGTTCCGCCGCATCCGCCACATTCGCGCCACGCTCGATTCCGGGCCCTGGTCCTACGCCGAAACCCACGCGCAGGCGATCGATTCCGCCTGGCGGACGGCGACCACGGCCAATCCCGCCCTGTTCGACGGGGAGGTGCTGGTCATCACGCACAGGGAGATCGACGGCGAGGTCTTCGAGGCCCGCTACCGCCCGGTCCGCTATTCCCAGTTCCTGCACTACATGCGGCACGGGGAGCCGGACGGCGCGAGTCGCAACGGCTTCGCCGTCGCCGGGCTCACCGGCTCGGACGGCGCGCTCGTCATGGGCATCATGGGCGGCCACACCGCCAATGCCGGCAGGATCTATTTCCCCGGCGGCACGCCCGATCCGGACGACGTGGTGGACGGCCGGGTCGATCTCGAGGGCAGCGTGATGCGCGAACTCACGGAGGAGACGGGGCTGACGGCGGAGGAGGTGCGCGTCGAACCGGGGTTCTGGCTGCATGAGGACGAGAAGCGGTCCGCCTTCATCAAGGTCCTGCATTCGCCCCTGCCGGCGGTCGACCTGCGCGACACCATCCTGGCCCGCGTGGCGCGGCAGGCCGAGCCGGAACTGGCGGGGCTGCACATCGTGCGCAGCCATGACGATCTGCGGCCCGACCTGATGCCGCCCTTCCAGCTCGCCTATGCGGAATGGTGGCTCGCCGGCGGCAGGGAGGTCTGAAGCGCGGCACGCACCACCGTCACCGTACAGGGCGCCTCGGCCGCCACCCTGGCCGAGACGCTGCCGAGATAGCGGCGGGTGCCGGACTGGCCGCGGGCGCCCATGACGACCTGGTCGACGTGGTTCTCGCGGGCATGGGTGACGATGGCCTCCGCCGGATCGGTGCTCTCCAGGACGTGGAAGCTGATGCGGTCCGCCGGCAGACCGAGGGGCGAGGCCCAGGCGCGCAGCGCGATCAGGCGGGCGACGTGCAGCGCCCTGCCCTCCCCGTCCGTGGTCTCGTCGATGCCGATACGCCGGAGCTTGAGGACGTTGACGCAGGCGAGTCTGGCGGAGGGCAGCAGCGTCAGCATGCGGCCCGCCACGGCGCGAACCGCATCGGCGACCGCGCAGTAGTCCGCGGAAAGGTCGACGGCGACGAGGACGATGGGGGCGGCGCCCTGCGCCTGGTCCCCCACGACGGGTGCGGGACGCTCGGCGCCCAGCGCGCGGAACCACCGGCGCAGACGCGCGAGGGAGCCGTCGCGACTCGTCCGCGCGGCGGCGGCGGTGAGGCGCACCTCGCCGGGATGGGCGAGGTCGAAGGCGAGCTGCGCCATGGTCGGGTAGCGCCCGGCGGGATCGACGGCCAGGCATCGCAGGATGATCTCCTGCAGCCACGGCGGGCAATCGGGCCGCAGGGCCCGCGGCGGCCAGGGGTCCCACCACAGCCGCCTGCGCAGGCGGCGCGCCCCGCGCGGGTCGCCGAAGGGCTGGCGCCCGGTCGTCATCTCGTAGAGGACACAGCCGAGCGCGAAGACGTCGGAGCGCGGGTCGTCGCGGGCGTGCAGCACCTGTTCGGGCGCCATATAGGGCGCCGTGCCGATGGGCAGGCGGAACTCCTCGGCGAGCAGGTCGGGCAGCAGGCGGTGGCGCGCCAGCCCGTAATCCACCAGCACGGCGGTGCCGTCGTCGCGGATCAGGACATTGGCCGGCTTCACGTCGAGATGCAGGACGTTCTGGCGGTGCAGGTCGCAGAGCGCCCGCGCCACGGCGAGGCCGAGGCTCGCCACCTCCGCCGCGGCAAAGGGGGCCTCGCCCATCCGCTCGTAGAGCGAGCGGCCGATGATGCGCTCCATCACGATATAGGGCTGGTGGGCGAAGTCCCCGGCGGCGACGAAGCGCGGAACGTGCGGCCCGGCGAGGCGCGGCAGGATCATCTGCTCCATCTCGAAGCCGACGATCATGGTGGGGTCGTCGCCGTCGAGGATGAGCGGGATCTTCATGACCAGCGGCATGTCCTCGCCCCCGCCGGTCACCTCCCAGATCTGCGCCATGCCGCCGAGCTTCAGCGGCGCCGTCAGGGTGAAGCCGTCGAGCACCAGGCCCTTCTCGATGCGCGGCGGCCGCATGCCCTATCACCTCCCGAGGGCGAGGCGGCTCGCCAACCGATCCGGCAGCCCCGCGGCGCGGATCTTCGCGGCGGCGGCCTGATGGTCGTAGGGAACACGATGGGGCTCCAGCACGCCTTGGGCGAGATCAAGAACGGCATATGCGGCGGCGGCGATGCCGTCGCGCGGCTGGCCGACGGCACCGACACCCACATGCCAGCGGCGATGGGGGGCGAGCGGCACGGGCATGCCGGTGACCGGGGTGAAACCGACGCAGGTGCGGTTCGGCTGCAGCGAGAACAGGGCCGGCACGTGGGTATGGCCGCAGGCGACGAGACGGGCGTCGGTGGCGCCGAAGCTCAGCTCGGCGTCGCGGGGCGTCATGACATAGGGCCAGTGGCCGGGATGGCGCGCCCCGGCATGGACGAGCAGCAGGTCGCCCTCACGGCCGGTGAGTGGCAGGCCGGCGAGGAAACGGCGATGCGCCTCGCCGAGGACGCCACGGGTCCAGACCATCGCCGCCAGGGCGTCGGCGTTCATGTCGGCGTCGTCGCGCGCAACCGCCTCGTCGTGGTTGCCCTGAAGGACCAGGGCGCCCGACGCGGCGAGGTCCATGACGATCTCGGTGCAGGCGACGGGGTCGGCGCCGTAGCCGACGATGTCGCCGAGCACGGCGATGCGGTCGACCCCGGCGCGCCGGACATGGGCCAGCGTCGCCTCGAGGGCCTCGCAGTTGCCATGAATGTCGGAAAGCAGCGCGAGGCGCATGGACGCCCCCCGGACCGTGCGACCGGTGACATCCTCGGCCGGCCCCGCGCCGGCGGCAAGGCCGCCTTTAGGCGATCAGGAGGGGTAGCCGTAGCGCCGCTTGACGGCGGTGAGTGCGGCCCGGGCCTCGCCGTCGCGGCCGGCCGCGCAGGCGCCCTCGGGCGTGCGCATGTCGGCGATGACGCGGCCATGCACCTCGCGGGTGACGTGACCGGTGGCGAGTTCGTTGTCCATGACGGCGCGGAAGCGGGCGATCTCGCCGCTGCAGCCGGCCCCCTCGGGCAGGCGGAAATCGGGGCGCGTCACATAGCTGGGGGTGGCGGAGGCCACGGGCTGCGGCGCCGGCACCGGGGCGGTGGTCGACTGGCAGGCGGCGAGGCCGATGGCGGCGAGGGCGGCGAGCACCAAGGAGCGTGTGGTGGCGCGGCGGATTGGACCTGTCATGGCGGACCCCTGGGGCGGCGAATCGACGGCGCCACTCTAGGCGCCGCCGACACGAGCGGACAATTCCCGCCTCAGGAAAGCGGCTTCAGGCCGCGCTCGATGGCGGCGCGCTTCGGCTCGAGGAAGGGCGGCAGCGCGAGCTTCTCGCCGATGGTGGCGAGCGGCTCGTCGACGTCGAAGCCGGGGCCGTCGGTGGCGATCTCGAAGAGGATGCCGTTCGGCTCGCGGAAGTAGAGGCTGCGAAAATAGTACCGGTCGACGGCCCCCGAACTCGGGATGCGCAGACCGTTCAGCCGCTCGATCCAGCCGGCATATTCCTTCTCGTCCGGCGTGCGGAAGGCGACGTGGTGGACGGAGCCGGCGCCCTGGCGCGCCTGCGGAAGGTGCGGCTCGACCGCCACGTGATATTCCGCCGCCGGGCCGCCCTCGCCCATGGCGTAGACATGGACGGGAGAGGCGCTCGGCAGGGTGTAGTCGCGCACCTTGCGCATGCCGAGCACGTGGGTGAGCACGAGGTCGGTGGTCTCCAGCACGGGGACGCTGGCGGTGATGGGGCCGAGGCCGCGGATCTGGTGCTCGGCCGGAACGGGGCTGGCGTCCCAGGGATGGGCCTCGCCGGCGCCGCCGTCGTCGATCAGGGCGAGGCGCTGGCCCTCCGGATCCTCGAAGTCGAGGGTGAGGCGGCCGTCGCGGACCACCGGCTGGTCGTGCTTCACGCCGTGCTCGGCGAAGCGGGCCGCCCACCAGCGGATGGTCGGCTCGCCGGAGACGCGCAGGGCGGTGCGGATGATGGCGTTGGTGCCGCGCCGTTCGGGCGCCACCGGCCATTCGAAGAAGGTGATGTCGGAGCCGGGGCTGGCGACGCCGTCGCCGTAGAAGAGGTGATAGGCGGAGGTGTCGTCCTGGTTCACCGTGCGCTTGACGAGGCGCATGCCGAGGACGCGGGTGTAGAAGGCGTGGTTGCCGGGAGCATCCGCCGAGACGGCGGTGAGGTGGTGGATGCCGGTGAGAGCGGGGGTCATGGCTCGTCCTCGCTGACGCGGCGGGGGCCGCGCTTCGTTGCCGCTAGACATCGGCCGCGCCGCCTTCCGGGGCAAGGGGCTCCGGGTCCGGTCCGCTGCAAGCCCAGCTTGCACCGATGCCGGGCCGTCGCGCGATCGGATCATGTTGGCCGTGGCAGACCGGATCGATCCGCCCTATTCTCTCCGTCAGAAGACCGCCGCGGGATGCGAGACGGTCCTGGCCCGACGGCCCGAGGGAGACATGACGATGACCACCATGACCACGCCCGCCCCCGTCCTGCCCGGCAAGACCGGCCCCTATCGCGCCGACCAGGTGGGATCGCTGCTGCGCTCGCAGGCGCTGAAGGCGGCCCGCGCCGACCATGCGGCCGGCAAGCTCGACGCCCTCGGCCTGAGGACGGTGGAAGACGCCGAGATCAAGAAGCTGATCGCGCGGCAGGAGGCGATCGGCCTGCAGGCGATCACCGACGGCGAGTACCGCCGCTCCTGGTGGCACTACGACTTCCTCTGGCAGCTCGACGGCGTCAGCCGGGTGGAGCTCGACCAGGGCATCCAGTTCGCCGGCGTGCAGACCAAGGGGGAGGCGCCGCGCGTCACCGGCCGGATCGACTTCACCACCCATCCCTTCGTCGAGCACTTCAAGTTCCTCAAGGCGAACACGACGCGCACCGCGAAGATGACCATCCCCTCGCCCTCGATGCTGCACTATCGCGGCGGGCGGAAGCTCATCAACATGGGCCTCTATCCCGACATGGCGGACTATTACGAGGATCTCGGCCAGGCCTATCGCAAGGCCGTCCACGCCTTCTACGACGCCGGCTGCCGCTACCTGCAGCTCGACGACGTCTCCTTCGCCTATCTCTGCGACCCCGAGCAGAAGAAGATGCTGGCCGAGCGCGGCGACGATCCGGACAAGCAGGGCGGCATCTACGCCGGCATGGTGTCGGCGGCGATCGGCGGGCGGCCGAAGGACCTCGCCATCACCATGCACCTGTGCCGCGGCAACTTCCGCTCCACCTTCGTCGCCTCCGGCGGCTACGAGCCGATCGCCGAGCTCCTGTTCAACGCCATGCCGGTGGACGCCTATTTCATGGAATGGGACACCGAGCGCGCCGGCGGCTTCGAGCCGCTGCGCTTCCTGCCCAAGGGCAAGGCGGTGGTGCTCGGCCTCGTCACCTCGAAGACCGGCGTGCTGGAGGCGAAGGACGACATCAAGCGGCGCATCGACGAGGCGGCGAAATATGCGCCCATCGAGCAGCTCTGCCTGTCGCCGCAATGCGGCTTCGCCTCGACGGAGGAGGGCAACACGCTGGCCGAGGACGAGCAGTGGCGGAAGCTCGAGATGATCGTCGAGGTGGCGCGCGAGGTCTGGGGCTGAGGGGGCGGGGCCGGGGCGCGTTGCCCGCCGCACCCGCGGCGGGTATCCTCTGCATCAAGCCATGGAGGCCGTGCGATGAACGCCATCACCATCCGGCTGGATGCGGCTCAGCGTGCTCCCCTTTGGCGGCCGGGAAGGACGCGTCGCCAACACCCGCGAACTGGTGGTGGTCGCCTGCCCTTACATCGTGGTCTATCGACGTGAGTCGTCGGCCGTCACTGTCCTCGCGGTGATGCATACGGCGCGGCTGTGGCCGCGCCGTTTCTGAGCCCTCACCCCTTGGCGGGCGGGAACATGAGCGGCGAGATCTTCATGTGGTCGCGCTTGGCCCAGTCGAGGCCCTTGACGCCGGCCTCGGCGCGGCGCTGGGCGGCCTCGAGCTTCTCGGAGGCCGCGTCGAGGTCCATGGTCAGGACCTTGCCGCCGTCGACCACCTTCTCACCGTCGACGAAGACGGTGCGGATGGCGCGCTCGCCGGCCGAATAGATCATCGAGCGGACGGGGTCGCGCAGCGGCCGCATGGAGGCGTGGGTGACGTCGACCAACACGATGTCGGCCTTGGCGCCGACCGCGAGGCGACCGATGTCCTTGCGTCCCAGCGCCTTGGCGCCGCCGAGGGTGGCGGCGTTGAAGACGTCCACCGACCGCACGTCGTAGGCATCCTCGCCCACCACGCGCGACATGATGGCGACGTGGCGCATCTCCTCGATCATGTTGTGCGGATAGGTGTCGGTGCCGATCGCCATGTTGACGCCGCGGCGGACATATTCGCCGAAGGTCTGCAGGGTGATGCCGCGGCGCTGGAAGACGGTCGGGCAGTGGGCGACGGTCGTGCCGGTGTCGACGAGGTCCTGCAGATCGTCGCGGCGCGGCCAGTGGGTCGAGGTGTGGTGGTCGAGGAAGATGCCGTGGCCGATCAGCGAGCGGTCGGAGAGCACGTCGAGGGAGCCGAGCCATTCCACCGGCGTCATGCCGTGGCGGCGGGTGATCTCGTGGAACTCGACGACGGACTGGGCCGCGTGGATCTGGAAGGGCAGCTTGCGCTTCTTGGCCTCGGCGAAGCTCGCCTTGATGAGGCCGGGGGTGCAGGTGTCGATCTGGCTCGGCGAGACCATGCCGGACATGCGGCCCGAGGGGTGCTTCGCCGCGGCGTCGAGCACCTTCATCGCCGCCTCCATGGCGGGAACGCCCTCGTCCTTGGCCCATTCATATTCGACGACGTGGCCGTTCTTGGTGAACCAGCGGGCCGAGCGATACATGGGCGAGAGCACGCCGCGCAGGCCCGAGGCGGCGAAGGTGTCGAGCCAGCCGTCCCAGGCAACCGACATGTCGACGAGGGTGGTGACGCCGGAGAGCAGCAGTTCCGAATAGGCCACCGTGGCGGAGGCGGGGATCGCCTCCATGTCCGGGGCGCCGCCGGCATCGGCGCGGAACAGCGGCATGAATTCGTAGAGCGCCGACTGGTAGAGCTTGGGCGAGCCGAGCTCGTCGTTCCAGCCCTTCGCCATCGGCTCGGAGGCGGGGTGGGAATGGACGTTGACGAGGCCCGGCATGACCAGCATGCCCGCCCCGTCGATGGTCTTGTCGGCCTTGCCGGAGAAGCCGGGGCCGACATGGGTGATCTTGTCGCCCTCGAAGGCGACGTCGGCCCCCTGCATGTAGGTGTGCTTGCGGCCGTCGAAGGCGACGACCCAGGCGGCGTTCTTGATGAGGGTGACGGGCATCGGACGTTCTCTCGGGGCGTTTTATGGTTCGGCCGGCGGCAGGGAAAGCACGGCCGGGCATCCCGAAGGGCGCCCGGCCGCCGAGGTCGTCACATCAGCGCGTGAAGCGCAGGTCGAGGCCCTTGTAGAAGCCGCAGCCGTAGATGTTGTGGGCCTTGAAGGGGGCGAGACGCGAGGTCGCCGCCACCTTCATCGGCTCGTGGTAGAGCGGAATCCACACCGCCGCGTCGTGGACCTGGGCAAGCACCTCACCGTAGTTCTGCGCGCGCTCGGCGTCGGAGACAGCGGTCATGCCGGTCTGGAGCCAGCGGTCGGTGTCGGCGTTCTTCCAGTTCATGCGGTTCGGGGTCGGCGCATTGGTCGAGCGGAAGTAGAGGTTCAGCGCGTCGCCGGCGGTGATGTAGGGGAAGGACATGCCGAACAGGTCGAACTCCTGCGTGGCGAGCTTGCCCCAGGCCACCGTCGCGTCGAAGAGCTGAATGCGCAGATCGACGCCGATCTTGCGCAGGTCGCCCTGCACCGTCTCCATCAGCTTCTGCCAGGTCGAACCGGTGAAGCCGTAGGCGAGCGGGGAGAGACGGACGCCGTTCTTGGAGCGGAAGCCGTCGGCGCCGCGAACCCAGCCGGCCTCGTCGAGGATGCGGTTGGCCTCGGCGACATTGGTGCGGATCAGGCGGGAATCGATGGCCTTGTTCCAGTCGGTGGCCGACTGGTGGATGTAGGAATAGGCCGGCTCCGTCTCGCCGAAGTTGATGTCGCGGGAGATTGCCTCCTGGTCGACGGCCATGACGATGGCGCGGCGCACGGCGGCGTCGTCGACACCGGCCTTGTCCACCTTGAAGCCGATGAAATAGGTCCAGAAGGCGGCCGGGTTGTCGACGATGCGCAGGTTCCGGTTGGCGCGGATCTGCGCCATGCCCGAATAGGGCACGTACTGCGTCGCCTGGCTCTGGCCGGTCAGCACGGCGGCGAGACGGGTGTTCTCCTCCGGCACGATGCGCCAGACGATCTCCTGGATGTGGGCAGGTCCCCGGTTCTCGTAGATCGGCGGACCCCAGCGATAGGCGTCATGGCGCTTCAGACGCATGTCGTTGCGCGGGCGCCAGTCGACCCAGCAGTAGGGACCGGTGCCGTTGAAGCCGCGCACGCCGAAATCGGCGCCGAGGGCGTCGACATTGGCCTTGTCGATGACGACGGCGAAGCTCTGGGTGAGCTGGTAGAGGAGCTCGGAGAAGGGCGCGGTGAGACGGTACTCAACCGTCGTCGCGTCCTTGGCGACGATGTCCTCCACCGGGCCGGCGCGCCAGCGCACCGGCGAGCGGGTGGCCGGGTCGATCCAGCGCTTCAGCGAATAGACCACGTCGTCGGCGGTCATCGCCTTGCCGTCGCAGAACTTCACGTCGGAGCGCAGCTTGAAGGTGTAGACCTTGCCGTCCGGCGAGACCGTCCAGCTCTCGGCGAGGCCCGGCTTGATGGAGGTCATGTCGTGGTCGAGCGACACCAGGGTGTCGGCCAGCATGAACAGCACCTCGGAGGCGGCGCGTGCCGTCGAGCGGTGCGGATCATAGCGGTCGGAATCGACCTCGCGCACGATGGTCAGCGTGTTCTGCGCCTGGGCCATGGCCGGGCTCGCCAGGGCGAGGCCGCCGGCGATGGCGCCGGCCAGCAATGCAAGTCGCTTCATACTCATGTCCCAACTCCTCTGAAGACGTGGGTTCTCTCCCGGCCCGCGTTGATCCGGACCGTTGGTTGCTTGCGGCTCAGGAGTGCCTGAGCCGGGGGTCGAGCATGTCGCGCAGCGCATCGCCGAGGACGTTGGCGCAGAGCACGAGCACGACGATGACGAGGCTGGGCATGACCGCGATATGCGGGGCGAGGAACAGCTCGTTGCGGCCCGCCGAGGCCATGGTGCCGAGCTCGGCCGCCGGCGGCTGGGCGCCGAGGCCGAGGAAGGACAGCGCCGAGCCCAGCAGGATCACCTGGCCGAAGCGCAGCGTCAGGTAGACGAAGACCGAGGAGATGCAGTTCAGCGCCAGATAACGCACCAGCAGGGTGCGGTCGTTGAGGCCGATGGAGCGGCCCGCCTCGATGAAGTCCTGGCCCATGACCACCAGCGCCGAGGCGCGGGTGACGCGCACCACCGTGGGGATGGTGGCGACCGCGAGCGAGATGACGACCGCCGTCATGCCGGGGCCGACCACCGCGGCGAAGGACAGGCCGAGGAGGATGGCGGGGAAGGACAGGAGGATGTCCGACAGGTGCATGATGACCCCGTCGAGCCGCCGGTAGAAGGCGGCGAAGAGGCCGAGGAGCAGGCCGATGGAGCCGCCGATGACGGTGGCGATCACGCCCATCATCAGCGTGGCGCGCAGGCCGTAGAGCAGGCGCGAGAGCATGCAGCGGCCGAGGCCGTCGGTGCCGAGCAGGAAGTCCCAGCGGCCGCGCGCCTCCCAGACCGGGGGCAGCATGCGCAGGCGGGTGTTGGTGAGATAGGGGTCGTTCGGCGCGAGCCAGGGGGCGAGGATCGCCGCCAGCACCAGCAGCACGAGGAGCACGGCGGCGGTGATCGCCAGCTTGTCGCGGAACAGGCGACGCATGTTGCCCCAGCGGCGCGGGGCGGCGGCGGCAGGCTCGGTTGCGGTCACGGCGGTCATCGCTTGCCCACCCGGGGATCGAGGATGCCGTACAGGACGTCGACGAGGAGGTTGATCACGATGAAGGAGACCGCGAGGATCAGGATCGAGCCCTGAGCGAGAGGCAAGTCGCGCGCCAGGATGGCGCCGACGGCGAGGCGGCCGACGCCGGGCCAGGAGAAGATGGTCTCGGTGACGACGGCGCCGCCGAGCAGGTAGCCGGCCTGCAGGCCGATGAGGGTGACGACCGGGATCAGTGCATTGCGCAGCACGTGGCGGATGATGACCGTGTGCTCGGCGAGGCCCTTGGCGCGGGCGGTGCGGACGTAGTCGGCGTTCATCACCTCGAGGGCGGCGGTACGCGTCATGCGCGCCACCGGACCGATGAAGATGAGGCCGAGGGTGAGCGAGGGGAGCGCCGCGTGGGCGAGGCCGTCGAGGGTCCAGAGCGGGCCGGCGCGGCCGAGGAAGGGCAGGAGCTCCCAGTGGTATCCCACATACATGATCAGCATCAGGCCGATGAAGAAGACCGGCATGGAGACGCCGAAGACCGAGATGGCGATGATGATGCGGTCGAGGGCGCGGCCCCGGTTGACGGCGGCGACGGTGCCGAGCGCGATGCCGATCGGCACGGAGAAGAGCAGCGAGCCGATCATCAGCTCGAAGGTCGGGCCGATGGCCTCGCCGAGCTCGCTGATGACGGGGGTGTTGTTGATCATCGAGTAGCCGAGATCCCCCTGCATCACGCGGGTGATGTAGATGAAGAACTGGATGACGCGGGAGCGGTCGAGGCCGAGATCCCGGCGGATCTGCTCGACCACATCCGGGGTGGCCTGCGGGCCGGCGATGACCTGGGCGACGTCGCCGGGCACGAGCTGCAATAGCATGAAGCCGAGCAGCAGCACGCCGAAGAGCACCGGGATCGACAGGACGGCACGATGTAAGAGGTGGACTCCCATGCCCGTCAGCCCTTCCACTCGCCGGTCGCGTCATGGACGCAGGCGCCGCCGAGGATGGTGAGGTCGCAGCGCGTGTCGGAGAGGATCGCCTCTGGCGAGGCCGTGAGCAAGTCGCGAGAGAAGACTGCGACATCGGCAGCCATTCCCGGCCGGAGCGTGCCGCGATGGTCCTCGCACTTGTTCACATAGGCGCCGAACTCGGTATAGGCCTGGATGGCGCGCTCGATGGAGATCGCCTCGCCGGCGCCGATGACCGTGCCCTTGTGGGTCTTGCGGGTGATCATGGTGAAGAAGTTCGGCCAGACGTTGGCGTCGCAGACCGGTGCGTCGGTGGAGGCCGCCGGCTGGAATCCCATGTCGATCCAAGTCTTCATCGGATAGCTGGTGGCCGGGCGGTCGTCCGGCATGACCTGCTGATAGAGCTCGCCGAAATCGTAGATGAAGACCGGCTGCGGCACGGGCTCGATGCCGGCGGCGCGCATGCGCTTCATCTGGTCCATGGTGTTGAAGCCGCAGTGCTCGATGCGATGGCGGCGGTCGGCGTCCGGATATTTCGCCAGCGCCTTCTCCATGGCGACGAGGGTCTGCTCGATGGCGCCGTCGCCGATGGCGTGGACGGCGAGCTGGTAGCCCTTGGCGTGGACCTCCATCGTCGCCTCTTCCATCTCCTTGTCGGTGAGACAGTAGATGCCGTGGGTCTCCTCCTCGCCGGCATAGGGCGAGGTCATGGCCGCGGTCTTGCCGCCGGCCGAGCCGTCGGTGAAGATCTTCACCGGGCCGATGCGCAGCATGTCGTCGCCGGAGCCGGTGACCAGGCCCTCCTCCCAGCAGCGGCCGAGAATGCCGCCGGGAATGTCGAGAAGGCACTGGGTGACGCGGAGCGGCTGGCGCCCGGTGCGCACGGCGTTGCGGTAGGAGATGATCTCCCGATAGCCGGAGCGCATGCCGACCGCGGCGTCCATGGTGGAGGTGATGCCGAAGGAGTTCATGTACCGGCCGCCGCGCTCGATGGCGGCGACGTGATCCTCGTCGGTATAGGCGGGCAGGACGGCGTGCACGGCCTGGCGGCCGTTCTCGGCCATCAGGCCGGTGAGGTCGCCGTTGACCTGCTCGATGGCGCCGCCGGCAGGGACAGGCGTCCTGGTCGTCACGCCGGCGATCTTCAGCGCCATGGAATTGGCGACGGCGAGATGGCCGCAGGTGCGCACCAGATAGACCGGATTGTCGGGAGCCGCGAGGTCGAGCTCGGTGCGGTGCGGGTGGCGACGGATGTCGAGCTTCGAATCGTCATAGCCGCGGGCGAGAATCCATTCGCCGGGCTTCTTGGTCGCCGCGGCGTCGCGGATGAGGCCGAGCAGGGCGTCGAGCGTGTCGGCCTTCTGCGGCCGGGCGTCGATCTCGGCCATGGAGATGCCCATGGGCAGGAGGTGGGCGTGGGCCTCGAACAGGCCGGGGGTCGCCAGGCGGCCGCGCAGCTCCACCACCTTGGTTCCGGGGCCGATCAGCGGCTCCAAGTCGGCGGAGGATCCCACCGCCAGGACCTTGCCGGACCACAGCGCAACCGCCTCGGCCACCGGCTCACCATAGGCCACGAAAACACGGCCGCCACGCAATACGACATCCGCCCTGGGAAGGATCGGCATCAAAACCCCCGAATACAAACTGCCCAGCATCGTGGCATGCCTGTTTTTACATCGGCAAGCCGCGCTGGTGCCGGGCACCTCTCCACTGCGCGGGGTGGATTTGTTGCCCACCGCCGCTATGGTCGGTGACTTTCATTTCGCCCGCGGCCGCAAAAAGAGCAGCAATCTTCTTCGGCTTCAACCCGTTTTGGCACGACCGTATCGGACTGCGGGACGAAACGATACCGTATCCACCGGTGAGACCGGGTGTGCCGCGGTGCGGCCACCCTCGTGCAGGAGCCACTCCATGACCGACGCGAAGACCGAACTTCCCGACGCCGCCGCCAGCGATCCGGTGGCCCTCGGCTGGATGACCGGCTTCCCGCCGCCGGCCGACAAGGCCGTCACCTATGCCGACGGCTCGTTCCGCTCCTTCCCGCAGTTGCGGTGGTCGTGGAGCAACGTCCGGCAGATCGTGCCGACGGTGAACGTCTGGCGCGGGCCCGGGCCCGCTTCCCCGCTGCCCCGCGCCGACGTGGACCTCGACGGCGTGGCCGTGACGACCATGGGCGGCGAGACCATCAGCTTCGCCGAGGCCCTGGCGCAGACCTTTGCCGACGGCCTCGTGGTGCTGCACCGGGGCAAGCTCGTCTACGAGCGCTATTTCGGCGCGCTGAAGCCGCACCAGCCGCATATCGGCATGTCGGTGACCAAGTCCTTCACCGGCACGCTCGCCGGCATCCTCGTCGCCGACGGCCTCGTCGATCCGGCGGCGCCGGTGACGCATTACGTCCCCGAACTCGCCGCCGGCGCCTTCGGCGACGCCAGCGTCGCCGAGGTCATGGATATGACCACCGGCCTCGCCTATTCCGAGATCTACACCGATCCGAAGTCCGACGTCTGGGCGCTGAGGCGGGCGAACGGCATGGCGCCGCCGCTGCCCGGCGTGCCGCAGCTCTCGCTGCTGGAGTATCTGACCACCGTCGCCAAGCAGGGCGAGCACGGCCGGGTCTTCGCCTACAAGACCGTCAATACCGACGTGCTCGCCTGGATCCTGCGGCGGGCGAGCGGGCTGTCGCTGAGCGAACTCCTGTCGACCCGCATCTGGCAGCCCATGGGCGCCGAGGAGGACGCCTACTACCACGTCGACCGTCTCGGCATCGAGAGCGGCGGCGGCGGGCTCAACACCACGACCCGCGACCTCGCCCGCTTCGGCGAGCTGATGCGCAACCGCGGCGCCTTCAACGGCCGGCAGATCTTCCCCGCGAACGTCGCCGACGACATCGCCCGCGGCGGCGACCCGGCGAAGTTCGCGCCCGCCGGCTATGCCACCCTGCCCGGCTGGTCCTACCGGAACCAGTGGTGGGTCAGCCACAACGCGCATGGGGCCTACATGGCGCGCGGCGTCTATGGACAGGCGCTCTACATCGATCCGAAGGCGGAGATGGTGATCGCCCGCTACGCCTCCCATCCGGCCGCCGGCAACGTCGCCAACGATCCGATCTCCCTGCCCGCCTGGATGGCGGTGGCACGCCACCTCATGGGCTGAGGCGCCCGACGTTTCAGCGATGTTGCTGCGCGGGCTCGCCTGCCACGACAAAGCCATGCCCGCGCGAAAACTTGCGGAAACGGCCCCCGGCTATAGGCTCCTCACGGCCTGCCTCCGCGGGCTGCGAGACCTCAAGGGAAAGCCGTCGATGTCGCTGCTCAACCGCCACCCAGCGCCGCTCGCGCTCGCCGCCGCCTGCCTGATGATGCTGCAATCCGGCGATGCCGAAGCCCAGCGGCGGCGCCAGCAGGCGCCGGCCTCGACCGAGGTGACGGTGCAGAATCGCGCCGGCGCCACCCTGCAGTACCTGTTCGTCACGCCGGTGGGCGAGGTGTCCTGGGGCGAGGACCGGCTCGGCAACGACACGGTGGCGCGCAACCGCTCCCACACCTTCACCCTCGAGGGCGACCAGTGCCGCCACGATCTCAGGGCGATCTACGAGAGCGGCCGGGAGGAGACGCGGTTCGGGCTCGACCTGTGCGCCCGCCCCGAGGTGGCGCTGAACGGGCGCACCCAGACCTCCAACACCGACCTTCAGCGCCAGGGCCCGGTGGCGCTCTACATCGTGCGCAACCGCTCCGGCGCGACCCTTCAGGTGCTGAAGCTCGTGGCGCCCGGCGGCAACGAGAGCGAGGACGTGCTCGGCGCGACGGTGCTGGAGACCGGACAGACCTTCACCGGCCGCTTCCGGCGCGGCGGCGGCTGCACCTATGACGTGGTGGCGACCTTCGACGGGGCGGGCGACCGCACCCTTACGGGCCGCAACCTCTGCACCAACCGCGAGGTGGTGTTCGGGCCGGAGGCGGAGGGCCAGCCGCAGGCCCGCCGTGACGGCGGCCGGGAGAGGCCCGCGGAGCCGGCCGGCGAGCCGCTGGCCTTCGTGGTGCAGAACCGCGGCGCCATCCCGATCCAGTATCTCTACGTGCGTCCGCGCGGCACCAGCGCGTGGGGCGAGGACCGCCTGGGCAGCGACACCATCGCCGCCCGCGGCTCGTTCCAGGTGAGCATGCCGCGGCGCGGCTGCGAATATGACGTGAAGGTGCGGTTCGACAACGACCGCGAGGAGGTCCGCAACGCGGTCAACCTGTGCGAATCGCCGGAATTCGTCGTCACCGGCCCGGCGCTCGCCACCGGCCGGGGCGACCGCAAGCAGCGGCCGACGGCGCGTGCCGCCCAGCCCTCGATCTCGCAGATCGTCATCGTCAACGAGGGCGAGCGGCCGATCGAGTCGCTGTTCATCTCCTCGTCCAAGGTCTCCTCCTGGGGCGACGACATGCTGAACCCGGAGGTGCGGATCCAGCCGGGCGCCCGCTTCACCGCCCGCGTCGAGCGGGACGATCAGTGCAATTACGACCTCAGGATCGTCTATCAGGGGGGACGCGAGGAGCGGCGCATGCGGCAGAACCTCTGCCAGCGCCAGGAAATCGCCTTCGGCGGCGCCAACGCCTTCCGCATCGACGGCGGCGGCCCCGAGAACGGCCGGCGGGTGGTCTTCACCAACAACGGCCGCGGCGACGTGCGCGAGGTCTATCTCACCCCCGTCACCGACACCCACTGGGGCGACGATCGGCTCGGCTCGGAACTGATGCCCCGCCGCTTCCGGCTCGAGCTCAGGCTGCCCACCGAGGGCGGCTGCCGCTGGGACCTGAAGGTGGTCTTCGAGGGCGGCCAGTCCATGGAGAAGCGCGACCAGGACCTCTGCGCGACGCCGGAAATGGCCATCGGCCGCGCCGGTCGTCCCGGCCAGGTCGCATCGACCGGCACCGGCTTCTACATCAACGAAAACGGCCACATCCTGACCAACCACCACGTCATCGACGGTTGCGCCACGGTGGCGATCTCCCGGCCCGGCGGCCAGCGCGTGCCGCTGCGCCTGATCGGCGCCGACGAGGGCGCGGACCTCGCGGTCCTAGTGCAGGAGAACACCACCTCCCAGCCGCTGCGGCTGCGCAACGGCGCCGGCGTCAACGTGCGCGGCGGCGAGCGCGTGGTGCTGGTCGGCTACCCCGCCCGCTCGCAGCTCGGCGGCGTCAACGTCACCGAGGGCATCGTCTCGGGCCTGCGCGGCGCGCTCGGCGACCAGAGCCGGTTCCAGTACACGGCGCCGACCCAGCCGGGCAATTCCGGGGGACCGGTGCTCGACGCTTCGGGCCTGGTGGTCGGCGTCGTCGTCTCGCAGATCGACAAGATCTCCGGCGAGCGGACGGCGCAGAACATCAATTTCGGCATCAAGCTCGACCTGGTGCGCAGCTTCCTCGCCGCCAACAGCGTGACGCCGACGGAGGGCGAAGCGGGTGCCAGCCTGCCGACCAGCGACATCCTGCAGAACTCCGACCAGTCGGTGGTGCCGCTGGACTGCCTGGAATAGGCGCAGCCCTCACCCGCGAGACAAGACGGCCCGGGGCGACCCGGGCCGTTTTCGTGTCACGGCCGGCCTTCGCGCGGCGGCCAGGGCCAGGGCAGGCCGAGAAGCCGCGCCGCGATCCACACGGCGGCGAGCGCCACGACGGCGCCGGCGACGCCGTCGAGGATCCAATGGTGGTCGAGATAGACGCTGCCGACGAACATGGCCGTGGCGTAGGTCAGATGCAGCGGCCAGGTGCGCCAGGTGGCGCGGCCGAGGGCGGCGAAGAGGCCGATCAGCGGGAAGGCGACGTGCATCGAGGGCATGGCGCCGAAGGCATTGGCGGCGCGGGCGTAGAACTGGCGGAAATAGGTCATGCCGAAGAGGTCGTCGACGCGCAGCAGGCCGGCGGCATTGGCGGCCGCCTTCACGTCGACGAGGCAGCCGTTCATGCGCACGTACCAGGGCGGCGCCGCCGGCACGATCAGCCACATGGCGAAGCCGATGGCATGGGCGATGGCGAAGGCCCAGAGATAGAGGGCCATGCGCTCCCGGTCGCGGACGAAGAGATAGAGCGCATAGACCGGCACGACATAGAGGAAGGCGGCATAGGGAACGGCGAAGAAGACGTCCCAGAAGGGCGCCGTGTGCTGCTGCAGCCAGTCGCCGGGCGTGACGTTCGGCGCGACGGCGAAAAGCTTCAGCTCGAGGGCGCGCAGGTCGCAGGCATGGACCCGCTCCGGCGTGACGAAGACCGGAACGACGAAGCGCATGGCGTCGGAGGCGATGGCCACGAGCACGCCGGGATAGAGCGCGGCGGTGATGCGCTGGGTGGTGCGGTTGTACAGGCCGAGAACCAGCACCAGGCCGCCGATCAGCGCATGTTCGGGCCGGAACTGCCCGGCGGGGATCATGGCGAGGGCGTAGAAGGTCGGCGCCAGCGGCGCCAGCCACCAGCGGCCCCACAGGTCCGTCAGGCGGCTCAAGGCGGTGTCGATCATGTCAGGTCTCAGGCGGCGGTGTCGCGGCCGGTCGGGGCGTCCGCAACGGCGCGCACCTCCGGCACCCGGGCGTCGATGACGTTGCGGGCGACGCGGAGTGCATCGGCCGCGGCGAGGAGGCTGAGCACGCCGACGAGGCCTATGCCGCCGAGCGTGAATGCCGGCGAGACCATGCCGAGCAGCAGCGAGAGCGCGATCAGCACCATGCGGTCGCCGCGGCGCATCCACAGCGGCGGCAGTTGCACCTTCAGGCCCTC
Source organism: Phreatobacter cathodiphilus (assembly GCF_003008515.1). Classification (NCBI taxonomy): domain Bacteria; kingdom Pseudomonadati; phylum Pseudomonadota; class Alphaproteobacteria; order Hyphomicrobiales; family Phreatobacteraceae; genus Phreatobacter; species Phreatobacter cathodiphilus. The sequence continues at coordinate 217,473 of NZ_CP027668.1, read as the reverse complement.
GCAGCGCGCCCGCACGTAGGACACCGTATAGGCGGCGAGCAGGGTGAAGGCCGGCACCACCGCCATCCAGCCGGAGGTGGCGTAGAAGACGGTGAGGCCGAGGAGCGGGGAGGCGTCGGTGATGCGGTCGACGGTCGAATCGAGCAGGGCGCCGTAGCGGCTGACCGTGCCGGTGGAGCGCGCGAGCGGGCCGTCCAGCATGTCGAAGACGCCGGAGAGCAGCAGGAACAGCGTCGACCAGCCGAAGGCGCCATAGGCGGCGAGGATGCCGGAGACGAGGGCCGGCAACAGCGACAGCAGCGTCAGCGTGTTGGGCGTGACGCCCGTGCGCGCCAGCACGGAGGCCACCTTCGCCAGAGTGCCCGCGAAGGACGCACTGCGGGCGACATCCTGGAGGGAGGCGCCCCGTTCAAGGCTCGCGAGAAGCCGCGAGACCCAGCTTTCCGACATCAACCCGGCTCCCCGTTTGCCGCGTGCGGTGCTATGAGCCCGTCCTCACCCCGATAAGGAGCCGAGGCCGAGATGCGCCCCACTTTCCGGACCGCCCCGGCCTGCCGGCCATGATGATCCGCAACGCGCTGATGCGCTTCCGGCGCATGACGCCGGCTAGGCTCTATCAGGATCATGCCCGGGCACGCAAATTGATGCGCGAGCTACCGCCGCCGCGGCCCCCGTCGCCGGCCCGGCCGGAACGGCTCGTGGTGACGCTGACGACCGTCCCCGAGCGCATGGACAGGCTCGCGCCGGTGTTCCGCAGCCTCCTCGACCAGACGGTGGCGGCCGACCGCATCATCCTCGCCCGCCCGCAGGTGTCCCGGCGTTCGGGCCAGCCCTATCCGCAGCTCGACCCGCCCTTTCCCGGTGTCGACGTGCTCGATACCACCGACGAGGGGCCGGCCACCAAGTTGCTGCCGGCGCTCCTGGCCGAGCCCGCGGCGGCGATCATCGTCGTCGACGACGACGTCATCTATCCCTCCGACTTCCTCGAACAGATGCTCGCCTGGCATCGCCGCCTGCCGGGTGCCGCCATCGGCTGGCGCGGCTGGCGCATCGTGCCGGGCGCCCATCCCAAGCGCTTCCCCCACGTCTTCGCCACCGCCCTCGCCGCGCCGGAGCCTGTGGACATCCTCCTGGGCACCTGGGGCTATCTGGTGCCGCCCGGCGCCTTCGATGCGGCGGTGCACGACTTCTCCGGCCATGCGCCCGGCATCCGCTTCGTCGATGACGTGTGGTTCGCCGGGCATCTGGCGAAACGCGGCGTGCCACGCCTCGTCATCCCCGGGCGCGGCCTGCCGATCGAGACGGAAGCATCGAACCTCGCCGCCCTCACCTTCGGCCCGAACAGTTCCGGCACCAACGACCTCAATGCCATCGCCGCCTTCCGGGACTGGTGGTAGAGACGTAACGGCAAGATCTTCCACACATCCCGTGCCCTGCCGCGCGGCCCTCCGGCCCATCCGCGCAATATACCTCCGCATCGCGAGGGCATTTTCAGCGAATTCTCCGGATGATCCTGCAAATGCGTTGAAACGACGTTCACGTTTCCAAGCATTCGCCGGACCTGCAGGCGTCAAACGACTGGAAATGGCGGTCGGTCTGCTCGACCATGGCGGCCGTCACGTGCAGGACATCACCCCGGACAGCCCCGGCGGCCCGTCCAGCGCCCCCCAGCCGGAGACCGCCCCATGTGCCTTTCGTGCGCCTTCCCCACCGCCTCGTCCCGCCGCTCCTTCCTGAAGGCCGGCGCCGGCCTCGCCCTCGCAGGGGGGCTCGCCCTGCCCGGCCCCGCCGTAGCCCAGGCCCCCGCCGCCCTGAGCGGCGAGGAGGCGCTGAAGCGGCTGATGGAGGGCAATGCCCGCTACGTCGCCAATGCGCCGGAGCAGCGCGACTTCTCGGCCCGGCGGGCGGCGCTGTCGCGCTCGCAGCACCCCTTCGCCTCCATCGTGAGCTGCGCCGATTCGCGCGTCGCCCCCGAACTCGCCTTCGACCAGGGCGCCGGCGACCTCTTCGTGGTCCGCGTCGCCGGCAATTTCGTCAACCAGGACGGGCTCGCCAGCCTCGAATTCGGCGCGGCGGTGCTGCGCTCCCAGCTCATCCTCGTGCTCGGCCACACGCGCTGCGGCGCCATCTCCGCGGCCATCGACGTGGTCCGCAACAACACGCAGTTGCCCGGCCATCTGCCGCAGCTCATCGACGCCATCAAGCCGGCGGTCCATGCGGCCGACGCCGAGAAGCCGTCGGACATGCTGGCGGCGACCATCGCGGCCAATGTCCGTCTCAACGTCGAAAAGCTGAAGACCTCGACGCCGGTCCTCGCCGGCCTGGTGGCGGAGAAGAAGCTGACGGTGGCCGGCGGCGTCTACGACCTCGCCACCGGCAAGGTCACGCTCATCTGAGGCGGCAGGCCCGCCGTCGGACAACGTCGGCCGGCCGTCGTAGACCCGGCCGGCCGTCGTGCAGGCGAGGGCCTCTCCCCCTCGCCTGCGAAATGCTCTAAGAGCGCGGCCATGCCCGCTCCTCTCCCGCCCCTGCGCGTCGCGCTCACCGTCGACATGGAACCGGACTGCCCGCCGTTCCTTTGGACATGGCGGGGGGTGACGGAAGGCGCGCCGCGCCTCCTCGACCTCTTCGCGCGCGAAGAGGTGCCGGTCACCTGGTTCACCACCGGCGAGACGGCACGGCTGCATCCGGCCGCGGTCACGGCGGTGGTCGACGGCGGCCACGAACTCGCCTGCCACGGCGTCACCCACCAGCGCTTCGACTGGATGTCGAAGGACAGCGCCCGCTGGGAGATTCAGGATTCGACCCGGCGGCTGCGCGACTTCGGCGAGATCACCTCGTTCCGCGCGCCCTATCTGCGCTTTCCCGGCCATTATCTCGACCTGCTCCAGGACGAGGGTTTCGCCCTCGATTCCTCGCAGGCGCGCTACAAGAAGGACGTGCCGGGCGAGGAGAACGCGCCGGGCCTCGTGCGCATCCCCGCCTCCATCACCTCCAGCGCCCTGCGCATCCCCAAACTGCTGCGGGAGTATTTCCTCGGCCGGCTGCCCGACCCCGTGGTGCTCTTCGTCCACCCCTGGGAGTTCGTCGACTTCCGCCAGTCGACCCTGCGCTACGACTGCCGCTTCCGCACCGGACAGCCGGCGCTGGACGCCCTCGCCTCGGTGATCGGCTATTTCAAGGGGCGCGGGGCGACCTTCATGACCATGCGGGACCTGGGCGCCCAGGTGAAGGGGACCGCGGCATGAGCGTGCCCGCCGCCACGGACGCGGCCGCGCCGCCCTCACGCCGCCTATGGTGGATTCTCGGCTGGTGCGTGCTGGCCCTGTTCACCGGCATCGCCGCCTATGCCCTGCCCTGGGCGGACGTCATCGCCGCCCTGGCGGGCGCCAAGTGGCACTGGGCGGTGCTCGCCGTCTTCGTCTCGCTGGCGGGCTGGCCCTTCTGGATCCTGCAATGGCAGCTGCTGGCGCCGAAGGCGCACCGGCCGAGCTTCGCCCGGATGGCGCAGGTGACGGCGCTGAGCGGGGCGGCCAACACCTCCCTGCCGATGACCGGCGTCGTCGCCTCGGTCGGCTTCCTCATCGTGCGCGGGCGGCTGCCGGCCTCCGCCGCCGCCTCGCTCTATACGGTGGACCAGCTCGTCACCGGCATCGGCAAGGTGGCGACGCTGTCGCTGGCCGCCCTGCTCGTGCCCGTGCCGGACTGGATCCGCTCCGGCCTCCTCGCGCTCGCCGGCGTCATGGCGCTGGTGACGGTCGCCCTGCTCGTCGCCGCCCATGGCGGCAACCGGCTGCGCCGCCTCGGCATCGGCCTGTCGCCGCGCCCGGCCCGGCTCCTCGGCCACGTCGCCGATTTCGTCGATCATCTCGAACCGCTTCGCAATCCGGTCCTGGGCAGCGCCGTGGTGCTGCTGACCTTCGCCAAGACCGCGGCCGAGGTGCTGATGGTGATGACCGTGCAGGTGGCGGTGGGCATCGAGCCCTCCGTCGCCGCGGCGGTGCTGGTGGTGGCGGCCCTCGACCTCGCCACCATGGCGCCGGTCTCGCCCGGCCATCTCGGCGTGTTCGAGGCGACCGTCATCCTCTGCTACCAGTATCTCGGCGTGCCGCTGCCGCTCGCCACCGCCGCGGCGCTGATCCATCACGGCGTGCTCTTCGTCGCCTCGCTGGTGAGTCTCGGCTATCTCGGCTGGGCGCTGCCGCAGGACGACAAGGGCCAGCGCCGGCTCGACGAGCCCTAGGCCAGCGCCGCCCGCGCCGCCTGATATTCCGCCTCGTAGAGCGGCGCCACCGCGCGCCAGTCGACGCCGTCCGGCGGCAGGGCCGCGGCGGCGGCAAGCCTCCGGCGCAGGCCAGGCTCCTCGGCCAGCCGGCGGATGGCGGCGGCGAGTTCGGCGTCGTCCGCCGCGAGGATGGCGTCCTCGCCGTCGTGCAGGAAATCGCGCGCCCCCGATTGGGCCATGGTGACGACGGGCAGGCCGGCGGCGCGCGCCTCGAGGGCGGCGATGCCGAAGGCCTCGAGCTTCGAGGCCAGCAGGAAGACGTCGGCGCCGTGCAGCCGTGCACGGATCGCCTCACGCGTCTCCCGTCCGGCGAGGACGATCCGGTCCTCCATGCCGGCGCGGCGGATGATGGCGGCGATGGCGGCCCGCTCGTCGCCGTCGCCGACGATGGTCAGGCGCGCCGCCCCCGGCGGCAGGCGCTGCACCGCCGCGGCGAAGGCCTTGACCAGCCAGCGCGCCCGCTTGCGCTTCTGCAGCCGCGTCACCGAGACGAACTCGACCGGCCCGTCGCCCCGCGGCGCGAGGCCGTCCGGGCGGCGCCACCATGAAAGGTCGATGCCGTTGGGAACGGCGGTCACGGCCCTGTCGCCGAGCAGCGGACGCAGCGCCGCGCCGGCGACGGTCGAGACCGCGGTGAAGCGGACGGCGGAGCGGCCGTAGCCGTGCAGGGCGTTCAGCGCCATGAGCGGCAGGTCGTAATATTTCAGCACCGAGTGGAAGGTGGCGACCGCCGGGATGCGCCTGCGGATGCAGTGCTGCACGGCGTGGTGGGCGATGGGCGCCACGTTGCCGCAATGGACGTGGACGACCTCCTCGCCACCGGCGTCGATGGCGGCCCTGAGCGCCGCGAAGACCGCCGGCGTGAAGGCGATGCCGAAACCGGGCAGGCGCGGCCCGGGCAGGCGCTCGACGGGGATGCCGTCCACCTGCGCCTCGCCGGGGACACCGCAGATCACCCGGACCTCGTGGCCGCGCTCGCGCAGCGCCAGGGCGAGATCGCGCATCTGCAGCTCGATGCCGCCGAGTCGCGGCACGAACCAGTCGCTCACGAGTGCGATCTTCAAGGGGCGGCTCTCATCGATGGGCGGGGCGGCGGGCGGTCACGCATAGCCGCGTTCGACGAACCATGTCCACGCCTCGCGCATGGCCTCGACGGCGGGACGCGGGCGATAGCCGATCTCGCGGATGGCCAGGGCCGAGGAAAAGTGATGGGGCATGCAGGCGACCTCCGCCGCGGCGCCGTTGAGCTCCGGTTCCCGGCCGGCGATGCGCCCCCAGAGGTCCCCCGCCCGTCCGGCGGCGCGGACCAGTGCGGCAGGCGCCTCGACGACCCGCGAGGCGCGGCCCGCCGCCCGCCGCATCAGGCGGAAGGCTTCGGCGTAGGTCAGCGCCTCGCCCGACAGGACATAGCGCGGCGAGGGCGGCGGGGCGGCCGCCAGGGAGAGAATCGCCTCGGCGACGGCGCCGGCATGGCAGAAGTCGTTGCCGCCCGGCGGGGCGAGGGCGAAAGGGCCGCGGACCGCGGCCAGCAGCAGCCGGCCGGAGGAGGGTTTCCAGTCCCAGGGTCCGAGCAGGAAGCCGGGGTGGACGATGGTCGCGGCGAGGCCCCGCTCCATCTCCGCCAGCACCGCAGCCTCGGCCAGCCGCTTTGTGGCGGCGTAAGTGGTATCACGTGGGTGGGGCGCCGCAGGTGTCTCGTCGCCGGGTTCCTTGCGCGTTCCCCAGGCCAGAGTATCGACCGTGGAGACGTGGATCAGACGTGCGCCGGCTGCACGGCAGGCGCTCGCGAGTCGCTGCGTGGCCACCACGTTGTCCCGCCGGGACGCCTCGCCGCCGGTGCTGCCGATGGCCACCCGGGCGGCGCAATGGACGACGATCCCGGCCTTTTCCACGATTTTTTCGAGGGAGTCCGTCGCGAGGTCGCCATGGGCCACCGGCAGGTCGAGGCCGGCGAGCGCCGCCTCTCCCGCCCGTCCGCGCAGCCAGGCGGTGGCCGAAAGGCCGCGCGCGGCGGCCGCCCGCAACACGGTGTTACCGAGAAGGCCGGCCGCGCCTGTCACGATCATGACGGAAGCACTTCAAATGAGGGAACAATGCAGTATAAGGAGCCGCGCGCAGCCGGTGGTCTTCGGCCCGAGCGCCTGGAGATGTTTCGTGTCACGGTCTGCCATTCGTGTTGCCATCGTCGGTGTGGGCAATTGCGCCGCCTCGTTCGTTCAGGGTCTGCACTACTACAAGGACGCCAAGCCCGGTGAGTCGATCCCGGGGCTGATGAATGTCGAGGTCGGCCCGTACCATATCCGCGACGTCGAGATCGTGGCGGCCTTCGACATCGACAGCCGCAAGGTGGGCCAGGACGTCGCCGACGCCATCCTCGCCAAGCCGAACAACACGATCCAGTTCGCCAAGGTGCCGCCGACCGGCGTGACCGTGCAGCGCGGCCCGACCCTCGACGGCGTCGGCAAGCATCTGGTCGGCGTCGTGACCGAATCGAAGGAGGCCCCCTCCGACGTGACGGCGGTGCTGAAAGCCGCCCGCGCCGAGGTCATTATCTGCTACCTGCCGGTCGGATCGCAGAAGGCCTGCGAGTTCTACGCCGAGCGCGCCCTGGAGGCCGGCTGCGGCTTCATCAACTGCGTGCCGGTCTTCATCGCCTCCAATCCCGACTGGGCGAAGCGCTTCACCGAGAAGGGCCTGCCGATCGTCGGCGACGACATCAAGAGCCAGGTCGGCGCGACCATCGTCCACCGCGTGCTCGCCCGCCTCTACGAGGACCGCGGCGTCAAGATCGAGCGCACCTACCAGCTCAATTTCGGCGGCAACACCGACTTCCTCAACATGCTGGAGCGCGAGCGCCTGTCGTCGAAGAAGAAGTCGAAGACCCAGGCCGTCTCCAGCCAGATCGACGTGCCGATCGAGGCCGACAACATCCATATCGGCCCGAGCGACTTCGTGCCCTTCCTCGACGACCGGAAGATGGCCTATATCCGCATCGAGGGCACCGGTTTCGGCGGCGTTCCGCTGAACATGGAGCTGAAGCTCGAGGTCTGGGACTCGCCCAATTCCGCCGGCGTTGTGATCGACGCCGTGCGCTGCTGCCGCATCGCCCTCGACCGCAAGCAGGGCGGGCCGATCGGCGGGCCGTCGAGCTACTTCATGAAGTCGCCGCCCAAGCAGTACACCGACCCGGAGGCGCGCGACCTCACCATCGCCTTCATCGAGGGCGAGCGCTGAGAGCCGCTGCGGCGACCGCCCGGCGGCGCGCCCACCCCGCGGGGCCGGCGCCATGCTGATCGCGCGCCGCCTGACCAAGGCCCATGACGGACGCCCCACGGTACGGGGCGTCGATCTCGCTCTGCGCCGCGGCGAGGTCGTCGGCCTGCTCGGCCCCAACGGCGCCGGCAAGACCACCACCTTCTCGATGATTGCGGGCATGCAGGTGCCCGACAGCGGCGTCGTCATGCTCGACGACAAGAACATCACGCGTCTGCCGCTGTTCATGCGCGCGCGCATGGGCCTCGGTTACCTGCCGCAGGAGGCCTCGATCTTCCGCGGATCCTCGGTCGAGGACAACATCCTCATCGTGCTGGAATCGCTGATCGCCGATCGAAAGGCGCTGCGCGCCAGGCTCGACGGCCTCCTCGAGGAATTCGGCATCACCCATGTCCGCCGCTCCAAGGCCGGGGCCCTGTCGGGCGGCGAGCGGCGGCGGCTGGAGATTGCCCGGACGCTCGCGAGCGACCCCTCCTTCATCCTGCTGGACGAGCCCTTCGCCGGCGTCGATCCCATCGCGGTGACCGAGGTGCGCATCCTCGTGCGCAAGCTTTCGGCCCGCGGCATTGGCGTGCTGGTGACCGACCACAACGTGCGGGAGACGCTGAGCCTGGTCGACCGGGCCTATATTCTCGACGGCGGGCTCATCCTCGCCTCGGGTTCGGTCGAGCACATCGTCGCCGACCCGCGGGTGAAGGCGGTCTACCTCGGCGCCGATTTCGTGCTCTGACCGGTGTCACTTCGGCGCAACAGCCGGCCGCCTCCCCGATCCCGCCAATCCGCGGACACATCCCCGCAACGAACCCGCCGCGCTGCGGACACGGTTCGTTCATCATGTTGCTTTACGTTTCACGCCGTCACAGTGGGGTCACGCGTATGCAACTCTTCGATGGACTGGGTGTCGCCATCGCGCTGGCCTGCGGCCTGCTCACCATGCGCGTGATCGTCGGCGTCTGACCGCCTAGAGCCAGCCGAGCCGCCAGAGCCCGAACACCAGGGCGAGCGCGAAGACCCCCGCCACGGCGTCGTCCAGCATGATGCCGAAGCCTTCGGCGACATGCTCGTCGATATGGCCGATCGGCCAGGGCTTGACGATGTCGAAGAGGCGGAAGGCGAGGAAGCCGACCATCACCGCGCGCAGGCCCGGCGGCGAGAAGGCGATGACGGCGGCCATGGCCCAGGTCTCGTCGAAGACGATCGCGGGATGGTCGTGGAGCCCCGACCGGACGGCGGTGACGCCGCAGGCCCAGACCCCGACGACGAAGGCGGCCGCCACCACGGCGAGAGCCACGGCGGCCGGGGCCGCCTGCAGAGCCAAGCCGATCGGAATGCCGACGAGAGCCCCGAGCGTGCCCGGCCCGTAGGGAAAGAGGCCCGCGCCGCCCACCAGGGCGAGGAGAGAGGCGGGATGGCTCACCATGAAGGCGGCATCCACCGGGACGAGAGCGCCCGTACCGTCTGCCGTGCTCATGCCCCCTCGCTTCCCGTCACCGGATCCGCATAGACCCGGTAGCGTTTGGAAATCGTTCCGCCCGCGCCTTCGATGATACGGCGCATACGCACATTGTCGTCAAGAATCCAGCTCATCTCGATTTCGGCAGGCTGGGGATTGGCGGCGATCAGCCGCGCGATGGCGACGATCGGCAGCCTTGCGCCGAGGATCGTGTCGCGCAGGTCGGTCCTGACGCCGAGCAAGGTGACGCGCTTGGAGGCGAAACGATGGGTCAGGATGCGCCAGGCGAGCCGCGCCCAGTTGAACGGCAGCAGCCGGCCCTCGAAGCCGCGGAACAGTTCATAGCCGTTCGGCATGATGAAGGCGAAGGCGGCGGGCCGGCCCTCGTGTTCCAGGAAGACGGCGTGGTCGCACCTGAGGATCGGCCGGATCACCCGCAGGAGGGTGGTCAGCTCAGCCGTGGCGAGCGGAATGAAGCCCCAGTTGTCCCGCCAGGAGGCGTTGAAGAGCTCGGTCATGATCGCCGCTTCGGCGGCGAGGTTTCCCAGCCTGAGCTTGCGGGCGGTGATGCGGCTGCCCGCGGGAAGCTCGGCGAAGCGAACGCCGCGCCAGCGGGCACCCTGCTCGATGGGCACGGAATAGGCCAGCAGGTCCTTCACCGGCACGAGGCCGGCCGCCTCCACATGAGCGCCGAGATAGGGCGGATGCCAGGGCATGAGCACCATGTCGCCGCGATCCTGACCCTCGACCTGGACGCCGACCTCCTCGTTGATCGAATAGGTGAAGGGACCTTCGATCCGGTGCCGGCCGCGGGCCGCATGCCAGGCGCGCGCGGCGGCGACGAGGCCGGCGACGACGGCGGGATCGTCCACCGCGTCGAGGCAGCCGAAATGGCCGATGCCGGTGCGCCCCTCCGGCGTCAGCCGGTCGAACTGGGCCGAGATGCGGCCGAGCGGGCGGCCCTGCTCGTCGCTGGCGATGAAGAATGCGGCCTCGCCATGGGTGAAGAAGGGGGCGACGCGCCGGTCGAGCAGCAGGGTGCGCTCGAGATCCAGCGGCGGCTGAAATCCGGGCAGGCCCGAATAGAGTTGTCGCGGGATGCGGACGAAGCGTCTAAAATCGCGCCGTGACCGTGCTTCAGCAATCTGCAACCGAATTCGTCCCCGATGGGCGCGGGAGGCCGCTGCCGTTCAGCCTGCGGGCTCTCTACACCGCGGCGCGGGCCGAAGCCAGCGCGGGACGCGCCCCGTGGTGAGAAGCCTCTTCGCGCTGAAGCGGCGGCTGGTCTCGCAGCTCGACCTCGGCGGCCGGGCGCGCCGCTTCCCGAGCCAGCAGGCGCACCGGATCATGCGCGACGTCACCGTGCAGGTGGCGCTGGTGCTGCTGCTGATCGAGAGCATCTTCGTCGCCGAGCAGCTCATTTCCGGCCTGCTCGAGGAGGTGCTGAAGATCCGCGCCCCGCTCGCCAAGACCATCGCCATGATGGCCACCATGCTGCCGCAGGTCTTCGAGCTGGCGCTGCCCACGGCCATCCTCATCGCCGTCTATCGCGTCTCGCTCGGCCTCAGGGAGGACCGCGAGTTCCTCATGCTGTCGAGCCTCGGCATTCCGCCGCACGGGCTCATCCGGCTGGTCATCCGCATCGGCATCTGGGCGCAGATCGCCGCCCTGGCGGTGGGCGGCTTCGTCGATCCGCTGGCGCGCTACGCCTTCCGGCTGGTGATGTTCTCCTCCCAGTACCACGCCCTGACCGGGGGAACGGTCACCGCCAACCGGCTGTTCGAGACGCGGATCGGCACGGTGTCGGTGATGCCGCGCTCCGACGGCGTGCCCACCCCGCGCCTCTTCGTGCGCCAGCCGACGGAGGGCGGCGGCGAGCGGATCGTGGTCGCCAACGGCACCCGCCTGGTGGGCCCCGACCTCGACGGGCGCGTGGCGCTCCATCTCTACGACTTCGCCGTGGACGACTTCCCCGCACCGCCGGCGGGCGCCAGCGGCCCGCAGCAATGGCCGGTGGCGCCAACCTCCTCCCTGCGCGGCACCTCCACCCAGCAGAGCCTCGTGTTCAACGACATCGTGCCCTTCGACCCGCGCGGGCGGAACATCGCCGAACTGACCCTGCCCGAACTCCTCACCGGCGCCTTCACGCGCACGGGCGAGAGGCTGGAACTGGCCAAGCGCATCGGGCGGAGCCTTCTCTGCCTCATCGCGCCGCTGATCGCGCTGCTGGCGCTGTCGTTCACGACGCGGGCCAACCAGGCCTTCGTCCTGCCGCTCGCCTGCGCCGGCCTGATGACCATGGAGATCGCCGGCACCTCGGTGCTGGCGGGCGTCCTGCCGGCGGGTCTGTGGCCGGTGCTGTCGCTGGTGGCCGCGGGCGGTCTCACCATCGGCGTCGGCCTCGTCATCGCCGTGGCGCTGCGCTCGTCGGCCATCGCGCGACCGGGACTCAGCCGCTCGTGACGGCGCTTCCCACCCCCGCCCCCGAAACCGGCCGCCGCTTCGGCCTGGTGCCCTTCGGCACCTTCACGCGCACGCTCACCCTCGCCCATGCGAGCCATGTGGGAACCGTGGCCGCGGCGCTCCTCATCGTCGCCCTGACGCTGGACCTCGCCTCACGCGCCGACCGGGTCGTGGCGCAGGCGAGCGGCGGCGCGGCGGGCGTCGCCCTGCTGATGGGCTGGTACCTGCTGCTGCGCATCTGCGACGTCATCGGCAACCTTCTGCCGCTGGCCTGTTTCATGGGGCTGTTCTGGTCGGAAATCACGCTGACCCAGTCGCGCGAGCGCATCGTGATCTGGAACGGCGGGCGCTCGCCGCTGCAGTCGCTGATGCCGCTCTTCGTCCTCGGGGCCCTTTTCGGGGCGCTGCAGGTGACCGCGCTCTCGGTGCTGCGGCCGGCCGCCGTCGCCGTGCAGATCGACAGCCGCCTCGGCAGCTACGGCGAGCGCTTCGACCGGCGGCTGAAGCCGGACGAGCGGCGCTGGATCGTGCTCGCCGACCACATGGTCCAGGCGCGGATCGACTTCCGCAACCGGACGCTCGTCGACGTGCAGCTCTTCGAACTGTCGGAGGGCGGGCGCCTGACCGGGCGGGTGGCCGCCGCCAGCGCCTCGCCGGGCGAGACGGCAGGGACCTGGATCTTCCGGGACGGCATCCGCTGGACGGCGCCGGCGGGCGACGCGCCGACCCAGGCGACCGGCACGGGCGCGACGCGGCGATTCGCCGAGGAACGGATCGCAATGCCGCTGGAGCCGCTCTGGCTCGCCAATCTCGGCATCGACGCGCGCTACTTGCCGCAATCCACCCTGTCGGCGCTGGCGAGCCTCGAGGGCCTGAACGAGCCCTCTTACCGCGCCTGGTGGCACGTCCGCATCGCCCAGGCGGTGCTGCCGCTCGGCATGATGCTGATGGCCTCGGCACTGTCCATGACACTGCTTGCCCAAAGGACGCAGTTCAAGCCGATGATCCTGATCGGCCTCGCCGGCTATTTCCTCTATGTCACCAACAACGTGGTGGTCTGGCTCGGGGAATATGGGCAGTTGCATCCCCTGTTCGCGGCGTGGTTCATGCCGCTGGCGATGATCGCCACCGGCCTCGGCCTGATGGCGCGCATCGAGCGGGCGGGGCGAGGCGGCCCCTTGCCCACCGCCCTGTCGCGTCCGGAGCCTCCGTGATCCCTCTCGTCCTGCATCAGACATGGAAATCGGCCGACCTGCCGGCCGATCTCGCCGCCTTCCAGCAGAGCTTCGTGCGCCACAATCCGGCAATCACCCTGCGCTTCTACGACGATGCCGCCATGGACCGGTTCGTCGCCGAGCGGTTTCCGCACCTCGCCTCCGTCTACGAGGCCGTCAGGTTCCCGGTGCAGAAGGCCGACCTTTTCCGCGTCCTCGTGGTGCTGGCCGAGGGCGGCATCTACGCCGACATGGACATGGAGTGCCTGGCGCCGCTCGCCCCGGTGCTGGGGCGGGATCGGGCCGTCTTCGGGATCGAGGCGCAGGTGACCGGCATCCGCCAGCGCGAACTCGGCTACGACCAGCCGTTCCAGATCGCCAATTGCATCTTCGCCGCGCCGGCCGGCCATCCCTTCCTCGCCGCCTTCGCCGAGGAGATGGGCCGCAGCCTGTCGGAACGGCCGGTGACCGAGCGCCGCGACATCGAGGACGCGACGGGGCCGAAGGCGCTGACGCGGTTCTTCTATGCCACTCGTCCCGCTGGTGTGGACGTGCTGCACCAGATCGCCTGGGTGCCGCCGGACCTCTATGCCGACCTGCCGCTGCTCGGCCGGCGCATCCTCTGCCGTCACCATTTCCTCGGCAGTTGGAAAGGCGCGGAGCGCCCGTCCCTGTCCCGCCGCATCATCGAGCGCAACCGCCTGCCGAACCCCTTCCCGCGCGGGCCGTGGCACGAATTCGGCTGGGAGGATGCTGGCGGGCGCTGACGGGCCTTACATGTCGAGGCGGACGCGCTCGCGCACCGCCTCGCCGCTGGCGACGTCGATGCCATGGATGTCGATGTAGTGGATCTTCGGGATGAAGCGGCGGTCCTCGGCCTGGGCATAGGCATAGACGACGCGGAAGGTGCGCTGCCCGGAGGTCATCAGCGCGCGCGGCTTGCCGTCGGAGCCCACCTCGATCACCGCATCACGCTCGCGATAGCCGGCGATGCGCGCGGAATAGCGGGACGGGGCGATGGACCGGGCGCTGACGCCGAAGGCGAAGACGCGCTCGAAGAAGGAGAGTTCGCGCCGCCGGCCGTTGTCGTCGTCGTAGCGGCGCCAGAAGACCTCCACCGGCGCCTGAGGATCGAGGCCACCGTCCGGCCGCTGACGCGCGGCATAGACCAGAACATTCTTGTTGATGGCGTGCTGGACATAGAAGAGCATGCCGCGGTCGGAGGGGACCGGAAGATCGGGGCGGGCGACGGCGAGGGACCGCGAGACGGTCAGTTCGGACCGGCGGATGCTCACCGGCGGCAGCCGGTCCTGGGCGATGGACGGGCTCGCCGGCACGAGGAGGCCGGTTGCGGCGATCAGACCTCGGCGGGAAATGGTCATGGGGGAACCCTCGTCAACGCGTCTTATCGTGACCAAATGGCGCTCGACGCCATCTCAGGTGCAACTGGGTGCTAGATAGGACGGAAATAAGAGGTTAGGAAGGCACTGAGCGTCGCACGGGACGCAGGTGATCGGGCGGGCGGCCGAGACTTGGCTTGCGCGCGCGTAGGGCCTAGCGTGACGATGTCAGGACCGGACGACGTCGAGAAGTAACAAGAAGGCCACGGAATGACCGATACCGCATCCGCTTTCGGGGACGACCAGCTGACGCGCGACCTCGTCGAGGTGATCGCGAAGGAAGGCATGGTCGATCTGAACGGCGTTGGGCCGGATACGACGCTCGAATCGCTGAACATCGCCAGCGTCGACTACATGATGATCCTCGCCGCCATCGAGGAGAAGTTCCAGGTCTATGTGCCGATGGACGAGAGCCTCGCGCAGGTGAAGGACGTCGGCGGCCTCATCGCCGTCCTCAAGGAGCATATCCAGAAAGCGCAGCAGGCCTGATCGTGACGTCCCGCTCCGTCGTCGTCACCGGTCTCGGTGCGCTCACCACGGCCGGCCACGGGGTCGAAGCCCTGTGGACGGCCGCGGCCACCGGCGTGTCCGGCGTCAAGCAGATCGTGCTGGACTACGAGTTCGGCAACAACCTGCGCATCGCCGCTCAGGTCCAGGATTTCGACCTCGAGCGCTTCTTCCCGCATCTGAAGACGTCGTTCTTCGACCGGGTGACGCTGATGGCCCTGATCGCCGCCGACGAGGCGGTGAAGGATGCCGGCCTCGCCGAGGCCCTGCCGCTCGGCCCGCGCACCTCGGTGATCGTCGGCACCGGCATCGCCAGCCTCGGCACGATCGAGGAATCCTCGCGCAACATGGCGCTGACCCAGAAGCGCCCCGACCCCTTGACCGTGCCCCGCGCGATGATCAGCGCCTCGGCGTCCAATGTCGGCCTGGTCTATGGCTGCACCGGCACGACCTTCGTCGTGTCGAGCGCCTGCGCCTCCTCCGCGCAGGCCCTCGGCATCGCCTTCCACATGGTGCGCGCCGGCCTCACCGACCGGGCCATCGTCGTCGGCTCCGAGGCCATCGTCACCCCCGGCGGCATGAAGGCCTGGGAAATGCTGCGCGTGCTCTCGCCGCAGCTCTGCCGCCCCTTCTCGCGCGGCCGCAACGGCCTGCTGCTCGGCGAGGGCTCCGCGGCCCTGGTCATCGAGGCGGAGGAGGTGGCGGCGGCCCGCGGCGCCCGTATCCGCGGCCGCCTCCTCGGCTACGGCACCACGAGCGACGCCAAGGACATGCTGAAGCCGGACGTCGGCGGGGCCGCCGAGGCCATGACGCTGGCGCTGGCCGATGCGGGCCTCGGCGCGGAAGCGGTCGGCTATGTGAATGCCCACGGCACCGCCACGATCCTCAACGATTCGACCGAGAGCGAGGCGCTCGGCCGGGTCTTCGGCGAGAAGCTCGGCACCCTGCCGGTCAGTTCCACCAAGCCGATCCACGGCCACACGCTGGGGGCCGCCGGTGCCATCGAGGCGGTCGTCACCATTCGGGCGCTGGAGGAGGGCTTCGTGCCGCCGACCATCAATTTCCTGGAGGCGGACCCGGCCTGCCCCATCGACTGCGTCGCCAATGTCGGGCGCAGTCACGCCTTCGACGTGGCGCTGACCAATTCCTTCGCCTTCGGCGGCATCAACGCCTCGCTCGCCATCGGCCGGGCGGCGTGAGCCTCGTCGGCGGAACGCGGAAGGCCGCATTCGCGGTGGTCGCCACGACCGCCGACGTGGCGGCCTTCGCCGGCAGCCTCGGGGCACCGGCCGGCGCGCGCCAGCCCACCACCTATCCGATCCGCTGGCTGACCCGGCCCGAACTGGTCGATCTCGTGCGCGACCTCGCCGCCGACCGGCCGGGCTCGCTCCCCGTTCACGAATTGCAGACGGTGGAGATGCTGTCGGCGCTGCCCCTCGACAGGGAGCTGTCGCTCGCGGCCGAGGTGCGGAGGACGGACGAGATCCATCTCGCCCTCGACGTCGCGGTGAGCGATGCGGGGGCCCCCGTGGCGCGCCTCCACGCCGTCCTGAGGCTGGTGCCGTGACCGCTGCCGCCCATCCCCTGCCCTTCGGCACCGTGCTGCCGGACCGGCATTTCGCCGCCGTCGACATGGCCATGGTGCGGGCCTATGCGGCGGCCTCGGGCGACGACAATCCGATCCACGTGGACGAGGCGGCGGCGCGCGCCGTGGGCCTGCCCGGCGCCATCGTTCAGGGCATGCTGCTGATGGGCCTCGCCGACACGGCGCTCGCCGAATGGCTGCCGCAGGGCGCCTGCGCCAAGCTGTCGAGCCGTTTCGCGCTGCCGGTGGCGGTGGGCGCGGCGGTCACGGTGTCGGCGCGCGTGGTGCGGGCCGACACGGCGGAGGGCCGGCCGCGGGCGACCCTGCGCATCTTCGTCAAGGGAGCGGACGGCAAGGCGGCGGCGCTGGCGGAGGCCGTCGTCCTGCTGTGAGGCCGCCTCAGGCGGTCTGCGACATCTGCGACAGGTCGCTCAGCACGCCGAGGAACAGGTCGATGTCGGCGTCGGTATGGGCGGCCGAGACCGAGTAGCGCAGCAGCACCTCGCCGCTCGGGGTCGCCGGCGGCACGAGGATGTTGACGTAGATGCCGCGCTCCAGCAGCTCGCGCCAGAAGCCGAGGCCCTGGACGAGGCCGCGCATCTTGATGGCGCCGACCGGACCGGGTGCCGCGCACATCGAATAGCCGAGAGCCTCGACGCCGGCGCAGAAGCGCTCGGCCTTGCGCCAGAGATCGGCGCGCCGCTCCGGCTCGCTGGCGATGATGCCGATGGCGGTGCGTGCCGAGGCGACCACGGCCGGCGGCAGCGAGGCCGTGTAGAGATAGGAGCGGGCGAGGAAGCGCAGCGCCTTGAGAGCCGGATGGCTGGTGACGCAATAGCCGCCGATGACGCCGACCGACTTGGAGAAGGTGCCGACGACGGCATCGACCAGGTGCTCGGCGCCCTGGGCCTCGGTGACGCCGCGACCGGTGGGGCCGTAGAGGCCGAGGCCGTGGGCCTCGTCGACCAGCACCAGCGCGCCGTGCTTCTTGGCGACGGTGGCGAGGTCCTTGACCGCGCCGAGGTCGCCCCAGACGGAATAGAGCCCTTCGAGCACGACGAGGGTGCGCGAGGGGGGTACGGTCGCCTCCGACAGCATCCGGTCGAGATCGGCCGGGTCGTTGTGGCGGAAGGACTTGAAGGTGGCGCCGCTCGCCCGGCAGGCATCGATGATGCTGGCATGGCAGAAGGCGTCGTAGAGGATGAGGTCGCCTTCGGCGGCCAGGCCCCCGATCGAGCCGAGATTGGCCATGAAGCCGGTGGAGAAGACGATGGCGTCCGGGCGGCCGTAATAGGCGGCGATGGTGCGCTCGAGCTCGGCATGGCCGGCCTGGTTGCCGCTGGCGACGCGCGAGGCGGTGGAGCCGGTGCCCCAGGTCTTCAGCGCGGTCTCCGCGGCGGCGATGCAGCGCGGATCGAAATTGAGGCCGAGATAGCTGTTCGTGCCGAACAGCGTGGTGGGCCTGCCGTCGATGACGGCATGGACCGGGCTGTCGAAACGCTCGAGCTGGATCTTCAGCGGGTGGGTGGCATCGCCGACCGACCGTTCGAGGATGTCGCCCAGCGACGCGACGCGGCGCAGGATCCCGGTGAGTTGGGCGGTCGCGGCGACCGTTTGCGATCCGCCTTCGGGATGCACCGTACTATCGGACATGGAACAGCTTTGCTTTCGAGGGTCACCGAACCGTCAAGGAGGCGGTTCAGTCGCTATAGTTGGCTTGGCGAGCGCGAGCAAGCCTCGGGCCAGCACGGAGAGACCGGTTCCGCTCCCGGTAGACGACGTCCACATGTCGGAACTTATCTCGTTTTCTCAATGGTTTACAGCAATATCTGGGGTCGCGACGCGATACCGGATGTTACGCATTCCGGCCGATCAGCGGCCGAGACCGAAATATCGTGACATCCCCCAGTGAAAAATGCCGCCGGGAACGACGCCGCGCGAGGCCACCATGACGCGCTGGCCCAAGGGGCCGACGACATGGCGCGGGCCGCGCCTCCGGCCCTCGACGATGGCGGTGACGAGGGCGGCGACCCCGTCGGCCGGGGCGCCGGCGCGCTCGTCCTTCTCGTACATGGCGACGACGCGGGCACAGGCCGCCGCATAGGGCGAGGCGGGGTCGCGCGAGCCGGCCGCCCAGACGCGGTTGTCGACGACGGGGGTCGCGGTGTCGCCGGGGGCGACCAGCGCCACCGTGACGCCGAAGGCGGCGACCTCCTGGGCGAGCGCCTCGGTCAGGCCCTCCAGCGCGAACTTGCTGGCCGAATAGAGCCCCTGGAAGGGCATGCCGACACGGCCCGCGAGCGAACCCATGTTGACGATGGTGCCCGCTTTCTGGGCACGCATGCCCGGCAGGACGGCCCGGGCGAGGCGCATGGCGCCGAAGACGTTGGTTTCGAAGCTGAGGCGCGCCTCGTCCGGCGTGGTGTCCTCCACGGCCCCGGCCATGACCAGGCCGGCATTGTTCACCACCGCGTCGATGCGGCCGTGGGAGGCGAGCACGCCGGCGACGCAGGCGGCGACGGAGGCCTCATCGGTGACGTCGAGCACCGCCCAGGTCCAGGGCGCCTCGCCGGGGCTATCGCGGCGGCTGGTGCCGACGACGCGGTGGCCGCGGGCGGCGAGGCGCTCCGCCGTGGCGCGGCCGATGCCGGAGGAGGCTCCGGTGACCAGAACGACTTTCGACCCTGCCATGGCGGCTCCCCTCGACGACGACGAGGCTCCTTAGCCTGCCGCGCCGGCGGGCGCATCCCCCCGGCGGCGGCTCAGGCGCAGCGGGCGGTGAAGCCGCCGTCCACCGGCAGGCAGACGGCGTTGATGTAGCTCGCCTCGTCGCTGGCGAGGAAGACCGCGGCGTTGGCGACGTCCCAGCCGGTACCCATGCGGCCCATGGGCGTCGCCTCGTGGCGGGCCTTCACCATGTCGTCCGGCGAGGCGTACTGGACCGAGATCTGCTGGTAGATCAGCGGCGTGTCCATCAGTCCCGGCAGGATGGCGTTGCAGCGGATGCCGTCGCGGGCATATTGCAGCGCGACACCCACCGTGAACTGGTTCACCGCGCCCTTGGCCGCGTAATAGCTCGTATAGGGATAGCCGACGTAGCGGATGCCGGCCGAGGACGAGATGTTGGTGATGACGCCGCGGCCGCGCGCCTGCATGGTCGGGATGACCACCTTGCAGGCGAGGAACATGCCGGTGACGTTGAGGTCCATCTCGCGGCGCCATTCGTCCTCGGAGAGGTCCGGAGGGCCGCCCATCTTCGCATGGCCGACATTGTTGTGGAGGATGTCGACGGGCCCGAAGAGCGCGCCGGTGCGGGCCACCACGTCCTCGACCTCGAGGAGCTTCGTCACGTCGCAGGCGAGCGCCTCCGCCGTGCCGCCCTCGCCGCGGATGATGCCGACCGTCTCCTCCGCCGCCGAGCGGTTGATGTCGACGCAGACGACCCTGGCGCCGGCGCGCGCATAGGCAACCGCGGAAGCCTTGCCGTTGCCCCAGCCGGGGCCGACGGAGCCGGCGCCGAAGACGAGGGCGACGCGGTCTGCGAGTCTGCTCATGGTCATGCTCCGGTGGATCAGCCCAGCACCAGCTTCGGCAGCCAGAGGACGGTGGCGGGAAAGACGGTGATCAGGGCGAGGATGATCACGCCGACGCCGAGGAAGGGCAGGACTTCCCGCACCACCGCCTCGATGCGCACGTTGGCGAAATTGCCGCAGATGTAGAGGAGGATGCCGACAGGCGGGGTCAGCAGGCCGAGCATCAGGTTGAAGACCATGACCAGGCCGAAATGGACGAGGTCGATGCCCGCCGCCTCGACGATGGGGATCAGCACCGGGATCAGGATGATCATGGCGGCGATGGCCTCCATGAAGCAGCCGACGATCAGCAGCAGGATGTTGATGAGGAGGAGGATCACCAGCGGATCGGAGGAGATGCCGGAGATCCAGGCGGCGATGCTCTTGGGCAGCCCGCTCACCGCCATCAGCCAGCCGAAGCCGGATGCGAAGGCGATGATGATCATCACCACCGCCGTATCGAGCGCCGTCTGGACGAAGATCGGCCCGATGTTGCGCCAGGTGAGTTCGCGGTGGATGACCATGCCGACGAAGGCGGCGTAGAGGACGGCGATGGCGGCGCTCTCGGTGACCGTGACGACACCGCCGGTGATGCCGACCAGGATCAGCACCGGCATGAACAGGGCCCAGCCGGCCTGGCCCGCCGCCGAGACGAGCTGGCGCAGCGGCACCGCCTCGTGCCGGGGATAGTTCCGCTTGCGGGCGATGACATAGACGACGATGCCGAGGCCGACGCCGAGCGCGATCCCCGGTACGACGCCGCCGAGAAAGAGGGCGGCGACCGACACGCCCTTGCCGACCGACAGGCCGTAGATGACCAGCGGGATGGAGGGGGGGATGATCGGCCCCATGACCGAGGCGGCGGCCGTGACGGAGGCGGCAAAGCCGCCGTCGTAACCCTGTTTCTTCATGCCGGGGATGAGCACCTTGCCGAGCGCCGAGGCGTCGGCAACCGCCGAGCCCGAAACGCCGGAAAAGACCATGCAGGACATGACGGTGGTGAGGCCGAGGCCGCCGGTGAAGCGGCCGACGCAGGCATTGGCGAAGGCGACGATGCGCTCGGTGATGCCGCCGACGTTCATGAGGTTGCCGGCGAGGATGAAGAAGGGAATGGCGAGGAGGGAATAGGAATCGGCGCCGATCAGGGCGCGCTGGGCGAAGAGGGAGAAGGGCAGTGTCCCGTGCCAGGCGATCGCCAGGATGGTGGCGAGACCCATGGCGAAGGCGATCGGCAGGCCGATCGTCAGCAGCACCAGGAAACCGATCATCAGCACGCTGGCCATGGCGACGCTCCGTCAGAGGTGAACGTCGCCCTGGGGGACGCGCTTGGATGGGTCGACGATCTTCTCGACCCAGTAGAGCAGGATCAGCGCGGCCGAGACCGGGGCCGCGGCATAGAAGCTGGCCGGCGTGATCTCGAGGGCGCCGAAAGTCTGCGCGAGGTTGTCGAGGGAGAGCTTGCCGCCGTACCACAGCAGCATGGCGGCGAAGACGAAGATCAGGGCCTGGTTGATCCAGTAGATGACCCGCTGCAGCGGCGCCGGGAGCATCATCACCATCATGTCGATGACGATGTGGATCATGCGCCGGTAGAGCACCGCGGCGCCGAGGAAGGTGACCCAGACGAAGAGGATGCGGCTGACCTGCTCGGTCCACGAGAGCGGTGCGCCGAGGACGTAGCGATACCAGACCGCGACGACGGTGATCACCACGATGGCGGCGATGCAGGCCCCCGCCGCCACGGCGCTCATGCGCTCGGTAGCGTCGCAGAGGGCGCGAAGCGGGCCGGCCCGTTCGGGTGGCGGCGACATGGCTGTGTCCTGAATTGAGAGATGCGGAGGCGGGCGGCGCCGTGGCAGCCGCCCGCCCGAAGGTTCAGAGCCAGATCAGGCGATGGCGCCGATCTGCTGGACCCACTGCTTCACATGGGCGAACTCGTCTTCCATGCCGCGGAGCGTGGCGCGGAAGGCCTCCTTGTCGACCGGGTTGATGGCGATGTTCTTCGCCTTGACCAGTTCGAGGATGCGGTTGTCGTCGGCGATGACCTTCGGCCGCAGCTCGTTCTCCATGTCGCGGGCGGCCTGGTTGACCGCCTTGCGATGGGCCTCGGAGAGGCCGGCATAGACCTGCTCGGACAGGACGATCTGGTTGTCCTGCATCATGTGCTCGGTCAGCGCGAGGTTCTTGTTCACGTCGAAGATGCCGCCGTTGTAGGTCAGCGCCATCGGGTTCTCCTGGCCCTCGATGATGCCGGACTTGAGGGCCTGGAAGACCTCCGGCCAGGGCAGCGGCGTGGGCGAGGCGCCGAAGCGCTCGAAGGTCCGGCGCCACAGCGTCGTCTCCGGCACGCGGATCTTGAAGCCCCTGAGGTCGGCAGGCGTGCGCACGACCCGGTTGGAGGAGAGGAGCCGCGGCATGCGCGGGATCGACCCCACCGGGCGCAGCTTGGCGACCTTGGCGACGTCGTCGCCATAGGCGCCGATGACCGAGGTCATCACCCGGTCCTTGTGGGCGACGTCCTTGAACAGGTAGGGGAAGGTCCAGACGTCGGCCGGGCGATACCAGCCGGCGAGGATGGAGGCGCCGGGCGAGGCCACCTGCACGGCGCCCTGGAGAAGCCCCTCGACGTGCTCGCGCTCACCGCCGAGCGAGCCGGCATGGTGGGTGGTGGTGGTGATCTGGCCCTGGGTGAGCTCGCCGAGGCGCTTGGCGAAGAAGTCCAGCGACTGGGCGATGAAGTCGGTCGGCGGCGTGGCGCTGGCACCGATCCAGTTCAGCTTCTGGGCGCGCAGCACGGCCGGCATGGCGACGAGGGCGGTGCCGGCGGCGAGGCCGCCGAGCACGGTCCGGCGGGATGCGCGGATGCGGTCGAAGGTGGTCATGGGATCCTCCTTGTTCGGGTGCGGCCCGCTCACCGGGCTCTGCTGGGTCGTTTCCTCGGGGCGCCGGCTTGGCCGGTCTTGGTCGTGGCGCCGGTTGTCCGGTCATCCATATGTCTGCATGTCGACGCCCGGCGAACCGGGCGCCGCAGTCGTCACGCGACCTTGGCGTTGGGCTTGGCGAAGGCGGCCTCCATCTCGCGCCGAACCTTCACGGCAAGGCTGTCGGCGTCATAGGCGACGTCCGACCACTTCAGCCGCTGGCCGGCCTTGATGGGGTTCTTGAGCTTGACGTTGTGGGCGAGGCCGAGGGGCAGGTAGCCCTGCTCGAGCGAGGCCTCGGCCGGGGTCTGTTTGCCCCAGACGCAGAAGCCGCCCTCCCCGTCCAGCATCTCGCCGGGGGAGAGGTCGCGCTTGGCGGTGGCGACCACGTCGGAGTTGAAGCAGATGGCCGCGCCGGTCGGCTCCTTGCGCAGGGCGGCCGAGGCGACGGAGTAGCCGAGCTCCAGCCCGATCATGTGGATCGGTCGGTAGAGGCAGGAGTACTTGCCGGAGGAATCCTGCAGCATGGAGTATTCGCGGAAGCACTCCTGGCTGTAGGCGCTGTCGCTCTCGAAGACGACATAGGTCCCCATGACGAGGGAATGCGGCACGTCGGTGCCGTCGCGATAGACCGAGGAGGTGACCTCGGTGACGCCGGCCTTTTCGAGGACGCCGCCGGCCGAGCGCGGCTTGCAGATCTCGGCATGTTCGAAGCGCGTCGCCGGCGGGAAGGACAGGCCCTCGGCTTGCGCATGCAGGCCGGTGGCGTTGCACACCGCGGTCATCTCGATGCCGGACTTGGTGCCGTCGACGAAGGAGTTGAACATCTTCGGGTTGATGGAGTTCCGGTCGCGGATCTTCATGTACTTGTCGAGGATGTCCCAGACCGTGTCGGGCGTCGACTGGTGGTAGGTCGGGTGGTAGCGCGTTCCCTTGCCGGCGGCGACGACGCGGAAGCCGCAGGCCCGCGCCCAGTCGACATGGTCGGCGATGAGGGCGGGCTGGTCGCCCCAGGCCAGCGAATAGACGACGCCGGCGGCCTTGGCCTTGCGGGCGAGGATGGGGCCGGCCACGGCGTCGGCCTCGACGTTGACCATGACGATGTGCTTGCCGTTGTCGATCGCCTTGATGGCGAAGCGGATGCCGGCGCCGGGATCGCCCGTCGCCTCGATGATGACCTCGATCGCGGGATGGGTCACCAGAAGGTCGGCATTGTCGAGGATGGCGGTGCGGCCGGTCTTCAGCGCGTCGTCGATGGAGGTGGCGGAATATTGCTCTGCCGGCCAGGAGCCGAGCTTGAGCTGCGAGCGGGCGCGATCCGGATTGAGGTCGGCGACGCCGACGAGGTGCATGCCCTCGGTCAGGCGGCACTGGCTGGCGAACATGGTGCCGAACTTGCCGGCACCGATGAGGCCCACGGTCACGGGGCGGCCGGCAGCCTGCCGTTCGAGAAGCATCCGATGGAGGTTCATGCCGTCGTCCTCTGACAGTTCCGAAGTCGGCGCGGGGCGCCGGGACCGTCGAAGGCAGGCACAGGATACGGAAAGGCTGCGGCGCGCCCGATGGCGCGTCCCGAACGCCGCATGGCCTGCGGCACCCTGATGGCTTCCTCCCCGCGACCCTGCTGACCGGGCCGTCGACGTGTCTTGAGGAAACGCTAACGCGGATGCGAATTTCACGGAAACGAAATAAACTGCTGAAATCGATGAGGAGGATTCACCGATGATCCGGGGCATGCCGCCGCTGAAATGCCTGCAGACCTTCGCGGCGGTGATGGAGACCGGCACCTTCGCCAGGGCCGCCGAGCAGCTCAACGTGACGCCCTCGGCGGTCAGCCATCAGATCCGCATGCTGGAGGACATTCTCGGCAAGCCGCTCTTCGTGCGCCGCAACCGCACGGTGCAGCCGACCGAGGATGCGGTGGCCTATGCCAATGCGCTGGGCGAGAGTTTCACCCGCATCGCGGTGGCGACCAGCCGCTTCGCCTCGGAAGGGTCGGTGCTGCGGCTCATGCTGCATTCGGCGCCGAGCCTCGCCACCCTCTGGCTGGTGCCGCGCCTGCCCTCCTTCCGCACGCGCCACCCGGAGATCGACCTGACGCTCTTCGCCGGCCACGAACCGGCCAAGCTCGGCGACGACGGCTTCATGATCGACATCCAGTACAACCGGCCGGTGCCGGAGGCCTGCGAGGGCCTGGTGCTGTGCGAGGAGACGGTGATGCCGCTGGCCAGCCCCAGCTTCGTCGCGCAGCACCGGCTGACGCGGGTGGAGGACATCAGCGCCGTGCCGCTCATCCATTCGGTGCGCAGCGTGGTGCAGTGGGACCAGTGGATCGCCCGCCACGCGCCGCATGTGATGCTGGCGCGGCGCGGCATGACCTTCGACCGTGCCTATCTCGGGCTGATGGCGGCCCGCGACGGTCTCGGCCTGATGCTGGAATCGACGCTCCAGGCCGGCGGCATGCTGGCCGCAGGCGAACTCGTCGCGCCCTTCGGCCCGCTCGGCGTCACCGCCGTCGCCCATCGCCTCGTCTACCGGCGTGAGGACCGGGCGCGGCCGCAGATCGAGGCCTTCGTCGCCTGGATCACCGAGGAAATGGCGGCGGACAGGGCGGGCAGCGAGCCGCCTCAGCGGGTGAGAAGAGCGGCGAGGTAGAGGCCGAGGCCGAAGACCGTGTGGCCGAGAATGTTGAGCATGCGGATCTGCATGGCGTTGTCGCGCTTCGAAGCGGCGATGCCCGCGCCCATGCCGGGCTGGAGGATGAACCAGCCGCAGCCGATGGTGACGTAGCCGACGATGAGAGCGGGAACGAGGCTCGGCATGCGCGCCCAGCCGAGGCCCCAGACGGCCAGCAGCGCCGCGGCGAAGGCGATGCCGACGGCATAGTGGAAGATCCAGCCGATGGCGCGCTCGTTCGGCACGGGCGTGGCGCGGCCGATGTCGTCGTGGATGAAGCGGCCCTGCGGCAGGTGGCCGACCCAGCGCCCGACCATGGCCCAGTTCGGCGGGGGAACGGCGAAGGCGCGGTGGAGGAACAGCGCCCAGAGGTCGAGCAGGGCGGTGGCGGCGACGCCGAGAACGATGGACCGCCAGATGAATTCAGCCATGGAAGACACTCCCCGTCCCGCGCTCTGCCGGCGCGGCGTGGCGGCAATCTGGACGATCGGGGCGCCGCAGAGAAGCGGGGTCGGTGCGGGTGGCAGGGTTGCGTGGCGGGTGGCGACCTTTGTGCTCGCCCCTCACGCCAGATGGCGCCGCATCTCCTCGCGCGCCTTCAGCGCCGCGCCCTGGCGGCCGAGGATCTTGGCGATGCGCTCGGGCGCGAAGCCGAGGTCGACGAAGGCGGGACCGGTGTCGGCAACCTCCCGGTAATCGGCGATCCTGCCACCGTCCAGCCGGATGATGGCGACGCCCTCGAACAGCACCCGCGCGCCCTTCGCCTCGGGCAACAGCGAGCGGTAGGAGAAGGTGTAGCGGGCGTAGAGCAGGCGCCCGTCGCCGAGGGGATCGTGGAAGTCCCAGCGGAAGTCCTCGGCCGTGCGGTAGAAGACGTCGTCGATCATGCCGGCGATGGCGTCGGTGCCGCGGAAGGCGCCATAGAAGACGTCGTGATAGACGCCATCCGGCGTGAAGAGGGCGGCGAAGGCGCGACCGTCGCGGCGGGCCACGGCGTCGCGGAAGGCGTCGAGCAGGGCGGTGGCCTCGGCATGCGGGGTGGTCATCGGGTCTCCTCCGGCGCGACCGGCGTGAGGCCGCGCACCATCCCCGGATAGGACCAGAAGGCGGCGGGGCTGTCGACCCGCCGGGCTGATCGCCCTCGTCGTCCGGCCGCGGCCGCGACAGAATTGCCCGCCTCTTGCTGCAACGCACAGGTCTCACGGGATCACAAGCTACTGTTTCCATTGATTCCGCAACGCACACGGGTGGCGAATTGTATGATACAAGGCGGCGGATCTTGTGCACCTGCGAGACGACATCTTCCGCTGCCGCAGTATCCGCGTCTTTGACTAAATCGATTTTTGTCGTTTACTGCCCCCAACGCCCAAGCCGGCATGCGGGCGGCACGGCCTCGAGGGGGCCTGCCGCACACGCCGAACGAGGTCGGCACGGCGTCCACTCTGCGCGGCCCCCTGGCCGCGTCAGCCCTCGGGAGGATCAACCATGCGCAGACAGACCCTGAGCCGTCGCCGGTTCCTGGCAGCGACGGCGATCACCACCACGGCGCTCGCCACGCCCTTCGTGCGTCACGCCCATGCCGCCGGCAAGCTCTCCATCGGCCTGTGGGACCACTGGGTGCCCGGCGCCAACAAGGCCTCCACCGAGGTGGCGCAGGCCTGGGCCGCCAAGGAGAAGGTCGAGCTGACGATCGACTACATCCCCTCCCAGGGGAACAAGAACCTGCTCACGATCGCCGCCGAGGCGCAGGCCAAGTCCGGCCACGACATGCTGGCCATGCCGACCTGGTGGCCGCAGGCCCATGCCGACCTGCTCGAGCCCTGCAACGACATCATGACTCAGCTCATCAGCCAGAACGGCCAGGTGAACGACACGGTCCGGTATCTGAACAGGGCCGGCGACAAGTGGCTCGGCGTGCCCTCCACCATCGGTTCGCAGATCAAGGGCCCGTGCTCGCGCATCGACCTGCTCAAGCAGCATGCCGGCATCGACATCCAGGCCATGTATCCGGCGGGGTCGGCGCCGAAGGCCGACGGCTGGACCATGGACACCTATCTCAAGGCGGCGGAGGCCTGCCACAAGGCGGGCGTGCCCTTCGGCGTCGGGCTCGGCGACACGACGGATTCCGTCGACACGGCCGGCGCCTTCTTCCTGTCCTTCGGCGCGGCGCTGGTCGACGCCAAGGGCGAGCTGACGGTGAAGTCCGACCCGGTGCGCCAGGCGCTGGAGTTCTGCGTCAAGGCGGCGAAGTTCTATCCGGCCGACGCGCCGGCCTGGGACGACGGCTCCAACAACCGCTGGCTGGTCTCCGGCCGCGGCGCCATGATCATGAACCCGCCGAGCGCGTGGGCGGTCGCCAAGCGCGACGCGCCGCAGATCGCCGCCCAGTGCTGGACCCACGGCATGCCGGCGGGGCCGAAGGGCCGCTATGCGCCGTTCCTGCCCTATTTCTGGAACATCTGGTCGTTCTCGCAGAACAAGCCGGCGGCCAAGAGCCTGCTCGTGGCCATGTCGCAGCCCGACGCGGTGGCGAAGTTCGTGGCGGCCTCGGCCGGCTACGACATCCCCTCCTTCGAGAAGCTGACGACGCTGCCGACCTGGGCCGAGGAAGGGCCGCCGAAGGGCACGCTCTACCACTACCCGAACCCGCACAACCACCAGACGCTCTCCATCGCCGCCTCGCCGGCGCCGCCGAAGATCGCCCAGCAGATCTACAGCCAGGCGACGCTGACGAAGATGATCGTCCGGCACCTGCAGGGCGAGCCCATGGAGCGCACGCTCGCCTGGGCCGAGAGCGAGGTGGAAGGCTTCCTGCGCGGCTGATCCGCGCCGGGCTCATCGCACCGGACGGGGCGACTGCGGGCGCTCCCCCCACAGGACGACGGCGGCGCGCCCCGCGTGCCGCCGCCCGGCAACGTCAACCCATT
The DNA here is from genome assembly GCF_003008515.1 of Phreatobacter cathodiphilus. NCBI lineage: Bacteria > Pseudomonadati > Pseudomonadota > Alphaproteobacteria > Hyphomicrobiales > Phreatobacteraceae > Phreatobacter > Phreatobacter cathodiphilus. Next base: position 189,197 of record NZ_CP027668.1, on the reverse strand, counting down.
GTTCCGGATCACCCTCGCGAGGCGGCGACACCCGATGGCAGATGCAGTCCTCTCATCCGATCCCCCGCGGCGGCGGGCAGCGGTGCGGTCGAACCCGGTGCGCCGCTTCTTCCAGCGCAAGTCGACGGTCGCCTTCCTGATGGCGCTGCCGCTGATCCTCCTGATCTTCGGCCTCGTGATCTATCCGGCCTTCTACGCCATCTACCTGTCGACCCTCAGGAAATCGATGACGAGCGTGGCCTGGATGCGCAACTGCTCCTGGCTGCCGGACGTGATCTGCACGCACATGCCCTTCGGCAACATGCAGTTCCTCTTCACGCGCGAAACCTTCTGGAAGGTGGTCTACCAGTCCTGCCTCTTCGCCATCACCGCGGTGATCTTCAAGGCGCTGCTGGGCTTCATCCTCGCCCATTTCGTCCACAACATCCCGGCCAAGGGCCAGCGCAAGTGGCGCGGCATGCTGCTGATCCCCTGGGTCATCCCGCCGGCCATGTCGACGCTCGCCTGGCTCTGGCTCTTCGACCCCTCCTACAGCGCCTTCAACTACGTGCTGACCGGCATGGGCTTCGACCGCATTCCCTGGACGGGAGACGCGAGCTGGGCGCGGTTCTCGGTCATCCTCGTCAACATCTGGGTGGGCGCGCCCTTCTTCATGATCATGTATCTGGCGGCGCTGAAATCGGTGCCCGACCAGCTCTACGAGGCGGCCGCCATCGACGGCGCCAACTGGTGGCAGCGCATCTGGTACGTGACGCTGCCGATGATGCGGAACATCATCGCCATCACGGCGCTGTTCTCCACCATCGTCACCTTCGCCAATTTCGACATCGTCCGCGTGCTCACCGCCGGCGGACCGCTCGACCAGACCCATCTCTTCGCGACCTGGGCCTTCAAGCTCGGCATCGAGGGCGGCGACATTCCGCTCGGCGCATCGGTGTCGCTGTTCATGGTGCCGATCCTGGCGGTCGCGGCGATCTTCATCCTGCGCGACATCAACCAGCGGGGGAACGAGGCATGACCGCGGCGACCGTCACGGACAAGGGCGCGCCCTCGCGCAACAAGGCCTACGGCTCGATGAGCCGGGACAGGACCTGGGCGCTGCGCTGGTCCTACTTCTTCCTCGTGATCTTCGCGGCCTTCTTCCTCCTGCCGCCGATCTACATGTTCATCACCTCGCTGAAGACCAGCGCGGAGATCTCGGCGGCGACGAACCCCTGGTGGGTCTACAACCCGACGCTCGCCAACTATGTCGAGCTGCTGACGAAGCCGGAATATCTCGTCTTCTTCCGCAACTCGGTGGTGGTGTCGGCCTTCGTCGTCACCATCACCATGCTGATCTCGATCCCCGCCGCCTTCGCCCTGTCGCGCATGCGGTTCTGGGGCTCGGCGACGCTGGCCACGGGCGTCTTCCTCACCTACCTCGTGCCGGACACGCTGCTCTTCATCCCGCTGTTCAAGATGTTCGCCGTGTTCCACGAGTGGACGGGCATCCAGATGCTGAACCGCTGGTGGGTGCTGCTCGTCGTCTATCCGACCCTGACCGTGCCCTTCTGCACCTGGATCATGATCGGCTATTTCGCCTCCATCCCGAAGGAGCTGGACGAGGCGGCGATCATCGACGGCGCTTCGTGGTTCCAGACGCTGACGCGCATCTTCATTCCCGTGGCGCTGCCCGGCATCATCGCCGCCACCATCTTCGCCTTCACGGTGAGCTGGGCGCAGTTCCTCTATCCCCTGGCCTTCACGACCTCCGTCGACCAGCTCGTGCTCCCCGTGGGGATCATCACCACGCTGATCCGCGGCGACGTCTTCGCCTGGGGCCAGATCATGACGGGGGCGCTGCTCGGCGCCCTGCCGCCGCTGATCATCTACGCCTTCCTCATGGACTACTACATCGCAGGCCTGACCGCCGGCGCGACCAAGGGCTGACGGGAGCAGACAATGGCAGGAGTAACGCTCAGGAACGTCGTTAAGCGCTACGGCGACGTGGAGGCCGTGCGCGGCATCAACCTGGACATCGCCGACGAGGAGTTCGTCGTGCTGGTCGGCCCGTCCGGCTGCGGCAAGTCGACGACGCTCAGGATGATCGCCGGGCTCGAGGACATTTCCGACGGCGACATCGCCATCGACGGCGACGTGGTCAACGACGTGCCGCCGAAGGACCGGGACATCGCCATGGTGTTCCAGAACTACGCGCTCTATCCGCACATGACGGTGGCGGAGAACATGAGCTTCGGCCTGCGCCTGAAGCGCTATCCGAAAGCGGAGATCAAGAGCCGGGTGGACGAGGCGGCGCGCATCCTCGACATCAGGGAGTTATTGGAGAGGAAGCCCAAGGCGCTCTCCGGCGGCCAGCGCCAGCGTGTCGCCATGGGCCGCGCCATCGTGCGCAACCCCAAGGTCTTCCTGTTCGACGAGCCGCTGTCCAACCTCGACGCGAAGCTGCGCGTGCAGATGCGCACCGAGATCAAGAAGGTGCACCTGAAGGTGCGCACCACCACGGTCTACGTCACCCACGATCAGGTGGAGGCCATGACGCTGGCGGACCGGGTGGTGGTGATGAACAACGGCCGCATCGAGCAGATCGGGCCGCCCAACGAGCTCTACCACCATCCGAAGACGCGGTTCGTCGCCGGCTTCATCGGCTCGCCCGCGATGAACTTCATTCCCGTGCAGCTGCGCGCTCGGGAGGGCGGCATCGACCTCGCCATCACCGACAGCATTGTGCTGCCGGTGCCGCCGGAGCGGGTGGAGCGCTACAAGGGCTTCGCCGGACAGGCGGGGCTGGTGCTGGGCCTGCGCCCCGAGCACATCACCGAGACCTCCGCCGCCATGGATCCCGGCGTCGCTCCCTTCGACATCACGCTCGACGTGATCGAGCCGATGGGCAACGAGACCCTCGTCTATTTCACCATCGCCGGCGAGGCGCTATGCGGGCGCGTCAGCCCCAATGCGGGAGCGGCAGACGGCCAGCCCATGCGGCTCGCCGCCAATCTCAACCACATGCATCTGATGGATTCGGCGGGCATGGTGCTGTGATCAGTAGAACTGGTCGATGGCCATGGCGACGAGGATCGAGACGGCGAGCGCGAAGTCGATCAGCCGGCGGCGCGGCGAATAGCGCATCAGCATGCCGGACAGAGCGACGCAGAAGGCGAGCACGCCGCTGAGCGTCGACAGGACCATGAGGCGCAGGTCCAGGAGCAGCGCGATGGCGAGGAAGCTCGCCACCGCGACGAGGCCGGATATGACGATGGCGAAAAGGCCGTAGGCGCCGGAAATGTCGACGAATCGGAGGAAAGCGCGGCGCCAGGCGGGGATTTTGCGGGCGGGAACGCTGACGTCGTAGAGCGCGCCGAGCGCCCGGCCGCTGGCGAGGAAGGCGAGCGCCGCGGCGCCCGGCATCAGCGCCAGAAGGGTGAAACGTCGGTCTGTGGCGATGCGCTCGATGCCGACGACCCGCTCGACGAAGCCGAAGGCGGTGAGCAGCACCGACCCGATGGTGAGTGCGCTGGCGACGATGACGCGTGCGACGTCGATCAGGGCCTTGTCGCGGTCGAGGGACGGCGGATGGGCGTGCGCGGACATGGACGGACGGCCTCGGCTCGGAGGGATGCGGCGGGGTTCGGCGAACCCCGTCGCAGCCTCGCCGCTCCGGCTTAAGGTCCGGTTTCCGTCAGGCCGGCCGGAAGTTCAGCGCCACGCCGTTGATGCAGTAACGCAGGCCCGTCGGCGGCGGACCGTCGGGGAAGACATGGCCGAGATGGCCGCCGCAATTGGCGCAGTGCACCTCGGTGCGCACCATGCCCCAGGAGCGGTCGACGGTCTCCTCGACCGAGCCGGGCAGAGGCTGGTCGAAGCTCGGCCAGCCCGTGCCGCTCTCGAACTTCTTGTGCGAGACGAAGAGCTCCTGCCCGCAGCCGGCGCAGGAGAAGGTGCCGGCGCGCTTCTCGTGGTTGAGCGCGCAGCTTCCCGGCCGCTCCGTGCCGTGGCCGCGCAGCACCTGGTACTGCTCGGGCGTGAGGATGCTGCGCCATTCCGCGTCCGTCTTGGTGACGGGGAAGGTCTTGGTGGCGGTCTCCATCGCGTGGTCTCCCTTCGAATGGTTCGGCGCGAACAGCGCCCGGATGTCGGCGAGCCTCATGATCTCACTCCGCGGCCACGGCCGCCCGTCGGCCGCGCGGGGCCCCGGCCTTGCGGGCCCGCACGAGATTGACGGCGACCAGCGCGAGCCCGGCCATGGTCACCCAGAGGGCCGGCCGGATACCGAAGCCGACGTCGAGATTGGCGTAGAGGATGCGCGAGGCCATGACGCCGGTCATGGTGGCGTACCACAGCGCCTCGAGCAGCGCCGTGGCGACGCCCGATATGATGGCGAGGCCGGCGAGTTGCAACGGGCGGACCTGGATGCCGGCCGCGCGCATCGCCCGGAACGCCATCAGCCAGACGAAGAAGCCGAGCATCAGAACCGGCTGCGACACGTCGATCTTCGTCTGCAGGAAGAAGTGCCAGATGGCGATGAAGGCGATGGGATAGGTGAGGAGGTGCAGCCGGTTCCAGGCGGTGCTGCCGAGCCGGCGGATCATCGCGTCGGTGGAGGTGGCGGCGAGGACGACGAGCCCGCCGAGGCCGACGAAACCGATGGTGAGATAGAAGCGCAGGAGGATCTCGCTCGCCACCTTCTGCAGGTCGAAGGCCTGCTCCACCACGTAGAAGAGGAGGTGGGCGAGGGCATAGGCCGCCGCGGCGACGCCGACCATGCGGCGCACGAGAATCAGCTTCGGCCAGTCGGCGATGAAGCGCAGCGGCGTCACCAGCAGCGAGACGAGCAGCAGCCGCACCGCCCAGTCGCCGGACTGATGGATGGCCGAGGTGATGGGCTTGGAGCCGAGCGTGCCGGTGGCCGCCTGGGCGGCGATATACAGCCCGGGGGCGAGAACCCCCAGGAAGACGATCAGCTTGAGGACGGAGAGGCGTCCCGCCCGGTCGTTCCACGGCAGCATGCGGCATCCTTCGACGGGTTCGATGTCATGCCATACGCGGTCGGACCGCAAGAGGTTACAGCCGGTGGCCTCACGTTGAAGTGAGGAGGGGCGGGGCCCGTCCCCTTTGTCCGATGCCCGCAGGCGGAGGGGGGTCTTGGTGGCCCCTCACCCCTACCCTCTCCCCGCAGGCGGGGAGAGGGGGCGCCAGCGTCGCGGGCTCACCCAATGGGTGTGCCCGGCTCCGGCGATCCACAATCGGCGAGACGTCGAAGTCCCCCTCTCCCCGTGTGCGGGGAGAGGGTAAGGGTGAGGGGCTACGCCCTCCGCCCTCACTCCGCAGGCCCACCCTCCAGCCAGGTCTTGCCGCGGCGGTAGAGCGCCTCGACCTCGGGACCGCGCAGGCCCGGCATGTCGCGCTTCACCGTGTAGCCGATCTTGGTCTGGATGTAGGCGAGGTGGCGGTAGCCCTCCGGGAACTGCGCGAGCAGGTCCGGGTCGAGCGTCAACTTGGCGTCGGGCAGGACCGGATCGAGCCGGTCCTTCTCGTAGATCGGCTGGCGCAGCACGACGCCCCAGCGCCCCTGGCGCTTCTCGATGAAGTCGTAGAAGCGGCCGGTGCAGACGACGTCACAGAGGACGCCGTCGACGGGCCCGCGCTGCGAGATGGTCATCTTGGTCTGGGCGATGGCGCGGTCGCCCGTCCGGTCGATGGTGGTGCCGCCGAGGAAGTGGAGGATCGACACGCCCTTGGCCCAGCCCTCGCGGCTGGCGCGGATGAAGTCCGCCGCCGGCCCCTGGTACCAGGTCGCCATCATCCGCCCGTCGTCGTGCCAGCAGGTGAGGAAGCGGTCCCAGTTGCCCGCGTCGCGCCATAGGGCCCAGTTCTCCACGAGGTCGCGGATGGCGAGGCGTTCGATGATGTCTTCGGTCATGGGCATTTCCGGTAGTCCAATGGCGAGTGATCGATGTGGCTGACGATGAGGACGACCGGACCCCTCAGAACGGGTAGTGACGCGGGCCGGTCTGGATGGTGATCCAGCGCAGCTCGGTGAAGGCGTCGATGCCGGCCTTGCCGCCGAAGCGGCCGTAGCCCGAGGCCTTGACGCCGCCGAAGGGCATCTGCGGCTCGTCGTGCACGGTCGGCGCGTTGATGTGGCAGATGCCGCTGTCGATGCGCCTGGCGACGCCGAGGGCACGGCCGATGTCGCGGGAGAAGACGGCGGCGGAGAGGCCGTATTCGGTGTCGTTGGCGACGCGGATCGCCTCCTCGTCGCCGTTGACGCGCACCACCGTCACCACCGGGCCGAAGCTCTCCTCGCCGTAGATGCGCATGGCCGGCGTCACCCTGTCGAGGATGGTGGCGGGCATGACCGTGCCCTCCAGCGATCCGCCGGCGGCCACCGATGCGCCCTTGGCCGAGGCGTCGTCAATGAGCGTCTTCACCCGCTTCGCCGCCTCGGCGGAGACCATGGAGCCGAGCACGACGTTCCCCGAGCGCGGGTCGCCGAAGGGCAGCGACTTCGCCTTGGCGGCGAATTTCTCGACGAAGGCGTCGGCGACCTTGGCGTCGACCACGATGCGCTCGGTCGACATGCAGATCTGGCCCTGGTTCATGAAGGCGCCGAAGGCGGCGGCGTTCACCGCCTCGTCGAGGTCGGCGTCGTCGAGGATGACGAGCGGCGCCTTGCCGCCGAGCTCGAGAAGGGCGGGCTTCAGGTAGCGCGCCGCCGTCTCGGCGATGATGCGGCCGACATGGGTGGAGCCGGTGAAGTTGACCCGCTTCACCGCGCGGTGGGCGATGAGCGTCTCCACCACCTTGGCGGCGTCGGCCGGCGCATTGGTGACGACGTTGACGACGCCGGCCGGCAGTCCCGCGTCGCGCATCACCTGGCCGATGAGCTGGTGGGTCGCCGGGCACTGTTCGGAGGCCTTGAAGACCACGGTGTTGCCGCAGGCGAGCGGCATGGCGATGGCGCGCACGCCGAGGATGACGGGGGCGTTCCACGGCGCGATGCCGAGGATGACGCCGACCGGCTGGCGGATGGCGAGGGCCAGGTTGTGCGGCTTGTCCGTGGGGATGACGTCGCCGGTGATCTGGGTGGTCATGGCGCCGGCCTCGCGCAGCATGCCGGCGGCAAGGCCCACGTTGAACAGCGCCCAGCCCTTGGTCGAGCCCGTCTCGGTCATCATGGCGGAGGCGAAGTCCTCGGCGCGCTGCTGCATCAGGTCGGCGGCGGCATTGAGTTTCGTCCGCCGCTCGTTGGGGCCGAGGGCCGACCAGGCCGGGAAGGCCGCAGCCGCCGCGTCCACCGCGGCGACGGCGTCCGAAACCGTGGCAGCGGCGGCGCGGGTCGCCACCTCGCCGGTCATCGGGTCGAGACGGTCGAAGGTGCGGCCGTCGGCGGCACCCATCTCGCGGGCATCGATCATCAGGTTGACGTGTTTCATGGAACTCTCCGGATGCGCGGGGGCGGCACGAACGGCCGGGGCTGGAACAGGCGCCTCGCCCGTCGAGGGCAGGGGCGACGGCGAGAAAATCGGCGGCGGGGCGACGTCGGCGCCGTCGTCGTTGGCGGGAACGGCGGCGCCGCCGAGATAGGCGGCGGCGACCTGCGGGTCGTTGGCGAGATCGGCGGCGAGGCCCTCGCCGACGATGCGGCCATTGGCGATGAGATAGGCGCGGTCGGCGAGCTTGAGGCACCGCCGCGCATTCTGCTCGACGATGAGGATCGCCATGCCGCGCGCCTTGATGGCGGCGAGCCCCTTGAAGAGCTCGCCGGTCATCACCGGCGACAGGCCGAGCGAGGGCTCGTCGAGCATGAGGAGGTTCGGCCGGCTCATCAGCGCCCGGCCGATGGCGACCATCTGCTGCTCGCCGCCCGACATGGTGCGCACCTGCTGCGACAGGCGTTCGGCGAGGCGGGGGAAGAGCGTCAGCACGTCGTCGAGGGTCGCCGCCTCGTGGGCACGGGCGCGCCTCGGAAAGGCGCCGAGCATGAGGTTCTCGCGGACGGTGAGGTCGCCGAAAATGCCGCGCCCCTCAGGCACCAGGGCGATACCCTGCTCGACGATGCGGTGCGGATCGGCGGCGCGGATCGGCAGGCCCTCGAAGGTGATGGCGCTCCCCTGCCCGGCCGGCATGAGCCCGGCGAGCGCCTTCAGGAGGGTGGTCTTCCCCGCGCCGTTGGCGCCGAGGATGGCGACCGTCTCGCCGCGGCCGACATGGAGCGCGACGTCGTCGACGGCCCGGTGGGGTCCATAGGAGGCGGAGAGGCGGGCGACCTCAAGCATCGTCGTCGTCTCCGAGATAGGCCTTGACGACGCCGGGATCGGCGAGGGCCTCGGCGGGCGTGCCCTCCGCGATCTTGGCGCCGGCGTTCATCACGATGCAGCGGGTGCAGAGAGCGCGGATGGCGTCCATCACGTGCTCGACCATGACGATGGTGAGGCCGTCGCGGGCGAGCGAGGCGATGAGGGCGATGCCCTCCTTCAGCTCGGTGGGATTGAGGCCGGCGAGCCATTCGTCGAGCAGCAGCAGGTTCGGCTGGGCGGCCAGCGCCCGGGCGAGTTCCAGCCGCTTCTGGTCGATATAGGTGAGGCTCTGCGCCCGTTCTCCGGCCCGGGGGGCGAGGCCGACGCGGACGAGCAGCGGCAGGGCGCGCTCCTCGGCCTCCGACGGGCCGCAGGGCCGCGCGCCGAACATGGCGCCGACCGCGACGTTCTCGGCCAGCGTCATGGTCGGCATGACCCGCACGAGCTGGAAGGTGCGGGCGATGCCGGCACGGGTGATGCGATGGGCCGCCTCGCGCTCGATGTTGCGGCCCTCGAAGACGATGGCGCCGGAATCGGCGGTGAGGTTGCCGGTGATGAGGTTGAGGGCTGTGGTCTTGCCGGAGCCGTTGGGGCCGACGAGGCCCACCACCTCGCCGCGGCGGATGGTGGCGGTGAGCCCGTCGACGGCGCGCAGGCCGCCGAAGCTCTTGGAGACGCCGTGGAGTTCGATCAGCGGCTGCATGGGCTCACTCCGCCGGATGGGGGCGACGGCGCGCCGCCCTGACGATGGCGCCGCGGCCCTGGTCGATGAGCCCGACGATCCCGTTCGGCACGAAATAGACGATCACCAGGAAGGCAATGCCGAGCAGGATGGAGAAGTAGTTGGGGAAGTTCGCCTGCAGGATCTCGAACAGGATGGCGAGGGGTACGACCCCGAGGATGGGCCCGTAGAGCCGCGCCGCCCCGCCCAGCAGCGCCATGATCAGCACCTGGAAGGAGATGATCGGGTTGAAGGCGATGGAGGGGTCGATGTAGGTCCAGCGCGGCGCCATGATCGCCCCCACCAGGGTCATGAAGGTGGCGGAGACGACGAAGACGGCGACCTTCGACACGGTGGTGTCGATGCCGGCGTGGCGGGCGACCGTTTCGTCCTCGCCGATGGCGCGCAGCGCCCAGCCGAGGCGGGAGCGCTGGATTGCGAGTCCGGTGAGGAGGATGACCACGAGCAGGCCGAGCAGCATCCAGTAGATGCCCTGCTGGGTGACGTCGATGAAGACGAAGCGGCCGACCGTGCCGCCGTATTTCGCCTCGCCCCAGGTGACGAGCTGGCGGACGAGCTCGGCGAGGCCGAAGGTGAAGATGACGAAATAGACGCCGGAGAGGCGCAGCGTCGACAGGCCGACGACGGTCGCGACGACGGCGCCGATCAGCGCCGCGACGCCGTAGACCAGCGGCAGCGGCAGCGTCTCGCCGAGGAAGGCCATGGTGTAGGCGCCGAGGCCGAAGAAGGCGGCGGTGGCCAGCGAGACGTAGTGCGTCGGGCCGGAGAACAGCGCCCAGGCGGTGGCGAGCGTCGCATACATCAGGATGTTGACGAGCAGCGCCATCCAGTAGGAGCCGGCGACGATGGGGAGCGGAGCGAGCGCCGCCGCGGCGGCGAGGACCAGCAGGGGCGGCAGCCAGGGCTTCATGGTCATCGCGCGGCCTTTCCGAACAGGCCGGTGGGCTTGACCAGCAGGATGGCGAGGAAGAGGGCGAAGTTGACGGCGAGCGTCAGGCCGCCGTCGAGGAAGGCGGCGGTGAGCGATTCCGCAAGCCCCAGGATGAGGCCGGCGACGAGGGCGCCGAAGATGTTGCCGACACCGCCCATGATGACGACGATCAGCGCCTTCATGGTGAAGACCACGCCCATGGCGGCGTTGAAGGTGAAGAACATGGAGACGAGGACGCCGGAGGCGGCGACCAGGGCCCCGCCGAGGCCGAAGGCGAAGGCGGCATAGGCGGTCGTGTCGATGCCGACGAGGGGGGCCGCGGCCGGGTTGACCGAGACGGCGCGGATGGCCGTGCCGATGCGCGTGCGCATCAGGAAGGCGGTGAGCGCCAGGGCGATGGCCACCGCCAGGCCCGCCGCCAGCAGGCGGTTCAGCGCCACGGTCGAGCCGATGATCTGCACCGGAACGGCGAGATAGGAATAGCTGACATAGGAGCCGCCGAAGACGACCAGCAGGATGCCCTGCACGACGAAGAGCAGGCCGAAGGTGGCGAGGATGGAATCGACCTCAAGCGCGCCGGGTGATTTCGCGCGCCGCACCAGCGGCGTCATCAGCACGCGGTAGATGCCCCAGTTGAGGGCGAAGGAGAGCGGCATGGCCACCGCCAGCGCCAGGATGGGGCTGACGCCCGCGGCGCTGAACAGCACATAGGCCAGGAAGGAGGCGGCGATGGTGAACTCGCCATAGGCGAGGTTCATGATCCGCGCGACGCCGTACTGGAGCGACAGCCCCATGGCGATCAGCGCGTAGATGCCGCCGAGGATCAGGCCCGACAGGATGACGTCGACGAGGAACATTCAGCGTCTCCGAATACAGGGCGCCGCCCCCGGCGATCCCCTCCCCCCGCTTGCGGCGGGGAGGGTGGCCCGAGCGCAGCGGAGGGCCGGGTGGGGGTGTCCAGCTCCGCGACATCGACATGCCCCCCACCCCTGGCCCCTCCCCTCCGCAAGCGGGGGGAGGGGAAGCGCGGCCCGTCTTCACGGCCGGCGGCGGTCGCTCGGACATGAGCGCCCCGCACCGGCGGTTTCGACGCGATGCCGCTCACCGTCATCCCATCACGCCGTCGGCCAGGCGGGCTTCGGGAAGACCGGCGCCTTGGTGCCGCCGACCTTGGTGGGAGCAAGGGCCACGAACTCGCCCTGCTGCCACTGGCCGACCCACCACTGGTCGACGCGCTGGTTGTCGACGAACTTGATGGTGCCGAGGATCGTCTCGAAGGACTGGGATCCCACGTCCTTGACGATCGCCGCCTTGTCGATGCCGACGCGCTCGATGGCCTGGGTGAGCACCTGCAGCGTCGAATAGGTGGTGGTCGAGGCCCAGCGGTCCGGCTCGCGGCCGACGATGCGGTTGTGGCGGGCGATGTAGTCCTTGATCTTCGCATCGGTCACATCGACGCCGCCGATGCCCATGACGCCCTCGGCATTGGCGCCGAAGCGCTGCTTGTAGAGCGGGAAGGCGGTGCCGACGGCGGTGTAGAAGACCTTCGGGTTGAGACCGCCGATACGCGCCTGCTCGGTCAGCGCCAGCGTGTCCGGCGGATAGGAGAAGGCGAGGAACATGTCGGGCTTCAGGCGCGCCGCCTCCGAGATGATGGGGGCGAGGTCCTGGGTGCCCGGCGGGTACTGGCGGTCCATGACGATCTGGAAGCCGGCCTTGGCGATGCCGGCGCGTGCGGCGCTGACGAGCTCGAGACCGAACTGGTCCTGGACCGAGGCGAGCGCCACCGTGTTGCCGAGACCCTTGTCCTTCAGCGTGGCGAGCAGGTCGGTCAACGCCGTGATCGCCGTCGAGGGGCGGTCGAGGAAGAGGAACATGTTGGTCCAGCGCTTCACCAGCTCGGGCTGGCGCTCGACGAAGAAGGTGGAGGCGAGGTGCGGGAAGCCGCCGCGGTTGAAGGAAGGCGCCACCGCGAGGTTCATCGCCGTGCCCCAGGGCGGCAGCAGGAGGTCGACCTTGTCCTGGTTGACCAGGCGCTCGATGTTGCGCACCGCCTCCTCGGACTGGGAGCGGTCGTCATATTCGACGAACTCGATCGGGCGCCGCTGGCCGCCGGGCAGCTTCAGACCGCCGGCCTCGTTGGTCTCCTTCAGCCAGAGCTGGTAGTTCGGCAGCGTGGTGACGTTGGCGCCGCCGGCGTTGGGCCCGGTCTTCGAGATGGAGAAGCCGATCTTGACCGGGCCTGCCTGGGCGCGGACCTGGGGTGCTGCGAGCGTCGCTGCGGCGATGCCGCCGACGACGGCGCGGCGAGTGGGCTTGAATGTGCTCATCGTGGACCTCCTCTGGTGTCCCCGTCCGGGGGTTGGCATTCCCATTCGTCCCTTCACCCGGCAGGCTCTTGGTGGCCCGCGCGGATGTCGTCTCTCCCGCCGTCAGCCGGCGATGCGGATGTTGGCGGCCTTGATGACCGGCTCCCACAGCCGGACCTCCGCCTGCATGGCGGCGGCGAGCTCCTCCGGCGTCGAGCCGACCGGCGTCGTGCCGATCTCGGCGAGGCGCTTGACCACGCCGGGGTCGTGCAGGGCCTTGTTCAGCCCCGCCGACAGCCGCCCGACGATCTCTCGCGGCGTGCCGGCCGCCGTGAAGAAGGCGAACCAGGACTGCATCTCGTAGCCCGGGACGACGGAGGAGATGACAGGCACGCCCGGCAGCTCGGCCAGCGGCTCCTTCGTCGACACGCCGAGCGGACGGATCAATCCGCCCTTGATCTGCGCGGCGGAGACGGTGAGCGTGTCGAACATGACGTCGAGACGGCCGCCGATGAGGTCGTTCATGGCGGGGCCGGCGCCGCGGTAGGGCGCGTGGACCATGTCGACCTTGGCGAGATATTTGAACAGCTCGCCGGCCATGTGGATGGAGGAGCCGATGCCCGCCGAGCCGTAGGTGAGCTTGCCGGGATTGGCGCGGGCGCGGGCCAGGAGGTCGGCGGCGGTCTTGTCCGCGGATGCCGACGGCACGACCATGACGTTGGGCACCGTGATGCCCATGCCGACGGGCGCGAGGTCCTTGAACGTGTCGAGCGGCATGCGGGCATAGAGCAGGTGGTTGATGGCGACCGCGCTCGAGGTGATGAGCAGCGTGTGGCCGTCCGGTTCGGAGCGGGCGACTTCCGCCGAGGCGACGTTGCCGCCGGCGCCGCCGCGGTTCTCGACGACGACCGCCTGGCCCCATTCCTGTGTCAGGCGCTCGACCAGATGGCGCGTCACGATGTCCGCCGCGCCGCCGGGCGGGAAGGCGACGACGATGCGGATGTTGCGGCTCGGCCAGGCCTGGGCCCTGACCAGGCTGGGCGCCGCCACCGCGGCGCCGAGCGCCAAGCCGCCGGCCAAGACGCGCCGGCGATCGGTCCGGATCGAAAGTCCCGTCATTCCTCGTTCCTCCCTGTCGTTCCGTCCGCGGTCGTTCAGCGCCGCCGGATCGTCCCGGATCGTTTCCTCTAGCCTTCCATGAGATGGGGCAGCCACACGTCGAGAACAGCCGCCCTCTTCTCCGTCTTCACGATATGCATCGCCTCCGCGATCGCGCTCTCGACCTCGTCGGGGTGCCTGACCTTTCGGGCATGGGCACCGCCGGCGGCGGCCGCGATCTCAGAGTAGTCCGGCGGCGGGTCGAAGGCGACGCCGATATCCGCGGCGCGGCTGGCATGGCCGGCGGGATGGACCGCCAGGGTGGAGTAACGGGGCGCGCGCCATCCCCGGTTGTTGAATACCACCTGCAGGAAGGGCGTTCCATACTGGCGCGCCATCCAGTGGACGGTGGAGGGCTGGGAGAACATGTAGGAGCCGTCGCCGGTGAGGGCGATCACCGTCTTGCCCGGCGCGGCGAGCTTGGCACCGATGGCGGCGCCCCCCGTCCAGCCGAGATTGCCGCCGCCGGAATTGAGCATCTGGCCGGCTCGGGTCGGCGCGATGTGGTTCACCACGACGGGGTAATTGGTGATGCCCTCGTTGAGCACGATGGTGTCGGCATCGACATGGGCGCGCACGCAGGCGGTGACATATTCGGCGGTGAGCCGGTCGCCGGCGGGCTTCGCCTCGGCGCGGGCGAGGGCCACCTTCCGCTCCTCGTGCAGGCGCGCGTAGTGGGCGCGCCGCTCGCCGATGCGGGCGACGTCGAGGCTGATGCGGTCGAGGCCGGCATTGAGCTGGGCGAGCGCCGTCTCGGCATGGACGCGGAAGACGCGGCGGGCCGGGATCGACCAGAGCGGCATGTCCTGCTTCAGGGGATCGACGTCGAGGTGCCAGATCTTCGCCTCGCCCCGCGGCTTCGAGACGGTGGGAATCCACGGCACGTCGGAATCGATCACGACGACCAAGTCGGCCTCGGCGAGGAGCGGATTCTGCCGCGGCTCGTTCCACTGGCAGCCCTGATACATCGGGTCATCGTGGGGCAGGTTCACCGCGTTCGGCACGCTCTCCAGCACGGCGATGCCGAGCGGCCCGACGAGGCGCTGCAGCTCGGCCACCGCCTGCGGATTGCGGCCGAGATAGGAGGTGACGACCAGCGGGCGGCGGGCGCCGGCGAGATCGGTGAGCAGGGCGTGCACCGCCTCCTGCGGCAGGGCCGAAGGCGCGATGGGGGCGAAGTCGGCGACGTCCAGACCCGCCTGCGCCGCGGGGTCGAGCGCCTCTTCCATCACCTCGCGGGCGCCCATCAGATAGACGGGACCCTTGGGGTCGGAATGGGCGAACTGCAGGGACCGCCAGGTCATCTGCTTGATGTTGCGCCCCGTTCGCAGCTCGGCGTCGTAGCGCATGTAGCCGCGCACGATGCCGCGCTGGTCGTGGACGTCCTGGATCCACTGGATGAACTCGTTGCGGCTGCCCTTCATCTCGCCGAACTGGGTGAAGGGCGAGGCTCCGGCGAAGATCAGCACGGGCACGCGGCCCTTGGAGACGTTGTGGACGGCGCCGGCGAGCGACTGGGTGCCGCACTCGACGTGGACGATGACGGCCTGGGCGCGGCCGGAGACCTGGGCGTGCCCCTGCGCGGCGGTGAGCGCCACCATCTCGTTCGGGCAGGTGACGACCTTCGGCATGGCGATGCCGGCGGCGCGCGCCTCAGCCAGCGCCTCGATGAGCGCGGGGTGGTCGCTGCCGAAATTGGAAAACAGATATTCGACGCCGGCCTCGGCGAGCGCTTCCAGAAAGGCGGTGGACGCTGTGTACATCGGCAGCCCTGCTTGCGACTGAATTAGTTGGATATCCAACTGTTAGAGTCAACACCGTCTTGTGGGGTCCGGACCGGCCGTGCGATGGTCATGGTGAACACGGGCGCCGCGAGGCCCGGCAGGGACCTGATGGCCCGGATTGAGACCGATCCACACGAACCGCAGGATGCCGGCAGCCGCCGGGAAGAGCCGGCGCGCCTCGGCCCGCTCGGCGACTTCATCGGCTTCCACCTGCGCATCGCCCAGGAGGCCTCGTTCCGCACCTTCGCCCAGAGGGTCGGGGACAAGAGCCTGAAGCCCCGGCGCTTCGCCGTGCTGACCCTCATCGCGGAAAATCCCGGCCTCACCCAGACCGCCCTCGGCAAGGCGGCGGGCCGCGACAAGTCGACCCTCACCTCGACGCTCGACGACCTCGTCAAGCGCGGCCTCGTGCTGCGCGAGCGCACGGCGCACGACCGGCGCAGCTATACGCTGACCCTGACCCCCGCCGGCTGCGCCCATCGCGAGCGGCTGATGCGGGCGGCCCTCGACCACGACCGTGAACTCGACCGCATCGTGGGCCGGGAGAAGAAGGCGGAGTTCCTCGCCCTGCTGCGCAAGATCGCGGCGGAACTCGGCTGAGCCCCGTTCGGTTTACCGCATATGCGAAATGCATGGCTTTTTGCCGCGGATGGGCCTAGGGAGACGGCCAACATCCGACGCCGCCATGTCCGCCGATCCCTGACCGGCTCTTCCTCCAGCCGGCGCGGACCCATTCCAGGACATTCCGCACCGTGACCGAAGTTCTCATCCCGCCCCAACTGGCCGCGGCTCTCGCCGCCAGGGACTATGTCGACCTCACTCCCGTGCAGAGCGCCGTGCTGGCGCCGGCGGCGGCGGGGCGCGACCTGCTCGTCTCCGCCCAGACCGGCTCCGGCAAGACGGTGGCCTATGGCCTCGCCCTCGTCGATACGCTGATGGGCGACGCCGAGCGCCTGCACCGCACCGCCGAGCCGCAGGCGCTGATCGTGGCGCCGACGCGCGAACTCGCCCTGCAGGTGCAGCGCGAACTGACCTGGCTCTATGCCGACACCGGCGCGCGCATCATCGCCTGCGTCGGCGGCATGGACGCACGGCGCGAGCGGCGCCTACTCGAGGACGGCGCCCATATCGTCGTCGGCACGCCGGGCCGCCTGCGCGACCACATCGAGCGCGGTGCGCTGGAGCCCTACTCGGCCAAGGCGGTCGTGCTCGACGAGGCCGACGAAATGCTCGACCTCGGCTTCCGCGAGGACCTCGAGTTCATCCTCAACGCCACGCCGGAGGACCGGCGCACGCTGCTGTTCTCGGCGACGATCCCGGCAGCCATCGCCACCCTCGCCAAGCGCTATCAGCAGAACGCGCTGCGCATCGAGGCCGGGACGCGCGAGCGCGGCCACCAGGACATCGACTACCGCGTCATCCGCGTCTTCCCCAACGAGGTGGAGCACGCCGTCGTCAACGTGCTGCGCCAGATCGAGCCGAAGACGGCCATCATCTTCGCCAATACCCGCAACGCCGTGCGCCACCTGCAGGCGACGCTGGTGGAGCGCGGCTTCTCCGCCGTGTTCCTGTCGGGCGAGCTCGGCCAGCACGAGCGCAACCTCGCCCTTCAGTCGCTGCGCGACGGACGGGCGCGCATCTGCGTGGCGACCGACGTGGCGGCGCGGGGCATCGACCTGCCCAACCTCGCCCTCGTGATCCATGCCGAACTGCCGCACGACGCCGAGGTGATGCAGCACCGCTCCGGCCGCACGGGCCGCGCCGGCAACAAGGGCGTCAGCGTCCTGCTGGTGCCGACCACCCGGCGCCGGCGCGCCGAGAGCCTGCTCGCCGAAGCCGGCATCCGCGCCGAATGGACCGGCCCGCCGACCGCCGACGACATTCGCGCCCTCGACCGCGAGCGCATCTTCGCCGACCCGCTGCTGACGGAAGAGCCGAGCGAGGAGGACCGCCAGGTCGCCGCCGTGCTGATGGAGCGCAAGTCTCCCGAGGACATCGCGATGGCGCTGGCGCGGGTGCTGCGCTCGCGTCTGCCGGAGCCGGAGGAGGTGTCGGATCCGGGCTTTGCCCGCAGCGCCACGGCGGGGCCCCGCGGCCGTCCCGAGCGAGACCTGAAGATGACCGGCGACATGGCGTGGTTCCGCGCCGATGTCGGCCGGGCCAACCGCGCCGACCCGAAATGGCTGCTGCCGATGATCTGCCGGCGCGGCAAGGTGACCCGCGACGACATCGGCGCCATCCGCATCCACGACACCACGACCGAGTTCCAGGTGTCGGCGGCCCTCGCCGAAACCTTCATCGTCAATGCCCGCAAGGCCAATGCTGACGACGTGTTCATCACGCCGATCCAGGAGGGCGAGGGCGGCGCGCCGCCGCCGCGCTTCCGCCGCCACGCCGAGGAGGGCCGCGAGCCGCGCGGCGAGGGCAAGCCCTTCAAGAAGCGGCCGCCGCCGGGTGCGGCCAAGGGCAAGGCCGAACGCGGCGGCTTCAAGCACCGCAAGAACCGCGAGCGCCGCTGAGCCATGGCGGCCGGCGACCCGATCGTCGTCTATGTCGACGCCGACGCCTGTCCGGTGAAGGACGAGGTCTATCGCGTTGCGCAGCGCTACGGTCTCGGCGTGAAGGTGGTGGCGAACAGTCCCATCGCCGTGCCGCGCGAGCCGTGGATCGAGCGCGTGGTGGTGAGCGAGGGGCCGGACGTCGCCGACGACTGGATCGCCGAGCGGGCCGGTCCCGGCGCCATCGTCGTCACCGCCGACATCCCGCTCGCGGCCCGCACGGTGAAGGCCGGCGCGGCGACGCTGGCGCCGAACGGGCGCATCTTCGATGCCGGCTCCATCGGCATGGCGCTCGCCACCCGCAACCTCATGGACGACATCCGCTCGGCGGGCGGCCAGACGCGCGGTCCGCCGGCCTTCTCGCCCCGCGACCGCTCCGCCTTCCTCTCGGCCATGGACCTCACGGTCAACCGGCTGAAGCGGGCGGGATACGGGTAGAGACTATCCAGTTCGTCGACACTGTTTGAGTGCCCCTCACCCTTTCCCTCTCCCCGCGAGCGGGGAGAGGGGGGCTACGACGTCGCGCCTGTGCCGCACAGCGCGATGCCAGTCACTATCCTTCGGGAAGAAGCCCGACGCGGGTGCCCCCTCTCCCCGCTCGCGGGGAGAGGGTAAGGGTGAGTGGCAATCCGTCCGGACCCACGGGGCCAGCCGCCTCGTCGTTCACACGAAGCTCTCACCCATGCCGATCCGCCCGATCGCCGGCAGCTTGATCGCCGGGCGACGGACGTCGATGCCGAGCACGGCGCCGAGGACGCTGACCTCGACGCCCTCGTACCAGCCGACCGTCAGGCCGAGATAGCCGCCGAGGGTGGCGCGGAACCCGAGGCCGGCGGTCGCCGGGCCGATCCAGCGTCCGTCATGGGGAAAGTCCTTGCCGATGGCGGTGGGCGGCAGGCTGGCGCCGAGGTCGGCGGCGGCCATCACCGCGGCCACGAAGGTGTTAGAGTTCGGCCCCGGCCAGGCGCGGTAGTCGCCGCGGTTGGCGTGGACATAGCCGGCGATGGCGGCGCGGATCTTCGGGATGGCGGCGGCCGCGCTCTCGCCGTCGGCGGCGAAGACGAGCTCCGGGTCGCGCCCGAACCAGCGGCCGTCGGCGACGAAGCCGTTGGTGCGGATCGGCTCGCCCCAGGCGGTGTAGTCGAAGCGGTCGTAGCGGGCGGCGCCCGCCTCCTTGACGACGATCCAGGTGTGGGTGGCGAAGATGCCGCGCCAGCGCACGGTGCGGGCGGCATAGACGCGGATCACCGCCTGCGGCGTCTCGGCGGCCGGTGCCAGCAGGCCGGCGCTGGCGCGGCCCGCCGTCGACCAGTCGGGGCCGGGATAGCCCATGGCATAGTGGCCGGCGGACCAGCCGATGGGCAGGGCGAAGAGCAGCAGCAGGAGGACAGACAGGCGGCGGCCGCGACCGGCCCTAGAATTCGACATCCAGTTCCTCGATCTCCTCGGGCTCGGCCTTGGCGGATGCGATCCATTGCTTCAGCGGCGCCCAGTCCATGATGGTCCGGCAATAGGCCGCGGCTGTGGCGTCAATGGGGACGTCGTAGGTGTAGAAGCGCATGCAGACTGGCGCATACATGGCGTCGGCCACGGTCGGGGCTTTGCCGAAGAGATAGGGCCCGCCATAGGTCGCGAGGCACTCGCCCCAGATGGTGAGGATGCGGTCGATGTCGGGCTGGGCACCGGCCCAGACCTTGAAGCCGGGATGGTGGGCCTTCAGGTTCATCGGCAGCGCCGAGCGCAGGTTCTGGAAGCCCGAATGCATCTCCGCCGAAATGGAGCGGCAATGGGCCCGCGCCACCCGATCCTCGGGAAGAAGGCCGGCCTTGGGGAAGGTCTCGTGCAGATATTCGGCGATGGACCATGCGCCCCAGATCTTGGCGCCGTCGTCGGTCAGCGCCGGCACCAGGAAGGAGGGCGAGAGCAGCAGCAGTTCGGCGCGCTGGCCGGGATCGTCGACCGAGACCGGCACCTCGTCGAAGGGGATGCCGGCCATCTTGCACAGGAGCCAGCCGCGCAGCGACCAGGACGAATAGTTCTTGCTCGAAAGGGTGAGCTTGGCCTTGGCCATCCGAACCTCCTGGCGACGGGCGCTGCAGCGCGGAAACCGCACCGAAAGAATACTCTCGCAGTGCAACAGAAAGTGCACTAGCTTTTTTTGGATCGATGCCAAGGTGGCATCTCGACCCACCCCGGGACGGCCCATGCTCTATCACGCGTTCGAATTCCACAGCCGGATGTTCGAGCCCGTGCGCGACGCTGCCCGGCTCGCCGGCGCCGCCTTCGGGTCGGCGCTCCAGGCCCAGGGGGGCCGCGTCGGCCGGGAGATGATGGCGACCTGGGAGATGATCGGCCGCACCGGCTTCACCCATGCCCGCCCCGACTACGGCATCACCAGCGTCACGGTCGGCAATCGCGAGGTGGCGGTCACAGAGGTGGCGACCCACGTCACGCCCTTCGGCACGCTCCTCAACTTCCGGAAGGACATCGACGTCACCCAGCCGAAGGTGCTGCTGGTGGCACCGCTCTCGGGCCATTTTGCTACGCTGCTGCGCAATACGGCGCGCACCCTGCTGCAGGACCACGACGTCTTCATCACCGACTGGCACAGCGCCCGCGACGTGCCCTGGACCGCCGGCCGCTTCGGCTTCGACGAATATGTCGAGCACCTGATCGACTTCCTGCACGTGCTGGGGCCGGGTGCCCATGTGGTGGCGGTCTGCCAGCCCTGCGTGCAGGCCCTGGTGGCGACCTCGGTGATGGCCCAGGCCGGCGATCCCGACCAGCCGCGCAGCCTGACGCTGATGGCGGGCCCGGTGGACGTGCGGATCAATCCGACCAAGGTCAACGAGCTGGCCTTCAACCACTCTTATGAGTGGTTCGAGAAGAACCTGATCTCGACAGTGCCCCTGCCCTGCGCCGGCGCCGGGCGGCGCGTCTATCCGGGCTTCCTCCAGCTCATCGCCTTCCTGTCGATGAACCGGGAGCGGCACATCAAGGCCCACCTCGACCTGCACGGCCATCTGGCGCGCGGCGAGACGGAGAAGGCCGAGCAGATCAAGACCTTCTACGACGAGTATTTCGCGGTGCTGGACCTCACCGCCGAGTTCTACCTCGAGACCATCGACAAGGTGTTCCAGCGGGCGCTGCTGCCCAAGGGCGAGCTGACCTACAAGGGCCGTCCGGTGGACCCGTCGGCCATCCGCCGCACGGCGCTGCTGACGGTGGAGGGCGAGCGCGACGACATCTGCTCGCTCGGCCAGACGGTGGCGGCCCACGACCTCGCCTCGAAGCTGAAGCCCTTCCGCAAGCGCCACCACATGCAGGCCGGCGTCGGCCATTACGGCGTGTTCAGCGGCCGCAAATGGGAGGGGCAGGTCTATCCCATCGTGCGCAACATGATCCTCGCCAGCGAATAGCAGGTCCGCCCGGCGGGGCGGCCACGCGTGCGGGGGGCGTGCCATCGCTCCGGCGAACCGCTATAGGCGGTGCCGGGACGACTGACGATTCCGGCGGCCGCCGGAGCACGCCGATGAGGATAACCCCGCCATGACGCTGACCCGCCTGCTGCGCGCCGCCGCCATCGCCACGACGCTCGCCGTCGCCTCCCCCGCCCTCGCCGACGACATCCGCGACGCGATCGAGGAGGCACGCCGGGCCTATCAGGCCAACGACCTCGTGGCCGCCAAGGCGGCGCTCGACGTCGCCTCCCAGCTCCTCGCCCAGCGCAGCGCCACCGGCCTGTCGCGCTTCCTGCCGGCACCGCCGCGCGGCTGGACCGCGGACGAAGCGGAGACCGACGCCAGCGCCGCCGCCATGTTCGGCGGCGGCCTCATCGCCAAGCGCCGCTACACCATCGGCGAGCGCCACGTGACGGTGCAGGTGCTCGCCAATTCGCCGCTGATCTCCCAGATGGCGCCGCTCTTCTCCAACGCCCAGCTCCTCGGCGCCGTCGGCCGTGTCTTCCGCTTCAAGGGCAAGACGGCGGTGCATTCGCGCGACGGCAACATCCAGGTGCTGCTCGGCCGCACGCTCATCATCCTCGAAGGCTCGGGAACCGAGGCGGAGAAGCGCGCCCTTCTCGACCTCCTCGACATCCCCGCCATCGAATCCTTCAACGGCTGAACAGGCCCCGCCATGTCCCTCGGTTTCCAGATTCTGCAGAAGCCCCATGCCAACGATCCGGAGCTGGCGGCCCTCCTCGCCGGCATCCCGACGCCGCTCCTCAGCGACAACATGGCGAGGCTCTTCGCCGCCGGGCCGACGCTCCGGCCGATGCATGACGGCACGCCGCTGCTCGGCTTCGCGCTGACGGTGAGGACGCGGCCGGGCGACAATCTACTCGTCCACAAGGCCATCGACATGGCCGGGCCCGGCGACGTGATCGTGGTGGAGGCGGGCGGCGACCTGACCAACGCCATCATCGGCGAGATCATGGCGACGCTCGCGCTGAAGAACGGCGTGGCGGGCCTCGTCATCGACGGAGCCATCCGCGATTCCGACGCCATCGCCACCATGAGCCTGCCGGTCTATGCGGCGGGCATCACCCATCGCGGCCCCTACAAGGACGGTCCCGGCGAGATCAACACCGGGGCGGTGATCGGCGGCCAGCACGTGGCGCCGGGCGACCTGATCGTGGGCGACGCCGACGGCGTGCTGGCGGTGCCGCGCGCGGAGGTGGCGACCATCGCCGCCCTCGCCCGCAAGCAGCTCGCCGCCGAGGACGCGACGATGAAGGCCATCGCCGACGGCACGCTGGACAGGAGCTGGGTCGACGCCACCCTCGCCGCCAAGGGCGCGGCGCTGGGCAAGGCCTCGCTCTACTGAGCCTGTGAGATCAGCCGCGCCTCGCCGCCGTCCACCAGCACCTCGGCGGCGGCGGGATGGCTGAGGAAGCCGACGGGACTGGCGGTCGGGCCATAGGCGCCCGATTGCAGCACGGCGACGAGATCGCCCTCGGCCATCGCCGGCATCTCGACCTTGCGCGCCAGCGTGTCGAGCGGCGTGCACAGCGGCCCGACGACGCTGGCGGGGCCGGCGGAGGGCTCGCCCACGCGCGAGGCGGCGACCACCGGATAGTCGCGCTTGATCACCTGGCCGAGATTGCCGGAAGCCGCGAGATGGTGGTGCATGCCGCCGTCGACGACGAGGAAGCGCTGGCCCCGCGAGAGCTTGGCCGAGAGCACTGCGGCGAGATAGACGCCGCTCGCCCCGACGAGATAGCGGCCGGGCTCCACCAGCACATGGGCGTTGCGGATGAGGGGGTCGGCGGCCTTCAGCGCGACGAGGTCGGGCAGGCCCGCCTTCACCGCCGCGAGGTCGAGGGTGCCGTCACCGGCGAAATAGGGGATGCCGAGGCCGCCGCCGAGATCGATGGTGCGCAGCGGGCGCCCGAGGCGCGCCGCGGCGCGGGAGGCGACGGCGAGGCCGTGGCGCCATTGCCCGAGCAGCACGGCGGCGTCGAGGATCTGGGTGCCGGCGAAGAAGTGGACCCCGGTGAGGTCCAGATGGGGCGAGGCCGCGACGGCGTCGACCACCGCCTCGAGATCCTCCTCGTCGAAGCCGAAGGGCGCCGCCTTGCCGCCCATGCGCATGGCCCCGCCCTGGGCCTCGGCGACGGGATTGACGCGGATGGCGACGGCGACGCGCCGTCCGAGGGCGGCGCCGATGGCCGCGGCATGGGCCATCTCCTCGCGGCTCTCCAGGTGAATCTCGCCGATGCCGGCCCCGATCACTGCCTCCAGTTCGGCGCGGCGCTTGCCGGGGCCGGCGAAGAGCATGTGTGCCGGGTCGACGCCGGCCGTGCGCGCGGCGCGGAACTCGCCGAGGGAGGCGATCTCGATGCCGGCGCCCTCCTCGTGGAGCACGCGCACCACGGCGGGGTTGGGGTTCGCCTTGATGGAATAGTGGATGCCGGCAAAGCCTTCGATCGCGGCGGCGAGAGCGCGGTAAGAGGCGCGGATCAGCGCCGCGTCATAGGCGAAGAGCGGCGTGCCGAACCGCTCGGCTAGGACGCGCGCCGGGATGCCGCCGATGAGGAGATCGGAGCCTTCGGTGCCGAACTGGCCGGCGACGAGGCGGTCGGTGAGGCTCGCCTCAGGCGCCATGGCTGCGCTCGCGCACCAGGCCGACATAGTCGACCTTGCCGTTGGGGGTGACGGGCAGGCGCTCCACCAGTTCGAGCTCGCGCGGCACCATGTAGGGCGGCAGCTCCGTCGCCGCGGCCTGGAGAACGGCGGCGCCGTCGACCGGGCCGAGAGCAACGGCCACGGCGTGGACCTTCTGGCCGGCGAAGGGATCGGGCAGGCCGATCACCGCCACCTGCTGGAAATGGCCCATGGCCATGAGGCATTCCTCCACCTCGGTGGGGCTGATGCGGTGGCCGGAGGATTTGATCATGGCGTCGTTGCGGGCAACGAAATAGAGGAAGCCGTCTTCGTCCTCGGTCACGAGGTCACCGGAGAAGCAGACGGTCTCGCCGCCCTCCGTCGCCGGGCGGAACGGATGGGGACGCAGCACCTCGGCGGTGGCGTCGGGCCGGTTCCAGTAGCCGAGCGAGACGGTTGGGCCGCGGTGCACCAGGATGCCGGGTTCACCGGGCGCGGCGCGGCGGCCGTCGGCGGTCACCACCAGCATCTCGCATTCGGGGATGGCCTTGCCGATGGAGGTCGGACGGCGATCCACCTCCTCAGGCGGCAGGAAGGTGGAGCGGAAGGCCTCGGTGAGGCCGTACATCAGGAAGATCTTCGTGCCGGGCAGCTTCTCGCGCAGGCGCGCCACCGTCTCGGAGGGCACGGCACCGCCGGAATTGGTGATGTAGCGCAGCGTCGGCAGCGGCGTCTTCGCCAGCATCGGCGTCGCGCGGGTGAGGATCGCCCAGATGGTCGGCACGCCGGCGAGGCCGGTGATGCCGTGCGTGGCGATGGCCTTCACGATGTCGGCGCCGAACTGGAAGGTGAGCAGGACGATGCGGGCGCGCTGCTCCACCGCGGTGAGGAGCTGGTTGAGCCCGTAGTCGAAGCTGAAGGGCAGCACCGAGAGAATGCGCTCGTCTTCGGTGATGCCGAGATAGGTGCGCACGATGCGCGTGCCCGCCAGCAGGTTGCGGTGGCTCAGCATGACGCCCTTGGGACGCCCGGTGGAGCCGGAGGTGTAGAGGATGGCCGCGAGGTCCTCGCCGATGCCGCCCGCAGGCGGCAGCTCGCCCGGCACGTCCGCGGGAAGATCGTCGACGGCGACGATATCGACGTCGAGGCCGGTGAAGGCCTCGGCGAGCGCGGCGACGGTGTCGGAGAGCGTCAGCACGATGCGCGCCCCGCAATCGGCGACGATGTGGCGGACTTGGGCCGGCTTCAGGAGCGCGTTGACCGGAACGACGACGCCGCCGGCCATGGCGATGCCGAAGATCGCCCAGCATTCCTCCAGGCTCTTCGGCAGGACGACGGCCACGCGGTCGCCGCGCGCGAGCCCGCGGTCGCGGCAGAGCCGGGCGCAGCGCCTCGAAGCGGCGTGGAGCTCGGCATAGGTCGCCTGCCGCCCGCCGTCGACGACGGCGATGCGGTCCGCCCCGGTGGCGGCGGCCTGGTCGAGGAGGTGATGGAGGAGATAGGGGGACGCGGTCACGCGCGCTGGCGCTCCACGAAGGCGACGAGCTGGCCGAGCGTCTCGAAATTGGCGGGATCGAAGTCGTCGTCCATCAGTTGCACGCCGAAGCGCTCGTCGAGGAAGGTGACGAGTTCGAGGATGCCGAGGGAGTCGATGGCCCCGCTGGCGAGGAGCGGCGTGGCCGCGTCGAGGGGCCGGCCGGCGAGGGCGGGGAACCGGCCCTGCAGGAAGGATGCGATCTCTTCGGACACGTCCATCGTATCGGTCGTCACGGCTTTCTCCTGGTTTCGCGGCCAGTCTCAGATGCGGAGGAAAACAAATTCCGAATAGGCGTGGTCGACGGCCGCGGGCATGTGCGCACCGCGGACGAAGGTGGGGCGCGAACGGGTCGAGAACCACGCGCCGGGCGGGATTTCGTCCCTGTTCGCCGGAAGTTCCAGGCAGATCACGCCTCTCGCCAGCAGGAATCGCGCGATTTCACCGAGGTTGCGACGAACTGACGCGACGTCCTCGGCATAGACCAGACGGGCCGCCGGCAGGCCCTTGCGGCGCCCGGTGCTGAAGAGGAGCGGCCGGGCCGCCCCACCCTCCACCAGCGCACAGGCGATGCAGCCGAGGCCGATATGATCGTCGACGACCCGCGCCATGTCGCCGTCCAGCGGCGCCTCGTCGACGGGGCCGACGTGACCCGGCCCCATCAGCAGCGCCAGCATGGGCAGGGCGAGGATGGCGCCGCCGTCGTGGCGTCGGGTAAAGCCGAACCGGCCGATCATCTCGGTCACGGGCGGGCTCGGGGTGAGGTCGGTGAAGGTGTCGACGGGCTCCGCAAGGACCTGCTGGAGCATGCGTGGCGCCAGCAGCCTGTAGCGCTCGTCGACATACCAGCTCGACAGGTTGACGACGGAGCGGGAGGCGGCGCCGTCGGCGGCCGCGCGGCGGCTGCGCATGGTCAGGATGACGCCGACCGCCTCGCCCTTGACGCGCATGATCCGGCCGACCGGCCCGAGCCCGGAGGCCTCGTGGAAGGCAGCGAGGCGATCGAGCCCCTCCGCCCAGAAGGACGGTGGGCGCAGAGGAAAACCGCGCGCCAGCAGGGCGCGCGCCTCCTCCATCGCGTGTTTGTCAATGGCTTCCAACATTATCGCGACACTATCAGCGATCGGGCGGCCCGGACGAACATTGTGAACGCGTCCTTAATCATCATGGTGAACCGCCAGGGCGTCCTCGACCTCGCCGCGCACCGAAATAGCCGCGCCAAACTTGTAGATCGCGGCGGAACATCTCGCGGATACTTAGGAAACGAACTGCTACAGAAGCGTTAGCCGCACAGGCCCGCCCCTGCGACGGATTGCCTCCCGTACAGTTCGCGGATCATCTCGCCAGAGCCTCAAAGCGCCGGGGGGATGGTCTCGCCCACACTGCGGGTGCAACGCACCCGGCGACACTATCGCAACGCAATATAAATCCATTTAAATTCGCGTCGCAGCATGGGCTTTTGCAATTGTCGGCCGCCGGAACGTTCTGACATACTCCCCGCCTGACCCAGGACAACATGGGCGCACCGCAAGAGTGCACGACAACCCTCGGGAGGATTTGCAATGAACATGCGCAAGGACACCGGCATGCGCGGCATCGATCGCCGGCAGGTCATCCTCGGCCTCGGCGCGACCGCGGCCATCGTCGCCAGCCCCGGCATCCTCAGGGCCCAGGCGCCGGTGACGCTCAACGGCGCCGTCCAGTTCAACGACGACCACGCCTTCACCAAGGCGCTGGTCCGCTTCGAGGAGCGGGTGAAGGCGCTCTACGGCAAGCCGGTGAACTTCAACCTGCACAAGAACTCCTCGCTGGGCCTGGAGAAGCAGTATTTCGAGTACATGGCCCAGGGCCGCGCGGTGGACTACGCCATCGTCTCGCCGGCGCACATGTCGACCTTCGCGCGCGCCGCGCCCTTCATCGACGCGCCCTTCGTGTTCCGCGACGTCGACCACATGGGCAAGGTGGTGAAGGCCAACGTGCTGAAGCCGATCGAGGACGAGGTGGAGAAGCGCGCCGGCGTGCGGCTGATCGGCCATGCCGGCGGCGGCACCCGCAACATCTTCGCCAACAAGCCGTTCAAGAACATGGCGGAGATGCGCGGCCTGAAGATCCGCGTCCAGGGCGCGCCGATCTGGTCGCGCACCTTCGCGGCGGCCGGCATGTCGCCCACCGTCATCGCCTACAACGAGGTCTACAACGCCATCCAGAACGGCGTCATCCAGGCCGGCGAGAACGAGGCGGCCGGCGTCGAGGCGATGAAGTTCTACGAGGTGGCGCCGAACCTGGTGCTCACCCAGCACGCGGTGTCGATCCGGCCGATCTGCTTCTCCATGAAGACGCTGGCGGCGCTGCCGAAGGACCTGCAGGACGCCGTCGTCGCCGCCGGCGCAGAGGCCGGCGAATACGGCCGGCAGGTGGAATCCGGCGAGGACAGCGCCAAGCTGGAAACGCTGGAGAAGGCCGGCCGCCTGAAGCGCATCGCCTTCGAGGAGCGCGACGCGATGAAGAAGGCGACCGATCCGATCATGGCCGCCTATGCCAAGGAGATTGGCGCCGAGACCATCTTCAGCAGCGTCAGCGGCGTCTGACGTGCCCGTGCCGGCCGGCCCCCGCCCACGCGGCGGGCCGGCCCGTCGCGGCGCGCCGCGCCGCTCCCTCGCCTGTTCCGAAAGCGCATCATGACCCCGTCCGACAGTCCAGCCGCAGGGGAGGCACCGAGCCTCTGGCGGCGGTTCACGGCGGCTTATGCCAGCCTCCTGTCCCATCTCGTGGTGGCCTCCGTCGCCATCCTGATCATCCCGGTCAGCCTGCAGATCTTCTCGCGGCACACGGCGCTGATCCCGAGCTACATCTGGACCGAGGAGATGGCGCGGTTCCTCTTCATCTGGACCATCTCCATCGGGGCGATGATCGGCGTCCGGGAATCGACCCATTTCGAGGTCGACGTGATGCCGGAACTGCCGCCGCGGGCCGAGGCGGTGGCGCGGCTGGTCGGCCGCTTCGGCACTCTCCTCCTCGCCTGCGTCTTCATCTTCGCCGGCATCAAGTTCGTCGAATTCGCCTGGTGGCGAACCTCCGAACTCGCCGACCTGCCGCTCTGGCTCATCCACCTGCCCTGGCCGCTCATGGGCGTCACCTGGATCGTCTTCCTCGGCGAACAGATGTGGGACGACCTGCTCATCGCCGCCGGCCGCAAGGCGCCGCCGGTCAAGCCGGCCGTGCACGACATTGAAGCAGGGACGCTGAACCTATGAGCGGCTCCGTCCTCACCGCCGGCCAGGCCGCCTTCGTCCTGTTCGGTGCCTTCTTCGGGCTGCTCGCGCTGCGCGTGCCGGTGGCCTTCGCCCTCGGCCTCGCCTGCCTGCCGATCCTGATGATCGAGCCCAGGCTCGACACCGTCACGCTGATGTCGGAGAGCTTCAACGCCTTCAATTCCTTCATCCTGCTGGCGGTGCCGTTCTTCCTGCTCACCGCCAACCTGATGAACATCGGCGGCATCACCGACCGCCTCTTGAAGCTCTCGCGCACCATGGTCGGCCACTGGCCGGGCGGGCTCGCCCAGATCAACGTGGTGCTGTCGCTGTTCTTCGCCGGCATTTCAGGCTCGTCCACGGCGGATGCAGCCAGCCAGTCGAAGATCTTCATCGAGGCCCAGCGCCGCGCCGGCTACGACGACTCGTTCTCCGTCGCGATCACGGCGGTGTCGGCCGTGCTCGCGGTCATCGTCCCGCCGTCAATCCTGATGATCGTCTGGGGCGGCATCCTGACGACGTCCATCGGTGCGCTGTTCCTCGCCGGCATCGTCCCCGGCATCCTCATCGCCGGCGCGCAGATGGCCACCGTCCACATCTACGCGGTGAAGCGCGGCTACCCGACCTATCCGCGGGAGACGTGGCGGGCCTTCATTTGCGCCTGCGCCCATTCCTTCCTGGCGCTGCTCACCCCCGGCATCATCATCGGCGGCAAGATCTTCGGCTGGTTCACGGCGACGGAATCGGCGGCCATCGCGGTGCTCTATGCGGGCGTCCTCTCTTTCGTCGTCTACCGCGAGATGGACCTCAAGGGGCTCTACGGCGCGCTGCTCGACACCGGGCGACTCACCGGGGTGATCCTCTTCTGCGTCGGCACGGCGAGCTGCTTCGGCTGGCTCCTCGCCTACTACAAGATCCCCGAGGCCATCCTCACCGGCGTCTCGGCCTGGAACATGGGCTTCATCGCCACCGGCTTCTTCGTGGCCGGCGTCTTCCTCGTGGTGGGCTGCTTCCTCGACGCCATTCCCGCCATCATCATCTGCGGCCCGATCCTGCAGCCGCTGGCCAAGGCGGTGGAGATGGACCCGGTCCATTTCGCCATGATCGGCATCGTGTCGCTGGCCTTCGGCCTCGTCACGCCGCCCTACGGGCTCTGTCTGATGATCGCCTGCGCGGTGGCGGGGATGCGCATGCGCGACGCCATCAAGGACACGGTGATCATGCTGATCCCGCTGTTCATGGTGCTGGGGCTGGTGATCATCTGGCCGAAGGTGACGCTGTTCCTGCCGAGCCTCGTGTCGCCGGAGTTCCTGAACTGACGGCGGCCGCGCGCGGGCGCGGCCCTCATCTCCACCGCGAGGGAGTGCATCATGGATTTCACGGGCAAGGTCGCGCTGGTCACTGGCGGCGCATCGGGCATCGGGGAGGCCGCGACCCGCGCCTTCGCCAAGGCCGGCGCCAAGGTGGCCTTCACCTACATTTCCAGCGGCGCGGAGGCGAACGCGCTGGAGAAGGAGATCGCCGGGGCCGGCGGTCAGGCCCTCGCCATCAAGGCAGACCTGACCAGGCAGGACGAGACCGATGCGGCCTTCGCCGCCGTGGTGCGCGCTTTCGGCACGGTGGACGTGGTCTTCACCAATGCCGGCGGCATCCTGCAGCGCATCGGGACGATCGAATCCTCGCTCGACCTGTGGCAGCGCGCCTTCGACCTCAACGTCATGTCGACCTACCTCACCTGCCAGGCGGCGGTGAAGATCATGGCGGAGAAGAAGTCGGGCGCCATCGTCACCATGTCGTCGCTGGCTGCGATGGACGGCGGCGGTCCCGGCGCCCTGCACTATGCCTCGTCGAAGGGCGCCATCGTCACCTATACGCGGGCGCTGGCGAAGGAGCTCGGACCGCTGGGAATCCGGGTGAACGGCGTCGCCCCGGGGCTGATCGACACGCGCTTCCACGTGCAGTTCAACACGCCGGAGGGACGGAAGGCGGCGGTGGAGGGAACGCCGCTCCGGCGCGAGGGCACGGCGGAGGACGTCGCCAACCTCGTGGTCTTCCTCGCCTCCGACAAGGCGGCGTTCATCACCGGCGAGACGGTGCAGATCAACGGCGGCCGCGGGCTCTACTGAGGCGGTCGGATCCTCGGCGCCTCACTCTTGTGTTTGCCGATGCCCCTCACCCTACCCTCTCCCCGCATGCGGGGAGAGGGGGCATAAGCGTCGCGTTTGTCGGGGCGAGGGATGCGCCGGGCATCGGGGTCGAGGATTGGCGCGACGTCGACGTTCCCCTCTCCCCGCATGCGGGGAGAGGGTTGGGTGAGGGGCGGGATCGACACCCGTTTGATTGACCCTCCCTGCCCTCAAGAAGTGCGTCCTTCGAGGCTCGCTTCCGGACGATGCTGGCGCATCGCCGGGGGCTCGCACCTCAGGATGAGGACGGTTGAGCCTCGCCCCCGGGAAGAAGGATGCTCAAACGTTCGGCTTGGTCAGGCGTCGTGCAAGGCACCACCCACCCTCATCCTGAGGTGCGAGCCGCCGGCAAAACGCGAAGCGTCTTGCCGGGCGAGCCTCGAAGGACGCACTTCCGCCGAACAGGGCGACCGGTCTCCTCATCGAAGGCAATGAACCTCAGATCGTCACGCCGCCATCCACCACCAGGCACTGGCCGGTCATGTAGGTCGAGGCCTTGGAGCCGAGATAGACGGCGGCGCCGGCGATCTCGTCGGTATCGCCGATGCGGCGCAGCGGCGTCTCGCGCTCGCGGGCCTCGCGCGCCTCCTTGTCCTCCCACAGCGCCTTGGCGAAATCCGTCTTGATCAGGCCGGGGGCGATGCAGTTGACGCGGATGTTGTGGCGGCCGTGCTCGTGGGCGAGGTTGCGGGCGAGCTGCATGTCGGCGGCCTTGGAGATGCAATAGGCGCCGATCACCTCCGAGCCGCGCAGGCCGCCGATGGAGGAGACGATGATGATGGAGCCCTCTTTCCGCTCGATCATCTCCGGCACCACCATCGAGATCAGCCAGTTGTTGGCGACGATGTTGTTGGTGAGGATCTTGCCGAAGGCGTCGTCGGTGATGCCGGCCATCGGCCCGTAATAGGGGTTGGAGGCGGCATTGCAGACCAGCACGTCGATGCGGCCGAGCTGGGCCCGCGTCTCGTCGACGAGGCGCTGCAGATCATCCTTCGAGGAGATGTTGGCCGGCACGACGATGGCGGTTCCCGCCCCGTGCTTCGCGTTGATGGCGTTCGCCACCTCCTCGCAGGGGCCGGCCTTGCGCGAGGAGATGACCACC
This sequence comes from Phreatobacter cathodiphilus, assembly GCF_003008515.1. NCBI lineage: Bacteria > Pseudomonadati > Pseudomonadota > Alphaproteobacteria > Hyphomicrobiales > Phreatobacteraceae > Phreatobacter > Phreatobacter cathodiphilus. The sequence continues at coordinate 157,238 of NZ_CP027668.1, read as the reverse complement.
TTGGCGCCGTGCTCGGCCATGCGCTCGGCGATGGCCCGGCCGATGCCGCGCGAGGACCCGGTGATGACGGCGACCTTACCCGTCATGTCGAAGAGATTCATGGCGTTTCCTCCTTTGCTATGGTTTGCCGGCCTTCCCGGCTCGAGCCGTTCGTCATCCCCGGCCGACTGAGCGGAGCGAAGGAGGGGAAGGGGATCCAGGAGTCGACACGCGAGACCGCGAGGCTTCGCTGCAAAGACTGGACCCCTTCCCTCGGCCTTCGGCCTCGCCGGGGGTGACGCGGAGGAGCGTCAGGCCGCTACGCGGGGATGGTGACCGCCCCGCCTCAATGGTTGGCGTACTTGCCCATCTCCATCCGCGCGATGGAGCGGTTGTGCACCTCGTCTGGGCCGTCGGCCAGGCGCAGGGTGCGGATATGGGCGTAGGCCTTGGCGAGACCGAAGTCGGTGGTCACGCCGCCGCCGCCATGGGCCTGGATGGCGTCGTCGATGACCTTCAGGGCGATGCGCGGCGCCGCCACCTTGATCATGGCGATCTCGAGCTTGGCGACCTTGTTGCCGACCTTGTCCATCATGTCCGCCGCCTTGAGGCAGAGGAGGCGCGTCATCTCGATGTCGATGCGGGCCTCGGCGATGCGCTGCTCCCACACGGACTGTTCGGAGACGCGCTTGCCGAAGGCGACGCGCGACTGAAGCCGCTTGATCATCTTCTCCAGCGCCATCTCGGCGACGCCGATGGTGCGCATGCAGTGATGGATGCGGCCAGGTCCCAGGCGGCCCTGGGCGATCTCGAAGCCGCGGCCTTCGCCGAGGATGAGGTTGCCGGCGGGAACGCGCACGTTCTCCAGCAGCACCTCGGAATGGCCGTGCGGCGCGTCGTCGAAGCCGAAGACCGGCAGGTGGCGCAGGATCTTCACGCCGGGTGTGTCGAGCGGCACGAGGATCTGCGACTGCTGCATGTGCTTGGCCGCGCCCGTGTCGGTCTTGCCCATGACGATGGCGATCTTGCAGCGGGGATCACCGACGCCGGAGGACCACCACTTGCGGCCGTTGACGACGTAATGGTCGCCGTCGCGGCGGATGGAGGTCTCGATGTTGGTGGCGTCGGACGAGGCCACTGCCGGCTCGGTCATGAGGAAGGCGGAGCGGATCTGGCCGGCCATGAGGGGGCGCAGCCACTGCTCCTTCTGCTCTTTGGTGCCGTAGCGGTGCAGAACCTCCATGTTGCCGGTGTCCGGGGCCGAGCAGTTGAAGACCTCTGAGCCGAAGCCGACGCGGCCCATCTGCTCGGAACACATGGCATATTCGAGGTTGGTCAGGCCGGCGCCGTGGAACTCGTCGTCGTCATGCTCGGCGGAGGGCGGCAGGAAGAGGTTCCAGAGCCCTTCGGCCTTCGCCTTGGCCTTCAGTTCCTCGAGCACCGGCACGACCTGCCAGCGGTTGGAGCCGAAGCCCTCCATCTGGGCGTCGTAGGTGGGGATCGCCGGATAGACGTGGGCGTTCATGAAGGCGATCACGCGGTCGCGCCAGTAGCGCTGGCGTTCGGACATCGAGAAATCCATGGACTTCCTCCTTTGTGGATCGTTTGCGGTCAGGATGGGGGTCGGGCGAGGCTGTGCGAGACGAGCCCCATGAATTCGGCGCGGATGCGGGCAAGATCGACGCCCTCGGGATCGAGCACCCACTGGGCCATGATGCCGCGGAGCGCCGCGGAAAGGATGAGCGCCTGGGTGCGGGCGTCGATGTCGGGACGGATCTCGCCGGCCTCGATGGCGCTGGCGATGAGGCGGCCGAATTCGGTGGCCGAGTCGCGGTTGAAGGTGGCGACGGCCTCGGCGAGGGCCGGCTTGTGCGCCGCGCCCATCAGCACGGCGATATAGGCGCGGATCTTCACCATGCCGACGGAGGTCCGCGCGAAGGAGGCGTCGATCGTCGCCATCAGGCGGGCGAGGCCCGTGGTGCCCCGCAGGCGCTCGCGGCGCTGCTGGGTGAACTCGTCGTGGATGGCCTCCGCCATGGCGGCGAGGAGCTCGTCCTTGGAGCGGAAGTAGTGACCGGCGAGGCCGCGGCTGTAGCCGGCGCGCTCGCCGGCTTCCGCCAGCGTCAGGCCGTCGACGCCCTTGTCGGCGACGATCTCGGCGGCCGCCGCGAGGACGCGGCTCTCAGCCTCGGCGCGCCGCTCGGCCTGGGTGCGCCTGCGGCGGATGGCGACCGGCTCGGAGGAGGCGCCCGCCTCCCCTTCCACCCGCATCGCCTTGCGCGGTGCCGCGCCCATTCCGTCGCCTCGCCGTCATGTTATTTGCTTGCGCGCAAACAAATAACATGTTCGACCTCCGGTCAAGCGGGAACCGCGCCGTCTGGCCGGATGGGGGATGGTTCAAGAGAAGCGGCGCGGCCTCAGCCCGGCATGGAACCAGGTGATCATGGAATAGATGTCATAGACCGGCAGCCCAACCGCCTCGGCGAGGGCGGCGGCATAGGGCGGCATGTTGGTGCATTCCAGCACGATGGCGCCGACCTCCGGATGGCGGGCCACGAGGTCGCGGCCGGCGGCGACGATGTCGGCCTCCGCCAGGGCGACGTCCATGTCGGTCTTCTCGGCCTTGATGAGGACGCGGAAGAACTCGCGGCCGCTCTCGGTGCCGGCGAGCGGCACGTCGCGCGGCACTCCCGCGGCATCGAGATGGGCGGGCGTGAGGGAGCTGCGGCTGACCGTGATGACGCCGACGCGCTTGCCCGGCGGCAGGGTCGCCTGCACCCAGGGCACCTGCATCAGCGAGGAGGTGGCGACCGGCACGTTCACGGCCTCCGCCAGTTCGCGCTGGAAGAGGGAGAGGAAGCCGCAATTGGTGGTGATGGCTTCGGCGCCGAGATCGACGAGGTCGCGCGCCGCGGCGATGAAGTCCGGCAGGAGGCCGCGGGCCCCTTGCAGCACGACCCGCTCGGGATCGGCGCCGCGCACCACCTTGAACAGCACGGGGAACGGCCAGGTCGTGCCGTTGCCCATGTCGCCGGGAATGCGGGGAAAGCGCGCCTCCAGCATGAGGATTCCGAGCGGCGCGCCGTAGATCGCCTTGCCGCCGCGGGCGATGCGCGGGGCCGTCACAGCGCGTCGAAGCGGATGGGGTGGGCGCCCTTCAGGAGGACCAGCCGGCCTAGCGGATGGACGTTCTCCAGCCCCTCGACGATGGTGAGGAAGTGGTTGCCGGCGAGCTGACCCGCCTTGGAGGCAAAGCAGACCGGGCCATAGGCCATGAGGATCTCGGTCTCCGACACGCCGCCGGGATAGAGGATGATCTGGCCGGGCGCCGGATAGCTCGTGGCGTTCTCGTAGTCGACGCCGAAGTTGAGGTCGCCGAGGGGCATCCAGACGCCCTCGCCGCTCCAGCGCACGTGGATGATCTCCGAGATGAAGGGCAGCGCCTTCTCGAAGGCGGCGCAGGTCTTCGGCGCGGCCTCGGTCTCCAGCTTGGCGACGAAGGTGTAGGGGCCGGCGGTGATCTTCAGTTTCTTCATGGGGAGGCTCCGAAAGGCGGGGCGATAAGTGCATGGCCGCCGCGGCATAGGCAAGCGGCAAAGCGGGCGGTTGTGCCGCGGGGCGGGATTGCCGCAGACTTCGCATCGAGCCGCGCGACAGACGCGGCGCGGAAGATCGGGGGGCCAAGGCATGGCGCGGATCCGCGTGGGGATCATCGGGCTCGGCAATGCGGTGGAGCCGCATGCCAAGAGCCTCCTCGACCTGTCGGACAGGGTGGAGGTGGCGATCGTCGCCTCGCGCAGCGAAGACAGGCTGAAGGCCTTCGCCCAGCGCTTCGCCTTCCCCATGACCACGGACATCGAGGGCGTGCTCGCCAGCCGCGACATCGACGCGGTGTGGATCCTGACGCCGCCGAACTCGCACCTCGAACTGGTCAAGCAGGCGGCGAAGGGGCGCAAGCACGTGCTGCTGGAAAAGCCGCTCGACATCAGCCTCGACCGCGCCGGGGCCATCGTCGCCGGCATGAAGGGCTCGGGCCTTACTCTCGGCGTGACGCTGCAGCATCGCTTCCGCCCGGCTTCGCTCAGGCTGCGGACGCTCCTCGCCGAGGGCGCCCTCGGCGTCATCGGCGCGGCGAGCTGCAGCGTGCCGTGGTGGCGGCCGCAAGCCTATTACGACCAGCCGGGACGCTGCACGATGGCCCGCGACGGCGGCGGCGTGCTGATCACCCAGGCCATCCACACGCTCGACCTGTTCCGCTCGCTGGTCGGCGACATGACGGTCACCGCCGCGACCGCCGCGACCACGCCCGTCCATCGCATGGAGACGGAGGACTTCGCCGCGGCGCTGGTGCGGCTCGGCAACGGTGCGCCGGGCGTCATTCAGGCGACCACGGCGGCCTATCCGGGCGGCGAGGAGCGCATCGAGGTCATGGGGACGGCGGGAACGGCCTGGCTCGCCGGCGGCAATCTCCGGGTCGCCTTCATCGACGGCCGCGAGGAGGTGGTGGTGCGCCAGGAGGGACCGACCGGCGGCGGCGCCAACGTGATGGACTTCCCCCACGACTGGCACAGGTCGCTGATCACGGATTTCCTCGACGCGATCAAGGAGGGCCGCGATCCCGTGGTCTCCGGCGAGGAGGCGCTGAAGAGCCAGGAGCTCATCGCGGCGATCCTGGAGAAGGCGGGCTGGCGGGCGGCGGGGTGACGGCAGCTCTTCACGGCTGGCGATCGATGAGACCGTTACCCCTCACCCTGCCCTCTCCCCGCTTGCGGGGAGAGGGGGGCGACAGCGTCGCGAGTCCTTCTCCGCCGGCTGGGCCTGGCCAAGCGTTTCAGACCCGCCGGGACGTCAAAGTCCCCTCTCCCCGCTTGCGGGGAGAGGGAAGGGTGAGGGGCCCGTGCCGCACCTCACGCCTCGCGACATTCGTCCCCTCACTTCAAATCCTTGAACCCCTTGCCCTCGGCGGCGAGCTTCTCCAGCAGCGCGGAAGGCTTGAAGTCGGCGCCGTGGCGGCCCTCGAACTCCTTCATCACCTTGAGCACCTCGGGCAGGCCCACCGTGTCGCCGTAGAACATCGGGCCGCCGCGATAGACCGGCCAGCCGTAGCCGTTGATCCAGACGATATCGATGTCGGAGGCGCGGATGGCCTTGCCCTCCTCGAGGATCTTCGCGCCCTCGTTGATCATCGGATAGATGCAGCGCTGCAGGATCTCCTCGTCGGAGATCTGCCGGCGATTGATGCCCTTCTTGGCCGCGAGGTCGAGGATGATCTTCTCCGTCACCGGCGAGGGTTTCGCCACCCGGTTCTCGTCGTAGTCGTAGAAGCCGGCGCCGGTCTTCTGTCCCCTGCGGTCCATCTCGCAGAGGATCTCGCGCGGGGTCTCGCCCTTCGAGGTCTCGCGCGACCAGCCGATGTCGAGGCCGGCGAGGTCGCTCATGGCGAAGGGGCCCATGGGCAGGCCGAAATCGTAGAGCACGCGGTCGACGTCCCAGGGCATGGCGCCCTCGAGGATCAGCTTGTTCGCCTCGCGCTGGCGCTGGGCGAGCATGCGGTTGCCGACGAAGCCGTGGCAGACGCCGACGAGCACGCCGACCTTGCCGATGGTCTTGGCGAGGCCCATGGCGGTGGCGATGACGTCCTTGGCGGTCTTCTCGCCGCGCACCACCTCCAGCAAGCGCATGACGTTGGCGGGCGAGAAGAAGTGCATGCCGATGACGTCCTCCGGCCGCTTCGTCATGGCGGCGATCTGGTCGACGTCGAGATAGGAGGTGTTGGTGGCGAGGATGGCGCCCGGCTTGGCGATGGCGTCGAGCTTGCCGAAGACCTCCTTCTTGATCTCCATGTTCTCGAAGACCGCCTCGACGACGAGGTCGCAGTCGGCCAGCGCCGAGAGGTCGAGGGTGGGCGTGAAGCGGCCCATGCGGGTCTCGACGTCGGCCATGGAGAGGCGGCCGCGCTTGGCCGTGTTCTCGTAGTTCTTGCGGATCACCGAGAGGCCGCGGTCGAGGGCCTCCTGCTTCGTCTCGACGATGGTGACGGGGATGCCGACATTGACGAAGTTCATGGCGATGCCGCCGCCCATGGTGCCGGCGCCGATGATGCCGACCTTGGCAATTGTGCGGGTGGGCGTGCCTTCCGGCACGTCGGGGATCTTGGCGGCCTGGCGCTCGGCGAAGAAGACGTAGCGCTGGGCGAGGGACTGGGTGCCGACCATCAGGCGCATGATGGTGTCGCGCTCGAACTTGAGGCCCTCGTCGAAGGGCATGGAGACGGCGGCCTCGACGCACTGGATGCAGGCCTCCGGCGCCTCGAAGCCGCGGAAGCGGCGGGCATTGGCCTTGCGGAAGGCGGCGAAGACGGCGGGGTCGGCGCCGAGCTTGTCGGCGCGGTCGCGCACCTTCTTCAGCGGGGCCGCATCGGCGATCAGCTTCTCTGCGAAGGCGACGGCGTCGGCCTTCAGAGAGCCCTCGCCCACGACCGCGTCGACAAGGCCGTGGCTCGCCGCTTCCGCCGCCTTCATCGGCTCGCCGAAGGCGATGACCTCGAGCGCCCGCTCGACGCCGACGAGGCGCGGCAGGCGCTGGGTGCCGCCGGCGCCGGGCACGAGGCCGAGCTTGACCTCCGGCAGACCGAGCTTCGCCGAGGGGACCGCGACGCGGTAGTGGCAGGAGAGCGCGAGTTCGAGCCCACCGCCGAGCGCCGTGCCGTGGATGGCCGCGACCACCGGCTTGGGGCAGGCCTCCAGAATGGCGTTGACCTCGTTCAGCGGCACGCCCTTCGGCGGCTTGCCGAATTCGGTGATGTCGGCGCCGGCGATGAAGGTGCGGCCGGCGCAGTGGATGACCACCGCCGTCACGGCTGGGTCGGCGCCCGCCTTCTGGACGGCCTCGGCGATGCCGGTGCGCACATTGGCGGACAGCGCGTTGACCGGGGGCGAATTGACGGTGACGACGGCGACACGGCCCTCGGTGGCGAGATCGACGACTTCGTTGATGGCGGTCACGGGCGAACTCCTGGCATGGCGATGAAGAGAGCGGTCAGCGCGGGCGCTGGCCGGCGAAGGGAAGCGTGGAGGACAGGCCGCCATCGACGGGGAAAGCCTGGCCGTTGACGTAGCTCGCCTCGTCGCTGGCGAGGAAACAGGCCATGGCGGCGATCTCCTCGGGCTGACCGGGGCGGTTCAGCGGGTTGAGCTGGCCGAGCTTTCCCTCGCTGCCGCGCTTGCGGGCATGGTCGAAGATCGGGACCGTCATGCCGGTCTCGATGAGGCCGGGGCAGACCGCGTTGACACGCACGCCGGTGCCGTAGAAGGCGTTGGCCGCCGTCTGGACGAGGCTGATCACGCCGGCCTTGGAGGCCGAATAGGGTGCGCCGCCGGCATTGGCCTTGAGGCCCGCAACGGAGGCCGTGCAGACGATGGCGCCATGCCCCTGCGCGATCATCAGCGGCGCGACCTCACGAATGGCCAGGAAGGGGCCGATGAGATTGACCCGCAGGATCTCCTGCCAGGTCTCCACCGTGAGGTCGAAGAAGGGCGTGAGACCGCCGGAAATGCCGGCATTGGCATAGATGGCGTCGATGCCCCCGAACTCGGCGACGGCGCGCGCGACATAGGCCTTCACCTCCGCCTCGGAGCCGGCATCGGCAGCCATGGCGACGGCGGTTGCGCCGGTCGCGCGGATCTCCGCCGCCACCGCTTCGACCGCCTCGGCCGAGCGGTCGACCAGGAGCACCGAGGCTCCTTCCCTGGCGAAGAGGCGGGCGCTCGCCCGGCCGATGCCACTCGCCGCACCGGTGACGATGGTGCGCCTGCCCTGAAGCCTGCCCATTGCGGTCCTCCCGAGACCTTTTCTCGCCCGGTTACCGGGCCTTGTCCTCAGCCTCCCAGGCCGACAGCACCGCGCGCATGGCGGTGACGAGGGCGAGGGGCTGGTCGATCAGCACGTGATGCTGCGCCTCCGGAATCTCGATGAAGAGGGAGCCCGCGGGCGCCTGGCGGCGGACATAGGCCTTCACCTCCTCGGGGAAGAGCACGGAATCGGAGCCCCAGGTGATGGCAAGACGGCATGTCGCGGCGGCGAGGTCCTCGGCCGGGTCGCGGCGGGTCATGCGCGACCACATGAAGGGGTCGAAGCGCCAGGTCCAGCCGGAGGTGCCGTCGGCCTTCTTCACCTCGCGCAGCGAGCGGCGGGCAATGGCGTCGACGACGTAGAGATTGTCGGCCGGTTGCGCCGGCATCAGCCGGAAGCGGGCCAGCGCCTGTTCGAAGGTGTCGTAGACGATGGTGTCGCGCGGCTCGCGGGAGGGAGGGCGGCCGAAATCGCGCTTCGCCCGCATCTCCTTCGACAGGAAGGGCGAATCGATGGTCATCAGCCCGCCGATGCGCGCGCCGTGGGTGGCGGCGAAGGCCATGGCGGGGAAGCTGCCGAAGGAATGGGAGACGACGACCGGCTTGACCGGCCCCTCGTCGAGCCCCGTCGCGGCGATGGTGGCGAGCATCTCGCCCATCAGGTCGTCCATCGTGTAGGCTGGTCGCCAGTCGGTGCCGCCCATGCCCGACCAGGAGGGGGCGACGACGCGATGGGTTTCGGCGAAGAAGGGCGCGAGGTGGCTCCACCAGTCGGCATGGGCCGAGCCGCCGTGGAGCAGCAGGAGGCCCGGCTTGCCACGCTGCCCCCAGGCGAGCGTCTCGATGGTGACGCCGGCGCCCTGGTGGGTGAAGCGCTCGGGCTCGACCGCCAGCGCCTTGTCGAACCAGGCGGGGGCCGGGGGCTTTGCCCCGGCGAAGGCGGCCAGTGGGGCGGGGATCGGCTCACTGGCCATGCGGAAGTCCCGGTGAATGAAGGTCGCGGCCAGCATTCACCCCGCACCCGGCCCTCGCAATAGGCCGAACGGCAGGAGCGGAATGCGGCCGCGACAGGGTCGAGGATCAACCGGCCTTCTTCAGGTGGCCGAACATGATGGCGCGGGCCTCTTCGTCCATCTGCGCCTTGAAGGTGAAGCGGTCCTTCAGGGCCACGGCCCGCGCCGCGGCGGGACGCGCGGAGACGGCGTCGAGCAGTTTCTTGACGTTCGGATAGCGCGCCCAGGCGTCGTCGCCGAGGACGAAGGGGACCATGCGGATCCAGCCCCACAGCGCCATGTCGACGATCGAATAGGCATTGCCCACCATCCAGTCGCGGCCGGCGAGATGGCCCTCCACCACCTTCAGGTGGCGGTCGGCCTCGTACTGGTAGCGCTCATGGGCATAGGGCACCGGCTCGGGGGCGAAGTGCCTGAAGTGCACCGCCTGGCCGAAATAGGGACCGATGCCGGTGGCGACGAACATCAGCCAGGACATGAGTTCGCCGCGCGCCTTCGCATCGGAGGCGGCGGGGAGGAACTGGCCGGTCTTCTCGGCGAGATAGAGCAGGATGGCGTTCGAATCGAAGACGACGGCGTCGCCGTCGACGATGGCCGGAACCTTGCCGTTGGGATTGATGGCGAGATAGTCGGGCGCGAACTGGGCGCCGGTGCGGGTGTCGACGGCGACGGGCTCGTAGGGAAGGCCGCTCTCCTCGAGGAAGAGCGCGACCTTGGTCGGGTTGGGCGAGCCGTTGAAGTAGAAGCGGATCATGGGGGGCCTTTCGGGGGGCTTTCGCTCAGCCGGCAGACATGGAGAGGGGCGGACCGATCTCGTCCGGGATCGGGCAGACATAAGGCGTCGCCTTTGTCCGCCGCGCAAGGTCGGCCTTGGCGGCGGCCATGAGGTCGGGGTTGGTGAGCACCGCCGCACCGGTGGCGGCCATGGCCTTGGCCACCTGCACCATGGCCTTGTGGGCGGCGGGCATCTTGCCCTGGGCGACGACCTGCCAGGTGTGGAAAGGCGTGCCGACGGCGACCGTCGGCGCATGGGCCTGGACGGTGGGAACGACCCAGCTCACGTCGCCGACGTCGGTGGACCCGATCAGCGGGTTGCGCTTGGCATTGAGCGGCACGGTGAAGTCGGCGAGCGGCCTGTCCTCCGGCTCGAGGCCGATGGTGCGATAGACGCTGGCGATGTCCTGGGGGGTGAGGGTCGCCTGGATGCGCTGGGCGAAAGCCTTGTCGTCCTCGTCGAAATGCGGCGGGCCGAGGTCCTCCATGATCGCCTGAAGCGCCTCCTCGAGCGGCGTGTTGCCGACGATGTTGGACACGGCGGAGATGATCTTCATCTCCATCTTCGTTTCGGTCATGAGCGCGGCGCCCTCAGCGATCTTGCGCACGCGCGCGACGAGCTCGAGCATGCCCGGCAGGTCGCGGGCGCGGATCGAATAGCGCACGCGCGCGTGGGCCTGCACGACGTTCGGCGCGATCCCGCCGGTGTCGAGCAGCGCGTAGTGCACGCGCGCGTCGGAGGGCATGTGCTCGCGCATGTAGTTGACGCCGACGTTCATCAGCTCGACCGCGTCGAGGGCGGAGCGGCCGAGATGGGGCGAAGCGGCGGCGTGGGAGGCCTTGCCGGTGAAGATAAAGTCGGCGCGGGTATTGGCCAGCGACAGCGGCGGGGCGACCTCCCACCAGCTTCCCGGATGCCAGGTGATGGCGACGTCGGCGTCGGAGAAGGCGCCGGCGCGCACCATGAAGGCCTTGGCCGCGCCGCCCTCTTCCGCCGGGCAGCCGTAATAGCGCACGCGGCCGGGAAGGCCGTTGGCGGCGAGCCAGTTCTTCATCGCCGTGGCGGCCAGCAGTGCCGCCGAGCCGAGGAGGTTGTGGCCGCAGCCATGGCCGTGGCCGCCGGCCTCCACCGGCCGGTGCTCGGCGACGCCCGCCTCCTGGCTGAGGCCGGGCAGGGCGTCGTATTCGCCGAGGAAGCAGATCACCGGCCCGCCCTCGCCCGCCTCGCCCATGACGGCGGTCGGGATGCCGGCGACGGCCTCGGTGACGCGGAAGCCCTCGGCCTTCAGTTGCGCCGTGTGCTCGGCGCAGGAGCGGACCTCGGTGTAGCAGACCTCGGGCATCCCCCAGACGCGGTCTGAGAGTTCGATGAGGCGGCCTGATGCCGCGTCCACCTGCCGCCACAGGTCGCTTCGGTTGTCCATGATGCCCTCGAGGGTCGATTGGGAAGCGCGCATATCACTGCCGTGGCGCAGCGAAGTCCAGCGCGAGGACGCATGGCGGGTGCGTGGCGGACGCGAACGCCGTCCGAGGCTCCGCCCGTCATCCCCGGCCGAGCGAAGCGAGGGGAAGGGGATCCAGGGGCCGAAGGGCCCGGCCGCGGAACGGCCCAGGCTCAGACCCGACGCGGAACTCGTCCTCGGCCCCTGGACCCCCTTCCCTCGCCCTGCGGGCTCGCCGGGGGTGACGGGAAGAGTTTTCGGTCAGCTGTGCGGAGGCGGCGCGACGGTGAGGCTCAATCCACGAACCGCGGGGCCCGCTTCTCCATGTTGGCGGCGATGGCCTCGACCTGGTTGGGCGAGCCGAGGATGGCCTGCTGCTCCACCGATTCCATCATCAGACCCTCGGCCGGGCCGACCACCGTCGCGGCATTGAGCAGGCGCTTGGCGGCGCGGATCGCCGCCGGGTTCTTCGCCGCGACGTCGCGCGCCGCAGCGAGCGCCGCCGCCCGCGGGTCGGCCTCGATGCGCGTGACGAGGCCGAGGGCCAGCCCCTCCGCGCCGGTCACCACGCGGCCGGTATAGGTGAGGTCGCGCACCACGTCGTCGCGGCAGAGATGGCGCAGGAGCTGGGTTCCGGCGACGTCGGGCACGAGGCCCCACTTGATCTCCATGATCGAGAGCTTCGCATCCGCCGTGGCGAAGCGCAGGTCGGCGCCGAGCGCCACCTGCAGGCCGCCGCCATAGGCGACGCCGTGCACGGCGCAGATGACCGGAATGGGCAGCTCCCGCCAGCACCAGGCCGCATATTGCGGCCGGTTGGCGATGCCGTGGGTGCGGGTGACGAGGTCGGAGAGCGAGCGGTCGCCGCCCGACTGCATCGCGGCGAAGGAGCCGAAGTCGAGGCCGGCGCAGAAGGCCCGCCCCTCGCCGGAGAGCACGGCGGCGCGCACGCCGGTCGTGTCGCGGACGAGAGCCGCCGCCTCGATCAGCGCGTCGAACATGGCGTGGTCGAGCGCGTTCATCTTGTCGGGACGGTCGAGCCGGATGTCGGCGACGCCGTCCTCGATGGTGACGGCGATGCGGTCGCGAATTCGGGTGGTGGTCATGGCAAGGCTCCTCGGCCCATTGTGGGAGAGGCCCGGGACGGGTTGAAGCCGGCCGTTCGGGAGGCAGCAGGGAGGAATGCTCCGGCCCGGCGCGGGGCTTCAGCCGGCGACGACCGCCTGGAGCATCGGGGCGAGATCGCCGCGCAGCTCCACCCTCACAGCGTCCAGCCCCAGCCATCGCGCCATCAGCCCGAGTTCGGCGGCCAGCGGCTCCGCCACGGCGGCGGCGTGAGCGCCCGCTTCCAGATGCGCGGCCTGGACGACCAGGCGGCTGCCGCCGCGGTCGGCCTTGAGGTCGACGCGTGCTGCCAGCGTGTCGCCGAGCAGGAAAGGCAGCACGTAATAGCCGTGGGAGCGCTTGTCGGCCGGCGTGTAGATCTCGAGGCGGATGCGGGCGCCGAACAGGGCCTCGGTGCGCTCGCGCTGCCAGACGAGCGGATCGAAGGGCGCGAGCAGGGCGCGGGCCTCCACCCGGCGCGGAATGCGCGCCTCCTTCGCCAGATAGGCCGGGTTGCGGAAGCCCGCGACAGTGACGGGGACGAGGTCACCGCTCGCGACGAGTTCGGCCACCGCCTGGCGGGTGCCGGCGACGCCGAGCCGGTAATAATCGCGCAGGCAGCGCTCGGTGGCGATGCCGAGCGCGACCGACGACCGGCGCACGAGGTCCCGGACGGCGTCGGCCTCCGGCGGGGTCGGCGCCTCCACCACCGCCCGCGGCAGGACACGTTCGGTGAGGTCGTAGACCCGCTCGAAGGCGCCGCGACGCGTCGCGGTGGTGACGACGCCGGCCCAGAACAGCCATTCGATGGCGCGCTTGCCCTCCGACCAGCCCCACCAGCCGCCCTCGCCCTTGTGATCGTGCGACAGTTCGCCGGCCGCCTTGGGTCCCTCGTCCGCGATCTCCCGGCGGACGTCCTCGATGAGGTCGGCGCGCTCGCGGCCGAATTCGGCGAGGCCGGTATAGATCCCCTCCCCCCGCCGCGCCCGCTCCATGCGCCAGCGGAACAGCGGTTGCAGACCCACCGGCAGATAGGAGGCCTCGTGGCCCCAATATTCGAACAGGGACCGCCGGCGCCCGGCATAGGCGAGCGCGTCGAGGTCGGCGGTGTCGTAGGGACCGAGGCGGGAAAAACCCGGCAGGGTGTGGGCGCGGGCCACCACGTTGACCGAGTCGATCTGGATAACGCCGAGGCTCTCGGCCATGCGCTTCAGATGGCGGCGCTCGCCGGTATGGCCCTCGCGGCGCGACAGACCGGCGAGGTCGAAGCCCTGGGCGGCGACGGCGATGCGCCGGGCCTGCCGGAGCGAGAGCTTTTCGGGACGAGGAGACATGGGATCACCCTAGCGGCACGGCCCCGGCATAGGCAGGGGATAGATGGCGAGCCACCCGAAAGCTGGCAGCATCGCAGCGCGCCGGCAAAGCCGCATGCCGGCTGGCCTTGCGCCCCGCGCGGCTGCCATGCCGACAGAATCCGGCGGGCCCCTTGTCCCCGAAGGTCGGCCCGGGGTTAATCTCGCCGCCCGTCATCGAAACCGCCGAGGATCACGCCATGAACCGGACCCAGCCCCTGACCCGACGCCCCCTCGGCGGCACCGGCCTCTCCATCGCCCCGCTCGTCTTCGGCGGCAACGTCTTCGGCTGGACGGCGGACGAAGCCACGTCTTTCGACCTGCTCGACCGCTTCGTCGATGCCGGCTTCGACGCGATCGACACGGCGGACGTCTATTCGGCCTGGGCGCCGGGCCATGTCGGAGGCGAGAGCGAGACGATCATCGGCAAGTGGATGAAGGCCCGCGGCGCCCGCGACAGGATCACCCTCATCACCAAGGTCGGCTCGCCCATGGGCGAGGGGAAGAAGGGGCTCTCGGCCCGCTACATCCCCGAGGCGGTGGAGGCCTCGCTCAGGCGCCTGCAGACCGACGCCATCGACCTCTACCTGTCGCACTGGCCGGACCCGGAGACGCCCTACGAGGAGACGCTGGCGGCCTATGAGAAGCTGGTAAAGGCCGGCAAGGTGCGGGCCATCGGCTGCTCCAACCTGGACGCCGACCAGTTGAAGGCCTCGCTCGCCGCTGCCGCGGCGAACTCCCTGCCACGCTACGAGGTGCTGCAGCCCGAATACAATCTTCACGACCGGGCGAAGTTCGAGGGTCCGCTGGCCGATCTCTGCACGGCCGAGGGGATCGGCGTGATCACCTATTTCTCGCTCGCCAAGGGATTCCTCTCGGGCAAGTACCGCTCGGAAGCCGATCTGGGAAAGAGTCCGCGCGGCGAACGCGGCGTCCGGCCCTATCTCACCGAGCGCGGCTTCCGCGTTCTCGCGGCGCTGGACGAGGTGGCCGAGGCCCACGGCGCCAGGCCGGCCGAGGTCGCCGTGGCCTGGCTGATGCACAAGCCGGCGGTCACCGCCCCCATCGCCAGCGCCACGACGCGCGAGCAGCTCGAGAGCCTCGTCCGCTCCACCTCGTTGTCCCTGGGGGCGGCGGACATGGCGAAGCTTGATGCCGCGGGAGCGCTTTGATCCACGGTTCCGCTGCGGGAAATAGAGGAACGTTGCGGATCCATGCCAGTGACGGGAAACGGCTGCGCCGCCCGCGCATGTCCCCTCCCTTGTCTTCCCCGCATGTCCGGTGCAGAAACGTCGCGCAACACTTTGTCGCGGGCGCGAGCCGGCGCGAAATGTTGTTTTCGACTTGGAGTGCCACCGCCCTCCAGCGTTTTGATCACCGGCAGGTCACCGAGGCTCGCCGGCAAAGCTCTTTCCCGACTGCGATATGCCGCTCCGCCATCTTCTCACCGGACTGGTCTGGCTGGTCGCCCTTGCGGCGGCGGACCCGTCGCGGGCCGAATGGCGGGTGCGGGAACTGCAAGAGACCAGCGGGTCGGGACCGGCGATCGAGATCTCCTACCGCAGTTCCGGCGAGCGGCTGACGCTGCTGTGCAGCGCCGGCGCGGCCTTCGTCTCCTTCTCGCCCGGCTACCGCCTGCCGGAGGTGCCGGAAGGCCTGTTCGAGGGCTCATACAGCGTCGACAACGGGCCGCCCAAGCCGATCCGCTGGCGTGTCACCCGCAATTCCGCCTTCGTCACGGCGCGCTTCGCCACGCAGTTCCTCGCCGACATCGCCGAGGCGGCCCAGGTCTTCATCAAGTTCCCGGCGGTCGAACAGACCTATGACGTGACCGCCATCTCCCGCCATGCGCGCCGGCTGAAGGCGATCTGCCGGCTGGGCGAGTGAGGCCGCTCGGCGAGCAAGGCGGGCGCATCGTCTCCATCTCGTTTACCACGGCGATGACCAGCGTCTGTTTCACTGTATCGATTAGGAGATTGTTGAAGCGCAGCCTCTACCGCTGGGGAAACCGCCGCAAGTTCATGAGCCCCCCATGTCCCCCAAGGTCCTGCGCCAGACGCTCACCGCCTTCCTTGGCAATGCGCGGCGCGACACCTCGGGCGTTGTCGCGGTGCTCTTCGCCATCTGCGCCGTTCCCCTGCTCCTCGCGGTCGGCGTCGGCATCGATTTCTCGCGGCTGTCGGCGGCCCGCACCGCGGCCCAATCGGCGGCCGACGCCGCCGCGCTGGCGGCGGCCTCCTCCCGGCTGGAGACCGAGACGAGCATGAAGCTGGTGGCGGACGGCCATGCCACCGCCAACCTGCGCGGCACCAATGCCGACGGCTCGCGCGTCACCCAGTTCGCCTATCGGCCCGATCAGCGGGAGGTGACGCTGAAGGTCAGCGGCACCATCGACACGACCTTCATGGCCCTGGCCGGCATCCAGCGCCTCGACTACGAGGCCGAGGCGCGGGCCATCCGCGGCCTCAACGGCAAGACGGAACTCGTCCTCGTTCTCGACAACACTTGGTCGATGTCGGGCGACAAGCTGGTGGCGCTGAAGCAGTCGGCGGAGGAGCTCGTCACGACGCTGAAGCAGGATCCCGACGCCGACGTGAAGATCGGCGTCGTCCCCTATGCCGACTACGTCAACGTCGGCACCGCCAACCGCAATGCCAGCTGGCTGAGCGTGCCGGCGGACTATGACGTCACGAGCCAACGCACCTGCGTCACCAAGACGACGCGGTCGGTCTGCACCCGTGGAGCCGCGCGGACCTGCACGCGGGTGATCGACGGACGCTCGGAGACCTATGACTGCACCCCCTCGACCTGCCGGGACGAAACGGTTCCGCCCTACCAGTCCTGTTCGGGCGGCGGCACGACCCGCTACCGCTGGTACGGCTGCGTCGGTTCGCGCACCACCGGCACGCTGCGCCTCAACGACACCCAGCCCTCGGTGCGCTATCCCGGCTATCTCGCCACCAGCCAGAACTGCCTGAACCCGATCGTGCCGCTGACGTCGAGCCAGTCGACGGTGACGACGGCGATCCGCGGCATGGTGGTGAACATCGGCAACTACAAGCCGTCGACCTATATCCCCGCCGGCCTGATCTGGGGCCTCAACGTGCTCTCGCCGGGCGCGCCCTTCGCCGAAGGCGCCGCCTACGATCCGGCCAACCGCCGGCCGCGCAAGGTCATGGTGCTGATGACGGACGGCGCCAACACGCTGCGATTCAACGCCGCCGACGGACGCCACCTCGCCCCCAACGGCAACGCGGCCAACCAGGCGAGCCAGATCGCGCAGACCTATACGGACATGAACGCCATCTGCACCTACGCCAAGCAGCAGAACATCGAGATCTTCACCGTCGCCTTCGACATCTCGAACGACCCGACCGCCTCGGCGGCCATGCGCAACTGCGCCACATCCCCGGCTCACGCCTTCGATGCCCGCGACCGCCAGTCGCTCTCGGACGTGTTCAAGAACATCGCCCTGTCGCTCCAGAACGTGCGCATCACCCGCTGACGGGTCGGTGCACTTTTTTATCGAAGGGCCGGGAACCGACGGCGGCGTTGCGCGTTATGATCGCGCGATAGGGCGGAATACCTGGTGAACCGCGTGCAATTTCTCGACGGCGGCGGCGCCATGGGTGCCGCGATCCGGGACTTCGACTGGTCCAGAACGCCGCTCGGTCCGATCGGGGACTGGCCGGCGGCGCTGCGCATCGCGGTGGGCATGATGGTGAGCTCCCGCTTCCCCAAATGCATCGTCTGGGGTCCGTACCAGATCACGCTGCACAACGACGCCTTCGGGGTGATCCTCGGCGACAAGCCCGCCCCGCTCGGCCGGCCGCTGAAGGAGGTCTGGCACGAGGTGTGGCACGAGATCGGACCCCTGGTCGACCTCGCCTATGGCGGCGAGCCCGTCTTCATTGAGGACCTGGGCCTTTCCATCGACCGCAGGGGCAGCCGCGAGGATGCCTGGTTCACCTTCTGCTACAGCCCCATCCGCGACGAGGAAGGCCGGGTCTGCGGCATCATGGACACGGTCATCGAGACGACCGAGAAGGTGCTGGCGGTGCGCAATGCGCAGCTCATCAACGCCGAGCTGTCGCACCGGATGAAGAACACGCTGGCGATGATCTCGGCCGTGGCCAACCAGACCTTCCGCCACGCCGACACGCTGGAGTCCGCCCGCGAGCGGTTCAACGACCGCATCGCGGCGCTCGGCGAGGCGCATGCGATCCTGATCCAGCAGGAATGGACGACGGCGCCCATCCGCGCGGTGGTGGAGGGCGCGCTGGCGCCACATCGGCAGGGAACCGGGCGCTTCACCATTTCCGGCCCGCCGGTGATGCTGTCGTCGCGTCAGGCGCTGTCGCTCGCCCTCGCGGTCAACGAACTCGCCACCAACGCGGTGAAGCACGGTGCGCTGCGCAGCGACCAGGGCACCGTCGCCCTCTCCTGGTCGGTGGAGGGCGAGGACTTCCGGCTGCGGTGGAGCGAGAACGGCGCCATCTCCTGCCCGCGGCCGGAGCACAAGGGGTTCGGCTCGCAGCTCGTCGAGCGCATCCTGCCGGCGGATTTCGCCGGCCGGGCCGAGCTGAGCTTCGCGCCCGAGGGATTGCGCTACGAACTGGAGGGGCGGCTGTTCAGGCCCGAGGTGGACCCGGCCTGACGGCCGGGGTCACGGCGCCGCCGCGCCCGGCTGGCCGCCCCGGTCCGCGGGCTTCAGCGGCGGCACGATGCGGAAGGCGAGGACCGTGGGCGCACCGTGGCGCAGGACGGCATCGGCATGGACGGAGCCTTCCGCCGTCAGGCTGGGAACGAGACGTTCGAGCCGCACCCGCGCGGCGTCGTCGTCCGGATGCCAGACGAGGAGGGCGCCCTCGCGGGCCACCCGCTCCGCGGTGATCCAGGGCGAGAGGCGCGTGTCGCCGTCGAAGAGGATCTGCGGCCGCGCCGCGGCGTAGAAGGCGACGTTGCCGGCATGCCAGCGGTCGCCGGCGACGATCCGCAGCGGCCGTCCGGTGCGCTGCCGCCACCGGCTCTCGAGCTCCGAGGCGAGGGTGCGCGCCGGATAGAGCGTCGGTACATGGGCCGCACCGGCGGCCAGCCGCAGCACGTGATGGCCGGCATTCACCACCGGCAGGACGAGCACCACGGCGACGACGACGATGGTCGCCAAGCGCAGGCGCCCGACGACCAGGCGCGGCCCGATCAGCACGAGCGCGGCGATGCCGGAAAAGGCGAAGAGCGCGGTGCCGCGGCCCTGACGGAACTCGCCGCCGACGGCGAAATTGGTGACCACGGCGATGAGGATGGGCGCGAAGGCCATGACCAGCAGCAGGGTCTTTTCCGTCTCGCCGGGGTCCCTGCCCTCGATGACCAGTTCGGGCGCGGGCCTGAACGCGCCGGCGCCCACGCAGATCGCGAGGAGGGCGACGAGCCCGGCATGGGCGAGGACCTGGGCGCCGAAGAAGCACAGGCAGTACCACAGGCGCATCAGCACCGTGTCGGCGGTGGCGTCGGTCGACAGGATATGGGCGAGCGAGGAGCCGCCGGTCTCGACGACCCATGCGACATGGGGCGCAACCAGGGCGAGGCCGAGCGCCAGAGCGAGCCAGAAGACCGGGCGGCGCATCTGGGCCCGGCCGGCGGGCAGGGTCAGCGTCAGAACGGCCAGCACCGCCACGAGGAGCAGGCCGACATATTTGGCGTAGACGGAAAGGGCGACCACGACGGCGAGGGCGAACCAGGCCGCCGACCGGCCCTGGACCACGGCGCGCCACCAGAACAGGCCGGTGAGGGCCCAGAGCGGCGCCGACAGGGTGTCCGGGGTGAAGGTCGCCATCGGCGGCCCGTAATAGTGGATGCCGGCGAGCGTCAGGAAGGCGGCGACGACGCCTTGGGCCGGGCCGAGCACGGCGACGGCGAGCGCCCACACCGCCCAGAGCGTCACCAGCACGCAGATCTGCGCATGGACATAGGCGAGCCAGGGCGCGCCGGGGGCGACATGCTCGCTCAAGCCCAGCACCCAGGCCTGCAGCGGCGGATGTTTGAAATAGCCCCAGGCGATGCTGCGGCCCCAGAGAAAGCCTTCCACCGTGTCGCGCGGCAGGGTGAGGAAGCCGATGGCGGAGGCCAGCACGGCGACGAGGGCGCCGAGCCCGGCGAGCCCCCAGAACAGGGCGACACCCCGGCGCACCAGCAGCGCTCCGATGGTCTCGCCGGAGATCGGCGCGGGGCCGACCAGATCGGCGCGCCAGAGAACAGGGCTGTGCATGCGGCGGGAGATTCGGGGGCGGGCGGTAACGGGGAACGGCGCTACCGCCTAACGCACCAGGTAACATTACGCAACACAATGTTGCCATAGTTTGCCGGTGATGCGACCACCCGCCCCCGTTCACTCCCCGCTGCCGAGCATCTGATCGATCGCCTCCGCGCGCGAGGTTTTCCGCCCGTCAGACCGGCCCCGCCTTCATCGACCCGTCCGAAAGAGGGGCAGGGTCCGGCGCCGGTTCGTCCGGGTCGCCGGACGGCGCCGCGTCGCGCCTGACCCGGTCGAGCGGGATCTGGCGCTCGTCGAAGGTGCCAGGCGGCACCGGCGCCGCGGATTCCGTCGTGTCGTCCACCTGTTCGCGCTCGGCGCCCGGCTGCCCGGGGCGACGGGCAGGATCGGAGGGCACGTCGCCAGGGCCGTCTTTTTCGGGGTGTCCCATCGTCGTCGATCTCCATCGCTTCGGGTGGAGAACGAGGGACAGGGCGCGCCTGTTCCGCGCGCCGCGGCCTCCCTCGCGCCCAGGTCACCGTCTTGCCGCTGAGACGCCCCCGGACTACGGTACCTCCGGGTGGGCTGTCAGCGTCCGGCGTCGGCCGGCGTTTTGTCTTTGGGGGTAATTTTCATGATGTTGAGACGGGTTGTTTTGATCGCCGCCGCGCTGATGGCGATGGGCACGACCGCGGCTTTGGCGGAGAGCCCGAGCTTCTGCAATCAATATGCGTCAAAGGCCGTGCACGACGCCCGGCAGGCGCGGTCGAACCCGCGCTGCAACACCAACCTCCATGCTGGCGTGTTCTCGACGGATTTCAACGTGCACTACAATTGGTGCCTGCGCGTCGATCGCAACCGGGCCTATGCCGGAACCGACCAGCGCGAAGGGCATCTGCGGCGGTGCAGCGTTGCCTCGGGTCCGGGCCGCCCGGGCGGCCCGGTCAGCGCCGTCACGCCGCCGCCGGAGGTGACGGGCAGTTGCCGGGGCGTCTATATCCGCCACTTCACCCGGCCGGGTCCGCGGGCCCTCGCCCTCGGGCCTGGCGGCTGCAGCTCGCAATATGGCCGGGGGAGCGTCGATCAGGCGGTGTCGATGGCGCTCATGGCCTGCGGCCGGATCGCCCGCGGACCGTGCCGCATCTTGGAAACACGGGGGCGCTGAGCGCCAGCGGCGGCATGACGATCGGACCCCGCGCGCCGCAAGGCCCGCGGGGTTTTTCGCCGTCCGCGAGGCGGCGCGACGGAAAGCGCGTCAGACGTCAGCGATGTTGAGGAAATGGTGCCCGGGGGCGGAATCGAACCACCGACACTGCGATTTTCAGTCGCATGCTCTACCAACTGAGCTACCCGGGCGACCGCGGCGCATGACCGTCAGATGACGATCAGCGGCAGTGCGGGCCGGCTTATAGAGGCTCCCGCCGGGGCTGTCCACCCTCATCGGGGAGAATGATCCACAGGCCGTCGCCGTGTCCGCGGCGGGCCGATCCGGTCGCGCGCGCCTGCCGCCGGCCCCGTCATGAAAAAGCCCCGACGGCGGGGCCGTCGGGGCAGTTGGAGGTCATGCGGGATGCACGGCAGGAGAGGCGTTCAGCGCAGGACGACGACCCGGGTGCCGACGCGGACGCGGTCGTAGAGGTCGACGACGTCCTCGTTGAGCATGCGGATGCAGCCGGAGGAGACGGCCTGGCCGATGGTGTGCGGCTCGTTGGAGCCGTGGATGCGGTAGAGCGAGGAGCCGAGATAGAGGGCACGGGCGCCGAGCGGGTTGTCGGGGCCGCCGGCCATGAAGCGCGGCAGGTCGGGGCGGCGCTGCAGCATCTGCACCGGCGGGCGCCAGTCCGGCCATTCCTGCTTGCGGGTGATGGTGGGGCTGCCGGCCCATTCGAAGCCGGGGCGACCGACGCCGATGCCGTAGCGGATGGCGCGGCCGTCGGCGAGGACGAGGTAGAGGCGGCGCTCGGTGGTGTTGACCACGACCGTGCCGGGGGCATGGCCGCCGGTGTAGGCGACGATCTCGCGCGGGATGGCGGGGGCGCGGGCGGCGGCCGAGGCGTGCGGCCGGGCGACCAGGGGCTCGCGGGTGTCCGGGTCGAACATGATCGTCTGGACGAAGGGATTGGCGGAGGCGGCCGAGGCGGCGAGCGACAGGGCGGCGGCGAGGACGAGGCGGCGGTTCATGGCGGGCTCCGGGCGGGTTCGGTGGATCAGCGGGAGGTCTGGTCGAGGGCGACCATGCGGACGGGGCGCAGATGCTCGCCCTTGGACGAGGTCTGGCAGGCGGCGGGAATGTGCGGCCAGGCGAAGCGGGCGCAGTCGGTGCGGTCGCCGGTGATGGCGGCGGTGCGGCCGGCCGTCTCGGAGGCGCGCGGGGCACCGTCGAGGCGGTTGCGGAAGCCGTCGAAGGCGGAATGGGCATGGTCGACGTCGGCGGCCGAGAAGGTCAGGGCCAGGGAGGGCACGGTGCCGGCGGCGCGGCCGTCGTGCGAGAGGCCGAGTGCCAGGACGAGGCCGAAGCCCGCCACACCGCCGAGAGCCAGAAACTTCGATATCCGGTTCATGTGCGATCCCCCATCTCGGCCCTCCGTGGGCCGGTCTCCCCTCTGTCGCCGTGGCCGCCGAAAAGGTTCATCGGAGCGGCGCGCCCGGCGTCATCGGGTTGAAGAGAACGTAAGGGGGAGCGTTTTCGTCGTGGTGTCTCGCGCGGCAAGCCCGCGTTTCAATGGCACGGGGCCGTGTTTCAAGCCTTGCCGGCGCGTGTCGGCCCCTGCGGGCGAACGTTGCAGGACGGGCCTCGCGTGTTTCAGGACGCGGGAAAGGGCCCCGCCGGTCAGCCCTTCTCGCCCTCGGGCATGAACATGTAGCCGGCACCGCGCACCGTGCGGATATAGGCGGGGGCCTCGGCGTCCGGCTCGATCTTGCGGCGGATGCGGGTGATGCGCACGTCGACGGCGCGGTCATAGGCCTCGGGGTCGCGGGCGCCGGCGAGGTCGAGCAGCCGGTCGCGGGAGAGGACGCGGCGCGGATTGTCGGCGAAGGCCTTGAGCAGGTTGAACTCCGAACTCGTCAGCGGCATTTCGGCGCCGGTCTCGTCGCGCAGCACATGGGCGCCGAGGTCGAGCATCTTGGTGCCGAAGCGGACGAGGTCGCGGGCGTCGCCGGTGCCGGCCGGACGCGGCGGCGCCACGGCCCGGCGCAGCAGGGCGCGGATGCGGGCGAGGAGCTCGCGCAGCTCGCATGGCTTGGCGAGATAGTCGTCGGCGCCGAGGTCGAGGCCGGTGACCCGGTCGTCGGGGCTCGCGGTGGCGGTGAGCATGATCACCGGCACGGCCAGACGCTGCTTCAGGTCGCGGACGACGGAGAGGCCGTCCTCCTCCGGCATGTTGAGGTCGAGCACCACGAGGGCGGGCCGCTCCTCCTCCAGCGCCCGGCGCAGCGCCGCGCCGCCGTCGCAGAGCGTCACGCGGAAGCCATGCATCTTCAGGTAGTCGCCGACCATGTCGCGGGCGGCGGCCTCGTCGTCGACGACGAAGACGAGCTGGCCGGGATTCACGAGGGCCCCCGCTGCACGAGGGGCGGCAGGGTGAAGGCGAAGGTCGCGCCCTTGCCGGGGCCGTTGCTGGTGGCGGTGATGCGGCCACCGTGCAGCTCGACGATGCGCCGGCAGATGAAGAGGCCGAGGCCGGTGGAGCTCTCCCCCGCGGTGGGCTTGGCGGAGAGGCGCTGGAAGCGGCCGAACAGGCGCTGCTCGTCCTCCGGCGTCAGGCCCGGCCCGGAGTCGGTGACGGCGATGCGGTGGCCGCCCTCGCTGGACGTGAGGGAGACGGTGATGCGGCCGCCCGGCGGCGAATATTTCACCGCGTTGGAGACGAGGTTGTCGATCGCCTCGCGCAGGCGGTCCGGGTCGGCGCGGCCGGGCAGCGTGTCGGGCCCGCGGTAGATCAGCATCTGGCCCTTGCGGTCGGCGAGCGGCGCGTTGGCGTCGATTACCGCGCCGACGACGGCAACGGCGTCGATGTCGGCGAGGCGCAGCACGATGTCCTCGGCGTCCAGCATGGCGTCGTTGATGAGTTCGTCCACCATCGAGGTCATGCGGGCGACGGAGGAGCGGATCTGCTCGATCTGGCTGCGGGCGCGGTCGATGTTCGGCGGGTCGAGGCAGAGGAGCTCGTTCATCATCTCGGACCGCCCGAGGATGACGCCGAGCGGATTCTTCAGGTCGTGGGCGACGGTGCCGAGCACCTCGGCCTTGTGGTCGTTGGTGCGCTTCAGGCGCTGCCACTGGGCGGTGAGCCGCTCGTTGGCGAGGGTGAGCTGGCGGGTGCGCTCGGCGACGCGCCGCTCGAGGGTGGCGTTGGCCGCCTGCAGCTGCTCGTAGAGGATGACGTTGTCGAAGGCGGTGGAGAGCCGGCCGCAGAAGACCGCGACCAGGGTCTGGTCGGTGTCGGAGAGCGGCCGGTCGGAGGTCAGCGCCACGACGATCTCGCGGCCCGTCGGGGTCTTGATGTAGAGCGCCGTCTCGGCGGCGTCGAAGGCGTGGCGACGGCGTTCGAAGGCCGAGTCGACCAGCCGGGCCATGGCGGGGTCAAGCACGCCGTCGGCCGCTGCGGCGACGGGCGCATAGACCCCGGATCCGGCCAGCACGGCGAAGCGCTCCTTGTCCTCGCGCAGCACCAGGATGCCCTCGCAGGAGACCTGGACGAGCCCGGAGATCTGGGTGAGCACGCCGGCGGCGAGCTTCTTCATGGACTTGAGGTCGAAGAGCTCGGAGGCCGCCTCGACGATCAGCTCGAGGCCGCGGCGTGTCTCCACCAGCCGCATAAGCTGCTGCCAGGAGCGGATGGCGGCGGTGAGCGAGGTGAAGAGCTTGTCGCCGGTCAGCTCGGTCTTCGCCTTGTAGTCGTTGATGTCGTAGTCGACGATCACCTTGCGCTCGGGCGCCTGGCCCGGCTGCCCGGTGCGCAGGATGATGCGCACCGTGTCGTTCTTCAGCTCGTTGCGGATGTAGTCGACGAGGTCGAGGCCGGCGCCGTCGCTCTCCATCACCACGTCGAGCAGCACCACCGCCATGTCCGGATGACGGGCGAGAAGGGTGCGGCCCTCGGCGGCGGAGAAGGCGGAGTAGAGGTCCAGCCGGTGGCCGGCGAGCTGGTAGTCCGACAGGGCGTATTTGGTGCCGGAATGGATCGCCGCGTCGTCGTCGATGATGGCGACCTTCCAGCGGCCCGCCTCGACCGCGGGTGCGTCCGGGCCGTCGTCGAGGATCGCGACGAGATCGTCGTCCTCCGGGTGAATGGCATCCTCTCTCGGTTCGGACATCATGCGGGTTCCTGCCGGTCGCCGGGCTCCTGCGGCGCGTTGAGCGGCAGGACGATGCGGAAGGTGGTGCCGACGCCCGGCGTCGACGACAGCGAGATACGCCCGCCAAGGCGCCGTGTCACGATGTTGAAGACGATATTCAGACCGAGCCCGGTGCCGCCCTCGCCGCGGCGGGTGGTGAAGAAGGGATCGTAGGCCTGGCGCTGCACCTCGGCGTTCATGCCGACACCGTCGTCGCGGAAGGTCATCACCACCTGATCACCCTCGGCCGCGGCGGCGATGGAGAAGGTGCCGGAGCGCCCCTCGGGAAAGGCGTGGGTCAGGGCGTTGATGAAGAGGTTGGTCACGACCTGGCCGTAGGGGCCGGGATAGCTGTCGAGAACGATGTCGGGCGGCACGTCCACCGCGAGCTTCACCGGGGAGCGGCGCAGCGTCGGGCGGAGGCTGGCGACGATCTGGTCGGTGGCCTCGGCGAGATTGAAGCTGCGGCGGTCGGCATGGCTGCGGTCGACGGCGACCTGCTTGAAGGCCTGCACCATCTCGCCGGCGCGCTGCAGGTTGAGCGAGAGCTGGCTCGCCGCCTCGCGGCTGCCCTGGACGAAGTCGGCGAGGCGGGAGCGGCGCAGCTCGCCGCGCTCGACGTCGGCGGCGAACTCGTCGATGCGCCGCGACAGGGTGGAGGCGACGGTGAGCGAGATGCCGATGGGGTTGTTGACCTCGTGGGCGACGCCGGCGACGAGACCGCCGAGGGCGGCGAGCTTCTCCGCTTCCACCAGGCTCTGCTGGGTGTCTCGGAGGTGATGGAGCGCCGTCTCGGCGCGGTCCTTGGCGGCGACGAGGTCCTGTTCGGCCCGCTGCTTCTCGATGGCGTTCTGGCGGAACACCTCCACGGCGCGGGCCATGCGGCCGATGTCATCGGTGGCTGTGAGGCCGGAGGGCGGGCGGTCCAGGTCGCCGGCGACGATGGCGTTCATGCTGCCGGCGAGGTCGTCGAGGGGAACGCGGATCGACCTGGCGATGAGGGTCCAGATGACGGCGGCGATGACGAGGAAGATGCCGGCGATGCCCGCCGCCTGGACGAAGACGATCCGGAGCGTCTGGTCGAGCCGTTCCTGCGCCGCGTCCTCCTTGGCGCGGACGCGCTCGGCGACCTCCTGGATGACGGTGGCCATCACCGCCTGATTGCCGTCGATCTCCACCTGGAGGAGCCGGTTCTGCATGCCGAGGACCTGGATCATGCGGCCGAAGCCGGCCCGCAGCGCGTTGGTGCGTTCTGCGAGGGCCGTCAGCGCGGCGCGCTGGAATTCGGTCTGGGCGAGATCGACCATGACGGGGGCGGTCTGCTGGATGACCTCAATGGAGCGGGAGGCCTCGCGCTGCGCCTGCACCGACTGGGTCAGGTAATAGTCGTTGATGGCGACGAGGAAGACGGAGAAGGCCTCGCGCGACTTGCCGAGCGAAGGGCCGACGAGGGCCGAGCGGTCGGCCATGGCGGTCTCGACCACGGCATAGAGCTGGGAGAGTTCGCTCGCCGGCTTGCGGATCTCGTTCTCGTAGATCGACGAGATGGTCTCGCGGACGCTGCGCAGCTCGTCGAAGCCGAGCATGAAGCGCTCGGTGACGCTGGTGACGGAGCGCGCCGGATTCTGCAGCGCGAGGTCGATCTCCTGCTCGATGGCGAGCTTGGCGAGGAGCGCCTTCCGGCGCTGTTCGATCTCGTTCAGCACCATCTCGTTGGGCAGGGCGAAATAGCGGTGGATGAGGGTCTGGAGCCGCCCGGCGTCGTTCTCGATGGAGGCGAGGAGCCGGTCGATGCGGCGGGCCTCCTGAAGGTCTGCCCAGGCGGAGCGGATGGCCCGCGCGCCGGAGGCGATCAGCAGCATCAGCAGGGTGATGAAGGCGAGGTTCAGGATGACGACGGTGACGATGCGCCAGCGCACGGGAATGCGCCGGAACTGTTCGGACACCCAGTCGAGCCTGCCGCGAATGGTGCGCAGCGCCGGCCGGACCATCACCCTGCGTGCCGTGGTCGCATCCATCAGCGGGCCTGGCGGATGCGCGTCACCAGCGCCGCGAGCGGGGGATCGGCGGCGAAGCGCTCGACGATGGGCCGCACCGCCTCCTCGAAGCCGCTGCGGTCCTCGAGGGTGACGACGGTGACGCCCGCCGCTTCGGCCTGGCGCCGCGAGGTCTGTTCGAGCTTCAGCCACTGCTCGCGCATGGCGCGGGCGGATTCGCGGGCGGCGGCACGGAAGATGTCGCGGTCGGCGGTGGTCAGCTCGTCCCAGGCCTTGCGCGAGACCACCAGGACCTCGGGGCTCATGGTGTGCTCGGTGAGGGTGATGTGGCGCGCCGCCTGGTAATGGTCGGTGGTGACGTAGGATGGCCAGTTGTTCTCGGCGCCGTGGATCAGCCCGGTGACGAGGCTGACGTTGACCTGGCCGTAGGGCAGCGCCACCGGCTCGGCGCCCAGCGCCCGCATCATCTCCACCATCATCTCCGACTGCTGGACGCGGATGCGCAGGCCCTTCAGGTCCTCGATCCGGCGGATGGGCCGGGCGGAATTGTAGATGGAGCGGGCGCCGGAATCGTAGAAGGCGAGGCCGACGAGGCCGTAGCGCTCGAAGCTCGCCAGGATGTCCTCGCCGACCGGCCCGTCGAGCACCGCGTGGAGATGATCGACCGAGCGGAAGAGGAAGGGCAAGGCGAGGATGTTGGCCTCGGGAATGAAGCTCGCCAGCGGGGCGACATTGGTGCGGTTGATGTCGATGGCGCCGATTCGGGTCTGCTCGATCGTCTCCTTCTCCTCGCCGAGCTGGCGCGAGTGGAAGATGCGCAGGCGATGGCGCCCGCCCGTGCGCTCGGCGATGAGCCGGCCCATTAGCTCCAGCGCCGTGACCGTCGGGTAATCGGGCGGCTGGGTGTCGGCGACGCGGAACTCCCGGGCGGCGAGGCCAGGGGCGAAAGCGGCGAGCGCCAGCAGCGCCCCCACCGCGAGGGCCGGCGCCCTGACCGCAACGATGCTCCACCAGCCGCCCATCGCCCGCCCCTGCCCATTCCAGGCGTTGCCCCGCCCTTCGCGAAAAATCATGCCACGAACCCGCCGATGCCGCCATGGCCGCTCCGGGCCGGTTGAGGAGGCCCTCAATGTTTCATTTCCGTGTCGCCGCGGCTCGCCGCCCTCGCCGCGACGCCGGACGCGGCGACATCGCGCCGAAACCGCCGGCGGCGACCTTCACCGCAATGAGGGGCGCGGCCGGGGACGGCCGGCGCCCACGCCGCGTCGGCGGCTGCTGGAGGCATGCGCATGACTTTCATCCGGACATCCGCCGTCGCGATGGCCCTGGCCATCGGGCTCCACGCCGGCGGCGGCACGGCCCTGGCCCAGGAGATCGGCATTCCGGAATGCGATCGCTTCATCACCAGCTACGAGGTCTGCGTGACGACCAAGGTGCCGGCGACCCATCGCGTCACCTTCTCCCAGCAGGTGGCGCAACTGCGCACCACCTGGCGGTCCCTGGCGCAGGATCCGCAGACGCGCCAGCAGCTCGAAGCAATCTGCCGCACCCAGGGCGAGCAGATGCGCCGGGGCCTCGAACCCTTCGGCTGCGCCTTCTAGCGCCGCCTCAGCGCGAGCAGGCCGCCAGCATCCGGCGGCGGATCGTGTCGATGCCGTCGAGCCGGTAGGTGCCCTCGAAGCGCCAGCGTCGCGACCCTTCCAGACGGATGGCGAGGGTGCCGGTGGCCGGCAGCCGCGTCAGGAACTCGCGCACGTCGCCGGGATAGATCGCCTGCTGCAGGTCGCGCGAGCCCTGCCAGATGTCGCCGGGGGCGAGGCGGTCGTTGATGCGCAGGGTGACGAAGACGCTGGCCGCTCCCATGACCGGGCTGTCGCGGCCGACCGCCAGAGAGACGCGGTCGTTGCGGCACGTGATCTCCAGGACGATGCCTTCCTCGCCCCAGGGCTCCAGCGGCCGCTGGTCGGCGACGATCGTGCGGCCGGAGGAGTCGCTTCCGGTGGTCACCAGCCAGCGGCCGATGCTGGCCGTGCCCGGTTCGTCCGGGGCATTGAGGGCGGCGGCGAGACGGTCGAAACAGGTAAGCCTCTCCGCCTCGACGGCAATGCCGGCGCAACGCCTGAGTGCATCGGGCAGGGCCGGCTCGGAAGCCGCCGCCACCGGCGACGAGCCGAGGCCGGCCAGAAGGACAAGGACGACCGCTTTCCACGTCATGGGCGAGAACATGGTGTCGCACCGGCCGCAGGCAAGCCGCCAGGTCGTCGCAGGAGGAAGGCCGGCGGCGATCCCCGCATCGCGGGTTCCCGCAGGCCAGACTTGCAGAGGGGTGGTGGCCGCCGGCGCTGCCGCCCCCATATGGCGGTAAAGTCGGTCGATAGGGAGATTGCGCGATGACAGACATGTTCCGGGACAACGCTGCCGCCGGCCGGTTCGAGCTCGACGTCGGCGGCCGCCAGGCCTTCGCGATCTACCGCCGCCAGGGCGGCAGCCTCGTCATCGACCATGTGGAGGCCGAGCCGGCGCTGCGCGGCACCGGTGC
This sequence comes from Phreatobacter cathodiphilus, assembly GCF_003008515.1. Classification (NCBI taxonomy): domain Bacteria; kingdom Pseudomonadati; phylum Pseudomonadota; class Alphaproteobacteria; order Hyphomicrobiales; family Phreatobacteraceae; genus Phreatobacter; species Phreatobacter cathodiphilus. The sequence goes on along the minus strand of NZ_CP027668.1, from coordinate 127,598 downwards.
GGCCGGGCGCCTGATGGAGAAGGTCGTCGACGCGGCCAAGGCCGAGAGCCTCTCCATCGTGCCCCGCTGCGGCTATGCGGCGAGCTGGCTGCGCCGGCACGGCGGCTGAGCCCGTCATCCCGCCATTTTGCCGGGGTTCATCAGGCCGCGGGGGTCGACGGCCTGTTTCAGCGAGGCCATGAGCGCGAGGGCGGCGTCGCCGTGCTCGGCGGCGAGATATTTCATCTTGCCCTGCCCCACCCCGTGCTCGCCGGTGCAGGTGCCCTCCATGGCCAGCGCCCTCTCGACGATGCGGCCCATGAAGGCCTTGCAGGCCGCGACGCTCGCGGGATCGTTCTCGTCCATCAGCGGCAGGACGTGGAAATTGCCGTCGCCGACATGGCCAACGATGGGCGCGATGAGGCCGCTCGCCTCGATGTCCTTCTTGGTGGCGTCGATGCACTCGGCGAGCCGCGAGATGGGCACGCAGACGTCGGAGGACTGGCCCTTCCAGCCGGGCCTGAGCGCCATGGCCGCCCAGTAGGCGTCGTGGCGGGCCTGCCAGAGCCGCGTGCGGTCCTCGGCTTTGGCGGCCCACTGGAAGTCGCCGGCGCCGTAATCGTCGGCGATGGCGCGGAAACGCTCGACCTGTTCGGCGACGCCGGCTTCGGTGCCGTGGAATTCCAGCAGCAGCAGCGGCTTCTCGGGCAGCGAGAGTTTCGAATAGGCGTTGACCGCGCCGACCTGCACCTCGTCGAGGAGCTCGATGCGGGCCATGGGGATGCCGGTCTGGATGGCGACGATGGTGGCGTCGGCGGCGTCCTTGACGGTCGGAAAGGTGCAGGTGGCGGCCGAGATCGCCTCGGGGATGCCGTGCAGCTTCAGCGTGATCCTGGTGATGACGCCGAGCGTGCCCTCGGAGCCGACGAAGAGGCGGGTGAGGTCGTAGCCGGCCGAGGTTTTGCGGGCCCGGCGGGCGGTGTCGATCACTTCGCCGTTCGGCAGCACCACTTCGAGGGCGATGACGTTGTCCTTCATCGTGCCGTAGCGCACCGCGTTGGTGCCCGAGGCCCGCGTCGCCGCCATGCCGCCGATGGAGGCGTCGGCGCCGGGATCGATGGGGAAGAACAGCCCCATGTCGCGCAGATACTCGTTGAGCTGCTTGCGGGTGACGCCGGGCTCGACCACCACGTCGAGGTCTTCGGCGTGGACGGCGATGATGCGCTTCATCAGCGAGGTGTCGAGGGAGATGCCGCCGAAGGGCGCGTTGACGTGGCCCTCGAGCGAGGACCCCGTGCCGAAGGGGATGACCGGCACGTCGTGGGCGGCGGCGACCTTCATGACCGCGACGCAGTCCTCGGTCGACTCGGCGAAGACGACGACGTCGGGCGGCTGGTTCTCGATCCAGGTGAGGGTGTGGGCGTGCTGCTGGCGCACCGCCTGGGAGGTGACCGCCCGGTTGCCGAACAGGGACTGGAGCTCGGCGACGACGGCGGCGACGGTCTCCGGGCTCGGGCGGGTGCGGGTGGCGGGCATGGCGGGTCCTCGGTCGCCCCAAGGGTGGAGCGGGAGCGGACCTTAGGGGCTGGCGCGGCGCAGGCACAAGGGCCGGGGAACGAAGGCAGGATCGCGCGGGCGGTCCGTGTCATCGCCAGCTGGAGTACATGCCCCTCCCCCGCCCGGGCGATTGCCGGAGCCAGCCGCCATCGGCTAAGCCGGAGGCATGACCCAGTTCGACCTCTGCCCCGACACCGGCCTTGCGATTACCCCGCGGATGGCGATCCGGCCGGAGATGATCGACTACAACGGCCACGTGAACGTCGCCTTCTACGTCAAGCTGTTCGACGAGGGGCTGGACGTGCTGTTCGAGCGCATCGGCCTGTCGGAATCCTATGTGCGCACGCGCAACATGAGCTTCTTCGCCATGGAGATGCACGTGCGCTACCTGCGCGAGGTGCACCTGACCGATCCGGTGCAGGCGCGCATCCGCATCCTCGACCTCGACGCCAAGCGCATCCACTACTGGATGGAGCTCATCCACGCCGAGGAGCGCTGGCTGTCGGCGACGATGGAATCGATCTCGATCCACATCGACATGGCGACGCGCAAGCCGGCGCCCTTCCCCGACGACATCATGGCGCGGCTGGAGGACTGGCATCGCGCCAGCCAGGGCCGCGAGCGGCCGGAAGGCGTGGGTCAGGTGATCGGCATCCGGCGCAAGCCGTCCTGAGGACGGCCCGCGGGGTTCAGCGCGCGAAAGGCAGCGTGTAGGAGCCGCCAAGCGTCGTCAGGACGCCGGCGCGGCGCAGCTCGTCGGCGGAGACGAGGGTCTCGGCCTCGCGCGCCAGGCGCTCGGCGCGGCGGCGGCGGACATCGTTCAGGAAGCGGGCGAGGGTGGCGAAAAACATGATGCCCTCCAGGGGGCGTACGGGGTGACGCCGACGGCCGGTCCCGCGGGTGCAGGACCGGCCCAGTCGTGCGGCGCAGGATGGGGGCCTTCAGAGGCCCGACATCATGCTGCGGGTGCGGCGGACCATCTGGTCGCGGGTCAGGCCGTGGCGGGCGAGCTCGTCGTCCGACAGATGGGCCAGGTAGCCGTTGACGTAGGTGGAAGCGCGCAGTTCCTGGGCCTCGACGATGGCGTCGTAGATGGAACCCCAGAAGCCGCGCTTGCCCGTCGCCTTCTCGGCGGGGGCGGCGGAAGCGATCTTGTCGAGCGCAATGGTAGCCATGGTGGTCTCTCCTCTGAAAGAGTGGACGACCTCGAGGCTTCCTCCCTTTCGACAAGACCATTTTGTTGCAGTGCAGCGATTTTACAAGATTGTGCAGTGCACAACCAGCCTTGCATTCCGCGCATGGCTTGTGAAAACGAACTGTTAACGATCTGGATTCGCAAGTTTATTTCACGAACTCGAACCATTCGTCCTCGGTCATGACGGCGACCCCGAGGTCGCGCGCCTTGTCGAGCTTCGACCCCGCACCGGGGCCGGCGACCACGTAATCCGTCTTCTTCGACACCGATCCCGCGACCTTGGCGCCGAGCCGCTCGGCCATGGCCTTGGCCTCGTCACGCGTCATCTTCTCGAGTGAGCCAGTGAAGACCACGGTCTTGCCGGCGACGGGGGTGTCGGATTTCGGCTTTTCGGCCTCCTGCACCACGAGTTCGGCGACGAGGCGCTCGACCATGGCGCGGTTGCGCGGCTCGGCGAAATAGGCGGCGACGGCGTCGATGACGGCATCGCCGATCTGGTCGAGCGAATCGAGTTCATGGCGGGTTTCGGCATCGCCCTCGGCAAGGCGCACCGCCGCGTCGTGGAAGGCCTGCCAGGTGCCGTAGGCGCGGGCGAGGACGCGCGCCGTCGTCTCGCCGATGTGGCGGATGCCGAGCGCGGCGATCAGCCGGTCGAGCGGCACGGTGCGGCTCTGCTCGATGGCTTCGAAGAGGTTCTTCACCGAGAGCGCGCCGAAGCCCTCCTTGTCGCGCAGCTTCTTCAGGTTCTGCGCGTCGCGGCGGGCGAGGGTGAAGATGTCGGCCGGCTCGCGGATCGGCAGGTCGGGATCTGAGAAGAAGAAGGGCAGGCGTTCGGCCCCCAGGCCCTCGATGTCGAGCACGCGGCGCGAGACGACGTGGCGCAGCCGCTCCACGGCCTGGGCCGGACAGGCGAAGCCGCCGGTGCAGCGCCTCACCGCCTCGCCCTCCTCGCGGATGGCGGGGCTGCCGCAGGCCGGGCAGGTGGTTGGGAAGGCGTAGGGCTTTGCATCGGCCGGGCGCTTCTCGGCCACGATGTCGAGCACCTGCGGGATGACGTCGCCGGCGCGCTGGACGATCACGGTGTCGCCGACGCGGATATCGTGCTCGCGGAAGCGCTCGCCGTCGGTGCCGACGCCCCTGATGTAGTCCTCGTTGTGCAGCGTGGCGTTGGAGACGACGACGCCGCCCACGGTGACCGGGCGCAGCTTGGCGACGGGGGTGAGCGCGCCGGTGCGGCCGACCTGGATGTCGATGGCATCGAGGATGGTCGTCGCCTTCTCGGCGGCGAACTTGTGGGCGATGGCCCAGCGCGGCGAGCGCGAGACGAAGCCGAGGCGGGCCTGCAAGGCGAGGCTGTCCACCTTGTAGACGACGCCGTCGATGTCGTAGCCGAGGGTGGCGCGCTTCGCCTCGATCTCGCGGTAATGGCCGAGGAGGCCCTCGGCGCTGTCGCGCACGACGGTCAGCGGATTGGTGGGGAAGCCGAGTTCGCGGAACCAGCCGACCATGCCGGACTGGGTGTCGCGCGGCCGTTCCGGGCTGATCTCGCCCCACGCATAGGCGAAGAAGTGCAGCGGCCGCTCGGCGGTGATGCGCGGGTCGAGCTGGCGCAGCGAGCCGGCGGCGGCATTGCGCGGATTGGCGAAGGGCGGCAGGCCCCTCTCCTCCTGCCGGGCGTTGATGCGGCGGAAATCCGCGTGGGAGAGATAGACCTCGCCGCGCACCTCCAGCACGTCCGGGGCGCCCTTCAGCGTCTTCGGGATCTCGTCGATGGTGCGGATGTTTGCGGTGACGTCCTCGCCGACGGCGCCGTCGCCGCGGGTGGCGGCCACGGTGAGTTCGCCGCGCTCGTAGCGCAGCGAGCAGGACAGGCCGTCGATCTTCGGCTCGGCGGTCATGGCCACGGGCTCGTCGGCGCCGAGGCCGAGGAAGCGGCGCACGCGGCCGACGAAGTCCACCACCTCCTCGTCGGCGAAGGCGTTGGAGAGGGAGAGCATGGGAACGGCGTGGGTGACCTTGCCGAATTTGCCGGCCGGCGCCGCGCCGACCTTCCGGCTCAGGCTGTCGGCGGTCTTCAGGGCGGGAAAGGCGACCTCCAGCTCCTCGTAGCGGCGGCGCAGCGCGTCGTAATCGGCGTCGGTGAGGGTGGGGGCGTCGTCCTGGTAATATTGCCGGTCGGCCTCGGCGATGGCCTCGGCGAGGCGCTCATGCTCGAGGCGGGCCTCGTCGGCGGTCAGACTGTCGAGGGGGGCGTTGGGGGCGGGACGTTTCGACATCGGCGGGCTCGACCGGTTCGGGACCAGGCAGGCTCCCGTCATGCCCGGCGGAGCGCCGGCGGACAAGCCCGTCGGCGCCGCGACACGGCAGCAGTCAATCGACGATGCCGATGCTCATGCCGTGGGTCGCCGCCTGGCGGATCACCTGTTCCGGCGAGGGAAACCACATGGCGAGGATGCCGGTCATGCCGTGGCGGCGCAGCGCCGCGGGCGTCGCCGTCCATTCCTGCGCCAGCGACCGTACGCCGGAGCGAGGATCGCGCCGCCAGGGCGGCTGATAGGTGATGGAGCCGTCGACGCCGATCTCGCGGAAGAAGGCGCGGGTCTGCGACAGCAGCTCGCGCTCCTCGCCGTCGCCGAACAGGCCGCCGAAGGCGCCGGGCGCGATGCCGCCGTGGAAGATGAGGAGGCTCTCGGGCGCCACCGCCTTGGTGCGGGCAGCGGGGAAGAGGAAGTTGGCGCAGGAGGAGATGCAGTGGCTCTTCACCACGAGAAGCAGGCTGCGCAGGCGCAGGGCACGGGCGAGACGCAGCGAGGCCGTCACCTCGCCGCCGTCCGACGTGACGACCATGGCGGTGAGGCTGCGGTCGGCGAGGAGGGATTCGGCGCGGGCCGCGGTGGCGGCGTCGATGTCGCCGGTGAAGCAGAGGGCGGAGCCGGCGACGCGGATGTCGGTGACGGAGACGCACGCGGCGAGCGCCGCGGTCACGGCGGCGGGCTGGGCCCGGGCGGGGACGGGGCTGAGGAAGAGCAGGAGGGCGGCGAGGCATGCCAATGCCGGCGTCATCCTTCTCTCGCCCGTTGAGAGCCGGCCCCTCACCCTTCCCTCTCCCCGCAGGCGGGGAGAGGGGGACGTCGACGTCGCGGGAGTAGCCCATCGCTGGTGCCAGGCACGACCGCGTGATGCAGACGGCGCGACGCCGGGGCCCCCTCTCCCCGCCTGCGGGGAGAGGGAAGGGTGAGGGGCCATGGCGGCAGCAGGCCGGGGGATGCGCGACGGTGCGAGGAGAAACGGAACATGGATCATGCCGCCGTGATCCCCCCGAAACCCGGCGATCCGATGGCGCGGCTCACCCGACGGTGAGCAGCTTCTCGGCGGCGGCGCGGGCCTCGTCGGTGATGGTCTCGCCGGCCAGCATGCGGGCGAGCTCCTCGCGCCGAAGCTCGAAGCCGAGCGGCCTGACGCGGGTGGCGACGCGCTGGCCGGTCGTCTCCTTGGCGATGAGATAGTGGCGCGTCGCCTTGGCGGCGACCTGCGGCGCATGGGTGACGGAGAGCACCTGCACCTTGCCGCCGAGACGGGCGAGGCGCTGGCCGATGGCGTCCGCCACCGCGCCGCCGACGCCGGTGTCGATCTCGTCGAAGACGAGGGTCGGCGCCGAGCCCTGGTCGGCCAGCACCACCTTGAGCGCCAGCATGAAGCGCGAGAGCTCGCCGCCGGAGGCGACCTTCATCATCGGGCCGGGGCGGGTGCCCGGATTGGTCTGCACCCAGAACTCCAGGCGGTCGACGCCGTCGGCCCCGGTTCCGTCGGCGGAGAACTCGGTCGTGAAGCGGGCGCGATCGAGCTTCAAAGGCCCGAGCTCGGCGTTCACCGCCTTGTCGAGCTTCGTCGCCGCGGCCTTGCGCTTGGCCGACAGGACGGCGGCGGCCTTGCCATAGGCGGCCTCGGCGGCGGCGGCGGCCTTTTCCAGCGCCACCAGCCGGTCCTCGCCGGCGTCGAGGGCCGCGACGTCGGCGAGGTAGCGTGACGCGAGGTCGGCGAGGCCCTCCACCGGCACGGCATATTTGCGCGAGGCGGCACGCAGCGCGAAGAGCCGCTCCTCGATCCGCTCCAGCTCGCGCGGGTCGAACTCGGCGGCGCGCTGGGCGGCTTCCACGGCGGCGCGGGCGTCCTCGATGCGGTCCAGCGCCTCGCCGAAGGCCCGGACGATGGGCTCGACGAGGGCCGGCGCCTGGGCCGCGCGGCGCTCCAGCCGGCGCCAGGCGGCGGCGAGCGAGGGTACGGCGGAGGCGGGGCCGGCCAGCACCTCCATGGCCTCGGAAAGGTCGCTCGCGATCTTCTCCGCGCCCATCATCTCCTGGCGGCGGGCGGCGAGATCGGCCTCCTCCCCCGCCTCCGGCTTCAGCTTGCCGAGTTCCTCCACGGCGTGGCGCAGGAAATCGCCGTCGGCACGCGCCTTCAGGAGGCGGGCCTGCGCCTCCTCCACCGCCCTGCGGGCCTCGCGCCAGCCCTTCCAGGCGGCGCGGACGGCCTCGACCTCGGCCGCGAGCCCGCCGAAGGCGTCGACGACGGCGCGGTGGCTCTCCGGTTCGATCAGCGCCCGGTCGGCGTGCTGGCCGTGGATCTCGACCAGGGCGCCGCCGATGGCGCGCAGCACCTGCACGCTCACCGCCTGGTCGTTGACGAAGGCGCGGGTGCGGCCGTCGGCGAGTTGCACCCGCCTCAGGATCATGTCGCCCTCGGTGTCGATGTCGGCTTCCGCCGCGATGCGCCGGGCGGGATGGGCGAGCGGCACGTCGAAGACGGCGGTGACCTGGCCCTGGTCCTGCCCGTGACGGACGAGAGCGGCGTCGCCGCGGGCGCCGAGGGCCAGCGAGGTGGCGTCGAGCAGGATGGACTTGCCGGCGCCGGTCTCGCCGGTGAGCACGGAGAGTCCCTCGGCGAAGGTCAGATCGAGCCGGTCGATCAGGACGATGTCGCGGATCGAAAGCTGGACGAGCATGGGCGGTTCGCGAGTTCCCGGCAGCGGCTGGACGCGGAGGCCGGGAGATTCGGCCCGCTCCGCGCCCTCATGGGCTTAACGCGAACGGAGGCGGAACGGAAGCGTCAGCCGGTGATGCGGCGGAAGGCGCGGCTGATCCACGAGCCGGTGTCCTCGCGGGGCGAGAGGCCCTGGCCCTGGATCAGCGCGTAGCTGTCCTTGTACCACTGGCTGTCCGGGAAGTTGTGGCCGAGGACGGCGGCGGCGGTCTGCGCCTCGTTGACGATGCCGAGCGCCATGTAGCACTCGACGAGGCGGGCGAGCGCCTCCTCGACGTGGCGGGTCGTCTGGAACTGGGAGATCACCGTGCGGTAGCGGTTGATGGCGCCGGCGAACTGGCGGCGGTCGAGATAGTATTTGGCGACCGTCATCTCGCGACCGGCGAGCTGGTCGCGGGCGACCTCGACCTTGCGGCGGGCGGCGATGGCATATTCCGACTGCGGCCACTTGCGGGTGACCTCTTCCAGGACCACCAGGGCGCGCTCGGTGCGGGTCTGGTCGCGCTGGACGTCGGGGATCTGGTCATACTGCGCGGCGCCCATCAGGTACTGGGCATAGGCGGCGTCGTTGGAGCCGGGGTGAAGCTGCAGATAGCGGCGGGCCTGGTTGATCGTCTCCTCGTAGTCCTGCGCCTCGTAGTAGGAATAGGCGGCCATGACGAGGGCCCGCTTGGCCCATTCCGTGTAGGGATGGGTGCGGTCGATTTCCATGAACTTCAGGGCGGCGCGACGCCAGTCGCGGCGGTTCTGCAGGGCGATGCCCTCGTTGTAGAGCTTTTCGGCCGGCTCGTCGGGAAGGCTGGCCGAATCGACATTGCCGCCGAACAGGTTGCCGAAGGACGGAGCGTTGGCGCAGGCGCCGAGCGGGAGCGAGACCGCCAGAACCGCGGCCATGACCACCGCGCGCGCCGAAGCGCTGCGGGCGGGATGCGCCGAAAGGGCCTGATCCGAGGGCTGCCCATCCACGGGATGCTTCTGCACGGTCACGACCTTCCCACTCGACGTTATGACGCGGGCCGCGGGGCCCGGCACGGCTCATAACCGAATTTGAACCGTGGGGCTATCGCCCCGGCGCCACGTTCTGAAGCGGAGTTGAGGCCCAATTGGGGCAAGCGCTCAGTTGGCGTCCGGCCCGTAGGCGGCGACCGACACGCCGATATCGGCATGGCCGCGCTCGCGGCGGGCGGTCTGCTCGACGATGGCATAGGCCGTCGGGTCGGCGAAGAGCGCCTCGAGCAGCTTGACGTTCATGCGGTGGCCGCCCCGATAGGAGCGGAATCGGCCGATCAGCGGCGCGCCGGCGAGCGACAGGTCGCCGACCGCGTCGAGAAGCTTGTGGCGGACGAACTCGTCGCGGAAGCGCAGGCCCTCGGGATTGAGGATGCGGTCGTCGCCGACGACGACGGTGTTCTCCAGCGAGGCGCCGAGGGCCTTGTTGACGGCCCAGAGCCGGCTGACGTCCTGCATGAAGCCGAAGGTGCGGGCACGGGCGACCTCGCGGCGGAAGGCGCCGGCGTCGAGGTCCATGCCGAAGAGCTGACGGCCGATCATGGCGTTGTCGAAGTCGATCTCGACCTCGAGGCGCAGGCCGCGGTCGTGGGGATGCAGCTCGACCACGCCGCGCTCGGTCTCCAGCACGACCGACTTCAGCACCTTCACCATGCGGCGGGTGGCGTCGAGGGTGCGGATCCCGGCCTGGTCGATGGCGGCGACGAAGGGAGCGGCGGAACCGTCGAGGATCGGCATTTCCGGCCCGTCGACCTCGACGAGGCAATTGTCGATGCCGAGGCCGGCCAGTGCCGCCATCAGGTGCTCGACGGTGGCGACGCCGCCGCGTTCAGGCTTGCCGATGACGGTGGACAGGTCGGCCGAGGAGACGTTGCGGAAGACGGCGGGAATTTCGGCATGGTCCTGGTCGGAGCGCAGAAAGGCGATGCCGCTACCGGCCTCGGCGGGGTGCAGCGTCACCGACACCGCAGCTCCCGAGTGGACGCCGATCCCGTCGAGCTGGACCGCGTCGTGTAGCGTCGTTTGCCTGGCAGGCTTCATCATCGACCGTCTCTGCCACCCGAAAAGGAGGAGGTTCGTGAACCTCACCCGAGCGGGATGGCTCCATTCATGACCTGACGCGGTGGTCCAGATTGCGGGGGTGCCGATCCGGGATTTTGTTGCAGTGAAGCGAATCGCCCCACCGGTTCATCCAACCTCGTCGCGGCCGGACCATAAACACCCCCTCCGGGAGGGCCAAGTCACGGTTTATGTCGGACTGTTACCAGAATTCCGACGCATTCTCGAAACTGTGTTAACACCTTAAAAAGCGGGCGTTAACAAAAACTTACCCGGGTGGTTCACACCCGGGTAAATTGAAGCGCTGCAAGATTTGGTAACAATTCGGCCGAGCGGCCGAAAAGGCCTCAATTGGCCTGCCGGCGCAGGAAGGCCGGGATGTCCAGATGCTCGTCGTCGGCGCGCTGTTGCTGCGCTGCGGGACGGCCGTGGATGTCGAGGCCCGAGGGCTCGCGGCGCATCTGCGGAGCGGGCGCTGCCGGCATGCGGGGCGCCTGGGCGAGCGGGCGAGCCGGCTGCAGCGGCGGGGCGGCACGCGGCGCCGGAGCCGGAGCCTCGGCCGCCTCGGGCTTGCGGGTGAAGCCGATCGACTGGAGCTTCTCCATCAGCGAAGTGCGCTTGCGCTCCACCGGGTTGTCCTCGGCGCGGGAAGCCGGGGCGGGCTCGGCGCGAAGCTGCTGGCGGACGATGGGCGGCAGTTCGTCCGTCGTCGGCATGCGCACGGGGCGCATCGGCTTCTCGGCGGCCGGCGGGATGAAGTCGCGGGCCGGGATCGGCTCGTCGCGCGGCGGCATCAGCGGCTGGTCGAGCTCCACCGGGGCCTCGCGGAAGAGGGCGGGCTTGGCGACGACCGGCTGCAGGACGACCTCGCTCTCGGTGACGACGGCGGCAGGCGCCGGCGCCTCGGCAGCGGGAAGGTCGTAGATCTGCGGCTCGGCCTCGACGGGAGCCTGGGCGACCGGCTGCGGCGCGGGGGCCGGAGCGGGAGCCGGGGCGGGCTGCTGGAGCTGGGCCATGCGCTGGGCGCTCTGGCGCAGCTTGGCGGTCATCTCGGCGATGGTCTGGGTGTTGGCGCCCTGGGCCGACAGGTCGATGCCGGTGGCCACCACCGAGACGCGGATGGTGCCGTCGAGGGCGTTGTCGAAGGTGGCGCCGAGGATGATGTTGGCCTCGGGGTCGACCTCCTCGCGGATGCGGGTCGCCGCCTCGTCCACCTCGAAGAGGGTGAGGTCGTTGCCGCCGGTGATCGAGATGAGGAGGCCGCGGGCGCCCTTCATCGAGGTCTCGTCGAGGAGCGGGTTGGCGATGGCGGCTTCCGCGGCGGTGATGGCGCGGCGCTCGCCGGTGGCCTCACCCGTGCCCATCATCGCCTTGCCCATGTCGCGCATGACGGCGCGCACGTCGGCGAAGTCGAGGTTGATCAGGCCTTCCTTGACCATCAGGTCGGTGATGCAGGCGACGCCCGAGTAGAGCACCTGGTCGGCCATGGCGAAGGCGTCGGTGAAGGTGGTCCTCTCGTTGGCCACCCGGAACAGGTTCTGGTTCGGGATGACGATGAGGGTGTCGACCGACTTCTGCAGCTCGACGATGCCGGCCTCGGCCGTCTTCATGCGGCGCACGCCCTCGAAGTGGAAGGGCTTGGTGACGACGCCGACGGTGAGGATGCCGAGCTCGCGGGCAATGCGGGCGATGACCGGGGCAGCACCCGTGCCGGTGCCGCCGCCCATGCCGGCGGTGATGAAGGCCATGTGCGAGCCGGAGAGCTGGTCACGGATCTCGTCGATGACCTCTTCCGCCGCGGCCGCGCCGACTTCCGGGTGCGAGCCGGCGCCGAGGCCCGAGGTGACCGCGAGGCCCATCTGGATGATGCGCTCGGCCTTGGCCGAGGACAGCGCCTGGGCGTCGGTGTTGGCGACGACGAAGTCACAGCCCTGAAGGCCGCCCTCGATCATGTTGTTGACGGCGTTGCCGCCCGCGCCGCCGACGCCGAATACGGTGATCCGGGGCTTCAGTTCCCGAATGTCGGGCATCTTCAGGTTGATGGTCATCATGAGCCTCGTTCGAATCACTCACGCGACTGCCACGTCGCTTTTCTACTGTCGGTGCTTCGCCGGCGGCAACCGGCATCGCGTGCTCGGGTCCGGGCCGCATTGACGCGGCCGGAATGGTCTAGAAACTGTCCCTGATCCAACGGCCCACCCGGGTGAAGTAGCCGTCCGTCCCGGTGGCGGCGAGGAAGCGCCGCTGCGGTTCGAAATGCTCGGCACCCGCGATCTGCGGATAGACGGTGAGGCCGACCGCGGCGGCGAAGGGCGGACCCTTGGCGCTGTCGGGCAATCCGGTGATGCCGACCGGCCGGGCGACCCGGACCTGGCGGCCGAAGACCTGGGCGGCGAGATCGGCGAGGCCGGGAAGCTGGGCGCCGCCGCCGGTGAGGACGAGGCGGCGGCCGACTTCGGCGGCGGAGCCGGCGGCGACGAGGCGGTCGCGCACCATTTCGAGGATCTCGTCGATACGCGGGCGGATGATGCGGATGATCTGCGCCCGCGACACCGAATTGGGGATGTCGCGCTCGTCCTCGGAGATGGAGGGGACGTTGACGATGTCGCGCTCGTCCGACTTGGCGGCGAAACAGGCGCCGTTCAGCACCTTGATGCGCTCCGCGTCGGAGAGGCGCGTCGACAGGCCGCGGGCGAGGTCCATGGTGACGTGATGGGATCCCACGGCAACGGCGTCTGCATGGACGAAGTGGCCGCCGGCGAAGACCGACAGCGTCGTGGTGCCGGCGCCCATGTCGAGGCAGACCGTGCCGAGCTCGGCCTCGTCGTCGGTGAGCACCGCGAGGCCGGCGGCGAAGGGAGCGGCGACGAGGGCCTCCACGGTGAGGTGGCAGCGCTCGATGCAGAGCATGAGGTTGCGGGCGGTGGCGGCGTCGCAGGTGACGACGTGCATGTCGACGCCGAGCGAGGAGCCGAGCATGCCGCGCGGGTCCTTGATGCCGCGGGTGTCGTCGAGCCGGAAGCCGACGGGCATGGAATGGAGGACCGCCCTGCCCTGCCGCACCGAGTGGTCGGAGGCGGCCTGCAGCACGCGGTGAAGGTCCTGCTCCTGGACGCGGGGCGAGGGGCAGGTGACGCGGGCCTCGTACTGCTCCGAACCGATGCGGCCAGCGGAGACGGTGACGATGACGCGGTCGACCTGGACCTCGGCCATGCGCTCGGCTGCGTCCACCGCCTGGCGGATGGCCGCCTCGGCCTTGGCCATGTCGGCGATGGCGCCGGCCTTCATGCCGCGGGCGCGGGTGTGGCCGATGCCGAGGATTTCGGCCTTGTGGGTGCGATTCGGCAGGATGTCCGTGCCCTCGCGCGGACGCAGCCGCACGATCATGCAGACGATCTTCGAGGTGCCGATGTCGAGAACGCACATGATCGCCGAGCGCTTCGGCGAAATGGGCTTCATCTTCGGGGTCAGGCCGTGGCGGAAGGGCGCGGTCATGTGCGCAGGCCCTGCTGGGCGCGGCGGCGGGCACGCTCGCGGTCGCGCTCCTTGAGGGCCGCCTCGTGGGCCTTCATCGCGTCCTCGGACAGGCGGACGGTGACCCGGCCGGGAATGCGCATGTCGATCATGGTGACGTCGCGCGTCATCAGCCGGCGCTCGCCGTCGAGGCGGGCGAGGTCGACCATGGCACGGTCGAGATCGGTGTCGGGCAGGCGCACGTCGATTCCGTTCTTCAGTACGAGGGTCCAGCGGCGCTCGGCGACGAGCACGGCGGCGCGCACGACCTTGGCCACGTCGGGGTGATCGCCGAGCAGGCCGACGATCTCGCGGGCACGCTCGCCGGCACCCTTGCCGACGAGGAGCGGCAGATGCTGGAAGCGGGCATCGAGATGGTCGACGATGACGCGGCCGTCGGCGGCGATGACCTGGATGCGGCCGTCGAGCTGCCACAGCGCGAAGGGCTCGCGCTCGACCACCGAGATCATGATCTGGTCCGGATAGAGCTTCTGCACGGTGGCGTCGGCGATCCAGGAATTGGCCTTCAGGCGCTCGCGGGCCTGGTCGGCGTCGAAGAAGAGCACGGAGGTCTCGGGATGGACGCCGGCGACTTCCAGCACCTGGGCGTGGCTCATCTGGCTGTTGCCGGTGAGGCGGACGCCGCGCACCTGGAGGCCGGCGGCATTGGCGGCGCGGTCGCCCACCGAGAGCAGCGCCTCGTTGACGACGGGCCAGTGGCCGCCGCGCTGGACGCCGTAGAGGCCGGTGGCGGCGAAGAGGATGAGCGTGGCGACGAGGCCGGTGCGGCGCGGCAGGCGGATGCCGGCCATGCGGCTCGACAGGCGGCGCAGGCGCAGGCCGACGGCGCTCGGCCGGGCGTAGCCGTCGAACGCGGCTTCCCGGTGCGAGGGGGCGGCGGAGGACCGCAGCCTTTCGCTGGCCTGGGCGAGCGCGTCCGCCCCGGCTCCGGCGAGCCTGGCGGTCAACGATCGAGAGACGCGTCCAATACCATCCATTCGACCAGCTCGGCGAACGAGACACCTTCGTGAGCGGCCATGTCGGGGACGAGCGAAGTCCCGGTCATCCCGGGCTGCGTGTTGACTTCGAGGCAGACGAGCTGCCCGGTTCCGCCGGGCGTATCGTCGTATCTGAAGTCCGCACGGCTGACCCCTTTACAGCCGAGCGCCTGATGCGCTGCGAGGGACAGTCTTTGAACCTCAGAGTAAATATTTGGTTTAAGCGGCGCCGGAATCAGGTGCTTGGACCCCCCCGGGGCATATTTCGCCTCGTAGTCGTAGAAGGTTCCGGCGAAGGTGATCTCGATGACGCCGAGGGCGCGGTCACCCATTACCGCGCAGGTCAATTCCTTGCCGGCGATGAAGGGTTCGACCAGCACCGAGTCGCCGAGCGTCCACTCGGTGGAGTGCAGTTCCTGGGGCGGATGTTCGTGGTCCTTGGTGACGATGAAGACGCCGAGGGATGAGCCGTCGGTGTTGGGCTTGATCACGTAGGGGCGCGGCAGGAGGTGCTCGCGGGCGGCCTCGCGGCGCGGCACGATGAGCCCTCCCGGCACGGGAACGCCGGCCGCCGCCATGACCTTCTTGGCCATCGCCTTGTCCATGCATAGCGCCGAGGCCATGACGCCGGAATGGCTGTAGGGGATCTGCATCACCTCGAGGATGCCGGCGAGCGTGCCGTCCTCGCCGGGGCGGCCATGGGTGACGTTCAGCGCCACGTCCGGCTTCAGCTCGGCCAGGCGGAGCGCGATGTCACGGCCGACGTCGACGCGGGTCACCCGGTAGCCGCGGCTCTCCAGCGCGTCGGCGCAGGCGGTGCCGGAGGCAAGCGAGACCTCGCGCTCGGCGGACCAGCCGCCATAGAGGACGGCGACATGGGGTTTGGTCATGGTCACTCCTGAGCTCGCAGCCCTGCCGGCGCGGTCATGCGACCCGCGCCCGAATGTTGGTCATCACGCGATCGAGCGTTTGCTCGTCGAGGCGTCCGATGGGCCTGACGATGAGCTTGGGCTCGACGCAGACGATCTTGATGGTGCGGACGACGGACGGAATCGCCAGGCCGATGGCGCCATGGTCAGGCACAGTCACATCGAAGGGCATCGGAGGGTTTTCCGCCCCCGTTATCATCGCGAGCCAATAATATCCGGTCTCGGCCAGCGACATGTTGGAGAACACCAGAGCGGGGCGGCGGCGCTGGGCGTCGCCATCCGTGTAGGGAAAGGGCACCACCACGACCGAACCGCGCGGGAGGTATTGCCCTTCAGAGATCGGCATATCCCGCCTCGTCGATGGGGCTCGCCCATTCGGTGAAGGTGATGAAGGGATCGTCGATCAGATCGTCGTCCTTTTCGATCATGACCGCCTTGTCGGTGATCACGTAGCGTACGGTGTCGCCCGGACCGAGCTTGAGGTGATCGCGGACCGCGCGCGGCAGCACGGTCTGGCTCTTCGAGGAGAGCTTGGAGACATGCACCTTCCGAGCAGCCTTCGACATGGTGTCCTCCTGACGCGACGCGCTGGTGTGAGACATAGGGACGCCTCGACCTACAGTAAAGCGTCTTACGTCTTACCGCTTACCCCCACGCGCTTGATCTCCCATTGCAGCTCGACGCCGCTGGTCTCCCGCACCCGCCGACGCACCTCCTCGCCGAGCGCCTCGATGTCGGCGGCGGTGGCGGTGCCGGTGTTGATGAGGAAGTTGCAATGCATCTCCGACACCTGCGCGCCGCCGAGCCTCAGGCCGCGGCAGCCGGCGGCATCGATGAGCTTCCAGGCGGAATGGCCGGGCGGGTTCTTGAAGGTGGAGCCGCCGGTCTTTTCGCGGATCGGCTGCACCGTCTCGCGGTGATGCTGCACGGCCTCCATCCGCTCGCGGATGATCGCCGGGTCGGTCGGGACGCCCTCGAAGATGGCGGAGGTGAAGATCACCGGGCGGCCGACGTCGGACTTGCGATAGACGAAGTTCATGGCGGCATTGGAGAGGATCAGCGTCTCCCCCTCGCGCGTGACGGCGCGGGCCTCCACCAGCACGTCCTTCGTCTCGCCGCCATTGGCGCCGGCATTCATGGTCAGCGCCCCGCCGATGGTGCCGGGAATGCCGTAGTAGAACTCGAGCCCGCCGAGGCCGGCGGCGGCGGCCGCCTCGGCCACGCGCTTGTCGGGGGCGACGGCACCGGCGGTGATGCGGGTCCCCTCCACCGTCACCTCGCCGAAGCCGCGGGGGCGAAGGCGCACCACGACGCCTTCGACGCCGCCGTCGCGGACGATGAGGTTGGACCCGACCCCGACGGGCATCACGGGCATGTCGGCGGGAAGACGGGCGAGCAGATAGGCGAGATCGGCCTCGTCCTCGGGCGTGAACAGGACCTGGGCCGGCCCGCCGACGCGGAACCAGGTGAGCGGGGCCATCGGCTCGTTCGCGGCGAGGCGCCCGCGCAGGTCCGGCGCGAGGCTGCGGATCAGCGGCGTGATGTCGTCGAACACGGTCACTCCCGCGCCAGGGCTTCGAGCTCGCCCGGCAGGGCATAGGCCCATTGCGTGATGTTGCCGGCGCCGAGGCAGATGACGTAGTCGCCGGGCTTCGCCACCCCGGCGACGAGGCTCGCAAGCCGCGCCGGGCTCTCCAGCGCCACCACCGACTTGTGGCCGCGCGTCTTCAGGCCGGAGACGAGGTCGTCGCGGGAGGCGCCGGAGATCGGCTGCTCGCCGGCGGCATAGACGTCGGCGACGATGACGTGGTCGGCGTCGTTGAAGCAGGTGCAGAACTCGTTGAACAGCGAGGCGAGCCGCGTGTAGCGATGCGGCTGGACGATGGCGATGACCTGTTTGTCGGTGGAGGCGCGCGCCGCCTTCAGCACGGCGGCGATCTCCACGGGATGGTGGCCGTAATCGTCGAAGATGGTGGCCCCGTTCCATTCGCCCGTGCGGGTGAAGCGGCGCTTGACGCCGCCGAAGCCGGCCAGCGCCTTGCGGATCTGCGGACCGGCCATGCCGAGTTCACGGGCGACCGCGATGGCGGCGGTGGCGTTGAGAGCGTTGTGGCGGCCGGGCATGGGCAGGACGAGATCGTCGATCTCCTCGACGAGGGCGCCGGCGCGGTCGCGGAACTGCACCTTGAACCGGCACTGGCCGCCGGTGAGGTCGACGTCGATGAGGCGAACGTCGGCCTGCGGGTTCTCGCCATAGGTGACGACGCGGCGGTCGGCGATGGCGCCGACCATGTCCTGCACCACCGGATGGTCGATGCACATGACGCCGAAACCGTAGAAGGGCAGGTTCTCGATGAAGGAGCGGAAGGCCGTCTTCACCGCGTCGAAATTGCCGTAATGGTCGAGGTGCTCCGGATCGATGTTGGTGACGATGGCGACATCGGCCGGCAGTTTGAGGAATGAGCCGTCGCTCTCGTCAGCCTCGACCACCATCCAGTTGCCGGCGCCGAGGCGGGCATTGGTGCCGAGCGCGTTGATGATGCCGCCATTGACGATGGTGGGATCGAAGCCGCCGGCGTCGAGCAGGGTGGAGACCATCGAGGTGGTCGTCGTCTTGCCGTGGGTGCCGGCGATGGCGACGCAGGACTTCAGCCGCATCAGCTCGGCGAGCATCTCGGCGCGGCGGACCACGGGAATGCGCTTCTCGCGGGCGGCGACGAGTTCGGGATTGTCCTTCTTGATGGCGGTCGAGACCACCACCACCTCGGCCCCGCCGAGATTCTCCGCCGCGTGGCCGATGGTGACGGTGGCGCCCCGATCCTTCAGCCGCTTGATCGTATAGCCCTCGGCGGCGTCCGACCCCTGCACCTTGTAGCCGAGGTTGAGCAGCACCTCGGCGATGCCGGACATGCCGATGCCGCCGATGCCGATGAAATGGATGGGTCCGATGTCGCGGGGCAGTTTCATGGGGCGTCTTCTTGCGGATTCGGAGGGTGCGGTCAGAAGCTGGAGAATGATGGCTGCATCAAGTCAGTGCGAAGCCATCATCCGATCCCCGCGGTCTTCATCACCAGGTCGGCGAGGCGGTCGGCGGCGTCGGCATGGCCCTGGGCGCGCGCTGAGGCCGCAGCCGCGGCGAGCGGCGCGGGATCGGCGAGGAGCCGGGCAAGCTCGCCGGCGAGCCAGGCGGGGGCGAAGTCCGCCTGCTTGACGACGGTCGCCGCGCCGGCCGCGGCCAGCGTCGCGGCGTTCATCAGCTGGTCCTGGTCGAGGGCGTGCGGCAGCGGCACGAGGATCGACGGCCTGCCGATGACCGAGAGCTCGGCGACGGTGGAGGCCCCCGAGCGCGCGACAACGAGATGGGCTCCTGCCAGGCGTTCCGGCAGGTCGACGAAGAAGGGCGCGACCTCGGCGGCGACGCCGAGCCGGGCATAGGCTGCCTCGACCGCCGCCTTGTCCTCGGCACGGGCCTGCTGGACGAGGTGGAGGCGGGCGCGCAGGCCGGCGTCCACCTGTTCGAGCGCGGCGGGCAGGATCTCGCTCATGACGCGGGCGCCCTGGCTGCCACCGAAGACGCAGAGCCGGAACGGCCCGCCGGCCACCGGTGCGTCATAGGGCGTCCCCGCCGCCGCGATGACCATCGGGCGGACGGGGTTGCCGGTGAAGGTCGCCTTGGCGGCGAGCGGCGGGTCGCCGTCGAGCACGCCGGGGAACGAGGTGGCGATGGCGGTGACGCGCGGCGCGAGCTGGCGGTTGGCGCGCCCCATTACGGCGTTCTGGTCGTGGATCAGGGTCGGCACGCCGAGCTGGGTGGCCGCGAACATCGGCGGCAGCGTGGGATAGCCGCCGAAGCCGATGACGGCGGCGGGCTTCAGCACGCGGATGATCTTGCGGGCGTGGAGATAGCCGCTGCCGAGGGCGAAGAGCGTCTTCGCCAGCGCCAGCGGGTTCTTCGATGCGATGGTCGCCGACGAGACGATGTGCGTGGCGCGGGCGGGAAAGGCGCGGCCGTATTTCTCGGCGCGCTCGTCGGTGACGAGATCGACGAGGCAGCCGCGGGCGGCGAGCGCCACCGACAGGGCTTCCGCCGGGAAGAGATGGCCGCCGGTGCCGCCGGCGCAGACGAGGATCAGGGGCTGCGCCATGTCAGGCCCGGCTCGCCTGGTAGTGGCTGAGTTCGGCGAGCGTTTCCGCGCGAGGGCGCCGCCTCGTCAGGGCGATGAGCATGCCCATGCCGAAGGCGAGCGCGATGAGCGAGGAGCCGCCATAGGAGACGAAGGGCAGGGTCATGCCCTTCGGCGGAATGAGATGCAAGTTGACCATCAGGTTGATGCAGCTCTGCAGGCCGAAGAGCATGGCGAGACCGGCGACGGCGAAGCGGCAGAACGGGTCCTCGTCCTTCAGCGCGTGGTTCAGAGAGCGCAGCACCACGAAGGCGAAGAGGGCGATGATGACGAGGCAGAGCACGGCGCCGAACTCCTCCGCCGCCACGGCAAAGATGAAGTCGGTATGGCTGTCGGGGATGATGCGCTTCACCGTGCCTTCGCCCGGACCCTTGCCGAACCAGCCGCCCTGCTGGAAGGCGTCGATGGCGACGTCCACCTGGAACGTGTCGGAGGTGCCGGGCTCCATGAACTTGTCGATGCGGCGGCGCACGTGCGGGAAGGTGAAATAGGCGGCGGCGATGCCCGCGGCGCCGACACCGGCGAGCCCGAAAACCCAGAGCCAGCGCATCCCCGCCATGAAGAACAGCGCCGCCCAGACGGCGATGATGAGCGAGGTCTGGCCGACGTCGGGCTGCAGGATCAGCGGCGTCACGGTGGCGCCGAGCAGCAGCATGGCGAGGAGGTTGGCCGGCATTTCCGGGCGCTTGGCGCTCTCGGCGAAGAGCCAGGCGGCGAGCACCACGAAGGCGGGCTTGAGGAACTCGGAGGGCTGCAGGCCGATGCCGGCGAAGTTGAGCCAGCGCCGTGCGCCCTTGATCTCGGCGCCGACGAAGAGCGTGGCCACCACCAGCACCAGGGCGCCGAGGAAGGCGACGAAGGCGAGGCGACGGATCCAGTAGGGCGAGAGGAAGGAGGTGGCAATCAGGACGATGGCGGCGGGCACGAGGAAGAGGACCTGCCGGTTGACGAAATGGAACGTGTCGAGGCCGATGCGGTGGGCCACGGCGGGGGACGCGGCCAGCGACAGGACGATGCCGGCGAGCATCAGCCCGAACAGGGCCGAGAGCAGGAGGCGGTCGACGGTCCACCACCACTCGCCGAAGGCCGTGCGTTCAGCCCTGGAGATCATGCCCGGTCCCCGTCCCAAGTGAGATCGCCCGCAGAACGGGCCTTCAGGAAATCTAAAGGCCGCCGCTCAACGCTTCGTTAACTGCGCGGGGGGCGGGAGGCCCGATTGCCAGTCGGCCGGACGGCCTGCACGACGGAAGTGAGTCCTTCGAGGCTCGCTTCGCTCGCACCTCAGGATGAGGACGGCTGAGCGTTGCATCGACGCCAGCCAGAGGGGAGGCGTGCCGGTCGCGCTCCTGCGGCCCCTGATGCAGTTCGATTCCGTCCTCATCCTGAGGTGCGAGCGAAGCGAGCCTCGAAGGACGCACTCCGCTGATGCCACGTCGTGGTCATGCGCTCACACCTTCACCACTCCCGGCATGGCGAGCACGAGGTCGCGGAAGGCGGTGCCGCGCACCTCGAAATTCGGGAACTGGTCGTAGCTGGCGCAGGCCGGCGAGAGGAGCACGACGGGATCGGCGGCACCCTCCGCCGCGGCGTCCGCCGCCGCGAGGGCCACCGCCTTGTCGAGGGTTCCGGCGATCACATGGGGATGGGCGCCGAGGGTCTTGGCAAAATCCTCGGCCGACTTGCCTATCAGATAGGTCTTGCGGATGCGCGGGAAGAAGCGGGCGAGCGGGGCGATGCCGCCCTCCTTCGGCGTGCCGCCGGCGATCCAGTAGACGTCGGAGAAGGCTGCGAGGGCCTTCTCGGCGGAATCGGCGTTGGTCGCCTTGGAATCGTTGACGAAGAGCACGCGGCCGATGCGCCCGACCTGCTCCATGCGGTGGGCGAGCCCGGGGAAGGTCAGCATGGCCCGAACGATGGCGTCGTGCGTGAGGCCCAGGGCCTCGCAGGCGGCATAGGCGGCCATGGCGTTCTGGGCGTTGTGGGTGCCGCGCAGGGCACCCGCGGCGGCGATGGAGAAGCGGCGGACCACGGCGCCGGCCTCCATGCGCAGGATGTCGGCGCCGTCGAGACAGAGCCCGTCGGCGACGGGATTGCGGATCGAGATGCGCACGGTGCGGTGCCCGGCCCGCTCGGCGCGGTCCGCCATGGCCTGGCAGTGGCGGTCGTCGATGCCGAGGATGGCCGTGCCCCCCGGCTGCACACCGGCGACGAGGCGTTCCTTGACGGCGGCATAGAGGTCCAGCGTGCCGTGGCGGTCGAGATGGTCGGGCGTCACGTTGAGGCAGATGCCGACCAGGGGGTCGATGGAGGGCGTCAGGTCGATCTGGAAGGAGGAGCACTCGACGACATGGCTGTGGCCGGCGGCGGGGGGGGCGA
This sequence comes from Phreatobacter cathodiphilus, assembly GCF_003008515.1. NCBI lineage: Bacteria > Pseudomonadati > Pseudomonadota > Alphaproteobacteria > Hyphomicrobiales > Phreatobacteraceae > Phreatobacter > Phreatobacter cathodiphilus. Next base: position 105,760 of record NZ_CP027668.1, on the reverse strand, counting down.
GCGACAGGACCGCGGTGCCGATATTGCCGCCCATCTGCGGGTCGCGACCGGTCTCGGCGAGGATGTGGGTGATGAGGGCGGTGGTCGTCGACTTGCCGTTGGTGCCGGTGATGGCGACGAAGGGCGAGCGAGGCGCGGTGGCGCGGCGCTCGCGGCAGAAGAGCTCGATGTCGCCGAGCACCTCGACGCCGTTGGCGCGGGCGAGGCCGACGCTCCAATGCGGCGCAGGGTGGGTCAGCGGCACGCCGGGGGCGAGCACCAGGGCGGCGATGCCGGACCAGTCGATGTGGCGGAGGTCGGCGGTCTCGTGTCCGGCGGCCTCGGCTTTCGCCAGAGAGGCGGGGCTGTCGTCCCAGGCGACGACACGGGCGCCGCCGGCCGCCAGCGCGGCGCAGGTGGCGAGGCCCGATCCGCCGAGGCCGAAGACGGCGACTGTGGCGCCGCGGTAGGTGGTGACGGGGATCATGTCACCGCAGCTTCAGCGTGGACAGACCGGCGAGCGCCAGGACGAAGGCGATGATCCAGAAGCGCACCACCACCTGCGGCTCCGACCAGCCCTTCTTCTCGAAATGGTGGTGGATCGGCGCCATACGGAAGACGCGCTTACCGGTGAGCTTGAAGGACACGACCTGGACGATGACCGACACGGCCTCGAGCACGAAGAGGCCGCCCACCACCAGCAGCACGATCTCGTGCTTCACCGCCACGGCGATGGTGCCGATGAGGCCGCCGAGGGCGAGCGATCCGGTGTCGCCCATGAAGATGTGGGCCGGCGGGGCGTTGAACCAGAGGAAGCCGAGGCCGGCGCCGATCAGCGCGCCGATGATGACGATGATCTCGCCGGTGCCGGGCACGTGGGTGATCTGCAGGTAATTGGCGAAGAAGGCGTTGCCGGAGAGATAGGCGATGACGCCGAAGGTGCCGGCAGCGATCATCACCGGCACGATGGCGAGGCCGTCGAGCCCGTCGGTGAGGTTCACCGCATTGCCGGAGCCGACGATGACGAAGGCCCCGAACAGGATCATCAGGTAGCCGATGTTGATCGACAGGTCCTTGATGAAGGGGAAGAAGATCGAGGTGTTGAGCGGCTCGCGGGTGACCATCATCACGGCGGTGACGGCGAGGCCGGCGATGAGGAATTCCAGGGCGAGGCGGGCCTTGCTGGAAAAGCCCGCATGGGTCTGCTTCGTCACCTTGAGATAGTCGTCGTAGAAGCCGATGGCGCCGAAGCCGAGCAGGACGAAGAGCAGGATCCAGACATAGGGGCTGCGCAGGTTCGCCCAGAGCAGCGTCGCCACCAGCAGCCCCGACAGGATCATCAGCCCGCCCATGGTGGGCGTGCCCTTCTTGGCGAGGTGCGTCTCCGGGCCGTCGGCGCGGATCGGCTGGCCCTTGCCCTGCTTCAGGCGCAGGAGCTGGATCAGCCCCGGACCGAACAGGAAGACGAAGATCAGCGCCGTGAAGATGGCGCCGCCGGTGCGGAAGGTGATGTAGCGAAAGATGTTGAGCGGCGAGAAGACGCCGGAGAATTCGGCAAGGAAGGCGAACATCGTTGTCGTCGTCTTTCGTCCGTCGCGCCGCGAAGCCGGCAAGCGAATCACCACCGCCGCCCCCGGTGTGGTTCATGTCGATATGCCCTGCCGCGGGACGGACGCAAAGCCCGCCGCCGTGGCGGATCAGGTGGCGCCCTGGTGCTCGTCGGCAGGAACGGGCGGGAACTTCTGCTTCAGCGTCTCGACCAGCGGCGCCATGAGGCTGCCGCGCGATCCCTTGACCATGGCGACGTCGCCGGCGCGCAGGGCGCGGATCACGAGGGGCCCGAGTTCGGCCGAGGTGGCGGCCCAGGCGCCGCGGCGGTGCGGCGGCAATGCCCTCCACAGGCTCTCCGTCAGCGGGCCCGAGCAGAAGACGAGGTCGATGCCGGCCTTGTCCAGCGGCTCGGCGAGGCCGGCGTGGAGGGCCGGCCCCTCGGGCCCGAGTTCCAGCATGTCGCCGAGAACGGCGATGCGGCGGCCCTCAGGACCCTTCGGCGCGGTGCCGAGCACGGCGATCGCCGCCCGCACCGAGACCGGGTTGGCGTTGTAGCTCTCGTCGAGCAGCGTGAAGGAGCCAGAGGCGAGGCGGCGCTGGGTGCGCTCGCCGCGGCCGGCCACGGCCCGCGTTTCGCCGAGGGTGAGGGCGGCGACGGCGAGATCGGCTCCCGCGAGCTTCGCCGCGGCGAGGACGGCGAGCGAGTTCATGGCGAGGTGGCGGCCGGGCGATCCCAGCTTGTAGGTGACGTCCGTCTCCATGATGCGGGCGGAGACGGTCGAGCAGTCGGCGGCGAGGACGACGCGCAGCAGCCGCACGTCCGCCTCCTCGTGCTCGCCGAACGTCACGATGGTGTCGATGCCGGCGGCGCGCGCCGCACGGGCGAGGCGTTCGAAATGGCGGCTGTCGCGGGGCAGGACCGCCGCGCCCCCGTGCTCGACGCCGGCGAAGATCTCCGCCTTGGCGTCGGCGATGGCCTCGATGGTGCCGAGGTTCTCGATATGCACGGCCTCGACATTGGTGATGACGGCGATGTCGGGCTTCACCATCCGCGTCAGCGGCGTGATCTCGCCGGCATGGTTCATGCCGATCTCGAAGACGCCGAACTGGCTGCCCGCCGGCATGCGGGAGAGCGTCAGCGGCACGCCGATATGGTTGTTGAAGCTCTTCGGCGGCGCATGGGTTCGGCCCTCGCGCGAGAGGACATGGGCGAGCGCCTCCTTGGTGGAGGTCTTGCCGATGGAGCCGGTGACCGCGACGATCTTGGCGGCGGTGCGGGCGCGGGCGACGATGCCGGCCTTCTCCAGCGCCTTCAGCGGGTCTGCGACGACGATATAGGCGCCGGGAGGCGCGGTGGCCGCCCAATCCTGCGAGACGACGGCGAGCGCCGCGCCCTTGTCGAGCGCCGCCTGCACGAAGGCATGGCCGTCATGGGCGTGGCCCTTGATGGCGACATAGGCTTCGCCCGCGGCGAGGGTGCGGGTGTCGATCGACAGGTCGGAGACGGTGGCAGCGGGGGCGCCGACCAAGCGGCCGCCCATGGCGCGCGCCAGCGCTTCGGTGGTCCACAGAGGCTGCTGGCTCATGCGGCCGGCCCTTTCACGGCGGAGGGAGAGGAGAATTCGCGGATCGCGGCGGCGGCGACCTCGTGATCGGAGAAGGGCAGCGTCACCTGGCCGACGATCTGACCGGTCTCGTGGCCCTTGCCGGCGATGACCAGGAGGTCGCCGGGCGAGAGATCGCGGACGGCGGCGCGGATCGCCTCGGCGCGGTCGCCAATTTCCTCGGCACCGGGAGCCGCCGCCATGATGGCGGCGCGGATGGCGGCGGGGTCCTCGGAGCGGGGATTGTCGTCGGTGACGATGACGCGGTCGGCCTTTTCCACCGCGATGCGCCCCATCATCGGCCGCTTGCCGGGATCGCGGTCTCCGCCGCAGCCGACCACCACCACGAGGCGACCGGTGGCGAAGGGGCGCGCGGCGTCGAGCACGGTCTCCAGGGCGCCGGGCTTGTGGGCATAGTCGACGACGACGGGGGCGCCATCCTTCGCGCCGACGAATTCGAGCCGGCCCTTGGCTCCCTCGAGCCCGGCGAGGGCTGAGAAGGCGCGCTCCGGTGCGACGCCGCAGCCGATGGCGAGGCCGGCCGCGAGGAGGGCGTTGTCGACCTGGAAGCGGCCGAGTAGGGGAATGCGGATGGCGCGGCGGGCCCCGAAGGCCTCGATCTCGACCCTCTGGGCCGCGCCGTCGATGGCCTCGGAGAGGATGGCGATGCCGTCCGGCGCCAGCGCCGGATCGCGGCCGATCACGATCAGCCTCTGCCCGCGCGCCCTGGCCGCGGCGATGAAAGGATCCCCCTCCGGGCCCGCCATGACGACGGCCGTGCCGCCGGGCGGCAGGAGTTCGGTGAAGAGGCGCAGCTTGGCGGCGCGGTAGGCCTCGACCGTGTGGTGATAGTCGAGATGGTCGCGCGACAGGTTGGTGAAGCCGGCCGCCTGGATGCGCACGCCGTCGAGGCGGTGCTGGTCGAGCCCGTGGGAGGAGGCCTCGAAGGCGACGTGGGTGACGCCCTCGCCGGCGAGGGTGTCGAGGGTCTCGTGCAGCGTCACCGGGTCGGGGGTGGTCAGGCCGCCATAGACCTTGCCGGAGGGGCGGACCACGCCGACCGTGCCGATGGAAGCGGCGGCATGGCCCTCCGCCGCGAAGATCTGCCGCAGGAAGGCGGCGACCGAGGTCTTGCCGGAGGTGCCGGTGACGGCGGCGATGGTGCCTGGCTGGCGGGCGTGGAAGCGGCTGGCGGCAAGCGCGACGCTGAGGCGCGCGTTGGCGACGGCGACGACGGGCACGCCGCCCACCTCGGCCGGCGCATCCGCCCTGTCGGTGACGACGGCGGCGGCGCCCGCGGCGGCGGCGGCCTGCGCATAGGCCATGCCGTCGGTCTTCTCGCCCCTCAGCGCGAAGAAGAGGGTGCCCGCTGCGACCGCCCGGCTGTCGGCGGTGATACCGGAGACGGCGAGAGACGAAAGCCCCGGCGGCGTCTCCTCGGCGAGCAGGGATCGAAGGGTTTGGGAAGGCATGGGGCGCGGTGATCTCGGTTCGCGGACATCAGCGTCAGGCACTATGGCGGAGATGGGGCAGGCCCCTCACCGCCCCGGCATCCGGTAGCCCGCCTGGATCGCCTGCATGGCCGGCGGCATGTCGAAGCGCGGCTGCAGGCCGAGGAGCGGCGCGGACCTCGCGATCACCCGGCCGGCGGTCGGCGCGGCGTTGAAGCCGGCGGTGGCGAGGCCGTGGGTCTCCGGGATGCCGCGCGGCTCGTCGAGCATGACGAGCAGGAGGTAGCGCGGCTGGTCGGCGGGGAAGATGGCCATGAAGGAGTTGAGCTGCTTGTCCTTGGAATAGCGGCCGCCGATGACCTTCTCGGACGTGCCGGTCTTGCCGCCGACATAGAAGCCGTCGACCTCGGCGCGGCGACCCGACCCGCGTTCGGAATTGAGGCGCATCAGGAAGCGCATGGCCTGGGAGGTCTCGGGACGGATGACCTGGCGGGCGATGGCGTTGGCCTCGTCCGGCGTGCGGCGCAGGAAGGTCGGCTGGATGAGCCGGCCGCCGTTGACGAGGGCCGCCGTGCCCATGACCGCCTGCAGCGGGGCCACCGAAATGCCGTGGCCGAAGGAGACGGTGGCGGCGGTGATGTCGGCCCAGCGGCGCGGCACGAGCGGCGCCGTCGAGGGGCCGATCTCGGTGACGACCCGGTCGAACTGGCCGAGGCGGCGCAGGAATGACCGCTGGTGCTCGCCGCCGAGGGTGAGGGCCATGCGGCTGGTGCCGATGTTGGACGAATAGGTGAAGACCTCGGGCAGGGTCAGCACGCGGCGCTGGGCGTGGAAGTCCTTCACCTGGTGGCGGCCGACCGCCATGGGGAAACGGGCGTCGAGGGTGGAGTTGATGGTGAAGCGGCCGGAATCCAGCGCCATCGCGGTGGTGAGCGACTTCATCACCGAACCCATCTCGTAGACACCGGTGGTGATGCGGTTGGCGCGGTCGAAGCCGGCGGCGGTGGAGGGCCGGTTCGGGTCGTAGTCGGGGATCGAGGCGAGCGCCAGGATCTCGCCGGTATTGACGTCGACGATGACGCCGGCCGCCGCCTTGGCGCGGAACTTCTGGTGCGCCTGGACCAGTTCATCGCGCAGCACGTGCTGGACGCGCAGGTCGATGGAGAGCTGGACGGCCGCCTGATTGCGGTCGGTGACGAAACCGGCGCGGTGCAGTTCGGCGAGGCCCTGGTTGTCGATGTAGCGCTCGATGCCGCCGAGGCCCTGGTTGTCGACGTTGACCATGCCGAGCACGTGGGACAGCGTCGCCCCGTTGGGATAGGTGCGCTTGGCCTCGCGCAGGAAGCCGACGCCGGGAATACCGAGGCGGTGGATCTGGTCGCGCTGAGTCGGCGTGATCTCGCGGCGCAGCCAGACGAAGCCCTTGCCCGAACGCAGGCGCTCGCGCACCTCGCGCTGGTCGAGGTCCGGCAGGACGGCGGTGAGGAGCTCGGTCGCCTCGTCGACGTCGAAGCTGGCGGCGAGCTTCTTCGGCTCGGCATAGAGCGAGATGGCGCGCACGTCGGTGGCGAGCACCTCGCCGTTGCGGTCGAGGATGTCCGGGCGAGTGGAGGACACCGCCTCGGCGCTGCGCACGCCGGACTGGGCCGAGCGGTCGTAGCGCACGACGTAGAGGACGAGGCTGACGGCGATGACGCCATAGAGCGCGCCGAAGCCGAGCATGGCGAGGCGCACGCGCGACTTTGCCTTCTTCAGGCGTTCCGATTGCGGGCCGGCGAGCACCCAGGCGAGGGCATGGCGGGCACGCATCAGGAAGGACGGCCGAGGGGTCATCAGCGGCCTCCTGCCGGGCGGCGTTGCGGCAGCGGCATGCCGGGCACCGAACCGGTCACCACGGGATCGGCGCCGGAACCGAGGGCCTCCAGCATCGAGCCGATCGGATCGGGATCGACGAAGGGCTTGTCGGGCAGGCCCGCGAGATCGTGCAACTGGTTGATGGCCAGCGGCCGGAGCCGCAGATGCTTCTCGGCGAGGGCCTGCAGCCGGTCGGGGCTGTTGAGGTGCGCCCATTGCGCCTTGAGCTCGGCGATGGTCTCGCGTTCGCGCTTGATCTCGAGCTGCAGCTTCGCGACCTGCTCGGCATGGCGGGTCGCCTCGTATTTGATGCGATAGACATAGGCCGCCGCGACGATCAGGGCCGCCACCACGACGATGTTGAGGAGACGCATCATGGGCGGGTCCTCGGGCTCGCGGCGGTGCGCAGCGCGGCGCGCAGCTTGGCGGAGCGGGCGCGCGGATTGGCGCGGCTCTCGGCCTCGGAGGCGGCGACCGCCTTGCGCGTCAGCAGGGTGAATGTCGGCTCGGGCGGGCGGGCCGCCGGAATATGGCGCGAGCCGCCGGGGGCCTTGCCGGACCGCTCGACCAGGAACTGTTTGACGATGCGGTCCTCGAGCGAGTGGAAGGTGACGACCGCCAGGCGACCGCCGGGCTTCAGCACCCGCTCGGCGGCCTCCAGCGCCGCTTCGAGCTCGCCGAGTTCGTCGTTCACGGCGATGCGCAGCGCCTGAAAGGTGCGCGTCGCCGGATGGATGTCGCCGGGCTTGGAGCGCACGACGCGGGCGACGATGTCGGCGAGGCGGCGGGTGGTGAGGATCGGTTCGACCGCCCGCTCGCGGGCGATGGCCTTGGCGATGGGCCGCGACAGGCGCTCCTCGCCATAGGTGTAGATGAGATCGGCGAGGGCGGTTTCCTCGAGCCTGGCGACGAGATCGGCGGCGCTCTCGCCCTCGCTCGCCATGCGCATGTCGAGAGGACCGTCGAAGCGGAAGGAGAAGCCGCGCTCGGCCTCGTCGAGCTGCATGGACGAGACGCCGATGTCGAGGACGACGCCGTCGACGCCCGCGTGGCCGCATTCGGCGGCTATGGCGTCGAGACGGGCGAAGCGATCGTGGACGAGGGTGAGCCTGCCGGCGAAGGCGTCCACCATGGCGGTGCCGCCGGCGATGGCGGTGGGATCGCGGTCGATGGCGAGGATGCGGGTGTCGGCGGCGTCAAGCAGGGCGCGGCTGTAGCCGCCGGCGCCGAAGGTGCCGTCGATGATCACGTCGCCGTCGGCGGGAGAGAGGGCGGCCACGACCTCGGCCAGCAGCACGGGCACGTGCCGGGACATGTCGCCCGTGCCTCCCATGCCGCCTAGACCCGTCATGCCGATCCTCCCGCGCGCCGCGCCGACGGGGCGAGGCCGGCGGTCGGACGGGCGCCACCCCCACGCCGAGCGCGCGTGCGGGGCACGCGCCTCGGGCGTCGGAAACGGCTGCTCGCTCAGGACCGGCATGGCATCACGGGCGTCGGTGACGATCACGACCCGCGGGGCCTGTCCGCGGGCCTCGTGTCGTCAACGCCTCATTAACGCGGGCGGCCGTTAAGAAACGGTTTCCGGCAAGGATTTGGTGACCATGCCGGAGGCGTCAGGCGATGGGCTTGGCATGGACGCCGTCGAAGGTGGAGCGGATGGCGCGCGCCAGGAAGACGTAGGACCACCCCTGGAAGATCAGCTCCACGGCGAGAAAGGTGCCGAGCACCCAGGGCGCCGCCTGCGGCAGTTGCACGAAGATGAAGAGGCCGAGCAACAGCGAGATCATGCCCGAGGCCAGCACCCAGCCCCAGACGACGAGCGGGCGCATGTGGAAGGCGGTGACGATTCGCAGCAACCCCACCGCGACCAGCATGGCGGCGCAGACCAGCGTCAGGGCGACGACCGCCTGGAGCGGGTTGTAGAAGACGAGGACGCCGGTGGCGATGTAGAGCACGCCGATGGCGATCATCGCCAATCGGCTCTGCCAGCCCTCGCGGCGGAACGAATCGAAGAGCAGCACGCCGCCGGCGACCAGCATCATGGCGCCGAAGGACAGGGTGCTCACCACGGTGAAGAGGTTGGCCGCGACCAGCCCGAACAGACCGAGGGCGATGAGCGCGATGCCGGCGCCCATCAGCCAGCCCCAGTTGCGGCGCAGCGGCACGAGATGGGCGCCGAGCGAATGGCCCGTGCGGGCGGTTTCGGGGGTGGCGGGTCGGACGTCGGTCATGGCTCAGCCTCCAGCACTGCTCCAACACAATGCACCCGACGGGCCGCCGTTCCCTGCGGCGTCCGTATCAGGTCACCTCTGCCGCCGCTGCATGACGGGAAAATCGAAGCTGCGGCCGGGAAACGGCTCCTGCGCGAGCTGGAAGTGCCACCATTCCTTGGCATAGGCGCGGAAGCCGTGGCGCTGCATCAGCGAGGCCAGCATGGCGCGGTTGGCGGCGGCCTCGCGGCCGATGCCGGGGGCGCGGACATGGGCGCGCGGGTCGAAGCAGTCATAGGACGTGCCGAAATCGAGCACGCCGTCGTCGAGGCGCCGGCCGGCGGGCTCGGTGCATGCCCCGGCCGCGGCGCCGGCCACCGCGCCGGCGCGGGCGATGCCGAGGTCGACGGTGGAGCCGCGGGAATGGGTGGAGCGCGAGGAGAGATAGCCGTCGAGGGAGAGGCGGGCCTTGTCCACGGCGGGGTAGAAGACCGCCTTCATGCGCTGGTCGGCCGCATCGCGGGTCCAGGCCATCATGTCGGCGACGGCGCCCGACGGGCGATAGCAGTCCCAGACGACGAGGGTGAGGCCGCGCGGCGCGATCTCCGCCTGGGCCCGGGCCAGCGCCTCGGCGGCGCGGCGGGTGAGGATGCATTCGCCGGCCCCATAGAAGGCGACGGGTCGGCCGAGGAAGTTGCGCGCGCCGGCATAGCGGATGTCCTGGCGGACGGTGGGCGCGACGTCGGCGAGGTGGACGAAGCCCTCCGGCAGGCCGGGCTGCGCCGCCGCCGGCAGGGGTGCGATGAGGGCGGCGAGGAGGACGAGCGTGCGCATGGGGCGAGCCTCCCGCGGGGGGCGCGGTTTGGCAAGCCGGTCAGCGCGCGGCGAGGAGATCGCGCAGGGTGCGGAGGGTCGAGGCGTCGGCGACGCCGTCCACCTTCTCCTGCCGCCAGTGGCGCTGGAAGGCGGTGACCACGGCCTCGGTCGGCCCGTCGAAGACGCCGGTCACCTGAAGCCCGTAGCCGGCCATGGCGAAGAGCGCCTGCACCGCCTGGATCGGCGGGCCCTCTTCGCCGCGGCGATAGACCGGGCCGGGCTGCAGCGGGGCCGGCGGCACCCAGAGGCCGACGCCCTCCTCGGCGAGCCGCCCCCAGGGGAAGAGCTCGCCGGGATCCTGCTTGCGGCCCGGTGCGGTGTCGGAATGGGCGAGAACCCCGGCGGGAGCGATCTGCGGATGGCGCATGAGAATGTCGCGGGAGAGGTTCACAACCGCCGCGACCTGCTCCTCCGGGAAGGGCCGGTAGCCGAATTCGTGGCCGGGATTGACGATCTCGATGCCGATGGAGCGGGAATTGACGTCCTCCCTCCCCTGCCATGAGCCGGCCCCCGCATGCCAGGCGCGCCGGCCCTCGGCGACGCACTGGACGATCTCGCCGTCCTCGAACACCACGTAATGGGCCGAGACCCTCGGCGGGTTCGGGTCGCAGAGCCGGTGGAGCGCGGCCATGCCGTCCTGCATGCCGGTGTAGTGCATCATCAGGATGTCGACGGGGGCGCGGCGCTCGTCGTGGTTCGGCGAGGGTGCGAGGCCGTTCACCCAGGGCGAGTCGGGCCGTTCCAGCGGGCCGTCGTCGTGGTGATCGTGTTCGTGATCGTGGCCGCAGGCGCCGCTCATGCGAACCCCCTCGCCCGGCGCAGCACGTCATAGGCCTCGTTGATGGCGGCCATCTTGCCGGTGGCGATGACGACGAACTCGGCCGGCACGCCGCGGCCGATGAGGCGGTCGGGGTGATACTGCCGCACCAGGGCGCGCCAGGCCTGCTTGATCTCGCCGTCGGCGGCATCGGGCGCGAGGCCGAGGACGCGGTAGGGGTCGCGCGGGCCGGCGACGACGTGGCGCGCCTCGATGCGGGAGAAGGCCTGTTCCGGCAGGCCGAAAATGGCGGCGACCTCGGCGAGATAGGCGCGCTCGTCGGCGTGGACGGCGCCGTCGGCCGTGGCGATGCCGAAGAGGCCGTCGACCAAGTCCTCCAGCGTATCGGGCTTGTCCTTCAGGAGCTGGGCGAGCTGGCGGGCATAGGCGTCGAAGCCGGCCGTGCTCTGCTTGGCGAGGTCGAAGAGGCGGGAGACGTGAGCCTCGTCCTCCGGCGCCACCGACACGAGCCGGCGGAAGGCGGCGACCTCGTCGCGGGTCACCACGCCGTCGGCCTTGGCCATCTTGGCGGCGAGCGCGATGAGGCCGACGGTGAAGACCACCGATTGCAGGGGCGGGCCCTGCTCGGGAGCCAGAAGCCCCTCGTCGACGATGAAATGGCCGGCGAGTGCGCCCAGCAGCGCGCCGATCGGCCCGCCCAGCATGAAGCCCGCGGCGGCCCCCGCCAGTTTTCCCCAGATGGTCATGGGCGCTGTCTTAATCGGTTCACCGGCGTTCGGCAAAAGCGCGGCGGCGCAAGAGTCCCCTTGCGCCAGAACGCCGCAGCGGGCAAAGCCACGCGCGCGTCCTTCCCCAGAGGAATCATCCCATGTCCGGCCACGGCCATATCGACCCGTCGAACAAGAAGATCGCCCTCCTCATCGCCGTCCTCGCGCTCTTCCTGGCGCTCGCCGAGACGGCCGCCAAGAGCTCGCAGACCGATGCGCTCAACGCCAATGTGGAGGCTTCCAACCTCTGGGCCTTCTTCCAGGCGAAGACCATCCGCATGACGGCGGTGACCACCGCCGCCGAGGACATGACGATCACCCGCAACGCGGTGACCGACGAGGCGGCCAAGGCCGCCATGACCCGGCAGATCGAAACCTGGCAGGGCCGCGCCGCCCGCTGGGACAACGAGCCGGAGACCAACGAGGGCCGGCGCCAGCTCTCCGCCCGCGCCCAGGCGGCGGAGAAGAAGCGCGACGTCTCCTACAAGCGCTACCACGACTTCGAGATCTCGTCGGCGGCGTTCCAGATCGCCATCGTTCTTGCCTCCGCCGCGGTGGTGACGGGGGCCATGGCGCTGGCCTGGCTCGCCGGTGGCCTCGGCCTCGTCGGCATCGCCTTTTCCGCCATCGGTCTCCTGAAGCCCGGCCTCATCCACCTGTTCTGACCGGTCCAGCCCCATGAAGATGTCCGACATCCCCTTCGGCACGGTGGACTGGTCCACCGTCCAGCCCACCCGCCATGCCGGCGAGGTGGGCGAGGCCCTTTGGCGCACACGGCATTTCGGCCCCGAGGGCAACGCCATCCGCGTGCGCATGGTGGAGTACTCGGCCGGCTACGTGTCGGACCACTGGTGCTCCAAGGGCCACGTGCTCTTCTGCCTCGAGGGCGAGTTGGAGACGACGCTGGAGGACGGCCGGGTCTTCGTGCTGAAGCCGGGGATGAGTTATCAGGTGGCCGACGGTGCCGAGGCGCACCGGTCGCAGGCGCCGAAGGGCGCCAAGCTCTTCATCGTCGACTGAGAGGCCGGTTCAGCCGAGCCGGTCACCCTGGACGAAGGCATAGAGCGCGTGGTCGGTCCACGTGCCGTTGATGCACAGATATTGCCGGGCGAGCCCCTCGCGGGTGAAGCCGACGCGCTCCAGCAGGCCGACCGAGGCGGCGTTCTCAGGCACGCAGGCCGCCTCCATGCGGCGGAAGCCGAGAACGCCGAAGGCATAGGGAATGACCGCCCGGACGCCGGCGCTCATATAGCCCTGGCCAGCGAAGGACTCGCCCATCCAGTAGCCGAGCGAGATGGTCTGGGCGACGCCGCGGCGGACATTGGTCAGCGTCAGGCCGCCGACGAGGGCGCCGTCCTCCTTGCGGTGGAGGAAGAAGGCGTAGCCCTGGTCGTCGCGCCAGTCCTGCCGGTAGCGGGCGATGCGGCGGCGGAAGGCGGTGCGGGTGAGGTCGTCCGGCGGCCAGGCCGGCTCCCAGGGCACGAGGAAGCGGCGGCTCGCATCACGCAGCCGGGACCAGGCCTCGTAGTCGCCCATGTCGGGCAGGCGCAGCACCACCTTCGGCCCCACCACCGGCTCCGGCGCGGCATAGGCCAGCCCCACCGCCCGCAACAGGGAGAGGGGCCGACCTGCGGGAGACCGGCGGATGGGAGCCTTGGGCGTGGCGTTCATGTCGAGCGGAATTGTTCGGCCAGCTTCCGCACCTTGTCCAGCCCACGCTTGGGCCCGATGGCGGCAAAGGTCATGGGCGAGGAGCGCACCAGCCTTGCGCCGGCCGCGCGGGCATCCTCCACCGTGACCGCGTCGATCTTCGCCGCGATCTCCTCGAGATCGAGGGTGCGGCCGAAGACGAGCACCTGGCGGGCCATCTGGTCGGTGCGCGAGGACGAGCTTTCGAGGGCGCCGAGGAGGCCGACCTTCATCTGCGCCTTGGCGCGGCCCACCTCCGCCTCGCTCGCTCCCTCAACGGTGGCGTTGAGCACATCCATGGTGAGGTTGAAGAGGTCGACGGCGTCGGCCGGGTCGGTGCCGGCGGAAATGCCGAAGACGCCGGTGTCGTTGTAGGACCAGTGGAAGGAGTGGATCTCGTAGCAGAGCCCCCTGTCCTCCCGCACGTCCTGGAACAGGCGCGAGGACAGGCCGCCGCCGAGCAGGTTGTTGAAGACGCCGACGGCGTAGATGTCGGGGTCGCGGTAGCTCATGCCCTCGAAGCCGAAGACGAGATTGGTCTGTTCCAGCGGCCGGGCGATGGTGGTGGCCCCGCCGGCGTAGCGGGCGGCCTCGCAGGCGGGAGGCGCCTGCTGCGGCAGGGCCTCGAAGGCGCGGGCGACGGCGTCGACGACCCGGTCGTGGTCGACGGCGCCGGCCGCGGCCACCACCGCGCGCGGCGCGGCATAGGAGCGGTCCATATAGGCGCGCAGCTTGTCGGGTGTCGCGGCGCGGACCGCCTGGGGCGTGCCGAGGATGGTGCGCCCCAGCGGCTGGCCCGGATAGGCCTCGGCGATGAAATGATCCACCACGACGTCGTCGGGATCATCCTCGGCGGCGCCGATCTCCTGGACGATGACGTTCTTCTCCTTGACCAGTTCCTCCGGATGGAACTGGGGATCGGTGAGGATGTCGGAGAGGATGTCGATGGCGACGGGCAGGTCCTCGCCCAGCACTTTCGCGTAGTAGGAGGTGTTCTCCGAGGCGGTGGCGGCGTTGAGGTCGCCGCCGACCGCCTCGATCTCCTCGGCGAGGCCGCGCGGCGTGCGCTTCGTGGTGCCCTTGAAGGCCATGTGCTCCAGAAGATGGCTGATGCCGTGCTCGTCCGCCCGCTCGTCGCGGCCGCCGACGCCGAAGGTCACCTGGATCGAGGCGGTCTTCAGATGGGGCATGGCATCCGTCACGACCGTCAGGCCGGAGGGAAGCGTCGTCATTCGGGTGGTGGTCATCAGCGCCGGGGTCACTGCCGCCGGGGTCATCCCGCGGTCCTTGAGCCGGTGAACATAGTGACGCCCGGTCAGAACCGGAAGCCACCGGAGAGCATGATCCGCCGCGACAGGACCCAGTTCTCGGACCGCAGCGAGGCCTGGCCGACGGTTGTGGGCGTCACCCCCGTGCCGGTTCCCGTAACGGTGACCAGCGCCTGGCCGGCGAGGGTCTGCGTCAGGTTCTGCGACGGCGAGAAGACCGCCTCGAGCTCGCCGTCGAGCCGGATGAAGGCGCGGCCGAGGGGCACTTCCAGGCCGGCGCCGAAGACCGCGGCCGGCAGCCAGCGCGAGGTGCGGCTCGCCACCCGCCCGCCGGACGTGCACGAGACCGGAGGGCCGACCGTGCAGGACCTGGATCCGGTGGCGTCGAAATCGACCTGCTCCGAAAGCCGGGCCATGCCGAGGCCGGCCTTCACGAAGGGCATGAAGCCGGAAAAGGCATAGCCCCAGCGGCCGGTGACGGCGAGGCTGTTGTCGATGCTGGCGCGGTAGGTGCCGGAGGCCGTGTTGGTGTAGGGCGCGAGGCCGGGGATGGAGACGATGCTCGAGCCGCCGAGCCGGCCGGAACCCGCTTCGCGGCCGAGCCGCCCGCGGATCTCGATGCCGGAGATCCAGCCCTGCGGCCCGCCGAAATTCCAGCCGGCCATGGCATGGACGGTGAGGCCGGAGAGCCCCGCGGAGGTGCGGCAGCCCGACCCGCCGCCGAGCGAGACCGGCCCGAGATAGGGCACCCCCGCCCCCGGGCAGGCGAAGCCGTCGACGATGGTGAAGTCCCGGTGGGCGGCCGTGCCGTAGCCGAAGCCGCCGGCGACGTAGAAGCCGCCGAAGCCGCGGTTGGCGGCGGCGACCGCGTCGAAATCGGGAATGGCGGAATGGCGTACGTCCTGCGCCGCGGCGCCCGCGGCAGCAAGCACGGTTCCGAGCACGACGACGAGCCGCAAGGCGTGGCGAACCACGGCCATCTCCCCAACCTCTCGCGACCCGGATCATGTTTAACACGAGGTGGACGAGGGAGCGTGAAAACCGCCGATGAGGGTGGATGGTCCGTTAACGGTGAGGGTGGCGGGCGCTTCTCGGGAAGACCCCCCAACATCCGCGGCCACGGCATGGGCTCCACCTTCACCTCTCCCCGGCGGGGAGAGGTCGCCGAGCGTCAAGCGAGGCGGGTGAGGGGGAGAGAATCGACGAGGAGGACCAGATCCCCCTCACCCGGCCTTCGGCCGACCTCTCCCCGCCGGGGAGAGGTAAATGCGCGGCACCGTCATGCTTGCTGCGAGGCGACGCAGCGGCCGGAGCGGAAAGCAAAGGGCCTCCCCCCGCCTCACCCCCTGGGATCGACCGGCTTCACCGAACCGATGCCGAGGATGTCCTCCATGATCTTCGCGCCGGCCAGAACCCGGTCCTCGCCGTGGGGGCGGGCGGCGATCTGCAGGCCGATCGGGCGGCCGTCCTTCGTGAAGCCGCAGGGCAGCGACAGGGCGGGGCAGGAGACCGTCGTCAGCGCGTAAGCGATGGAGAGCCACTGCACGTAGTCCGGGAAGGTGAAGCCGTCGCATTCGGCGACATAGCGCTGCTCGACCGGATAGGCGGCGACGATGGTCGCCGGGGTGAGCAGGAGGTCATAGCGGTCGAAGAAGGCGAGGGTCCGGCGCAGCATGGTCTGGCGCTGGGCCTCGGCGCGGGTCAGCTCGTCCATGGTGAGCTTCAGGCCCTTCTCGATGTTCCAGATGACCTCCGGCTTCAGCTTGTCGCGGTGGGTCTTGAGGAGCTCGAACTTGGTGGTGGCGAAGGCATAGGCGCGCAGCGTGCCGAAGCACTCGTGCACTTCGGAGAAGTCGGGATGAGCCTCCTCGACGATGACGCCGGCCTCCTTGAAGCGCTTCGCCGCGGCTTCCGTGATGGCGCGCACCTCCGGGTCGACCGGGGTGATGCCGAGGTCCGGCGACCAGGCGACGCGCTTCGGCTTCCACGGCCCCTTGAGAATGGAGCGGAAGCTCTTCTTCGGGGCGGGCAGCGAGCGGGGGTCGCGGTGGTCGTCGCCGCTCATGGCGTCGAGCAGCAAAGCGAGGTCGGTGACCGTGCGGGCCATGGGGCCCTCGACGCCCAGCGTCGCGTCGATCTTGGTGCCGGGCGTGGCGGCGACGCGGCCCGGCGAGGGGCGCATGCCGACGATGCCGCAGAAGCTCGCGGGATTGCGCAAGCTGCCGCCCATGTCGGAGCCGTGGGCGAGCCAGGCCATGCCGGTGGCGAGCGCCACGGCGGCGCCGCCGGAGGAGCCGGCCGCCGACAGCTTGGTGTTGTAGGGGTTCACGGTGGCGCCGAAGACCTCGTTGAAGGTGTTGGCGCCGGCGCCGAATTCCGGCGTGTTGGACTTGGCGTAGATGACGCCGCCCTGGGCCTCGAGGTGCTCGACCAGGATGTTGGAGGCCTCCGGCACGAAGTCCTTGAAGATCGGGGACCCTTGCGTCGACAGCACGCCGGCGACGTCGGTGAGGTCCTTGATCGGCACGGGCATGCCCTGCAGGAGGCCCCTGCCCTCCTTCGGCTTCTTCATCAGCGCGCGGGCGTGCTTGCGGGCGCGGTCGAAGCACAGCGTCGGCAGGGCGTTGACCTTGCCGTCCACCGCCTTGATGCGCTTCTCCAGCGTGTCGAGCAGGTCGATCGGCGTCACCTCCCCCGCCTTCAAGAGCTTGACGATGTCGGTAGCGCTCTTCTCGATCAGCGACAGATCGGCGGCCATGGAATTCCCCTCGGGTCCTGGAATGCGGCGGGCACGGTGGCATTGCCGCACCCTCCGCCGCAAGCCGGGCCGGCTGCCGCGGCGTCATGCGCGGCGCGAATGGGTCGGCAGGCTGTGGGCTATGCCGGCCCGGCGCGACTGGGCTAAGAGGAGCGGAGCGCAACACCATCCGGGACGACAATGGCCGCCGAGGACCGCCACGCCGACGACCTTGCCGACGCCGAACCGCAAGTGCGGGTGCGCCATCTCAACAAGCGCGACCTCAACCGCACCTGGGAGTTCATCAAGGCGGTGTTCCGCGAGGTGAACCGCTCGACGGTGGAGTACCAGCGGCCGAAATCGAAGAAGCGCTTCCTCGAGGTCTTCGACGAGAAGGGCATCGAGCAATTGCTCTTCGTCATCCGCCTCGGCGGCAAGGAGCGGATCGTCGGCTATGCCGAATGCGCGCTGACCATCATCGGCACCGACAACTGGATGAACGAGCGCTATTTCCGCGCCCGCGACATGCGCCCGCTCTTCGTCGAGGAGCTGGCGGTGGACCCGGAGTTCCAGGGCCGCGGCCTCGGCACCTTCGTACTGGAGCAGCTCGAACATCTCGCCCGCCTGCGCGGCTGCACCCACTTGGTGCTGGAGGTGGCGGAGAACAACGACAACGCCCTGAAGTTCTACCGCGGCCGGTCCTTCACCAAGCTGGACGCCGCCATCTTCCTCGCCAAGAAGGTGGTGAGCGACCCTGAAATCCTGCCGCCGCGCCGGCTGAAGCGGCGCGACCCCAAGGCCCGGACGTCGGCGGGCGTGGTGGCGGTCACCGCCCCTTCCGAGCCCAAGGACATGCCGCCCGAAGGCTAGGTTTCGAATTGTAGCAGGGGCTGTCCTTTTGCGAGCCTGTCCTGCTTTGACAGGCCGCCCGCCGATCGGGTTCACTCCGCCATCCCCGCATCGGAGGCCGCCATGGCTTTGACCAACCTGCAGGTCCGCGACCTGGAAACCGTTCTTCACCCCTACACGAATCAGGCGACCATCCGGGACACGGGCACGCTGGTGCTGGAGCGGGCCAAGGGCATCTATGTCTACGACGTCGACGGCAAGCCCTATATCGAGGGCATGGCGGGGCTGTGGTGCACCGCGCTCGGCTACGGCAACGAGGAGCTCGCCGAGACCGCCTACGAGCAGATGAAGAAGCTCTCCTTCACCCATCTGTTCGGCGGAAAAAGCCACGACCCGGCCATCGAGCTCGCCGAGAAGCTGAAGGAGAAGGCGCCGGTGCCGATCTCCAAGGTGTTCTTCGTCTGCTCGGGCTCGGAGGCCAACGACAGCCAGATCAAGATGGTCTGGTACATGAACAATGCGCTGGGACGTCCGCAGAAGAAAAAGATCATCTCGCGGCTCAGGGCCTATCACGGCGTCACCATCGCCTCGGCCTCGCTGACCGGCCTGCCCGCCAACCACACCGATTTCGACCTGCCGATCTCCGGCATCCTGCACACGTCCTGCCCGCACTACTATCGCTTCGGGCTGGAGGGGGAGACCGAGGAGGAGTTCGCCAGCCGCTGCGCCCAGGATCTCGAGGACATGATCCTGCGCGAGGGGCCCGACACGGTCGCCGCCTTCATCGCCGAACCGGTGATGGGCGCCGGCGGCGTGATCGTGCCGCCGAAGGGCTATTTCGAGAAGATCATGGCGGTGTGCCGACGCTACGACGTCTACATGATCGCCGACGAGGTGATCTGCGGCTTCGGGCGCCTCGGCGAGTGGTTCGGCTCCTCGGT
This sequence comes from Phreatobacter cathodiphilus, assembly GCF_003008515.1. Lineage (NCBI taxonomy): Bacteria > Pseudomonadati > Pseudomonadota > Alphaproteobacteria > Hyphomicrobiales > Phreatobacteraceae > Phreatobacter > Phreatobacter cathodiphilus. The sequence goes on along the minus strand of NZ_CP027668.1, from coordinate 87,206 downwards.
GCTGGGCTACAAGCCGGACGCCATCTCGGTCGCCAAGGCGCTGACCTCGGCCTACATGCCGGTGGGCGCGGTGATGATCCCCGAGGAGATGTACCAGGCGACCATCATCGAATCGAAGAAGACCGGCACATTCGGCCACGGCTTCACCTATTCCGGCCATCCGGTCGGCGCGGCGGTGGCGCTGAAGACCCTCGAAATCTACGAGCGCGATCGCATCATCGAGAAGGCGGCGGCCAAGGCGCCGCAGTTCCAGGCGCATCTGCAGGCGCTCGCCGACCACCCGCTGGTGGGCGAGGCGCGCGGCGTCGGCCTGGTCGGCGCGCTGGAGATGGTCGCGCACAAGCCGACGAAGAAGGCCTTCGAGGCCAAGGCCGGCCTCGGCGCCTATGCCACGGCGATCGCGCAGGAGGAAGGCCTGATCATCCGCAATCTCGGGGATTCGCTCGCCATCTGCCCGCCGCTGATCATCACGCCGGAGGAGATCGACGACCTCTTCGACCGCGTCGCGCGGACGCTCGACCGGACGCTCGACAAGGCGAAGGCGGAGGGCCTTCTCGGCGCCTGAGCGGCCCACCGCCGTGCCGTCAGGCCAGCCGTCACGGGCCTGACGCAAGGTTTGCTTCATTTCTGGGTCCGGTGGGGTTAGCCTGTCCGAACCCTCAACATGCCGATGAGTACCGATGGCCCGCGAACTCGATCCTTTCAAGGTCTCGTCCCCGCGGATCTTCCTGTTCCGCATGCTGGTGTTCCTGGCGCTGGTCGGCCTCGTCGTCTTCGTCCTGCAGCGCGAGGTGCAGGTGGCCTTCATGGCCAATCCCGGCCTCAACGGCGTCATCGTCGCGGTCGGCTTGATCGGCGTCATCCTGTCGTTCCGGCAGGTGATCCGCCTCTTCCGCGAGGCGCGCTGGGTCAACACCTTCCGCCTCGCCGATCCGGGCATAGCAGTCGAGAAGCCGCCGGTGCTGCTCGCGCCCATGGCGACCATGCTCGGCGCACGCAGCGGCCAGATGGCGATCTCCACGGTCACCATGCGATCGCTGCTCGATTCGCTCGCCACCCGCCTCGACGAGGGGCGCGAACTCGCCCGCTACCTCACCGGCCTTCTCGTCTTCCTCGGCCTTCTCGGCACGTTCTGGGGCCTGATCGAGACGGTGACCTCGGTCGGCCGCGTCATCAACAGCCTGTCCAACCAGGGCGAGCTCGGCACCATCTTCGAGGACATGAAGCGCGGCCTCGCCGAGCCGCTGGGCGGCATGGGCATCGCCTTCTCGTCCTCGCTCTTCGGCCTCGCCGGGTCGCTCGTCCTCGGCTTCCTCGACCTGCAGGCGAGCCAGGCGCAGAACCGCTTCTACACCGAGGTGGAAGACTGGCTGTCCTCGACCGTGCAGGACATGGCCGTCATCAGCCCCACCCAGGAGGGCGGCGCTCCGCAGGTGAGCGTCGCCGATCTCCAGCGCGCCTTCGACAGGCTGCGCGAGGCGCTGGGCGAGGGCTCGTCCAACCAGCGCGCCAGCGCCGCCATGGCCAATCTCGCCGAGGGCATCCAGGGCCTCGTCACTCATATGCGCTCCGAGCAGCAGGTGGTGCGTGACTGGATGCAGGCCCAGTCCGCCGACCAGAAGGAGCTGCGGCGCCTGCTCGAACAGATGCTGCGCGAGCGGGGACCGGTCTGATGGCCCTGTCGCGGTCGCGCCGCGGGGACCGCGGGATCGATTACTGGCCGGGGTTCGTCGACGCGCTGTCGACCTTCCTCCTGGCCATCATCTTCATGCTCTCGGTGTTCATGCTGGCGCAGTATTTCCTGTCGCGCGACATTGCCGGCAAGGACGACGCCATGCTGCGGCTGCAGCGGCAGATCGCCGAGCTCGGCGAGTTGCTGCAGCTCGAACGCGGCCAGCGGCAGACGCTGCAGGAGGGCCTCGCCGCCATCACCGCGACGCTCGGGACCTCGGACGCCGAACGGCGGCGCCTGCAGGGGCTCCTGGACGACGCGCAGGGCCAGGCGGGCGCCCAGGCGGGCCGGGCCACCTCACTGGAGCAGCAGCTCGCCCAGCAGCGCCAGACGGCCCAGGCGGCGCTCTCGCAGATCGAGCTCCTCAACCAGCAGATCACCGCGCTGCGCCGGCAGCTCGCCTCGCTCGAGGAGGCGCTGGGCGCCAGTGAAGCCCGCGACCGGGACGCCCAGAGCCGCATCACCGATCTCGGGCGCCGGCTGAACCTCGCCCTCGCGCAGCGCGTGCAGGAACTGTCGCGCTACCGCTCCGAGTTCTTCGGTCGTCTGCGCGAGATCCTCGCCGAGCGCTCGGACATCCGCGTCGTCGGCGACCGGTTTGTCTTCGGTTCGGAGGTGTTCTTCGGATCGAGCCAGGCCGAGCTGGAGCCCGGCGGCCGCGCGGAGCTCGACAAGCTCGCGGCGGCCATGATCCAGCTCGAGAAGGATATTCCGAGCGACATCCCCTGGGTGCTGCGGGTCGACGGCCACACCGACGCCCGGCCGATCCAGGGCGGCCGCTTCCGCTCCAACTGGGAACTGTCGGCCTCGCGCGCCATCGCCGTGGTGCAGTACCTCATCTCCAAGGGCATCCCGCCGCAGCGGCTGGTGGCAGCCGGCTTCGGCGAGTTCCAGCCCATCGACCAGGGCGAGGGCCCCGAGGCGCTCGCCCGCAACAGGCGCATCGAGCTGCGCCTGACGGACCGGTGACGGTCCGGATCGTCCCCTATCGTCCCACCCTCACGCCGGCGCTCGCCGACCTGTGGGTGGCGGCCTGGGGCCGCGCCTATCCGATCTACGACTTCGAGACGCGGCGGGGTTGGCTCCTCGACCGCATCGCGGTGATGGAGCGCGACGGTACGGCCATCCTCGTCGCCCTCGACGGCGAGGCCCCCGCCGGCTTCGTGACCGTGCACCCGGTCACGGGATGGATCGACCAGATGCTGGTCGGCATCGCCCACCAGGGCCGTGGTGTCGCCGATGCGCTGATGGCGGCCGCCAAGCAGGAGCGCCCCGCGGGTCTCACCCTGGACGTCAATGCCGACAATGCCCGCGCCATCGCCTTCTACCGGCGACAGGGCTTCGTGCGGACGGGCGGGCGCGTCAACGAGCAGGGCCGGCCCATCGACCTCATGGCGTGGACGCCGCCGCCCGCTCCACCGTCGCCTGGGTCTTGAACTGGAGTTCGGCGAGGCGCGCGTAGAGCCCGCCGGCCGCGGCGAGCGAGGCGTGGGTGCCCTGCTCGACGATGCGCCCCTGGTCCATGACGAGGATGCGGTCGCAGTCGAGCACGGTGGCGAGGCGGTGGGCGATGACGAGGGTGGTGCGGCCTGCCATCAGCCGCGACAGGGCCTCCTGCACCAGGGTCTCGCTCTCGGCGTCCAGCGCCGAGGTCGCCTCGTCCAGCAGCAGCAGCGGCGCGTCGCGCAGGATGGCGCGGGCGATGGCGATGCGCTGGCGCTGGCCGCCGGAGAGCGTCACGCCGCGCTCGCCGATGAGGCTGGCATAGCCCTCCGGCATGCGGGCGATGAACTCCTCGGCATGGGCCATGCGGGCGGCGGCCGCCACCTCCTCGTCCGTGGCGCCGGGACGGCCGTAGCGGATGTTCTCGGCGACCGACGCCGCGAAGATGGCGACGTCCTGCGGCACGAGGGCGATCCGCGAGCGCAGGGCGACGGGGTCGGCCTCGGCCACCGGCACGCCGTCGAAGCGCACGACGCCGCCCTGCGGGTCGTAGAAGCGCTGCACCAGGGCGAAGAGCGTCGACTTGCCGGAGCCGGAGGGGCCGACGATCGCCACGCGCTCGCCGGCCTTCACCGCGAAGGTGACGTCGTCGAGGATGCGCGTCTCCGGCCGCGTCGGATAGGCGAAGCGCACCGCGACGAAGGCGACCTCGCCGCGGGCGGGCTCGGGCAGCGTCAGGGGCTTCTCCGGCGCCTTGATGTCGGGAGTGACGGCGAGGATCTCTCCGAGCCGCTCGGCCGAGCCCGCCGCCTGGCTGATCTCGCTCCAGACCTCCGAGAGCTGCGACAGCGAGCTCGCCGCGAAGACGGCGTAGAGGACGAACTGCGACAGCCGGCCGCCGGTGATGGTGCCGGCCAGCACCTGCTGGGCGCCCGCCCAGAGCACGGCCACGACGCTGGCGAAGACGAGGAAGATGATGACGGCGGTGAGGACGGCGCGGGCGCGGTTGGCGCCGCGGGCGCCCTCATAGGCGTCCTCGGCCGCTTCAGAGAAGCGACGGGTCACCGTCGCCTCGGCGGTGAAGGCCTGCATGGTGCGCACCGCCTGGATGTTCTCGCTGGCATAGGCGGAGGCGGCGGCGAGGCGGTCCTGCGCCGCGCGCGAGCGGCGGCGGACGTTGCGGCCGAAGGCGACCAGCGGCAGGACGAGGAAGGGGATGGCGCCGACCACGTAGAGGGAGAGCTGCGGCGAGGTGATCACCATCATGGCGACGGCGCCGGCGAACATGATGATGTTGCGCAGCGCCATGGAGACGGAGACGCCGAGGGCGGACTTGAGCTGCGTGGTGTCGGCGGTGAGCCGCGAGACGAGTTCGCCGGTGCGCGCCGTATCGAAGAAGGAGGGGGACAGCGTCGCCAGATGGTTGAAGACGCTGGTGCGGATGTCGGCCACCACGCGCTCGCCGATGGTCGTGACCAGGTAGAAGCGGGCGGCGGAAGCCACCGCCAGGATGGCGGCGATGACCACCAGCATGCCGAAATACTGGGTGATCATGCCCTCGGCGGCGAAGCCGAAATCGATCATGCGGCGGATGGCGAGCGGCACGGCCAGCGTCGCCAGCGAGGCGACGAGCAGGGCGATGCCGGCGCCGGCCAGCATGCCGGGATGACGCAGCATGAACGGCAGGAACTGCAGCAGCGGGCGGAACTTCGGGCGGCGCGCCGGCACTGCGGCGGCGGGGCCTCCGCTCAGGGGATCGACCGTGGACATGAATGGCGGACTCGTCTTCCCGTTGCTGATGATGGAACCCAGGTCTTCGCTTGAAAAGACCGCCGAGTTCCTTTAATAGCGCGGCTTCTCATCACAGGACACGACCCTTAGCGCCTGCCCTTCGAGAGCGGCGCCCTTCGAGGACGACCCATGAAAGCCGACATCCATCCCGACTATCACACCATCAAGATCGTGATGACCGATGGCACCGAGTACACGACGCGCTCGACCTACGGCAAGGAGGGTGATGTCCTCCAGCTCGACATCGACCCGAAGGTCCATCCGGCCTGGACGGGCGGTTCGCAGCAGCTGATGGACCGCGGCGGTCGCCTGTCGCGCTTCAATCAGAAGTTCGGCGGCATCGGCGCCCTCAAGAAGTAAGTTTTCGCCTCCCGGCGGTCCTGCAAGAGCCCCGGCCTCGCCAAGGCCGGGGCTTTTTGCGTGGGCCTTGCCGCGCGTCGACGGCCGCAGGTATGACGTGATCGTCATGTTGCAGTGCAATATAGGCATTGCTGGGAGCACGCCGGTCGGCTAGAGCGCGAACGGGAGACGACGCCGGACTTGTGAGGGGACAGCCAGACGGGCGCATTGCGCCCCCCGGAGACCGCCCCATGCTGGAAGACCTCACCGCGAGCGGCGTCATACGCAAGCTCTACGCCTGGGAGACGGCCCTCCTGAAGGCGCATTTCCTCCGCCTCGACGCGGATGCCCGCCACGGTCGCTTCGCGGCCGGGGTCTCCGACGCCACGGTCTCAGCCTATGCGGACAAGGCGCTCGGACCCGACGCGATCGTCCATGGCTTCTTCGTCGACGGCGTGCTGCGCGGCGCCGCGGAACTGCGCCTGATGCCGGCGCATACCGGCGAGGTGGCGGTGAGCGTCGAGGAGGACTGGCGGCTGACGGGCGTCGGATCCGCCCTGTTCGGCCGGCTGCTCCTCACCGCCCGCAATCGCGGACTCACCGACCTCGTCATGACCTGCCTGCCCTCCAACCGCGCCATGCAACGTCTGGCGGCGCGTTTCGAGGGGCGGATCACCTATGCCTCCGGCGACAGCCATGCGCGGGTCGCGGCACGGCCGGCGACGCCGCTGTCGCTCTGGCGGGAGCTGTGGCGGGATTCGGCCGCGGCCGCGGAGACGGTGGTGGAGCGGCAGATCGGCCTGATCAGGCGCGCGCCCGGCTGGAGCGGGGCGCGCTGAGCCTCAGCGGGCCATGGTGACCGGCGCGCCGGTGGCGGTGGCCCCGCCATAGGCCCCGCCGCCCTGCGGCGACAGGCGGGCCGCGACGCGTCCGCCCGGCTGGAGCAGGACGATCTCCGAGCCGCGCTGCTCCCAGGCGTTGATGCGGGCGAGCGAGGGCGCGCGGCAGTTCTGCGGGCTGGCGCGATAGAATTCGAACAGCGGCGTCGAGGTGAGCGTGATGCGGCAGCGGTCGCCGGCATCCGTCACCGTCCAGGTGCCGGCGATGCTGGTGGGGCCGGAGGCGGCGCGCTCCTGGCGCGGCAGGGCGGCGACCACGGGCGGCGCGGAGGGCGTGGCGGTGCCGGGACGCGGCGGTTCGGGCTGCATGATCTGCGGCTGGGCCGAGGGGGCGAGCGCCGTGTCGACGGCCGGGGGACCGGTGTCGGAGCGGCCGGAGACGGAAGGCGGCGCGATCTCCTGGCTCTCGATCGTGCCGGCGGCGCCGGGCTGACCGCCGGGGATGATGTCGTCGGACGGCGCCGGGCGGATCTGCGGCTGGACCTCGGTGCGGGCGACGGCGGGGGAACGTCCCCAGCCGCCGGAGCCACCGCCTCCGTCGCCGAAGCGGGACGAGGAGGTGCAGCCGGCGAGGAGGATGGAGCAGAGGACGAGTGCGGCGGGGCGCATACCCATGAAGCGGTTCACCCAGAGGCTGAGGTCGCGCGATGCGCGGACTGTGCCACGGTGGCGCCACGGAACGGCGATTCCGTGGCAGCGCCGCGACACGCTGACGATGTTCGCGTTCTGGTTAACCGATCGTTGAGGCTGTTGCAGCCGCTTTTTTTGCGTGCGGGGCGCGTCAGACCTGGCGCGCCACCATCATCTTCTTGATCTCGGCGATGGCCTTGGCGGGGTTGAGACCCTTCGGGCAGGCCTTCGAGCAGTTCATGATCGTGTGGCAGCGGTAGAGCCGGAACGGATCCTCGAGATTGTCGAGGCGCTCGCCGGTGGCCTCGTCACGGGAATCGATGAGCCAGCGATAGGCCTGCAGCAGGATCGCGGGGCCGAGATAGCGGTCGCCGTTCCACCAGTAGCTCGGGCAGGAGGTGGAGCAGCAGGCGCAGAGGATGCATTCGTAGAGGCCGTCGAGCTTCTCGCGGTCCTCCTTCGACTGCCGCCACTCCTTCTCGGGGCGGGCGGTGGTCGTCTTCAGCCAGGGCTCGATGGAGGCGTGCTGGGCGTAGAAGCGGGTGAGGTCGGGGACGAGATCCTTCACCACCGGCATGTGCGGCAGCGGGTAGATCTTCACCTGGCCGGCATTCACCTCGTCCATGCCCTTGGTGCAGGCGAGGGTGTTGGTGCCGTCGATGTTCATGGCGCAAGAGCCGCAGATGCCCTCACGGCAGGAGCGGCGGAAGGTCAGGGTGGGGTCGACCTTGTTCTTGATCCAGATGAGCCCGTCGAGGACCATCGGGCCGCAATCGTCGCGGTCCACGTAGAACGTGTCGATGCGCGGATTGGCGCCGTCGTCCGGATTCCAGCGATAGATGCGGAACTCGCTCAGCCGGTTCGACCCCGGCGGCTTCGGCCAGGTCTTTCCCTCTGTGATCTTCGAGTTCTTCGGAAGCGTGAACTGAGCCATGTGATGTCTACTTGTCGTGCGGCCGAGCAAGGCTGACTTCCCATCAAGCCTTGGCGCGCCCTTGTCAATCGGGTCTTTTGGCGGGACGGGTGCCCGCGCCCCCTCAGCCGCGCATCCACCAGACGACGAGCGTGCCGAGAACGGCGGCGACGAGCCCCACCACGCGCAACTGCTGGTCCGGCGTGACGCGCATGGTCTCGAGCGCATCCCTTATACGCGAGGGGAAGGCTGCGAGGATCAGCCCCTCGATCACGAGCACGAGACCCAAGGCGACGAGAAAGTCTTGCATGGCGCTTGTTTATTGGGACAGGGCCGCTGCGAGGTGATCGCGGCGGCCCTGTCCGGGAGCTGGAAGGATCAGTTGCCCGTCGGCGGCGTCGCCGGGGTCCCCGGAGCCGGGGGCCGGGGGCCGTTCCGCCGGCCTGCCGGGTCGCCGAAATAGCGGAAGAACTCGGAGTTGGGCGACAGCACCATGCGGGTGTCGCTCTGCTTCAGGCTCTGCTCGTAGGCCTGCATCGTCCGGTAGAAGGAGAAGAAGTCCGGATCGCGGTTGAAGGCCTCGGCGAAGATCTTGTTGCGCTCGGCATCGCCCGCACCGCGGAGCTCCTCCGACCGCCGGTCCGCTTCGGCGAGAATGCCGACGACCTCGCGGTCGGCGCGGGCGCGGATGGTCACCGCCGCCTGCTGACCGGTGGCGCGCAGGTCGGCGGCCTCCTGGCGGCGTTCGGTCTGCATGCGGTTGAACACCGCCTCCTGGTTGACCTGAGGCAGGTCGACCCGGGTGAGGCGCAGGTCGACGATGGCGACGCCCAGCGTCGTCGCTTCGCGGTTCACCTCTTCCTGGATGCGGTTCATCAGCCGGTCGCGATCCGTGCGGATCAGCTGCGCCATGGTGGCGCCGGCGATGATGTTGCGCATCGAGGAATTGACGAAGCTGGCGAGGCGCGTGTTGGCGTTGGGGATCGTCCGCACCGTCTGGAAGAAGCGCAGCGGCTGGGTGATCCGGTAGCGCGCGAAGGCGTCCACGTCGAGGTTCTGGCGGTCGGTGGAGAGCACCGTCTGCACCGGCAGGTCGAGGTCGAGGATGCGCTTGTCCACGGTCACCACGTTCTCGATGAACGGAACCTTGAAGTAGAGGCCCGGCTCGCTGATCGGCTCGCGCACCACCTGCCCGAAGCGCAGCACGATGGCGTGCTGCGTCATCTGGACGATGAAGAACGAATTGGCGAGGACGAAGAGCGCTATGGCGGCGACGACGCCGAAGACGAGTTTCAGAGAGGAGTTCATCGCTGGGTCCTCGGGGCGCCGGCGGCCGGGCCGCCCGCCGGGGGCTGCTGGCCGGGGCGGCGCATGATCTGGTCGAGCGGCAGGAAGGGCTGGACGGCATTGCCGCCGGCCTGGTCGATGATGACCTTGTCGGTGCCGCCGAGGATGCGCTCCATGGTCTCCAGGAACATGCGCTCGCGCGTCACGTCCGGAGCCTGGCGGTACTGCTCGAAGACCTGGGTGAAGCGGCTCGCCTGACCGCTGGCCTCGGCGACGACGCGGTCGCGGTAGGCCTCGGCCTCCTGGAGGATCTGCGAGGCGCGGCCGCGCGCCTCGGGGACCACCTGGTTGGCATAGGTGCGCGCCTCGTTCTGGACGCGCGTCTGGTCCTGCTGGGCGGCGTTGACGTCGAGGAAGGCGTTGCGCACCTGGGTCGGCGGCAGGGCCGAGAGGAGCTGGACGACGCGGATGTTCACGCCCGACTGGTAGTCGTCCATGATACGCTGCATGATCTGGCGGATTTCCGACGCGATCGCGGCCTGATCGACAGTGAGGATGTTCTGGATGTTGCGCCGGCCGATGGACTCGCGCAGGGCGCTCTCGGCCACCGCCTTGACGGTGCCTTCCGGGTTCTGGAGCTGGAAGACGAAGTTGGCGACTTGCGCCGCGTTGACGTCCCACTGAACCTCGAGGTCGATGTCGACGATGTTCTCGTCGCCGGTGAGCATCAGGCTCTCCTCCGGCACCTCGCGATTGGCGCCGCGCGGCCCGCCGCCGGAGCGGTAGCCGATCTCGGTGCGGCGCACGTCGGTGACAGGCACCTTGTAGACGGTGCCGAAGGGCGCCGGCGGGTTCCAGTTCAGGCCCGGCGCGGCATTGCCGATGTGGCGGCCGAACACGGTGTTCACGCCGACCTCGTTCTGGCTGACCGTATAGAAGCCAGTGAGGCCGTAGATGATGAGGCCGAGGACAGCGATGAGGGCGATGCCCTTGGCGCCGATATTGCCGCCACCGCCCGGAAGGACGTTCTTCAGCCGCTCCTGGCTGCGGCGGATCAGCTCCTCGAGGTCAGGAGGCTGGTTGCCGCCGCCGCCACCGCCGCCGCCCTGGGGACCCTGACCCCAGGGGCCGCGCGGACCGCCGCCACCACCGCCGCCCGTGCCGCCGCCGCCCCAGGGGCCGCCGCCGCCTTGATTGTTCCACGGCATGAACTGTCCTCGCTTGATGGCAGGACGGGAGCCCTGCTCACGCCCGAAGGCGCTTGACGTTACGCCCGGATATAGAAGACCGCCTCGCCGCTTTCAACGCGGCGGGGGGTGGGAAGTCCACCCGCAGGGCGTCTTGGTGAATATGACGCGCCCCGTCAGGCCCCTGCAGGCGCCCTAACGGGGGGAGGTGTCCGGCCCCTGCGCTGCGCCATGCGGCGTTCCGCCGCTGGTGCGCCGGTAGGCGACGACACGGAAAGGGTGGTCGTCGCCGGGTCCCGCCGGGTGCTCGGTTCCTGTCTCCGCGGTCCAGATCGCCGGGTCGATGGCGGGAAAGAAGGCGTCGGCCTCCGGCTCGGCATCGACATGGGTGATGAGGAGCCGGTCGGCCCGCGGCATGGCCTGGGCATAGATGTCAGCCCCGCCGAGAACCGCTATCTCCGGGGCGCCCGAGCGCAGCGCCTCGGCATGGGCGATGGCGAGAGCCGCCTCGAGCGAGCCGGTGACGACGGCGCCGGGCAGCGACAGGCCGGGCTGGCGGGAGGCGACGATGTTGAGGCGCGTCGGCAGCGGCTTGCCGCCGAAGCTCTCGAAGGTCTTGCGCCCCATGACCAGCGGCAGGCCGGCCGTGGCGGCACGGAAATGCGCCATGTCGGACTTCAGGCGCCAGAGCAGGTGGTTGTCGCGGCCGATGGCGCCGTTGGCGGCGACGGCCGCGATGAGGACGATGGGGGTCAATTGCGCAATCTCAGCGATTCATCTTCAGAATGATCGCCTCGGGGAGGAACACCCCGTTGAACATGTTGTTCGACAGCTGGACCTGGCCCCCGGCGCCGAGCTTCACAATTCGGCCCAACGCTTCCAGCGCCTTGTTGTCGGAGGCGATTAGGTCGATATCACTGGTGTCGATGCCGCCAATCTCCTGCTGGTGGGCCGCCACGATCGCGGCGATACGCCGGTAGGCCTCGCGCTTGTCGTCAAACGGGCGTGCGAACTCGAGCCAGAGCCTCCAGTTTGCGTCTTCCGCAGCGAGGACGAAAAGGGCGGACCTGATGGCGAGCCCCTGGCTCTCCAGCAGCGACATCAGAGCCCGGGCACCCCCTACGTCAGGCCCTACCAGTGCAGTTTCAGCCATGGGAGAACTCCGTGGTTCCGATTTCCGACCGCGTCGATCATGCTGCTCGCGGTCAGTTCATCGATCATCCGATAGCGGCTTTCCTCGGACCATTGTACCACGACCGACCAATTCGCCGCGAACTGGACATCGTCAACCTGACGCTGTTTCATTTCCCCAGTAAGACCGGCCAGTCCGACAAGCTCCTTCAATGAATGAGTGTAGACCGCCGAGACGAAGCGGCGATCAGGGATGGAGTGAGCCGCAAACTGCAGCGCGATACAGGCTTTGAAGCCGATCTCGACCGCATACCCCGCCATATAGAAGGCGTTGGATGGGCGTCTATGGGACAGCAGCAGGAGCGCATCTTCATACTTGGCTTCCGCCAACTGATGCAGATCAGCCCGCTTCAGGCCAAAGCTCACGCCGACCGCCCTAGACCGCCACCGGCGCCTTGATGGCCGGATGCGGCTCGTAGCCCGTCAGCGTGAAATCGTCATAGGTGAAGGCGAAGAGGTCGGTCACGTCGGGGTTCAGCGTCATGACCGGCAGGGGCCGCAGCGGGCGGGTGAGCTGCAGCTCGGCCTGCTCGATGTGGTTGGTGTAGATGTGGGCGTCGCCGAGCGTGTGGACGAAGTCGCCTGGCTTCAGCCCCGTCACCTGCGCCAGCATGAGGGTCAGGAGCGCGTAGGAGGCGATGTTGAAGGGTTTTCCGGTCATGCCGTTTTGAGACCGAACCGCTATTGTGCTTGCGGCCCGCTGACGCCGCGCAAAGCGCAAAGCCTCGGCGGAGCTGGTCGGGGTTGCTCAGCCGAGGCTTTGTCGCGCCTCAGGCGGCTAGCCAACGCCGATTGAAGCGTCAGTCGTAAGAAGGGTTCACTGTCCCGCTGTTGCCGGAGGCACCAACTCAGAGGCGGGGAGCAGCCACCCCGACGGCGTCTGGAAGCCGGAGACGGCACGGCGAGAAGCCTGCGTCCTTCCGGGTCGCATAGCTCAAGGCGCCAGCCTCGCCGAGGGGCGCCTGGTCGACCATGAGACGATGAGCGTGAAGGAGCCTTGCGAACGCTACCTGGATGAGGCGACGCAGGGCCTCATTCTCGGCAAAGGCCGTCGCCCGAAGAAAGCTTTTGCAATCTACATAGGCGAGGGACGGATTAAGCGGCACATCATCCCGCTGCTCGCACCTGCAAGGCTAAAGACATCGCTTCGGCCGACGTGATCCGGTTCAGCTTGAAGGACACGAAGGAAGGCCTGTCGGTCAGGCCGGTCGGGCTTCCCGCGCTCGAGCTCTTGGAGCAGCGTCGGCCTGACGAGGCGAGTAGCCCAACCTTTCCGGGAACGATTGAAGGTAAGCCGGTCGGCTTTCCCAAGCACTGGCGCAAGATCGCGGAGTTAACGCCGCTCGCCGATGTGGCACCCCACGTCCTTCGCCACAGCTATGCACGCCTCGCCAATGATCTCGGTTTCACCGGAGCGACCGTAGCCGCACTTCTTGGCCACGCGCAGGGGTCCGTCACTACCCGCTACATCCACGAGATGGACACCGCGATAATCAAGCACTGGACGCGGTCTCGGGATACGTGCAGGGCTTACTCGATGGCCTGAAGTTCAAGCGCCTCTCCTACGCGCCCTACAGAGCCTCTCGCCGTGCCGCGATGCGCCGCTTGTTCGACGAGGCGGGGTAGCCCGAGCGCAGGCCGCGGCTCGTGGCCTAAGTACGAGTTCACAGCTTAAACACAGATAGCGAGCTGTTGGTCATGCCTCGACGCCTCCTCGAGACACCTCGGCAGGGTGACGGGCCGAGAGGATTATGGCGGTGCATCGAAAACCGCTTCTTGCTAGGCTTCGGCCGGGCAGGCCGGAGTTGCGCGGATCGATTCGCTCGCAGATACCTCGGTCGTTCGAGGTGAAGGGCGTCCTGACGTTCCATGGCGATTTACAGCTGGCATGAGATCGCCGACGTCCCTGCCGCGCCTGGCGTTTATGCCTGGTATTATACACCCGAGATAACCGCATTCGATCTCGACCGCATTACGTCGGACATTCTGAGGCTGAAAGAAAGTCGGGGAACATCGGCGGCCAAAGATGCGGTCCGCGACTTCCTTGATGAGTCGGTATTTCGCTATTTCCGTGAGCAGCCCTATTCAGCGCAGCTGCGCGGGCCGCTCAAGCCGCGTTACGAAGGACTAATCGAGCACCGCCCCACTCTTTCCGACTCGCTGCTGGAGCGGATCGTCGAGGAGCCCGCCCGGCTTGCGACCATTCGCACGGTTCTTGAAGCCTCAGCCCCGAATTTCGCGTCGCCGATCTACATCGTGACCTGCCACTGCTTTGTCATCCAGCGGCGGTTAGAGCCTCGGCGGGTTTTGCGCGGGATTGCGCAGCGGTGGTGAGCTTGGCGGCATAGGCCGCCGGCGGGATATATCCGAGCGCCGAGTGAGGGCGCCGGAGATTGTAGTCGTCAGCCCAGGCGGCGATCCTGATCCTGGCGTGGTCGAGCCCGAAGAACAGGCTCTCATTGAGCAGTTCGTCACGCATGCGTCCGTTGAAGCTTTCGCAGAAGCCGTTTTGCATGGGCTTGCCCGGCGCAGTGAAGTGCCACGTGACCCGGTTCTCCTGCGCCCAGGCGAGCATGGCGTTCGAGGTAAACTCGGTTCCGTGATCGGAGACGATCATGTCTGGCTTGCCCCGACGTTCGATCAACCCCGTCAGTTCGCGTGCAACGCGCCGCCCCGAGATCGAGGTGTCGGGAATGGCGGCAAGGCATTCCCGAGTGACGTCATCGACCACGTTGAGAATGCGGAAGCGCCGGCCGCAGGCAAGCTGATCATGGACGAAGTCGAGCGACCAGCGTGCGTTGGCCTTCGCTTCGACGAGGATCGGTGCCCGTGTTCCGACTGCGCGGCGTCTGACGCGCCGCTTGCGCACGGTCAGGCCTTCCTCGCGGTAGAGCCGGTAGATGCGGTTGATCCCGGAAGGCTCGCCGTCGCGGCGTAGAAGCACAAATAACCTGCGATAGCCGAAGCGCCTCCGCTCATTGGCGAGGTCGCGCAGCTGGGTTCGCAGGGCCAAATCCGGCGGACGACACGACCGATAGCGGACCATCTTCCGGTCAGCGTCGACGATGCTGCAGGCCCGCCGTTCCGACAGGCCCATGACGGCCCGCAGATGCGCGACTGCCTCGCGCTTGGCGGCGGGCCCTACCATTTTTTTGCGAGAAGCTCGCGAAGTGCAGCTGCATCCAACATCTGCTCAGCCAGAAGCTTCTTCAGCTTGGCGTTCTCGTCCTCGAGCTGCTTCAGCCGCTTCGCCTCGGAGACATCCATCCCGCCATAGCGGGCCTTCCAGTTGTACAGCGTCGCTTCCGAGATCCCGTGCTTACGCGCCAGGTCGGCGGTCTTCGCCCCCGCCTCGTGCTCGCGCAGAACCGCGATGATCTGCTCCTCGGTGAACCTTGCTCGCTTCATCTGTCCGTCCTCGTCAGGGCCGGACTCTAACTCCGCGTGGAGGAAAAACTCAGTGGCAGGTCACCTCCGATCGAGCCCTTCGGCGTGCATGGCCAAACTTCGGTCACGAAAGGCGGCTTCAAGCCAAATTCGCATCTCGGGCAATAATGCCTTCGGATTGGTCTCGACGTTGTAGAGTTTTTCATATTCTGAAAATACGGAGAAAAGTCTTTGTCCGCCAGGTTGCTCAGGTATACCTATCGCTTTTGTGTAATATTTTCGGCTGATCATTCCTCCTCTACTCGTTACAAGTCGCCCGGATCGCTTGTCCTCCTCTATGACGGCCCTCAAAAGACACTCTCTTCTGGCCCAATCAACACGTTGGCCCTGGCTCATACCGCAACATCCGCTTGGATTGCAGGGTGAGG
This sequence comes from Phreatobacter cathodiphilus, assembly GCF_003008515.1. NCBI lineage: Bacteria > Pseudomonadati > Pseudomonadota > Alphaproteobacteria > Hyphomicrobiales > Phreatobacteraceae > Phreatobacter > Phreatobacter cathodiphilus. The sequence goes on along the minus strand of NZ_CP027668.1, from coordinate 71,979 downwards.
ATCGTAGTTCTCAACCAAGAAATCCGAAATTTTGTAATCATCGATGCTAGGAACGTCCCTTACTATACTCATGGTGGGAAACGGCCGGGGATCACGGCGGATCTGCTCGCGGGCCACGTCTAGATGATTCCTGTAGAGGTGCGTATCGCCACCGACCCAAATCAGCTCTCCAGGCTCAAGCTTGGACTGCTGTGCAAGCATCAACTGAAGAGTTGCAGCGCCTACAAAATTGAACGGGGCCCCGAGCAAAAGATCGACAGACCTTTGAAAGAGTAAACAATTGAGTCTTCCGCCTGAGGTTACATGATACTGGTACACCATGTGACATGGAGGCAGCGCCATGTCACTGAGTTCAGCAACGTTCCAACCGTGAAAAAGCATTCGCCGACTTGATGGATTATTTTTGAGCAGTTGAACGAGCACAGCAATCTGGTCATGCTCTCGTCCATCTGGCCCCAACCAGCGACGCCATTGCTTCCCGTAGACCGGGCCGAGTTCGCCCCATCTCCGAGCAAAAGCGTCGTCCTCTAATATGCGGCGCTCGAAATCTGTTTGCGTGATCGTTTCCCCGGTCGCAGCTCGGTAGGAGGCGAGCGGCCAATCCGTCCAAATTCGGACGTTATCTTTGAGAAGGTCTTGAATGTTGGTGCCGCCCGTCAGGAACCACAGCATCTCCTTAACAGCAGTTTTCCAATATACTCGCTTCGAGGTGAGGATCGGGACATGCCCTTGCGATAGGTCGAAGCGGACCATACTACCAAAGACTGACCGGGTGCCGACGCCGGTGCGGTCTATTCGCTCGTCCCCTGTTTCCAGTACTCGTTCGAGTAGGTCGAGGTACTGGTATTCTGGATGTCTCATTCCCAACTCCGTGCAATCTTCGCAGCGGGCTTCTCGGGCGGACCTTAAGGTGACTCGGCTGTTTCGTCACCGTGCGTATGAGGAGAGAACATGGTGGGCTGCCTTCGGCGGTTGCCCAAAGCGCTGGCTCGTCCTGGTAGCAGCCGCCACGGGAAGAGGTGCCTACCAAGCTTTCAGTTGAGAAGCACAAAGGGCGGCGACCGAATTACACGGCAGTCAGTTTCAATAGCGGTATGGTGTCAGCGTCCTGGCATGCGAGCTTCGCCACTCAATATCTGTAGCGGCAAACTAGTGATAGTTGGCCTTTCGTGGGCCGGAATTGCTATCGGGATTGGCCGCGCTGCAGTCACTAATTTCCTGCGTTATTCCTGAAAAATTGCCCACGCCGAGGAAGATGTCGGCGGAGCGCTGGTAGAGCTGGCAGGAGAGCCTGCCGTCCGCCACGTAGAACTGGAACAGGCAGTGGCAGGGCGGCAGCGCCATGGCCTCGACATCCGCCGGGTTCCAGGCCGAGACGATGAGGCGGCGGGAGTCCGGATTCGCCTTCAGCATCGCCACGAGATTGGCGATCTGGTCGATGGTGCGGCCGTCGGGGGCGGCCCAGGAGCGCCACTGCTTGCCGTAGACGGGGCCGAGATTGCCCTCCGCATCGGCCCATTCGTCCCAGATGCTGACGCCGTTGGCCTTGAGATAGGCGATGTTGGTGTCGCCCTTCAGGAACCAGAGGAGCTCGTGGACGATCGACTTCAGATGCAGCTTCTTGGTGGTGACCATCGGAAAGCCCTCCGACAGGTCGAAGCGCATCTGGTGGCCGAAGACGGAGAGCGTGCCGGTGCCGGTGCGGTCGTCCTTGCGGGCGCCGTGCCTGAGCACGTGCTCCATCAGGTCGTGATACTGGCGCATGGCGGCCTCCGGCGAATCCGAGAGCGGAGACTATAGCGCGGAAGGCGGCTCGCTGGCAGCAGCGCGCGGCGCGACACCCACATGAATCGGCGGGCGCCGGCGGTCCGGCGCCCGGGAGGCGCTCACTTCTTGACGAAGAGGTCGAGCTTCTTGAAGTGCTCGGCGAGCAGGTAATAGACCGTCACGCGGTTCTTGGTCCGGTCGCCCTTGAGGGCGGCGGCGACCTTGGCGAGCGCCGCGTCGATGGCGGCCTCGTCGGTCAGCGCCAGCTTCTTCATGCAGAAATTCTTCTTCACCCGGGAGACTTCCTCGGGATCGGCAAAAGACACGAGAGAGGAATCGCGATTCCTGAGCGCGATGCCGAGATATTTGACGATGCCCGCGACGGCCGCTTCGTCCGCTTTCGGCGCATATTTCTTTACGTCAGCCAACCAGTCGCTCATGCCGATTTCTCCCCTGTTCTGCGGCATCGACCCGACCCTGACGGGCCGGGAGCGAGCGAAGACTAGCACCGGCCCGACGGTGCGTCGCCACCCGCGACCTCCGGCAAAAACCCGATGAGCCCGGCGGTCACTGCGCCAGGATCGAGGGCCACTTGCGATCGGCGGCGGCGATGAGACTCTCGGCATCGGCGAGCCAGGTCCGGTGGACCCGGGCGTCGTAGTTGAAGTGGAGCCGGCCGGCGACGATGCGCCAGTGGCGGGGATCGCCCGAGGCACGGTAGCCCTGGGCGGCGGCCCAGGAGCAGTGGCCGCCATAGGCGGGGGCGTAACGGGCGGGATCGGCGGCGAAGGCGTCGCGGGCGTTGGCGCTGGCGAAGCGCCACACGGCGTCCTTCCAGCGATGGGTGAAGCGCGGATCGCCGCGCAGCGCCCGTCCCTCGCGGTGGAAGGCGACGACGTCGTAGCCGTCGGCGGCGAGGTTTGAGAGCGTGCCCGTATAGACCTCGGGTCCGGCGACGGCGGACATGGCGGAGACGAGGAGCGAGGCGCCCGCGAGGAGGGGGCCGAGGGCGCGGCGGGTGAGGCTGGAGGCAGGCGGCATGGTCGACCCTTTCGTCCGGCGGGGCGGGCTTGCCCTCACGCGGACTTACGGATCGTCGCGGGCGGCCGTTACGCCCCCTCCGAACGCAACCGGCGGCACCCGAGGGCGCCGCCGGCAGGAAGGTTCGTACGGGACGGCCCGGGGATCACTCGACAAAGACGGTGTCGCGCTTCTTGGTGATCGCCGGCAGGAAGGAGATGATCAGCATCAGCACGGCGATGGCGATCAGCACGGCCGAGATGGGCCGGTTGACGAAATCGACGAAGACCGACCAGTCGCCGCGCGACATCAGGATCGACCGGCGCAGATACTCTTCCATCAGCTTGCCGAGCACGAAGCCGAGCAGCAGCGGCGCGACCTCGAAGCCCATCTTGATGAAGGCGTAGCCGACGAGGCCGAAGAAGGCGGTGATCATCACGTCGAAGGGGTTGTTGTTCACCGAGTAGATGCCGATGCAGCAGAACATCAGGATCGAGGGGAACAGCATGCGGTAGGGCACCTTCAGGAGCTTCACCCACAGGCCGATCATCGGCAGGTTGATGATGAGCAGCATGAGGTTGCCGATCCACATCGAGGCGATCATGCCCCAGAAGAGATCGGGCCGCTTTTCCATGACCTGCGGGCCCGGCACGATGCCGTGGATGGTCATGGCGCCGACCATGAGGGCCATGACGGCGTTGGGCGGGATGCCGAGCGTCAGCAGCGGGATGAAGGAGGTCTGCGCGCCGGCATTGTTGGCGCTCTCCGGACCCGCGACGCCCTCGATCGCGCCCTTGCCGAAGCGGCTCGGATCCTTGGCGATCTTCTTCTCCAGCGTGTAGCTGGCGAAGGGACCGAGCACCGCGCCGTTGCCGGGCAGGATGCCGAGGGCGGCGCCCAGGCCGGTGCCGCGCAGCACCGGCATGAGCGACTGCTTCATCTCCTCCCAGTTGGGCAGGAGGCTGCCGATCTTGCTCTTCAGCACGTCGCGCGTCTCGGGCGATTCGAGATTGCGGAGGATTTCCGCGAACCCGAACATGCCCATGGCGATGGTGGTGAAGTCGATGCCGTCGGAGAGTTCCGGCCAGCCGAAGGTCATGCGGTCGGCACCGGTCTCGAGGTCCTGGCCGACGGTGGAGAGGGTGAGGCCGAGCAGCACCATGGCCACGGCCTTGATGACCGAGCCGCGCGCCAGCACGACGGCGAAGATCAGGCCCATGACCATGAGCGAGAAATACTCCGCCGGGCCGAAGAGCAGCGCGACGCGGGTCAGCGGCGCGGCGAGGGCCGCGATCACGATCGTGGCCACCGAACCGGCGAAGAAGGAGCCGATGGCGGAGATGCCGAGGGCGGCGCCGGCGCGGCCGTTGCGGGCCATCTGGTGGCCATCGAGCACGGTGACGATGGAGGTCGCCTCGCCGGGGATGTTGACGAGGATGGCCGTGGTCGAGCCGCCGTACTGCGCGCCGTAGTAGATGCCGGCGAGCATGATCAGCGCGCCGACCGGGTCGAGGCCGAAGGTGATCGGCAGCAGCATGGCGATCGTGGCGATCGGGCCGACGCCGGGCAGCACGCCGATCAGCGTGCCGATCATGCAGCCGAGGAAGCAGAGACCGAGGTTCTTGACGGTGAAGGCGACGCCGAAGCCCAGCGCCAGATTGGCAACCATATCCATGTGACGCGCCTTACCAGCCGGCCCACGGGGCGACCGGGATCGGCAGCCTCAACGCGACTTTGAACAGCAGGATGCAGAAGGCGGTCATGGCCGCCGAGAAGATCAGCGTCTGGGTCCAGTTGCGCTCGGTGGCGGCAAGGCTGGCGACGACGAGGGTCAGCGGTCCGGCGACGATGAGGCCGAGCGGCGGCAGGAGATCGGTGCGGCCGATTCCGGGGATGTTGAGCGTGGTGCCGCGGATCGTCATGGCGAAGAGCAGGACGGCGCCGAGAACGAAGACCGGGCCGCGGATCGACCAGGCCTCGAGGCGCGGACCGACGACGGTCAGGGCCTGGACGATGATCACCACGCCGACGGCCACGAGGAGAAATGAGAGGCCGCGCGGGAAGGAGCCGGGGCCGAGATTGGCACCGCGGCCGCCCGTCAGATTCGAGGACGCCCACATGATCAGGAGGCCGAAGGCGATGATGAACAGCCCCGCAAACATGTCCTGGGGGCTCTTGATCAGGCCGCGTGTATTGTCATCCGCTTTCGCGCTATCGTCGTGCATCGTCCCCCCGCGTCGGAGCGTTGTCTTGAGACTTTCTGTCGCCCCGTGCTCTTGCGCGCGGATGACATCATGTCAACACCCCGAAGACAAGCGGGAGGCGATTCACGGATAGGGGAGGATGCGTATCTTTCGGCCTTCCCGCAGCGCAACATCAACTGGTTGCGGCGCTTCGCGTACGGTAATGATCCAGCACGAAGAGCCGGATCGAAGACGACAGATTGCCATGGGTCCGGCCCCCGTCGATCTGCCCCACGAGATCCGACAGGGTCTCGCGGCGCTCGGCGGCGATTTCCTTCAGGGCATTCCAGAATTCGTCCTCCAGGCTGACGCTGGTCTTGTGGCCCTCGACCACGATCGAACGTTTGACAACGTGGCTCTTCATTCAGCTTCACTCCGGGCGCTTGTGACCGTCCAGCCGCTTGGCGTCGAGGGCCTTGCGTGCCTCTTCGAGCTTTCGCTCGCCGGCTGGACGACCAAAGCGCAGACGATTGGCGTCAGCGCCGAGGGACTCCGCTTCGCGCGCCTTGCGTTTGCGTGCGCGCTTCAAATTGACGATGTCACCCATGGCAACAGTCCAAATTCGCAAAGAGGGGTTCGGTTCCGGCAGTGATAAAAAAAAAGGCAGCCGGCTCGGCAAGGGGTAGGTGCCGCGCTGCACGACAGGTCTGCACGCGGCAGCCGTCAGGCATCGCGGGCGGGACCTGTCGGGGGACCAGTCTCTGGCGCGGCGTGCCGCGGGAGGCGCCTTATTTCTTGCGGAACTTGTCGAGGCTGACGACCTCGGCGCCGGCCGCCCCGGCATCGGTGCCGGGATGATCGGCCTTGGGGGCGTCGCCGGGCTCGGCCCGGGGCGCGGAAGCCGGCAGCGGCGAGACCGCGGAGGGTTCTGCCTCGCCGGACGGGCGGGGAGTGATCTCGCGCACCCCCGTGTCGCCCTTCTCCGCCTCGGCGCCGGCCACCTCGAACTGGAGGCCGAACTGGACGGAGGGATCGAAGAAGCCTTTGACCGCGTCGAAGGGCACGAGCAGGCGCTCGGGGATGCCGCCGAAAGAGAGGCCCACCTCGAAGCTGTGCTCGGTGACGATCAGGTCCCAGTACTGGTGCTGGAGAACCACCGTCATCTCCAGCGGGTACTTCTCCCGCATGCGGTTGGACAGGCGGACGCCGGGAGCGCGGGTGTCGAAGGTGATGTAGAAATGATGGTCGCCCGGCAGGCCGTCGCGCGCCGCGTCGAGGAGGACACGGCGGACCACGCCGCGCAGCGCGTCCTGGGCCAGAAGATCGTAGCGAATGAGGTCTGTTGGCATGTGCTGGTCGATCGCGGAACGGACCCGGGGCCTTCTGTCGCGCTGTATGGGACCCTTCCGGGCCACCGCGCCGCGGACCGGAGAGAAGTGGAGGCTTCTGTTGCCAGGTGCCTCCGAACCCCGCCTTACAGTGCTACCCGCAAGGACTTGATTTCGGTACCATCACCGCATTACGCGGCAACGGCCACCGGAGCATAGTTGTCGTTGGCAACTATTGAGACGGCCCGATAACGGCGGAACCATGCCGAGCAAAAGCCCACCCTTTACACCCTCGTCGATCCTGTTTCGCCCCCATCAGAAACACCCTAGAAGGGTCCTTCTGGTGGAGGCGCCGGGTACTGCCCCCGGGTCCGAAAGGCTTATTACGATGGCCGTTTATCGCCATAGCCGGGTTGCCCCGGCCCGCTGAATATAGGGGAGCCCGCGCCTCAGCGAAAGGGCTTCAGCGACGCATCCCCGGCGCAGGACCGACCTCGACCGGCGGCGGCAGGGGCGGAAGGATCGACAGGGGCGCGCCGGTGGCCGCCGGCGGGGCGGCACGTGCCCCGTCGAGGGCGCGACGGACCACTCCGGGCAGGTCGGAGCCGGCGCTGGGGGCGGGAGCCGGACCGGTGCGTGGCGCGGCCGGACGCGGCGCCGGGACGGGCGCGCCGTCCTGCGGCGGCTCGGGCGCCGGCACGCGCGGCGCGGGGCTCTCCGGCATCAGGAACATCTCGGCGGTCACCGGCGGCGGCATGGGCGGCATGGCGACAACGACCTGCGGCGGCGGCACCGACGTGTGACGGGAGAAGGCGCGCTGGCGGCTGCGCTCCAGCCGGTCGCTCTCGGTCATGCGGATGCGGAAGGCGGCGCGGTCGATGAGCCTGAGGCCCAGCCAGCCAGAGACGTCGTCGGTCTCGATGGCGCGGGCGGGCGCGCCGATCGGTCCCTCGAACCGCATGGCGATGACCGGCATGGTCTCGGCCTCGGGGATGGGATCCGGCGTGACGCGGACCTGGGCGGCCATCGTCCCCTCGGCGAGGTCGAAGCTCCCGGACCAGGCGATGCTGCCGCCGGGGACCGCAAAGGAGGTGCTGCCGGCACGGGCGGTGAGCCCGACGAATCCCAGCGTCGCACGGCCGCCGCCGAGCGGAACGGACGCGTCCAGAGCCTGGGCGAGAGCCGCGCCGAACGCCATGTCGGTCATCGGCCGGCCGAGATCCTGGGCGATCTCCGCCTGGCGGGTGACACGCGCCAGCGAAGCCGGATCGGCACCGGACACGGCCGTCGTGCGGAAGATCAGCTCGCCCGATCCGTTGAGGCCGGCAACGAGGGCCGCCGGCGTCGCCCCGTCGGCGGCGAGATCGGCGGTCACCGCCAGCTCGCCCTTCGCCCCGGGAAGGGCCAGGACCGCCGGCACGCCGGTGAGGGCGAGCCGCGCCGACAGGAGCGTGCGCAGGGCGGAGCGATCAAGGGTCAGGCCGCCGCTGACGCGGGCCGGGCCGGCCGCCGCGCCGAGGTCGCGCAGGCTGGTGACGCGGCCCTGGCGCAGGAGGCGCGCCGTCACGCCGGTGAGGGCGGGATAGCCGCCGAGGCCGATGCGCGCGATGCGGAGCGCCACATCGGCATCGACGTGGTCCAGAACCGTCTCGCCGAAGGCGGCGGCGGCGAATTCCCCCGCCCCGCCGTCGACGAGCCAGGCCGGGCCCGACAGCAGCGCCATCGCCGCCTCGCCGGTCATGTCGCCAAGGCCGATCTCGCCGCGGGCGGAAGCGCCGCGCCCGTTCAGACGGGCGGTGACGGTGGTGCCGCCGAGCCGACCCTCGGCCTTCTCGGTGCGCCAGCCGCCGTCATCGGCGACGGCGGTGAGGTCGAAACTCCCCGGCAGGCGGCCGGCGATTTCGGCGGGGACGCCGGCGAGCGGCATGAGGGCCGAGACGTCCTCGGAGCGCAGGGCGGCGGTGAGGCGGCCGCTGCCGTCGCCGCCGCGACCGGCGTCGAAGGAGAGCGTGGTGCCGGCGGAGACGAGAGAGCCCCGCAGCCGCAAGGTGGCGGGATCCGGGCGCTCCACCTGCGCCGACAGGCGGGTGCGGGCGACAGGCGTCGGCGCCGGCGCGGCGGCGCCCGCCACCAGGGCGAAGATCTGGTCGGCGCGCGGCGCGTCGATGGCGAGGGCGACACGGCCCGTCAGACCCGCCGGCTCGAAGGGATCGCCGGCGCCGGCAGCGTCGATCTGCAGGTTCGCCTCGCCGACACGGCCCTCGATCCTGAGGCCGAGGGCGCGGCGGCCGCTGGCGGCGAAGGTCACGGCGAGGTCGGCTCCGGCGAGCGACGGCGCCCGGTTCCGGATCCATTCGGCCAATGTCCGCGTGCGTTCGTCACGCAGCAGCAGGGCGACGAGGCCGTCCGCATCGGCCGCCCTGAGCCGGCCGGAGAGCCGCCCGAGCAGCGGCCCGCCGAGGCCGTCGAGACGGCCGGTGAGATCGAGGCCGAAGCCGGCGAGGTCGCCGACCTTCAGCCGCTCGGCCTCGAAGGTGCGCCCGTCGGTGGCGACGGCGAGATCGACGTCGCGGGCCAGGAAGCCGGCGAAGCGCGCCTGGCCGGCGCGCAACTGGACGCGGGTGTCGGTGGCGGGGTCGAGCCGCGCCCCGGCGCCGCGGGCGATGCGCAGCATCAGGTCGAGGTCGAGGGCGTCGGCCGTCAGCTCGGCCTGGAAGGCGTGGCGGCCGAGGGCGGGCACGTCGAGCGCGATGCGGCCGGAGGTGCGGCCGGCGGCGGTCTGAGCGGTGATGTCCTCGAGAAGGAGGCGCCCGGCATCGGCCGTCATGCGGGTCGTCAGGGTCAGCGGATCGTCGAGCGTGCCGGGAGGCGTCGGCTGGCCGTCGAGCCAGGAGAGCAGCACGGCGGGCCGCGCCGCGTTGACGGACAGCGTTCCGGCAAAGCCCATCTCGCCGGCGAGCGTCAGATCGCCCGCCGCCTCGACCTGCGCCTCTCCGGGAAACCGGCCTGAAAAAGCCTTGACGGTCCAGCGGCCGTCGACCGCCTCCATGTCGCCGCGCAGGTCCCCGAGCGGCGCCCCGCCGAGGGTCGCGCCGGCAATGTCGAAGCCGAGCGTCATCGGCACGGCGCCCTCGGCCAGACGCGGGACTTCGGCGAGCAGCGCCGCAAGCACCATGCGCGGCGTGCGGGGCGGACCCTCGATCAGCTTGTCGAGGTCGGCCTGCCGGACGGAGACCACCGCCTCGATCGCGCCGCCCGGCCCGAAGCCGCGGCGGAAGGAGCCGGTGGCGCGGGCGATGCGCTCGCCGGAGCCGACCTGCGCCTCCGCCCGCTGCATGACGAGGGCCTGGGCCGTCGCGGCGGCCGGACCGGAGACGCGCCAGGGCAGCCGGCCGCTGCGGCCGGTCATGACCAGGGTGCCGTCGAAACGCGGCCGCCCCGCGGCGCCGATCGTGCCCTCGGCCTCGAGGCCCGGCCCCTCGGGACGTTCGGGCACCCTGAGGCGCAGCATGAGGTCGCCGTGCTCGGCGAGGCTCATCATCAGATGCAGCGGCAGCACCGTCTCGCCCACCGTGGCCGAGCCTTCCAGCCTGACCGGCCCGGCCGTGCCGCGCGATTCGCCCGACAGCATCATCCGCTCGGCGAGGAGGGTGGCCGGGCCCCCCTCCTCGGACACGGAAAGGCGGGCGTTCTCGACCGTCAGCGCCTCGACGGGCAGGACGCGGCCCGGCACCTGGCCGAGCCGGAGACGCACGTCCGCGTCGCGGATATGGAGGGCGTTGAGGGAGGCCTCGCCGCGCAGCAGGGGCGCCACGCGCAGCTCGCCGTGGAGCCGGCCGATCCGCGCGCCGCTCGTCTCCGTGCCGATGGCGACGTCGCGCGCGTCGATGCGGATGGTCGGCAGGAGGCGGATGGAGAGGTCGCCGCCGATCCGAACCGGCGTGCCGAACAGGCGCGAGGCCTCGGCCTCGATGCGCGGCCTGTAGCCGTTCCAGTCGACCAGCCACGGGCCGATCACCGCCGCGACGATGGCGGCGATGAGGGCGATGGCGATGGCAAGCAACGTGTTCTGCAAGGCGGCACGCTCCATGCGGACGGCGCATGCCGGAATGTAGGGGATGCGCCGCCGGATCGAAAGGCTGACGCCGCGGCCGCGCGCCTCAGCGCGTCAGCATGCGCGGCTGGCTCATGCCCCAGCCGAAGGCGCCGCCGGGCGAGGACGGTTGCAGCATCTGCACCGTCTCGGGCCGCGGACGGCAGACGCGGCGGGTCCAGCGGGGATCGTGGCGGGCGAGGTCGAGGTGGAAGTGGTCGTAGTGGAACGGGTCGGCGCCGGGGCCGAGCACCGTGGTGAAATGGTCGCAGGCGCGCACGAAGATCTCACGCAGGAAGCCCGACTCGGCCGTCTCGCCGCGCCAGTGCTGGCGGATCACCACGGTATGGCCGCTCGACAGGACGAAGGCGAAGACGTCGAGGGCATTGCCGAAGGAATGTTCCGACATGCGGCCGGAGCGGCCGCCGCGGATGCCGCGGCAGGAATAGGAGCCGGCCTTCACCTCGAGGACGGCGGCGCCGAACCAGCGCTGGGCCGCCGGCTGCACGACATTGTCGATCCAGCGATCGACGGTCGGCACCATCTGGCAGGCGAGCGTCTGCGGGCGGTTGTAGGCGACCTGCCCGCGCGCCTGGGCGGCGACGCGCAGCGGATAGTCCATGCCGCAGGTGCCGGGCCCGTTGATGGTGTTGGCGCGCTGGACGTAGCGCGACATCTGCACGGCGCCCGAGGCCATGCAGCGGCTCTCGAGGTCGGAGCGCCACTGCTCGCGCCGCTCATAGGCATAGCGGCCGCAGGCCGCCATGGTCAGGGCGACCAGGGCGAAGGCGAACCATCTGAAGGCCCGGCGGCCCGGGCGCTGTGTGCCGAACGCAACACTCATCGGCTTTTCCGAAAATGCGGGAAATGTCCCTAACGTGCCGTTCATCATGGCGCGGCCGGGTGAACAGGCTGCCAAGAAAGGCGGTAAAGAAAGGATTGCGCGGCTGTCCGGCGAGGAGACACTTCCTTCGCGCAGCGGCTTCGCCTAGTCAGGCCCGATGAGCACCGATTTCACCGACGCGCGCCTGCTCGATGCCCTCGGCACCCTCGCCAGCACGGCAGGGGCCGCGATCATGGCCCATTACGGCGGGGCGTCGTCGATCAAGAGCGACGGGTCGCCGGTCACGGCCGCCGACCACGCGGCGGAGCAGGTCATCCTGGCGGGGCTCGCCGGCCTGCTGCCGGAGGTGCCGGTGCTCGCCGAGGAGGCCGCCGCCGCCGGCCGGTGGCCGGCCTCGACGCGGATGCTCGTCGCCGTCGACCCGCTCGACGGCACGCGCGAGTTCATCAGCCAGAACGGCGAGTTCACCGTGAACATCGGCCTCATCGCCGACGGCCGGCCGGTGGCGGGAGTCGTCTTTGCGCCGGCCCTGTCGCGGCTGTGGCTGGGGGCGGGGTCGAAGGCCGAGGCCATGGAACTGCCCCCCGGTGCTCCCATCTCCGCAGCGACCCGTCGCCGGACCATCCGCACGCGCCCCCTGCCCGCCGGCGGGCCCGTCGCGCTGGTGAGCCGCTCCCATCCCGACGCCGCCACCAGCGCCTATTACGCCGGGCGCGGCATCGGCGAGCAGCGCCCGGTGGGCTCGTCGCTGAAGTACACGCTCATCGCCGAGGGAGAGGCCGACGTCAGCGCCCGCTTCGCCTCCATCACCGAATGGGACATCGCCGCCGCCCATGCCGTTCTCGCGGCGGCCGGAGGCGAGATGACGCAGCCCGACGGCGCGCCGCTGGTCTACGGCCGGGCGGAGCGGCAGTTCCGCACCGATCATTTCATCGCCTGCAGCGGCGCCTATGCGGCGGCCGGACGCCGCTGACGCGGGGGCTGCGCGTTTCGGTCGCAGATTTTTGATCCGGCGCCCCGGCGGTCACGGCCCCGGAACGGCCGCGATCTGCAGCCCTGAGGCGCCTGCAAGTTGACTGAGTGTTTCAACAAATTTCCGCATTTGGAGACATTCCAAACAGATGTCTGGAGTCATTCCAATGTTGTTCCACGGTCTTGCCCTGCGGAACCGGCGATAGGATAGTCGCGCACCCTTTCCCGCCCCCGGTCCGCCCCCCGGTCCGCAGCGCAAGAACCGCCCGTTGGAGACCCCCATGGCCCCGTCCCCCACCCGTCGCGCCCTCCTCGGCGGCGCCGCCCTGCTCGTCGCCAGTCCGGCGCTGCTGCGCGCCCAGACGCGCACCCTCAACCTCTATTCCTCGCGCCACTACGACACTGACGAGGCGCTCTATTCGGACTTCACCAAGCAGACCGGCATCGCCATCAACCGCGTCGAGGCCGGCGAGGACCCGCTGCTCGCCCGCATGCAGAGCGAGGGCGCGAACTCCCCCGCCGACGTGCTGATCACGGTGGATGCGGGCCGCATCGAGAAGGCGCAGGGCATGGGCCTGCTGCAGCCCTTCGCCTCCGAGACGCTGGCGAGCCGCATCCCCGCGAACCTGCGCGATCCCGACGGCAACTGGTTCGGCTTCTCCACCCGCGCCCGCGTGTTCCTGGTCGCCAAGGACAAGGTGGCCGAAGGCGCGATCGGCAGCTATGAGGATCTCGCCGACCCGAAATGGAAGGGCAAGGTGCTGATCCGCTCCTCGACCAACGTCTACAACCAGTCGCTGACCGGGTCGGTCCTCGCCGCCCACGGGCCGGAGAAGACCGAGGCCTGGGCGCGCGGCGTCGTCGCCAACATGGCCCGCCCGCCGCGCGGCGGCGACACCGACCAGATCAGGGCCGCCGCGGCCGGCGAGGGCGACATCGCCGTCGCCAACACCTACTATTTCGGCCGGATGGCGCTGTCCTCCAAGCCGGAGGACAAGGCGGTGGTGGAGAAGCTGCGCGTCGTGTTCCCCAATCAGGCGGACCGCGGCACCCACGTCAACATCTCGGCGGCCGGCATCGCCCGCCACGCCAAGAACATCGACGCGGCCAAGGCCTTCCTCGAATATCTCTCGACCCCCTCGGCGCAGCGCTACTTCGCCTTCGGCAATTCGGAATATCCGGTCGTCGCCGGGGTGGAGCCGCCGCCCCACGTCGCCGCCTGGGGCAAGTTCAAGGTCGATGCGCTCAATGCCCGCGTCTTCGCCCGCAACAATGCCGAGGCCCTGAAGATCATGGACCGCGCCGGCTGGAAGTGATGCCTTGACCGACGCCGTCCTCGGCCCCTCCTCCCCCGCCCCGCAGCGCCCGGTCGTCATGGCCGGGCGTCCTGCGTTGCTGGGGCTGGCTTTGGTCCTGGCGGCGGTGGTGGCGACGCCGATCCTGGCGGTGGCGCTCAGCATCTTCCAGCGCGGCAGCGGCTCCATCGCCCATCTCGCCGAGACGGTGCTGGCCGAGATCGTGCTGAACACGCTGGGGCTCATGGTGATGGTGGGCGCCGGAACGGCGGCGATCGGCGTCGGCACCGCCTGGCTGGTGACGCTCTGCCGCTTCCCCGGCTCGCGCGCCTTCGAGTGGCTGCTGCTGCTGCCCCTCGCCGTTCCCGCCTACATCATCGGCTATGCCTATACCGACGCCATGGCTTTCGCCGGCCCGATCCAGAGCGGCCTGAGGGCGATGTTCGGCTGGTCGCGGGGCAACTACTGGTTTCCCGAGATCCACAACCTGCCCGGCGTCAGCCTCATGCTGACCCTCGTGCTCTACCCTTACGTCTATCTCCTCGCCCGGGCCGCCTTTCTCGACCAGTCGACCTGCGTGCTGGAGGCGGCGCGCACCCTCGGCGCCAGCCCCTGGACCGCCTGCCTGCGCGTCGGCCTGCCCATGGCCCGGCCGGCCATCGCCGCCGGCGTGGCGCTGGCGCTGATGGAGGCGCTCGCCGACTTCGGCACGGTGCAGTATTTCGGCGTGACGACCTTCACCACGACCATCTACCGGACCTGGTTCGGCCTCGGCGACCGGGTGGCGGCGGCGCAACTCGCCACCGGCCTCCTCGGCTTCGTGCTCCTGCTCGTCGCCGTCGAATTCCTGGCCCGGCGCGACCGCCGCTTCGGCGCCGGCGGCAGGCGCCACCGCACCATCGCGCCGCTGTACCTGACCCGGCGCGCCGGCGCCCTCGCCTTCATCGCCTGCGGCCTGCCGGTCCTCCTCGGCTTCATCCTGCCGGTGGCGGCGCTGTTGCGCCTGCACGCCCTCGACGGCGACCCGCTGCTGAGCGGGCGCTTCCTCACCTATGCCCAGAACTCCTTCGTTCTCGCCGGCGCCGCCGCCGTGCTCGTGGTGACGGCCGCGACGCTGGTCGCCTATGCGGGGCGGCTGTCGCCGGGTCCCGTGACCACCACCGCCATCCGCATCGCCAGCATCGGCTATGCGGTGCCGGGCACCGTCATCGCCGTCGGCATCCTGATGGCGTTGGGCGGGTTCGACGCGGCGCTGGACGGCTGGGCGAAGGCGGCCTTCGGCTGGGGCACCGGCCTGCTCTTCTCCGGCACCGCCGCCGCGCTGCTCTACGCCTATCTCGTCCGGTTCCTCGCCGTCGCGGCGGGCCCGGTGGAATCGGGCCTGCACCAGATCCCGGCCTCCCTCGACGCCGCCGCGCGCACGCTGGGCGCCAGCGCGGCCAAGGTCGCGGCCGCCATCCATGCCCCCATGCTGCGGCGGCCGCTGCTGACGGCGGCGCTGCTCGTCTTCGTCGACGTGCTGAAGGAGCTGCCGGCGACCATCATCGTCAGGCCGTTCAATTTCGACACGCTCGCCATCCGAGTCTACAACCTCGCTTCCGACGAGCGGCTCGCCCAGGCTTCCACGGGCGCGCTGGTGATCGTCGCCATCGGCATCGTGCCGGTCGTCATCCTCACCCGGATGATCGCGCGCGACACCCGCCTCGGCTCGCGGCCGGGCGCCTAGCGGCGGTCGCGGAAGAAGTCGCGCAGGAGCTCGGCGGATGCGGTCTCGCTCAATCCCCCATAGACCTCCGGCCGGTGGTGGCAGGTGGAGCTCCCATAGAGCCTGACGCCGTTCTCGACCGCCCCGCCCTTCACGTCCGCCGCGCCGAAATAGAGCCGGCGGATGCGGGCGAAGGAGATGGCGGCGGCGCACATCGGGCAGGGTTCGAGGGTCACGTAGAGGTCGCAGCCGGGCAAGCGTTCGGACCCGAGGGCGGCGCAGGCGAGGCGGATGGCGACGATCTCCGCGTGGGCGGTCGGGTCGCGGTCGGCGAGGGTGCGGTTGCCGGCGCGGGCGATGACGACGCCGTCGCGGACGATCACCGCACCGACCGGCACCTCGCCGCGCGCGGCGGCCGCGCGGGCTTCACCCAGAGCCTCCGCCATGGGCGTCGATGCCGCCTGCGGCTGCTGCGAATCACCGGCTCTCGCCATTTCGCCCCGTTCGTGCTAAAGGCCCGCGCTCCTGCCGGGGCACCCGGCCGCGCACGCCGGATGGCGCCGCGACAACCCGATCTCACGAGAACCCCATGCCCCGCAAGCGCGACGATGACCGTCCGGCCCCCAGCCGGACGCGCAAAACCGATTCCAAAGCCGCTCCGGCCGCCGCCGAGACCAAGCCCGCCGCCGCCAAGAAGGCCGCGAAGGCTGCCGCCGTTCCGGCCGAGGCCGTGACCGCCGCCAAGGCGAAGACCGCCATCGCGAAGACGGCGAAGGCGAAGGCCGCCGAGGCCGCTCCGGCCGAGGCCGTGACCGCCGCAAAGGCGAAAAGCACGACCGCCAAGACGATCAAGGCGAAGGCCGCCGAGGCCGCTCCGGCGAAAACAATTCCTGCCAAGACCAATGCCGCCAAGCCGGGTAAGGCGACCGCGGCTAAGACCAAGACCGCCAAGGCCGCCGCTCCCATCGAAACCGCCCCCGCCGAGACCGTCCCGGCCGCCGCCGAGGCGCCGAAGGCCAAGGCTGCCTCCAAGGCCAAGACCGCGAAGGCCGCGAAGGCCGAGGCCGCCCCCGTCACGGAGGCCCCGGCTCCCGCCGCCGAGGCCGAACCTGCCGTCGAGAAGCCCGCCAAGGGCGGCCGCAAGGGCAAGGCCGCGCGGATCGAGGCCTACGATCCCATCGCCGCCGACGAGGACATGCCCGCCTTCCTCGACGACATCGACGAGGATCCGGTGGTGAAGGCGCTGGCCCGCGAGGCCGGCATCGAGAAGAAGCCGCGCGCCGAGCGCAGCAGTCGCGAGGACCGCCCGAAGCGCTCGTTCGCCGAGGAGCGCGGCCAGCGCGACCGCAACACCGTGCCGCGCGAGCGCGACCGCTCGTTCGAGCCCGTCAACCGCGGCGAGGAGCGCATCGCCCGCGTCCTCGCCCGCGCGGGCCTGTGCTCGCGGCGCGAGGCCGAGGAGTGGATCGAAGCCGGGCGCGTCAGCGTCAACGGCACGGTGCTGACCTCGCCCGCGATGAACGTCACCGAGCGCGACGTGGTGCTGGTGGACGGCGAGAAACTGCCGGAGCGCGAGCGCACCCGGCTGTGGCTCTACCACAAGCCCGCCGGCCTGGTGACCACCAACAGCGATCCGGAGGGCCGCCCGACCATCTTCGACCGCCTGCCCGACGACCTGCCGCGGGTGGTGACGGTGGGGCGCCTCGACATCAACACCGAGGGCCTGCTGCTGCTGACCAACGACGGCGGCCTCGCCCGCGTGCTCGCGCTGCCCGCCACCGGCTGGCTGCGCCGCTACCGCGTGCGCGCCCATGGCAGCGTGGACCAGACGACCCTCGACCGCCTGCGCAAGGGCATCGAGGTGGACGGCATCGAGTACGGGCCGATCGAGGCCGAGCTCGACCGCGTGCAGGGCGCCAACAGCTGGCTCACCCTGTCGCTGCGCGAGGGCAAGAACCGCGAGGTGAAGAACGTCCTCGGCGCCATCGGCCTCGACGTGAACCGCCTCATCCGCGTCTCCTTCGGTCCCTTCCAGCTCGGCGAGCTGCCCGAGGGCGAGGTGGACGAGATCCGCACGCGGGTGCTGCGCGACCAGCTCGGCGAGGAGCTCTCCGAGCTCGCCGGCGTGGAGTTCGACCGGCCGGTCTTCGAGCAGGTGGGGGCCCGCGAGGAGCGTTCCTCCCGCAAGGGCCGTCCCGAAGGGCGCCCCGAGCGCGACGCCCGGCCGGCCCGTTTCGAGGGACGCGGCGAGCGGCCCTCCCGCTTCGGCGACCGCGACGAGCGGCCCTCCCGCTTCGGCCGCGACGAGCGTCCGGCCCGCTTCGGCCGTGACCGCGACGAGGGCGAGCGCGGCGCCGGCAGGACGCCGGAGCACCGCTTCGGCAACCGTCCGCGCGTCTGGCGAGACGGCGAGGCGACCGATTTCGGCCCGCGCAACAAGGCGCGGCCGGCCTATAAGGGCGGACGGCCCGGCGAGGAGGGCGGCGAGCGCGACTTCAAGCGCGGCGCTCCCTTGACCGATTCCCGTGGCCGGCGCGTGCGCGTCGAGAAGATGGGCGGTGACGAACCGGCCGCCGCGCGGCAGGAACGCTTCGAGAGCCGCCAGGCGCGCCAGACGGAGGATCGCGGCGAGCGCCCGTTCCGCAGCCGCGACGATGCCCCGCGCGGCGACTTCAAGCCGCGTGGCGAGCGCCCCTTCCGCGACCGGGACGGCGACGCACCGCGCCGCGACTTCAAGCCGCGCGGCGACCGGCCCTTCCGCGACCGGGACGGCGATGCCCCGCGCGGCGAGTTCAAGCCCCGCGGCGATTTCAAGCCGCGCGGTGACCGCCCGTTCCGGGACCGCGACGGCGACGCTCCGCGTGGCGAGTTCAGGCCCCGCGGCGAGTTCAAGCCGCGTGGCGATCGTCCGTTTCGGGATCGCGACGGGGACGCCCCGCGTGGCGAGTTCAGGCCCCGTGGCGAGTTCAAGCCGCGTGGCGACCGTCCGTTCCGGGATCGCGACGGCGACGCTCCGCGTGGCGACTTCAAGCCGCGTGGCGAGCGTCCGTTCCGGGATCGTGACGGCGATGCGCCGCGCCGTGACTTCAAGCCCTGGGGCGACCGCGAGGAGCGGAGCGGCGGCCGTGACTTCAAGCCGCGCGAGAGCCGCTTCGGCGACCGGGCCGAGCGTCCGGACGGCGATCGTCCCCGCGGCGGCAAGCCCTTTGGCGGCAAGAGCTTCGGCGATCGCCCCTCGGGTGGACGCTCGTTCGGCGACAAGCCCTCCGGCGGCAAGAGCTTCGGCGGCGGTCGCGGCGAGCGCTCCTTCGGCGATCGTCCGTCGGGCGGCAAGAGCTTCGGCGGCGGTCGCGGCGAGCGCTCCTTCGGCGATCGTCCCTCCGGCGGCAAGAGCTTCGGTGGCAAGAGCTTCGGCGGCAAACCCGGCGGAAAGCCCTTCGGCGGCAAGCCGGGCGGCAAGCCCTTCGGGGGCAAGCGGGACCGCTGAGCCTTGCGCATCGTCGGCGGAAAATACCGGGGGCGCAGCCTCCTCGGCCCGAAGTCGGACGCGATCCGCCCGACTTCGGACCGCCTGCGGGAGAGCCTGTTCAACGTGCTCGTCCACGGCTACGGCGACCCGTGCGACGGCGCACGGGTCATGGACCTCTTCGCGGGTACCGGCGCCCTCGGACTCGAGGCGCTGTCGCGCGGAGCCGCCTATGCCGCCTTCGTCGACCAGAGCGCGGAGGCGCGTGGCCTCATCCGCGGCAATGTCGACGCGGTGGGGCTGGCGGGCGTCACGGGGCTCCTCAAGCGCGACGCGACGAAGCTCGGCCCGCTCGCGCCCTTCGAGCCCTTCACCCTCGCCTTCTGCGACCCGCCCTACCGCAAGGGTCTCGGCGAGCGGGCGCTGGCGAGCGCCCGCGACGGCGGCTGGCTCGCCCCCGACGCGCTTGTGGTGCTGGAGGAGGCAGGGGACGTCGCCGTCGCCGTCCCCGAAGGCTTCGTGACGGAGGAGCGCCGCGAGGCGGGCGAGACGCAGCTCCTGTTCCTGCGCCGCGCCTGATCCCGGCTATTTCTTCAGGAGATCGCGGATCTCGGTGAGCAGCAGCACGTCGGCCGGGGTCTCGGCGGGCTTCGCGGGCGCGGCCTCCTGCTGCCGCTTCAGGCGGTTCATGCCCTTCACCACCATGAACATGACGCCGGCGATGATCAGGAAATTGATGGCGATGGTGATGAAGCGGCCGTAGGCGATGACGGCGCCCTGCTTCTGCGCGTCCACCAGGTTGGTGGCGGTGACGGCGCTGCTGAGCGGCAGGAAGTAATTGGTGAAGTCGAAGCCGCCGATGGCGCCGAGGATCGGCATGAAGAGGTCGCCGACGATGGACTCGACGATGCGGCCGAAGGCGGCGCCGATGATGACGCCGACGGCGAGGTCGACGACGTTGCCCTTCAGAGCGAATTCGCGGAATTCCTTGAGCATGGCGGGCCTCCTGCTATGCCAGTCGCGTCAGCGGGGCGCGCAGGGTCGGCCAGATTCGCCGGGATGGCAACCGTTTCCCCTGACATGACCGGAGGCGGGAATGGACAGGCTGCCGCCCGCGTGGTCAGATCGGCGCCCCCCATGGGCTGCGGCTCCGCCATGACGGTTTTCCCATGATCATGCCCCCGACATCGCCGCCATGAGCATGGGTCTGGTCATCATCCTGACCGCCTTCGCCTATCTCGGGGCGCTGTTCGTGGTCGCCTATTGGGGCGACCGCCGCCGCGCGCAGGAAAAGGCGATCCGGCAGAGCCAGACCTGGATCTATCCCCTCTCGCTGGCCGTCTATTGCACGTCCTGGACCTTCTTCGGCTCGGTCGGTCTCGCCTCGCGCTCCGGCTTCGACTTTCTCGCCATCTATATCGGGCCGATGCTGCTCTTCGCGCTGTTCTGGCCGCTGATCCGCCGAGTGGTGCGGATCGCCAAGGCGCAGAACATCACCTCGATCGCCGATTTCATCGGCGCGCGCTACGGCAAGAGCCAGGCGGTGGCCGGCATGGTCTGCCTCATCGTGACCGTCGGCACGATCCCCTATGTCGCCCTGCAACTGAAGGCGGTGTCGTCCTCGCTGATGACGACGATCCGGCCGGACGAGATCGTCAACGTCACCCAGGAACTGCCTTTCTTCGGCGATCTCGCGCTGGTCGTGGCGGTGTCGATGGCGGTCTTCGCGATGCTGTTCGGCACGCGCCACGCCGATGCGACGGAGCACCAGGACGGGTTGATCCTCGCGGTCGCGGCGGAGTCCATCGTCAAGCTCGTCTGCTTCCTCGCCATCGGGCTCTACACGACCTACGTGATGTTCGACGGCTTCTCCGACCTCTTCGCCCAGGCGCGGTCGCGGCCCGACATCGCCGCCTCGGTGCTGCGCTGGCCGGACCTGTCGACCTTCCTGACGATGAGCGCCCTATCCTTCTGCTGCGGCATCCTGCTGCCGCGCATGTTCCATGTCGGCGTGGTGGAGAACCATTCCGAGGCGGAGATCCGCCGCGCCTCCTGGCTGTTCCCGCTCTACCTCGTGCTCATCAACCTCTTCGTCATTCCCATCGCCGTGGCCGGGCTCCTCGTCTTCCCGGCCGGCTCCATGGATAGCGACATGACGGTGGTTGCCCTGCCGATGTCCCGGGGCAACGAGCTGCTGACGCTCGCCGCCTTCATCGGCGGCCTGTCCGCCGCCACCGCCATGGTGATCGTGGCGAGCGTCGCGCTGTCGATCATGATCTCCAACGACGTGGTCATCCCGTCTCTTCTGACGCTGCGCGGCCGCCTGCTCGCTGGCGAGGGCACGGCCGACGACCGCACCGACCTCGGCCCGACCATACTCATGATCCGCCGCACCATCATCCTGGCGGTGATGATCCTCGCCTATCTCTACTACCGCATCGCCGGCGAGGCGCAGCTCGCCTCCATCGGCCTCCTGTCCTTCGCGGCGGTGACGCAGCTCGCGCCCGCCTTCTTCGGCGGGCTGTTCTGGCGCCGCGCCAATGCCGGCGGCGCCGTCGCCGGCATGGCGGGGGGGCTGGCGGTGTGGACCTACACGCTGCTCCTCCCCATGCTGACGACGACGGGCGCCCTGCCCTCGCGGCTCGTCGCCGAGGGCCCCTTCGGCATCGTCTGGCTGCGGCCGCAGAACCTGTTTGGCATGGTCGACCTCCCGCCGCTCGCCCACGGCGTGTTCTGGTCGCTGCTCCTCAACCTCCTGCTCTATGCCGGCGTCTCGCTGCTGCGCCGGGCCTCGGCCATCGAGGTGATGCAGGCGAAGATCTTTCTGCCCTCACCCCCCTCCGACTATGCGCCGAGCTTCCGGCTCTGGCGCAGCGCCGTGACCGTGGAGGACGTGCGCGCGACGGTGGCGCGCTATCTCGGGGCGGAGCGCACCCATGCCGCCTTCGAGAGCTACGCCATGGAGCAGGGCCTGCCGCTGGAGGGGGCGGCGGAAGCGGACATCGAACTGCTGCGCTACTCGGAGCGCCTGCTCGCCTCGGCTATCGGCACGGCATCCTCGCGCCTCGTCCTGTCGCTGCTCCTGAAGAAGCGCTCCGTGTCGACCACCGACGCGTTGAAGCTGCTCGACGACGCCAATGCGGCGATGCAGTACAACCGCGAGGTCCTGCAGACGGCGCTCGAACACGCCCGCCAGGGCGTCAGCGTCTTCGACGCCGACGGCAACCTCATGGTGTGGAACCGGCCCTTCGCCGAGGTCCTCGCCCTGCCGGCGGAGACGCTGCACATCGGCGCCGGCTTCGACCGCATCGTCAGGGCGCTGGCGGTGCGCGGCGAGTTCGGACCGGGCGACATCGAGACGCTGGTGGCCGAGCGCGCCGAACGGCTCCTCAAGGCCGACGAACCGCAGATCGAGCGCCTTGCCAAACTCGGCCTGTTCATCGAGGTCCGCGCCGCGCGCCTGCCGGACGGCGGCATCGTCACCACCTATACCGACGTCACGGCCTCCGTCGCGGCGGCCGAGGAGCTGGAGCGCGCCAACGAGACGCTGGAGCGGCGCGTGCGCGAGCGCACCGAGGAGCTCACGCGGCTCAACGCCGAGCTGGCGCTGGCGAAGCAGGAGGCGGACGAGGCGAACCTCTCCAAGACCCGGTTCCTCGCCGCGGCCAGCCACGACATCCTGCAGCCGCTCAACGCGGCGCGCCTCTACACGACGAGCCTGGTGGAACGGCGCACCGGCGGCGACGAGCGGCGGCTCGTCGACAATGTCGACGCCTCCCTCGAGGCGGTGGAGGAGATCATCGCCGCTCTCCTCGACATCTCGCGGCTGGATGCGGGCGCGATGAAGCCGGAATTCGGCAGTTTCCGCATCGACGAGCTGTTCCGCCAGCTCGCGGTGGAGTTCGCCCCCATCGCCGAGCAGAAGGGGCTGAGCCTCACCTTCGTGCCGACGGCGCTCGCCATCCACTCCGACCGGCGGCTGCTGCGCCGCCTGCTGCAGAACCTCATCTCCAACGCGATCAAGTACACCGCCGAGGGCGGCGTGGTGATCGGCTGCCGCCGGCGCGGCAAGAAGCTGTCGCTGGAGGTGCACGACAGCGGGCCGGGCATTCCCCAGGCCAAGCAGCGGATCATCTTCCAGGAGTTCCAGCGGCTCGAGCAGGGGGCGAAGGTGGCGCGTGGCCTCGGGCTCGGGCTCTCCATCGTCGAGCGCATCGCGCGGGTGCTGGAGCACAAGCTGACGGTGAAGTCGAAGGTCGGGCGCGGCTCGACGTTCTCGGTCACGGTGCCCATCGCCCCCGCCCTGCCGGCGGTGGCGCCCGGCCCTGCGCCCTCGCCCCTGCCGGCCGCCCCGCTCGACGGGCTGACCGTGCTCGCCATCGACAACGAGCCGAAGATCCTGCACGGCATGGAGGCACTGCTGTCGGGCTGGGGCTGCCGGACGCTCATCGCCGACGGCTGGCCGGCGACCCACGACGTGCTCAACGCCAGTCAGGTGCCGCCGGACGTGGTCATCGTCGACTACCACCTCGACGAGGGAAACGGCCTCGACGTCGTCACCCAGCTGCGCTGGCGCTTCGGCGCCTCATTGCCCGCCATCCTCATCACCGCCGACCGCAGCCCGGAGGTGCGCGACCGGGCGCAGGCGAAATCGGTGCATCTGCTCAACAAGCCGGTGCGCCCGGCAGCGCTCAGGGCGCTGCTCGCCCAGTGGCGGGTGCGCAAGCTCGCTGCCGAATAGGCCGGCTCAGTCCGCGCAGGCCTCGCCCATGAAGGTCTCGATCCGCTCCAGACAGCGGTCGGTGTTGGAGCCGGGGAAGCCGATGAAGACGTGGCAGCCGCCGGCATAGACCTCGAGCGTCGCGCGGTTGCCGGCCGCCGCCCAGCGCGGCGCCATGAACAGGGTGTCGTCCACGAGGGGATCGAGAGAGCCGACGGTGAAGAGCGCCGGCGGCAGGCCCTTCAGGTCGGCATGGAGCGGCGAGATGTCGGGGTTGCGGACATCGCCGCCCTGGACCAGGAAATGGCGGACGAACATCTCGATGTCGCGGGTGTTGAGCACCAGCTTCTCGGCGCCCCAGCGCCGCACCGAGGGCGTGAGTGCGAGGTCGTAGCAGCCGGCGTGGAGATTGGCGGCGCGGAAGGGCATGACGCCGTGGCGGTCGCGCAGGCGCAGGAGCGTCACCGCCGCCAGATGGGCGCCGGCGCTCTCGCCGCCGATGACCAGCCGGTCGGTGCCGAAGAGCCGCTTCGCCTCGCCGGCGATCCACAGCGCGGCAGCCTCGCAGTCGTCGGGCCCCTGCGGATAGGGGTGCTCGGGCGCGAGGCGGTAGTCGATGGAGACGCAGGCCATGCCAGCGCGGTCGGCGAAGCGCTCCAGCCACTGGTCCTGCTGGTCGACGCTGCCTAGCACCCAGCCGCCGCCGTGGATGTGGACATAGACGCCCTTCGGATTCTCGGGGGCGATGATCCTCAGGTCGATGGGGCCGTGCGGGCCGTCCATGGTGATCGTGCGCGCCCGCGGCGAGGGAATGGGGGCGGGGAAGGCACCGCGGCCCTCGCGCCGCATCTGGCGGATGACGGCGGGGGGATGAGCCCAGTTGTCCCAGCTCTCCAGCCGCTTGAGGATGGCGGCGTTGACGGCGAGGGCATCGGCGGGCGCCTTGCCAGCATCGAAGGAGGGCCCGAGGGCGCTTGTCAGGTCGATCATGATTCATCCGCCTTGCAGTGGCGCCGATGAAAGCCCGCCCCGCCCGCAAGGGCAAGCCGGCCGGTGGGCTCCCGCCATGCGGGCGGCTGGGCTAGACTCGTCCCATGAACCCGACAGACATCGCTCCGGCCCCGTCCCCGGATCTCGCGCTCGTTCTCGGCGGCGGCGGCGCCAAGGGCCTCGCCCATATCGTGGTGATCGAGGCGCTGGACGACCTCGGCATCCGCCCGCGCCAGGTCGCCGGAACCTCCATCGGCGCCATCGTCGGGGCCTGCTATTGCGCCGGCATGAGCGGCGCGGACATGCGCGATTACGCGCTCGGCGTGCTGCGGATGAAGCCGGACGTGCTGCGCGCCCTGTTTGCGGCGCGGGTGGGTCGCTTCTCCGACATCCTGCGCGGCGGCCTGACCAATCCGGTCCTGGTGGACGCGGAGAAGCTCTTGGCGGCCTTCCTGCCGCCGGTGATCCCGGCCACCTTCGAGGAGCTGGAAATCCCGCTGACCGTGGTGGCGACCGACTTCTACGCCCGCACCGACATCGCCTTCTCGGACGGGCTGCTGGTGCCGGCGGTCGCCGCCTCCATGGCCATTCCCGGCGTGATCCGGCCGGTGCGCCATCGCGGCCACGTGTTGGTCGACGGCGGCACGATCAACCCCGTCCCGGTCGATCGGGTCTCGGCGGCGGTGACGCTCGCCGTCGACGTGCTGAACGGCTCCGGAGCGGAGCGCGAGATCGACGACGTGATTCCCGAGCCCTGGGACGCCATGTTCGGCTCGGTGACGCTGATGATGCAGGTGCTGAGCACCGCGCGGCTCGCCGAACACCGGCCGACCATCCACCTGCGTCCGCCCGTCGACCGCTTCCGGGTGCTGGATTTCCTGCGCGCGCGGGAGATCCTTACCGCCTGCGAGCCGGTGAAGGACGAGGTGAAGCGGCGGGTGACGCTGGCCCTGGAGGCGATCCCCGCCGAGATCGCCGGCCGGCCGGGGACCTGAGGACTCAGCGCCGGCCGAAGAGCCGCTCGACATCGGCTAGCGACAGGGTCACCGAGGTGGGACGGCCGTGGTTGCACTGAGCCGAGCCCGGCGTCGCCTCCATCTCGCGCAGCAGCGCGTTCATCTCGGCGGGGCGCAGCAGCCGCCCGGCCCTCACCGAGCCGTGGCAGGCCATGGTGGCGGCGACCGCCATGAGACGCTGCTCGAGCGGCGCCGTACTGTCCCATTCGGCGAGGTGCTCGGCAATGTCGCGGGTCAGCGCCTCGGCATCGGCCTCGCCCAGCATGGCCGGGGTCTCGCGCACGATAACGGCGCCTGGCCCGAAGGGCTCGACCACCAGGCCGAAGGCGGCGAGGTCGTCGGCGCGCTCGACGAGGCGGGCGGCATCGGCCGGATCGAGCTCGACCACGACCGGAATGAGCAGAGCCTGGCGGGCGATGCCGCTCTCGGCCATCTGTCGCTTCAGCCGCTCGTAGACGAGGCGCTCGTGGGCGGCGTGCTGGTCGACGATGACGAGCCCGTCGCGGGTCTGGGAGAGGATGTAGGTGCCGTGGACCTGGGCGCGCGCCGCACCCAGCGGCCGGTCGAGATCGTCCTCGGCCGGCGCGGCCTCGGCGGCACGGGCATCGGCGGAGGGCGCGATGTCCATGGCGAAGGCGGTCTGGGCCGCCTCGCCGAAGCCGCCGGCCGGCGCCGACGGCCGTGACGGCGAGGCGCGCCAGTCCCAGCCCGCCGCAGGGACGGCGGCGCCTGCCGGGCGAAAGGCGCCGAGGGTGGCGGCGGCGATTGTGGTGGCGGTCGACGGCGAGGCCGCGGCGATGGCCTCACGGATCGACGCGACGATCAGGCCGCGCACCAGGCCTGAATCACGGAACCGCACCTCGGTCTTGGCGGGGTGAACGTTGACGTCGACCTCGTGGGGGTCGAGCTCGAGGAAGAGCGCGACGGCGGGGTGGCGGTCGCGCGGCATGGTGTCGGCATAGGCGCCGCGGATGGCGCCGAGCACGAGGCGGTCGCGGATCGGCCGGCCGTTGACGAAGAGGAACTGGCTCGCCGCCGTCGCCTTGCCGAAGGTCGGCAGGCCGGCGAAGCCGAAGAGGCGGACCTCGCCGCGCCAGACGTCGATGGGCAGGGCGTTCTGGGCGAAGTCGCGGCCGGCGACATCCGAAATGCGGGCGAGGAGGCCGGCCTCGCCGAAGGCCTGGGCGGGGAAGTGCCGGGTGGGGCCGTCGGCATCCGCCAGCGAGAAGGCGACCGTCGGATGGGCGAGCGCCAGGCGCTTCACCACTTCGGCGACGGCGGCGGCCTCGGCGCGGTCGCTCTTCAAGAACTTCAGCCGGGCCGGCGTCGCAGCGAAGAGGTCGGCGATCTCCACCCGCGTTCCCGCGGCCAGCGCGGCCGGGCGGCATTCGCCTTTGGCGCCGGCATCGACGGTCAGCGACCAGGCGTGGGGCTCGTCGGCATGGCGGGTGGTGAGGGTGAGGCGCGAGACCGCACCGATGGACGGCAGCGCCTCGCCACGGAAGCCGAGGGTGCGGATGTCGAGGAGGTCCTCGTCGTCGAGCTTGGAGGTGGCATGGCGCTCGACGCAAAGGGCGAGGTCGTCGCGAACCATGCCGCAGCCGTCGTCGGCGACGCGGATCAGCCGCCGGCCGCCGGCCTCGATCAGCACGTCGATGCGGGAGGCGCCGGCGTCGAGCGCGTTCTCGACGAGCTCCTTCACCGCGGCGGCGGGGCGCTCGATCACCTCGCCGGCGGCGATGCGGTTGACGACACCTTCGGAGAGCTGGCGGACGGCCATGGGATGATCCTAGCGCCCGGCGCAGCCGGCGTCAGGTCCGGTCACGGATCAGCGCCCTGAGGCCGGAGCCGCCGGGGCGGCGCGGCTCGCGCGTCGCCGCGGCCTGGGCGAGGACGGCGGCGCCGAGTGTCTGGGGACGGGCCTCGGGACGCTGGTCGGGGCGGGCGCGGCCGGCCGGCGTCGCGGCAGCCACGGGCGCGGCGGCAGCCGGTTCGGCCGCCGACATGACCTCGGCACGCACCGGGCGGGGCAGCGAGAACAGGGAGCCCTGGGCGAGCTTCACGTCGTAGTCGAGCAGGTCCACCACCACCGCCTCGGTCTCCACGTCCTCGACCACGAGGTCGATGCCGTAGCGCAGGAAGAGGCCCGCCAGGTCGGCGACGTGGATGGCGGCGCCGGTCTCGGCGGAGCGGGCGATCATCAGCGAGGCCGGCACCTTGATGAGGCGGAAGCCCTTGTCGGCGAGGTCGCGCGGCTCGATGCGCAGGTCGCGCACGCCGTCCATGGCGAAGCGGAAGCCCTTGTCTGTGAGGCTGCGCAGGGTCTCGACGTCGAGCGCGCTCATGGCGCGGACGGTCGCCTGGGTAAAGCCGAGGACGAGGGAGCCGGCGATGGCGCGCGAGGCCTCCAGCGAGGCGATCAGCTCGGTGGCGAAGGCGGCATCCGCCAGGGCCGAACCGGAGACGTCGCAGACGAGGCCGACGTCGCGGTTGCGGGCGGTCAAGCGGCGGACGATCTGCACGCAGCGGCCGAGCACCTCGGCATCGAGGCCCGGCATCAGCCCCGCATCGTCGGCGAGGCTGCGATAGTCTTGCGGCAGCAGCACCTGTCCCTCGGCGGTGCGCAGGCGCACCGACGCCTGATAGGAGCGAACCTTGCGCTGCGGCAGGGTGACGATGGGTTGCAGGAAGAGTTCGTAGCGCTTGGCGGAGATCGCCTCGTCGATGGCCGTGATGGCGTCAGCGCGGGTCATGCCCTCGAAGACCTCCGGCAGGTCGGCGGTCGCCGAGCGCGGCTCGACCTGGCGGCGGAGCTGCGCCGCCTGCCGCTGCAACACCTGGACGGGCGGCGGCGGCGGTGTTTCGCGCGGGGCGGAGGCGGCGACGGGCGCCGTCGCCGGCGCGGCCGGCGCCGCGGCCACGGCGCCCTGGCTGGTGACCTGGAGGATCGCCTCCTCATGGATCTGCAGGGTCTCGGCGAACTGCTTCACCAGCGCGCCGAGCTCGCCGACCTCCTCGGCGATGGGGTCGGCGACGGCGCGCGCCCTGTCGAGCGCCATGGCCTCGAAACGCTCGATGCGCTGCGTCAGTTCGGCGAGGCCGCGGGTCGTCTCGCCGCTCGTGCGGGCGAGATCGACGAGACGCGTTTCGGTCGCTGCGCGGTCGGCGCCGATCTGCCCGCCGAAATGGCCGATGACCATGGCGAGCAGCACGCCCAGCCCGACAACCGCCGCCGTTCCCGCCTCGACCGCGGCGACGGTGAAGGCGAGGACGGAGGCCGATGCGGCGATCGCCACCATGCAGAGGGCGATGAGGTAGGAACCCGGTCGGGCCATGGGTGAGCCGAATGTGATCCGCTGGCTGTTGCGCTGCCGGAAGGATGCAATGCGGCACGCTGATTCGTCTCGCGTTTCCGTGGGGTCGCAGCCCCTCGCCGCGCTTGCCCACAGGGATGTCGCCCCCCACCAGGGAACCGCCGCGCCGTCAGCAGATTGTCCTATTGCGCTGCATCATAACGACGGTGAAGGTGGCGCCCCCTTGAGGAGGTGTTCCCCCCATGCCGATCCGTTCCATCCGGTCGCTCGCTTACGAGGATCTGACTGTCGGCCTGTCAGAACTGGTGATGAAGACCGTCACCGACCAGGATATCGTCGGTTTCGCCGACATTTCCGGCGACCAGAACCCCATTCACCTCTGCGACGTCTATGCCTCGAAGACCCGCTTCGGCCAGCGTATCGCCCACGGGCTCTATACCGCGAGCCTCATCTCGGCGGTGATCGGGACGCGCCTGCCCGGACCGGGTGCCGTCTATCTCTCCCAGACGCTCAACTTCAGGGCGCCGGTGAAGATCGGCGACGTGGTCCGCGTCCATGTCGAGGTGGCGGAGCTGATGCCGGAGCGCCAGAGGGCGCGGCTCGCCTGCGAATGTGCCGCGGACGCGGCGGTGGTGCTGGAGGGCGAGGCCTGGGTGCGTGTTCCCTCCCGCACCGAACTCGAGGCTGCGGCCTGAGGGCGAAGAGGCTGCTTGACGGGCCGGGCCGCCATCGGCAGGGTCCGCCGCGCCACAGCCCATGCCATCGAAGCCCGCTTTCGCCATGCCCCTGATCCTGCCGCCGCCACGGCCGGCCGCTTCCTTCCCGGTCCTGGCCCGCGACGCGGCGGTGCCTGACGCGCTGCGCGGCGCGGTGGTGGCGATCGGCAATTTCGACGGCGTCCACCGGGGCCACAAACATGTGGTGGAGGCGGCGCGCCGGCGTGCCGCGGAGGCCGGCCGGCCGACCATCGTCATGACCTTCGAGCCGCATCCGCGCGCCTATTTCCAGCCCGACGTGCCGCTGTTCCGCCTGAGCGACCCGGCCGCCAAGGCACGGCTGCTGGCCGGACTCGGGATCGACGCGCTCGCCGTGCTGCCCTTCGACCGCACCCTCGCCGAAACCCCGGCCGACGCCTTCGAAACCGAGCTCCTGGTCGACTGGCTGGGGGCGGCGGACGTGGTCGTGGGCCGCGACTTCCACTACGGTGCGCGGCGCCGCGGCAGTGCCGAGACCCTGCAGCAGGCGGGGCGCTCCAAGGGCTTCGGCGTCAGCCAGGTGAAGGCCCTCGACAGCGGCGGCGCCACCATCTCCTCCTCCGCCATCCGCGACGCCCTCGCCGCCGGCGACGTCGCGACCGCCAACGACCAGCTCGGCCACGCCTGGTTCGTCACCGCCACCGTCATCCACGGCGAAAAGCGCGGGCGCGAGCTCGGCTATCCCACCGCCAACCTGAAGCTCGATCCGGCTTGCGGGCTCCGGCACGGCATCTATGCCGTGAAGGTCGGCCTCGACGGCCGCTGGCTCGACGGCGTGGCGAGCTTTGGCCGCCGCCCGACCTTCGACAACGGCGCACCGCTGCTCGAGGTCCATGTCTTCGACTTCGCCGAGAGCCTCTATGGCCGCGACCTCGACATCGTCTTCGCCGGCTTCATCCGGCCGGAAGCCAAGTTCGAGACGCTGGATGCGTTGATCGTGCAGATGGACCAGGACAGCCGCGACGCCCGCGCCATCCTCGACGGTGCCTGACAGGCGACTATTTCCATCTTCTGGATGCGAATCTTAATTACATTTCGACACTGTTGATCCTATATTAACCGCGGTGACGCCTACTCTGGAACCAGTCGAACCAGAGGACAGCCCCCATGTCTGCCCGGATTCCCACCCTGAAGATCGGCGGAAAGTCCGTCGGCTTCGTCATTTTCCTCCTCGTCATCACCGCCGCCGTGACGATCGCCGCCGGCTGGTGGCTGATCCAGACCCGCAACCAGACGACGGCGCTGCAGGACGCGCAGACCAACCTGCGCACACTGGCGGTGCTCTTTTCTGCGAGCCATGCCGACAGTCGCTTCACCGTCGCCGAGGAGCGCGTCACCGACATGCGCGCCGGCTCCATGCCGGCCTTCACCGACCACGGCATCGTCGACCGGACGGTGCAGGCGGTGGGCGGTGTCGCCACCATCTTCGTCACCGACGACCAGGGCGTCTTCATCCGCCGCACCACCAACGTGAAGAAGGAGAACGGCGACCGCGCCGTCGGCACCGCGCTCGCTCCCGACCACCCGGCGCAGGCGCCGCTGAAGGCCGGCCGTCCCTATTACGGACCGGCGACGCTGTTCGGCCGCTCGTTCTACACCGCCTACCATCCCGTCCTGGACGGCGCCGGCAAGGTGATCGGCGTGCTGTTCATCGGCATTCCCACCGCCGCGCTGCATACCGAGGCGCGCCAGACGCTGATGGGCATGGTGGCTGCGCTGCTTGTCATCGTCGTCGTCCTCGGCGGGCTCGCGGCCGTCGTCGTCCGCCGCGCGGTCAAGCCGCTGGTGGCCGCCACCGCCTCGCTCGAGCGGGTGGCCGCCGGCGACCTCGACACGCCCATCGCCGCTCCGACGCGCAGCGACGAGATCGGTGACCTGACGCGGGCCCTGGCCGTGCTGCGCGACAACGCCCGCCGGGCCAAGACCGCGGAGGCGGAGCGTCTGGCCGAAGCCGAGACGCGCGCCGACCGCGGCCGGAGGCTGGAGGCCGCCATCGTCAACTACGAGAAGGCGATGGCCGCCCGGATCGCCGATGCGGACGCCGCCGTCGGCGGGCTCGACGCCAGCGCCTCGGCCCTGACCACCACGTCTGCCGCCATGGCCGGCAAGGTGGACAACGCCTCGAAGGCCACCGACCGGGCCACCGCCAACATGAATGCGGTGGCGAGCGCGGCGCATCAGCTCGCCGCCTCCATCATCGAGATCGGCCGCCAGGTGTCGGCCTCCTCGGAGGTGGCCGGGCGGGCCGTGCAGGAAGCCGGCGAGACCGGCGCGCGGGTGGCGGAACTCGACGGCGCGGCGCGCAAGATCGGCGAGGTCATCAGCCTCATCAACGCGGTCGCCGAACAGACCAACCTGCTCGCCCTCAACGCCACCATCGAGGCCGCCCGCGCCGGCGAGGCCGGAAAAGGGTTCGCCGTGGTGGCCGCCGAGGTGAAGCAGCTCGCCGGCCAGACCGCCAAGGCCACCGACGAGATCGCCTCCCAGGTCGGCCGCATGCAGGCGGCCACCAACGCCACGGTCCAGGCCATCGGCGTCATCACCGAGACGATCGGCTCGATGGACCACATCACCACGGCGATCGCCGCGGCCGTCGACCAGCAGCAGGCCTCGACGTCGGAGATCTCGCGGGCCATCGCGGAGGCCAACAGCCAGGCGGACCTCGCCCGCCGCTCCATCCTCGACGTCAGCGGTGCGGCCGAGGGCGCCGGCCGTTCCGCCTCCGAGGTGACCCAGGCGAGCCGTCGCCTCGCCGGCTGCTCGGCCAGCATCGACGAAGCCCTCAAGACCTTCGTCGCCGAGGTGCGCGCCGCCTGATCAGCGGGGCGCATTCGCGCCATGACCAGGCTTGATTGGACCGGCCGGGACGATGCTCCTATCGTCCCGGCCGCTGTCGTTGCGGCAGGAGGGTTCCGCCATGTATGTGCCGCCCCTGTTCCGGATGGGCGAGGAGGCCGAGGTGATGGCCTTCTGCCGGGCGCACCCCTTCGCGCTGCTGGTGACCCATGGCCGCGACGGTCTCTTCGCCACCCACCTTCCGGTGATCCTGAAGGAGGTCGAGGGGACCGGCCCCGCCTTCTTCGGCCATGTCGCCAAGGCCAATCCGCACTGGCGGAACACCGATGAGGGGGCCGAGGCGCTGCTCGTCTTCACCGGTCCGCAGGCCTATGTGACCCCCTCCTGGTACGCGACCAAGAAGGAGACGGCCAAGGTCGTGCCGACCTGGAACTATGCCAGCGTCCACGTGCGCGGGCGGGTGTCCTGGCCGACGGAGGAAGCCTTCCTGCGGCAGAACCTCGCCGACCTCACCGACCGGCACGAGAGCGGTCGCGACCATCCCTGGGCGTTGAGCGACGCGCCGGACGATTTCGTCGCCATGCAGATGCGGGCGATCGTCGGCATGCAGTTCGCGGTCTCGTCCTTCGACGCCAAGCTGAAGATGAGCCAGAACCGCCCGGCGGCGGATGTGGAGGGTGTCGTCGCCGGTCTGTCCGCCTCCGGCGATCCGGCCGACGCGGCGGTGGCGGAGCTGGTGGAGTCCCTGCGCGGGGGCAAGGTCAGCTGAGGGCGGCGAGCAGCGCGGCGGCCATCAGCCCGGCGAGGAAGATGAGCCCGGCATCGCGGTTGGACTTGAACAGCCGGAGACAGAGGTCCGGGTCGGCGATGTCGAGGCTGCGCACCTGCCAGGCGAGGTGCACGGCGAAGGCGGCGAGGCCCGCATAGGCGAGCGGCGGGGCCGCGAGGCTCCACAGCGCCGCCGCGAAGAGCGCGACCGCCGCCGCATAGAACAGCGACAGGTAGAGCGGTGTCCTCTCGCCGAAGAGCAGCGCGGTCGAGCGGACGCCGACGATGGCGTCGTCCTCGCGGTCCTGGTGGGCATAGATGGTGTCGTAGCCGATGACCCACAGAATGGAGCCCGCATAGAGCAGCAGCGCCGGTGCATCGAGCCGGCCGAAGGCCGCCGCCCAGCCCATCAGCGCGCCCCAGGAGAAGGCGAGGCCGAGCACCGATTGCGGCCAGGAGGTGATGCGCTTCATGAAGGGATAGATCACCACCACCGCCAGCGAGGCGATGCCGACCGCCCAGGCGAAGGGCTGCCAGAGCGCCAGCAGGACGAGGGCGCCGAGGCCGATCTGGGCGAGGAGGAAGATCTTGGCCTGCCGGCTGGTCACCTGTCCCGAAGGCAGCGGCCGCGACCGGGTGCGTTCCACCATGGCGTCGATGTCGCGGTCGACGAGATCGTTATAGGTGCAGCCCGCTCCGCGCATCGCCACGGCGCCGACGGCGAACAGCGCCATGTGCCAGAGGTTCGGCAGGGGCTGGCCGGCCGCCAGCGCGGCGAAGGCCGCCGACCACCAGCACGGCAGGAGCAGGAGCCAGGAGCCAATGGGCCGGTCGGCGCGGGCGAGCCGGAGATAGGGCCGCCAGGCGAGGGGCGCGTGGGTGTCGACCCAGGAGCCCCGAACGGCGTCGGCGACGCGTCCGTCCGCGGCGGTCATCGCCGTGTCAGAGCGCGCCGGGGGTGCGCAGGTCGAGTTGCGGGCGACGGCCCGCATTGGGCGCGAAGGGATTGCCGCCGCCGGCCTCCGCCTGGCGCCGCTGGCGCTCGAGCTGGGCGACGCCGTTGCAGGCCTGGGTGCGGTTGCGGGTGATGTTGGCGACGCCGGTGTTGACGTCGTTCATGATCTGCTCGGGCAGGCGGCAGAAATCGGCATTGGTGGTCATCCACTGCTGCAGCCGGCGGAACGAGGCCTGGGCGGTGGTGAGCGCGGCACAGGCGCGCTGGGCATTGGCCTTGGCCTGCTCGAAGCTGGTCGGGCGCCCGCGCGGAATGGCCGCCTGGGTCTGCTTCATGACCTCCTGGTGCGCGGCGATCAGCGGCTGGAATTCGGCCTGGCAGATCTCGTTGGCGCGCGCCTCGCCCGCCATCACGGCAGCGACGGCAAGGGCGGCCAGGGCAGTCTTGATCGCGTAAGGACGGTGCATCGTTCGGCCCCTGAACACGTCCGCAGAGCGAGCGAGGTTGAGTGAAATCGCTTGGTTACATATCAATCGGTCAGCATCGTGGCAAATGTGACGGACGGTCGGGGCGGGTTTCCCACCATCGCCGCCTCGCCACCGATGCAGGGCCGCCGGTCCGGCACAGGGGGAAGCGCGCGACATGGCGGCGTATGATTTCAAGGCGATACGGCTGTTCGTGGCCGCTCCTCTCGCGGAAGGGGCGATCATCGCCTGCGGGGCCGATCAGGCCAATTATCTGCTCAACGTCATGCGGCTCGACGACGGCGCGCGCATCGCGGTCTTCGACGGGGCGAGCGGCGAATGGGCGGCGCGCCTGAGGCGCAGCGGCAAGAGGTCGCTTTCCCTCGCAGTGGAAGAGCGCCTGCGGCCGCAGCCGGAGGCCGGCGACCTGCGGCTGCTCTTCGCGCCGCTCAAACATGCCCGGCTCGACTACATGGTGCAGAAGGCGGTGGAGATGGGCGTGTCGCGCCTCGTTCCCGTCATCACCCGCCGCACCCAGGCGAGCCGCGTGAACAGCGAGCGGATGCGCGCGAACGCCGTCGAGGCGGCGGAACAATGCGGCATTCTGGCGGTTGCCGGATGCGATGACGCCCAACCGCTTACCACCGCACTGGCCGCCCTGCCCGACGACGTGCTCCTCGTCTTTTGCGACGAGAGCGCGGCGATCGCCAATCCCGTGGAAGCCCTGCGTGCCGCCGGTCCCGCCGAGGGCGGGCTCGCCGTGCTCATCGGCCCCGAGGGTGGTTTCTCCGAGGAAGAGCGGGTCCTCATCGCCAGGCGCCCGCGAACCCTCGCCCTGTCGCTCGGCCCGCGGATCCTCAGGGCCGACACGGCGGCGGTCGCCGCCCTCGCGGTGGTGCAGGCCAGCCTCGGCGACTGGCGCTGAGGCAGCGCGGCCTGCAGCGACGCAAGCGCCCGGCGGAAGGGCGGCGTTTCGGGCCGAAGTCAACGGAATTAAGTTCACGCCATCTTTCAATACGTTACGAAATCGTGGCGATCCGTGACCGGATCGGGCCACATTTTCGCCCCGCCGCCAGAGAGCCTCAGGCGCGCCGGACGCCGCCCCGGACTGGGAGGGGCGCGCCGGCGAGCGGCTGTTTTCCGGCACGCTCCACCACTGCTGTTTGACGTCCATTCATGGAGACCATCATGTCGGACACCCGCCGATTTGGCATCGAGGAAGAATTTTTCGTGGTCGATGCCGAGACCAAGGCCGTGATGCGTCGCATGCCGCAGGGCTTCTTCGAGGCCGCCAAGGCCCGCCTCGGCGACAGGGTGGGCAGCGAGATGCTGCAGTCGCAGATCGAGCTGACGAGCTCCGTCCACGCCACGGCCTCCGCCGCGCGCAACGAGCTGCAGGCCATGCGCGGCATGCTCGGCGAGGTGGCGGCGCAGCACGGCCTCGCCGTCCTCGCCTCCGGCACCCATCCGACCGCCATGTGGGCGACGCAGCGGGCCAGCGACGCCCCGCGCTACGACAGCGTCATGCACGACCTGCAGATGCTCGGCCAGCGCAACATCGTCTGCGGCCTGCACGTGCATGCCGAGTTCGACGACCTGTCGCGCCGCATCGACGTGATGGGCCGGCTGATGCCGACCATCCCGCTGCTCATCGCCCTGTCGACCTCCTCGCCGTTCTGGCAGTCGCGGGCGACGGGGCTGATGGGGTACCGCCTGGCCGCCTATGACGAGCTGCCGCGCACCGGCCTGCCGGAGATGTTCAAGACCCAGGCCGAGTACGACGACTATGTCGCTCTGCTGGTCGAGGCACGGGTGATCGAGGATTCGAGCTACGTCTGGTGGGCGGTGAGGCCCTCCCGCCGGTTCCCGACGCTGGAGCTCAGGGCGCCCGATTCCTGCACGAGCCTCGACGATTCGCTGGCCATCGCCGC
Source organism: Phreatobacter cathodiphilus (assembly GCF_003008515.1). NCBI lineage: Bacteria > Pseudomonadati > Pseudomonadota > Alphaproteobacteria > Hyphomicrobiales > Phreatobacteraceae > Phreatobacter > Phreatobacter cathodiphilus. The sequence goes on along the minus strand of NZ_CP027668.1, from coordinate 35,597 downwards.
GCTCTACCGCTCGATGGTGCGCTACCTCCTCCGCCACCCGGATTTCCGCTCGGACCTTTCGCCGTTGTCGCGGGCTGTGGCGCAGGAGAACAAGTGGCGGGCGCAGCGCTACGGCATCCACGGCTCCTTCGTCGACGAGGAGCGGCGCACCACCGTCTCCATCGCCGATCTGGTGCAGGAGACGGTGACGCTGCTGGAGGAGGATGCCGACGCGCTCGGCTGCTCGGACGACCTCGCCCGCTGCCTCGACATCTGCGTCCGCGGCACCAGCGCCGACGGCCAGCTCACCGTGTGGAAGTCGGCTCTCGGCCTCGCCGAGACGCCGCATGACGCACTGCGCGCGGTGAAGACCTGGATCGCGGCGCAGACGCTGCAGTAGCGGCTCAGAACAGGCTGCCCTGCCCTTCCCCGCCCTTGCGGGCCTTGGGCTCGGCAGCCCTTGCGGGCTTCGGCGCAGGCGGCGGCGCGTCGCCCCCGGCCGTGGCCCCGACGCGGCCGTCGGCGAATTCGATGGCGAGCGCCATGCCGGGCGTGACGGCTGCCGCGGAGCGCAGCGGCCGGCCTTCCGCATCCCGCACCAGCGCGAAGCCGCGGGCGAGAACGCCCTGGTAGGACAGCGCGGCGAGGAGCTTCGCCGCGCCGTCCAACCGCTCGCTGCCGCGGCGGAGGACGAGGGCGATGGCGCGCGGCGCGCGGGCGTGGAGCGAGTGAAGACGGTCGCGGGCGCGCCCGAGGCGGTCGGACTGGGTCCTCGCATAGACACCGAGCGAACGGGAGAGACGGTCCGACAGGGTGACGAAGCCCTGGCGGCGCAGCTCGGTGCGCCGCTCCAGCGCCGCCATGGCGCGATCCGACAGCGTCGCGACCCGGTCCCGGCTGCGTTCGATCCGCCCTGCCAGAAGCGCCGGCGACAGCCGCCCCGCCGCGCGCACGAGGCGCGTGCGGTGAGCGCCAGCATTGGCGGCGAGCGCATTGGGCAGACGCTCACCGGCGGCGTCGAGGCGCTGGCGGGCGGTGGCGAGAAGCCGCTCGGCATCGGGCAGGGCGCGGGCGGCCGCCCTGAGTTCGGTGCGCCGGCCGTCCATGCGGCGGGCGACGGCGAGACCGAGGCGGCGCCCGAGGCCCTGCGTCTCCGCGACGAGGTCGGCCCGCACCGGCACCGCCATCTCGGCGGCGGCGGTCGGGGTCGGTGCGCGGCGGTCGGCGGCGAAGTCGATGAGCGTGGTGTCGGTTTCGTGGCCGACGGCGGAGATCAACGGAATGGCGCTCCCGGCCGCGGCGCGGACGACGATCTCCTCGTTGAAGCCCCAGAGGTCTTCCAGCGAACCGCCGCCGCGGGCGACGATGATGACGTCGGGCCGCGGCAGGTCGTCGTCGGGGCCGATGGCGTTGAAGCCGCGAATGGCGGCGGCGACTTCCGCCGCGCTGCCCTCCCCCTGCACGCGCACCGGCCAGACGAGCACGGTGCGCGGGAAGCGGTCCTCGAGCCGGTGCAGGATGTCGCGGATGACGGCGCCGGTCGGCGAGGTGACGACGCCGATCACCGCCGGCAGATAGGGCAAGGGCCGCTTGCGGGCAGCGTCGAACAGGCCCTCGGCGGCGAGCGTCTTACGGCGCTCCTCCAGGAGGGCCATGAGCGCGCCGACGCCGGCCGGTTCCAGGCTCTCGATGACGACCTGGTACTTGGACGAGCCGGGGAAGGTGGTGACGCGGCCGGTGGCGACGACCTCCAGCCCCTCCTGCGGCTTGAACTTCAGCCGCCCGTAGGTGCCCTTCCAGATGACCGCCTCGATGGCGGCGCCCTCGTCCTTCAGGCGGAAATAGCAATGTCCCGAAGCGCTCGGGCCCTTGAAGCCCGAGACCTCGCCGCGCAGCCGCACATAGCCGAAGGCGTCCTCCACCGTCCGCTTGATGGCGGCGGAGAGGTCCGAGACAGAAATCTCGGGCGTGTTGGACGGGACGACGTCGGTCATGCGCAGCGAATCCGTTGCCGGACGGGGCGCTCTTGTCTAGACGCTGCGGGACGAGGGTTGAAGGGGCAGCCTGCATCTGACGGAGACAGGGCGCCGATCCCTCGGCGGAGACGGCCATGAACGTGCTTCTGATCGGCGGCGGCGGCCGCGAACATGCCCTCGCCTGGGCCCTGTCGGCGAGCCCGCTGCTCACGACCCTCCACTGCGCGCCGGGCAATCCGGGCATCGCCGAGGTCGCGACCCTCGCGGCGATCGACGTCACCGACCACGCCGCCGTCGTCGCCTATTGCCGCACCCACGCCGTCACCTTCGTGGTGGTCGGACCCGAGGCGCCGCTGGTGGCCGGCATCGCCGACGACCTCGCCGCAGCCGGCATCAAGGTCTTCGGCCCGTCCAAGGCGGCGGCGCAGCTCGAAGGCTCCAAGGGCTTCACCAAGGATCTTTGCCGGGAGTTCGGCATTCCCACCGCAGCCTACGAGCGCTTCACCGAGGCCCGGCCGGCCAAGGACTACGTGAAGCGCATGGGCGCGCCGATCGTGATCAAGGCCGACGGCCTCGCCGCCGGCAAGGGCGTGGTCGTCGCCATGACGCTGGACGAGGCGCTGGCGGCGGTCGACATGATGTTCGAGGGCGGCATGGGCGCGGCCGGCGCCGCCGTCGTCGTCGAGGAGTTCATGACCGGCGAGGAGGCCTCCTTCTTCGCGCTCTGCGACGGCGAGACGGCGCTGGCGCTCGCCACCGCCCAGGACCACAAGCGGGTGGGCGACGGCGACACCGGCCCGAATACCGGCGGCATGGGCGCCTATTCGCCGGCCCCGGTGATGACCCCCGCCATGGTCGAGCGGACCATGGCCGCGATCATCCGCCCGACGCTGGCGGCGATGAAGGCCAAGGGCCATCCGTTCAAGGGCGTGCTCTTCGCGGGACTGATGATCACGACCGAAGGGCCCAAGCTTATCGAATACAACTGCCGCTTCGGCGACCCCGAATGCGAGGTGCTGATGGTGCGGCTGAAGGACGATCTCCTGACGCTGCTGCTGGCCTCCGCCGACGGCCAGCTCAAGACCATGAGCGCGCGCTGGTACGACGAGGCGGCGCTGACCGTGGTGATGGCCGCCAGGGGCTATCCCGGCACGCCGGAGAAGGGCAGCCTCATCCGGGGCATCGAGCGGGCGCGCGACCTGCCCGGAGTCGAGGTGTTCCATGCGGGGACGGCGGTGAAGGACGGCGAGATCGTCGCCACCGGCGGCCGCGTCCTCGCGGTCACCGCCACGGGGCGGACGGTGACGGAAGCGCAGGAAAAGGCTTACCGGGCGGTGGACCTCATCGACTGGCCGGGCGGCTTCTGCCGCCGCGACATCGGCTGGCAAGCGGTGGCGCGGGAACAGGCCCCCCACCTGCGGGATTGAGCCGGGGGCGCCGCGCCGCTAGCGTGGCGGGCCACCAACCCGGAGACGCGCGTGCAACGGCTGAAGACGACGATGGGTCGGATCTGGGAAGCCGTCTGGCCGGCCGGTGCGGGCGGGCGCACCATCGCCAGCCTCCGGGACATCGATCCCCGCATAAGTCCCGATTTCGACTTTCATCTCCGCCGGGACGACGGCGGCGTGTTCTTCGTCGATGGCCGCGGCAAGCGGGTGGCGCACGAGCGGGTCGAGGCGCTGGCGGACGGGATCGACGGGCTGCTGCGTCATATCCGCGATGCCGGCGAAACCATTCCCACCGACAAGACGCCCTTCCGCAGTCTCTGGACCGGCGAGGCCTTCGCCGTTCCGGACCTGCAGCTGAGCGGCGCCACCATCGACGTCAACCTCTCGCGACGGGCGGGGCTGATCGAAATCGACGTGCCGGTCGCGACCTCCGAGAACCCGCTCACCCTGACGCCGGAAGCCCTCAACAATTTCGTCACGGCGATCCGCCGGTTGCTCGCCCGGGGCGTTGTCGATGAGGGAGCGGTCGCCTGACCCAGGGCGGTCCGCCCAGGAGAACAGAACACCATGGCCACCTACGATCTCTTCCCCGGATTCGAATCGCACTGGATCGACACCTCCGTCGGCCAGATCTTCGCGCGCTCCGGCGGATCCGGCCCGCCGCTGCTGCTGGTTCACGGCTTCCCGCAGACCCATGTGGAATGGCACAAGGTCGCCCCGGAACTGGCGAAGCACTTCACCCTCGTCCTGCCGGACCTGCCGGGCTATGGCTGGTCGACGGCGCCGCGCGGCGGCACCGACCATTTCCCTTATGCCAAGTCCGACATGGCGAAGGTGATGATCGAGGTCATGTCGGCCCTCGGCCATGCACGCTTCATGGCCTGCGGCCACGACCGGGGCGCCCGCGTCACCTATCGCCTGGCGCTGGACCATCCCGGGCGGCTGGAGCGCCTGGCGCTCCTCGACATCGTACCGACCCTCGTCATGTGGGAGCGCATTCGCGCCGCACCCTCGCCGAAGACCGAGCACTGGATCTTCCTGTCGGGACCGGACGGCGCGCCGGAGGCGGAGATCGGCCGCAACCCGACGGCCTATCTCGAGGAGAAGCTGTCGCTCTGGACCAAGAGCGGGACGCTGGACTCCTACGACAACCGGGCGCTGCAGCACTATCGCGACTTCTTCAACGATCCCTCGCGGATCCACGCATGCTGCGAGGACTATCGCGCCGGCGCCACCGTCGACCTCGTCGCCGACACGACCGACAAGGCGGCCGGCCGCACCATCGGCGAGCCCGTCCACGTCGTCTGGGGCGATGCCGGCATCCCCTCGGCGGGGGCGAGCCCGCTGGAGGCCTGGAAGGTCTTCGCGCCGAAAGCCAGCGGCGAGGCGGTGGATTCAGGGCACTTCATCCCCGAGGAGAACCCGGCGGGCTGCCTCGCGGCCCTGCTGCCCTTCCTGCGCGCCACCACCCTCGCGTGAGGCGCGCCGCGACCGTCGGCGGCGCGCTTGACCCCCGGGCCGCCGCCCCTTAACCCGCAGCCATGACCGACACCATCGCCGCCCCGCCCCTGTCGACTGCCGCCGTGATCGACGGCCTCTCCGCCATCGCCGGGGATTACGACCTCGTTTTCTCCGACGTCTGGGGCGTGCTGCACAACGGCATGAAGGCCCATCCGGCCGCCTGCGAGGCCCTGGTGGCGATCAGGCGGAGCGGCGTGCCGGTGATCCTCATCACCAACGCCCCGCGGCAGGCCCCCGTGGTGGTCGGCCAGCTCGACAGGCTGGGCGTGCCGCGCGCCGCCTACGACGCCATCGTCACGTCGGGCGACGTCTCGCGCGACTATATGCGAACCCGGCCGGGGGCTCCGGTGCACCATGTCGGGCCGCAGCGCGACCTCGTCGTCTTCGAGGGCATCGACACCCGCCTGGTCGACATCGAGGAGGCCGACTACGTGGTCTGCACCGGCCTCGTCGACGATCGCACGGAGACGCCGGACGACTACCAGGAGCGGCTCGAGCGCATGAAGGCGCGCGACCTGTTCTTCCTGTGCGGCAATCCCGACAAGGTGGTGGAGGTCGGCCACGACCTCATCTTCTGCGCCGGCGCCATCGGCGACCGCTACCAGTCCATGGGTGGCAAGGTGCTCTATGCCGGCAAGCCCTACGAGCCGGCCTACGAAGCATGCTGGCGCTATGCGGAGCGCATTCTGGGGCATCGCCCGCCAAACAACCGTGTTCTCGCCATTGGCGACGCCATGCGCACCGACGTCGCCGGCGCAGCGCGGATGGGCTTCGACTGCCTGTTCCTCGCGGAAGGCATCCATGCCGAGGTGTTGCTGGACGAGGCGGGTGTGAAGGCCGAGGGACTGGCCGCGCTGATCGCGGAAACGGGGCACCAGCCCCGTCACGTCATGCGCAAGCTCGTCTGGTAAGGACGCCGGGCAGTCGGCCTCAGGCCTCGCTCTTTCAGGCCTCGCTCTTTCAGGCCTCGCTCTTGGCGCCCTTCTTGGCGGGCTTGGCGAAAAGCGCGTCGACGTCGCTCTGGTCGACCCCCTCGCCGTCGAGCTGGGGACCGTGCAGGATGTTCTTCAGCTTGCGCTCCTCGCGGCGGCGCTCGTCTTCCGACAGGTAGCCGTCCGCGTCCGCGGCGCTGATCGCATCCGCGAAGCGGGTGACGCGGGCTTCGATGTGCTTCAGCGTGTCGATGACCTTGGCAACGCGCTGGCCGGTGATGTCCTGGAAGGAGCAGGCCTCGAAGATGAGCATCATGCGCTCGTCGACCATGGCCTTGTAGGCGACGGGATCGGAGGCGTCGGCCGCCATCAGCTCCTCGGCGGCGCCCATGATCGTGTCGGTCGCCTTCTCGGTGGCCTTGACGATGGCGTCCAGCTCCATGCCGGCGGCGGGAATGCGGCTGTGCTTGAGGTCGTTGGGCTGCAGGCGACCGACCTCCACCTTCATGTTGGTGATGAAGGAGGCGATGTCCGAGAGTTCGCGGTAGACCGCCATGTCGATGGAGCGGAAGAAGCTCGACAGCGACTCGACCGTCACCTCGGCCAGCGCGACCACGTCGCCGAGCGAGACGTCGCCGTTGCCCTTGGTCCGGATGAACTGGACGATGCGGTCGAGATGCTCGGTGGACACTTTTTTCATGATCGCCTGTTCCTCGGGGACGTCAGCGGCGGCGTGAGTCCGGTCGGTGTGCATGCCCCCCGCAGGCCGGCCCCGGGGCCGGCCGATGTCGGAGGTCTCGGTTCAGGCCGATCAGTCGGCGAAGACCGCGTCGATCTTGGCCTTCAGCGTCTGGGCGTTGAAGGGCTTCACGATGTAGTTGTTCACGCCGGCCTTCTTGGCGGCGATGACGTTTTCGGTCTTGGACTCCGCCGTCACCATGATGAAGGGCGTGCGCGAGAGCGAACCGTCGGAACGGACCTCCTTGAGGAGCTCGTAGCCGGTCATCGGCTCCATGTTCCAGTCGGAGATCACCAGCCCGTACTTCTTCTCCTTCATCTTCGCGAGGGCGGCCGAGCCGTCCGACGCGTCGTCGATGTCGTCGAAGCCGAGCTGCTTCAGAAGGTTACGGATGATGCGGATCATCGTGTTGTAATCGTCGACCACGAGGATCGGCATCGAAAGGTCAACAGCCATCACTCTGCTCCAAGCGCCGGCGCAGCTCTTGGCGCACCGTTCCGGAAAGTTGTTCGAACCGCACGCATCGCGGCGATCGGTATGAAAATGCCTGCCAGCCTTGAAGAAGCGGTTAACGCAGCGTCTGGGGCATCGGGAAAAAGCCGAAGCAACGCGCCGATGTGGCGTCCAGTTCCCGACAGGGTTAGAAAATAGTCGACGGCGGCGGTACCCTGGGGGTCCGGACGCCCCGGAGTGTTGCATGACTTACTATCAGGAGCAGTCACCGGTCGCGACGGGCCTGCGCGGGCGCTGTCCGCGCTGCGGCGAAGGACACCTGTTCGACGGGTTCCTGACGGTGAAGCCCCGCTGCAGCGCTTGCGGGCTCGACCTCGCCTTCGCCGACTCGGGCGACGGGCCGGCGGTCTTCGTCATCCTCTTCGCCGGTTTCATCATCTGCGCCATGGCACTGGTGGTCGAGGTCCGCTACGAGCCGCCCTTCTGGGTCCACGCGGTCATCTTCGGTCCGCTGGTGCTGGCGGTCTGCCTCGGGCTGCTGCGCCCGATGAAAGGCCTGATGGTGGCGCTGCAATATCGCCATGGTGCGCGCGAAGGCCGCCTCGACAGCGAGTGAGGCAGGGCCTATCTGCGGGGCATGACCTCGACGCCCGGCCGACCCGTTCCGATCGCCTCGCCGCCTCCCGCCGCGCGGCCGCGCTCCCTCGTCGTGCCGGCCATCGCCGCCCTGCTGGCGCTGGGAATCCTGGTCGGCCTCGGTTCCTGGCAGGTGTCACGGCTCGCCTGGAAGAACGGCCTCATCGCGCAGGTGGAACAGCGCACACGGGCTCCCGCGATCCCGCTGCCCGGCCGCGAGGCCTGGCCACGCATGAGCGCCGCGCGCGACGAGTACCGCAAGGTCACGGTGACCGGCCATTTCCGTCATGACGCGGAAGCCTATCTCTACCACGTCGCCGGCGACAGCCGGCAGGCCGACCGGACGCGCCCGCAGGGCCAGGGCTATTTCGTGCTGACGCCGCTGGTGACGGCGGCGGGCGACACCGTGCTGGTCAACCGCGGCTTTGTGCCGACCGACCGGCGCGATCCCGCCACCCGCGCGGCGGGCCAGGTGGAGGGCGAGGTCGCCGTCACCGGCCTCGTCCGCTATCCGGAGGAGCGCGGCCTCTTCGCGGCGCCGGACGATTCGGCGCGGCGGACCTTCTACACCCGCGACCTCGCCGTCATCGGCCGCAGTCTCGGCCTCGACCCCGCGAGGACCGCGCCCTTCTCGGTGGACGCCGACGCCACCCCCGTTCCCGGCGGCCTGCCGGTGGGCGGCGAGACGCGCCTCGTCTTCGCCAACCGGCATTTCGAATATGCGCTGACCTGGTTCGGCCTGGCCCTGACGCTGGTCGGCGTCTTCGGCGCCTACGCGTTCCAGCGCCTGCGCAGGCGGTGAGGCCTCACAGCCCCTCGGGCTTGCCCACCACCACGACCAGCATCCGCGGCGCGCCGAAGAGACGGCGCGCGACGCGGCGGGCGTCGTCCAGCGTCACCGCGTCGATCAGGCCATTGCGGCGGTCGAGATAGTCGGGCTCCAGCCCGTCCAGCTGGATGCGGAGCAGGTTGGATGCGATCTGCGTCGAGGTCTCGAAGCGAAGGGCCCAGGAGCCGATGAGATAGCGCTTGGCCTGTTCGAGTTCGAGCGAGGTCGGCCCCTCCGTGCCGATCCGCTGCAGTTCGGCGGTGATGACGGCGAGGCTCTCGGCGGCGCGGTCGTTGCGCGTCGAGGTGCCTCCCGTCACGAGGCCCGCGGAATCGAGGGCGGCGAGGCCGGAGGAGACGGAATAGGCGAGGCCCCGCTTCTCGCGCACCTCCTGGTACAGGCGGGAGGAGAAGCCGCCGCCGCCGAGAATGTGGTTCAGCACGAAGGCCGGGATGAAATCGGGGTCCTCGCGCTTCAGGCCGGGCATGCCGAAGGAGATGGTCGCCTGGGGCACGTCGAGCGGGACGACGCGGCGTTCGCCGGTGGCGGCGATGACCGCGTCGGGGACGGCGACGAGACCGCCCTTGGCCGGCAGCTCGCCGAAGACGGCGTCGAGCAGCGGGCCGAGTTCCTCGGCGGTGATGTCGCCGACCACCGCCACCTTGAGATTGTTGCGGGCGAGAATGCGGCCGTGGAGGGCGATGAGGTCGTCGCGGGTGATGGCGGCGACGCTGTCGAGCGTGCCGGCACCGCGCCGTCCGTAGGGGTGGCCGGGAAAGGCGGCGGACCAGAACGTGTCGCTGGCGATGGAGCCTGGATTGGTCGAGGCCCGGCGGATGGAGGCGAGGATGGACTGGCGCATGCGCTCCAGCGGCGCCGCGTCGAACCGCGGGCGGGTCAGGGCGAGGCGCAGCAGCTCCGCCGCCTCGCCGCGATGCTCCGAGAGGGTGCGGAGCGAGCCGGAGAAGAGGTCGCGGCTGGCGGCGAAGCTCACCTCGATGGCACGGTCCTGGAGACGCCCGTGGAAGGCGTCGGAATCGAGGTCCCCGGCACCCTCGTCGAGCATGGCGGCCATCAGGTTCCCCGTGCCCTCGCGGCCGGCTGCGTCCTGCGACGTACCGCCCCGGAAGGCAAAGGAGAGGGCGAGCACCGGCAGGTGGGTCTGGCGCACCAGCCAGGCCTCGACGCCGCCGGGCGAGACGACGCGCTGGACGCGGCCCGCCTGGCTGGCGGGAGCCTGGGCCTTCGCCGGGGCGGTCGGGGTGAGGGCATGAACCATCGTCAGGAATCCGGCGGCGGCGAGAGCGAGGGCGCGGCGCATCAGCTCCGCTCCGCGCGCGCGAGTTCGCCGGTGATCGCGCGCGAGAAATCGAAGGCGCGCGGCGCCATGGCGTTGACCTCGTCGCGGGTCACGGCGCGGATGCGCGCGACCCATTGCTGCAGGTCGTCCATGGAGGCGCCGCAGGTGAGAGCCGCGCCGTACATGCGCGCCATGGAGGCCTGGCTGTCCTGCGAATAGACCGACTCGGCGATGAGGCGGGTCTTGGCGCGGGCGATCTCGTCCTCGCCGACGCCGTCGCCGGCGACGCGGTCGGCGACCTCGAACATGGCGGCTTCGAGGGCCTCGATGGTGACCCCCGGCCGGGGCGCGGCATAGATGCCGAAGCGGCCGTCGCCGAGGGCGGAGCTCGCATAGAAGCAGCCGGCGCTGACGGCCAGCCCCCGGTCGGCCACCAGCGTCTTGTAGATGCGGCCGTTGGGGGATGCCCCCACCACCTGGGAGAGCACTTCCAGCGCCTCCGCCTCGCCCGGCCGGGCGGTGCGGTAGGAGGGCACGACATGGGTCTGGGTGAGGCTCGGCTGGCGGACGCGCTGGTCGGCGAGGCGGACGCGTTCGCGGGTGTCCCTGGCTGCCGCGGGCGGTCTGGTGCGCGCGAGGATGGCCGGATTGGAATCGATGCGCCCGTAGGTCTCGGCGGCCATGCGGAAGACGGCGTCGGCCGGCACGTCGCCGGCGACGACGAGGATGGCGTTGTTGGGCGCGTAATGGCGGCGGTAGAAGGCCATGGCGTCGTCGAGGTCCAGCCGGGCGATCTCGTCCTGGAAGCCGATGATGGGGATGCCGTAGGGATGGGTCTCGCCCCAGAGCCGCGCCTGCATCCGCTCGCCCAGCCGCGCGCCGGGATCGTTGTCGATGCGCTGGCGGCGCTCCTCCAGCACCACGTCGCGCTCGGGCAGCACCACCTCGTCGGTGAGGACCAGACCCGTCATGCGGTCGGCCTCGAAATCCATCATCACCGGCAGCTGCTCGGCGGCGATGCGCTGGAAGTAGCCGGTATAGTCATAGGAGGTGAAGGCGTTCTCCTGGCCGCCGGCCGCCGAGATGGCCCGGGAGAAGACCGGCGCGGGGTTGCGCGAGGTGCCCTTGAACAGGAGATGCTCGAGGAAATGGGCGAGGCCGGAGCGACCCGGCTCCTCGTCCGCCGAGCCGACCTTGTACCAGAGCATGTGGGTGACCACCGGCACGCGATGGTCCGGAATGGCGACCACCTCGAGCCCGTTGGCGAGGACGTGCCGGTAGGCGCGCTCCACGGGCACGGCCGGGGCGGCGGAGGGCAGCAGCGCGGGGGCGGCGACAGCGGCCAGGCCCGTCGTGAACATGCGTCGTGTCATCGGCATCGTACCACCATCGTCACCGCGGGTCCGGTCCATTCAGCCATGGATCATCCTCGGGGCCCCCATGACAAGCCCGTGACCGCGGCGGCAAAACAAAAAGGGCGGCCGAGGCCGCCCTTTCGCGTTCCGGAGGGGAGCGCCCTCAGTGGCCCACGGCACCGGCGAGGGCGCGACCCGACCAGTCGTAGCCCCAGACGTAGATGGCGGCGAAGAGGAACAGCCAGACCACGTCGACGAAGTGCCAGTACCAGGCGGCGGCTTCGAAGCCGAAATGCTTCTCCGGCGTCAGGTGCGTCTCCTTGTAGAGCCGCAGAACGCAGATCAGCAGGAAGATGGTGCCGACGATGACGTGGAAGCCGTGGAAGCCGGTCGCCATGAAGAAGGTGGCGCCATAGATGTTGCCGGAGAAGCCGAAATGGGCGTGGCTGTACTCGTAAGCCTGCAGGCAGGTGAAGAGGAAGCCGAGGACGACGGTGAACCAGAGGTACATCTTCGCCTGCTCGCGCTCGCCCGTCACGATGTGGTGGTGGGCGGCGGTGACGGTGGTGCCCGAGAGCAGCAGCACCATGGTGCCGAGCAGCGGGATCTGCAGCGGGTTGAAGGTCTCGATGCCCTTCGGCGGCCAGTGACCGCCGGTGAGCTCGGTGCGCTGGTACTGGATCGCCTCGCCGGGGAAGAAGGCGGCGTCGAAATAGGCCCAGAACCAGGCGACGAAGAACATCACCTCGGAGGCGATGAACATGATCATGCCGTAGCGCAGGTGCAGCGACACGACGCGGGTGTGGTGACCCTCCTGGCCCTCGCGGATGACGTCAGACCACCAGCCGAACATGGTGTAGAGGACGCCGATGAGACCGGCGAAGAAGACGACCCAGCCGAGCTGCAGGCCGGCGAGAGCCATGGACTTCATCCACATGACCGCGCCGATGGCCATGACGAAGGCCGACATCGAGCCGACGAACGGCCAGGGGCTGAGTGGCACCAGGTGGTAGTCGTGATGCTTGGCGTGGGCCTCGGCCATTGAAGTCTCCGTAGGGCTCTCCGCGACGGTGCCCCGTCGCGGCGGTCTGTCAGTTGGTCCGCGATCCAGCCGTCGGCGCGGCGCCCTGGGCGACGGGCTTGGACGACTGGGTCTGGCGGTAGAAGGTGTAGCTCAGGGTGATGGTGTTGGCGGTGCGCGCCGAGGGATCGTCGGCGATCGCGGGATCGACGAAATAGACGACGGTGAACTCGCGCGACTCGCCCGGGGCGAGCGTCTGCTCGGTGAAGCAGAAGCACTCGAGCTTGTTGAAGTAGCGACCGGTCTCGGCGGGGGCGACGTTGTAGGTGGCCATGCCGGTGACGGGGACGGAGGCGAGATTGGTGACCTTGTAGGTCATGGTGTGGGTCTCGCCCGCCTTGATGGAATGGCGGGTGGTGTCGACCTGGAAGCGCCAGGGCAGGCCCGCGCCGATATTGGAATCGAAACGGATGTCGACGGGGTGGTCGATGACCCGGTCGGCCGGGCGCTCGGCGCGCATGGTCGTGCCGCCGAAGCCGGTGACGCGGCAGAAGAGGTCGTAGAGCGGCACGGCGGCATAGGCGGCGCCGAACATGGCCAGGCCGAAGGCGAAGGCCGCCGAGGCGACCTTCAGGTCGCGCTTCCAGTCGCGGGGAGTTGCCGTCTCGAGGTGCGCGTCGCTCATCTCCGCCTCACATCGGCCGCTGCAGGATGGCGGCGCCCTTGACGATGGTGATGACCCAGAACAGCACGCAGAGCCCGGCCAGCGCAAAGGCGATGGCGAGATTGCGCTGGCGTTGACGACGCTTCTCCTCGGGCGTGAGGACGATGCCGGCCTCGGTGGGGTGATCGACCATTGCCGCGCCTCCTCAGAAGATCCGCGCCACGACGCCCTGCTCCACGAGGAGCACGGCGAAGAGCGCGAAGAGATAGAGGATGGAGAAGGCGAACATGCGGCCGGCGGCCTTGCGGGCCGCAGCGCCCTCGCGGCGGCGGAAGATGTCGACGGCGAGCCAGACCATGACGAGGCCGCCGACGAAAGAGGTCAGCGCATAGGCGAGGCCGGCGAAGGAGAGGAACCAGGGGGCCATGCCGACCGGCGCCAGGACCAGCGTGTAGAGCAGGATCTGGCGGCGCGTCTCGTCCTCCCCGCAGACGACGGGGAGCATGGGCACGCCGGCGCGGGCGTAATCCTCGGACTTGATCAGGGCCAGCGCCCAGAAGTGCGGGGGAGTCCAGATGAAGATGATGAGGAAGAGGACGATCGATTCGATCGACACCGAGCCGGTGACCGCGGCCCAGCCGATCATCGGCGGGAAGGCGCCGGCGGCGCCGCCGATGACGATGTTCTGCGGCGTCCAGCGCTTCAGCCACATCGTGTAAACGACGGCATAGAAGAAGATCGTGAAGGCGAGGAGCCCGGCGGCGAGCCAGTTGGCGACGAGGCCGAGCACCAGCACCGAGAGGACCGAGAGGACGAGCCCGAAGGCGAGCGCCTCGCCGGGCGCGACGCGGCCGGCGGGAATCGGTCGCTTGGCGGTGCGGACCATGAGCGCGTCGATGTCCGCGTCGTACCACATGTTGAGGGCGCCGGAGGCCCCCGCGCCCACCGCGATGCACAGCAGGCTGATGGCTGCGAGGACGGGATGGAGCCCGCCCGGCGCGACGATAAGCCCGGTCAGCGCCGTGAAGACGACGAGCGACATCACCCGCGGCTTCAGCAGGGCGATGAAGTCGCGCGGCTCGGCCTGGCTGACCAGGGCGGTGCGCTCGATGCTCGATGTATCGTCGACGAGGGACAAGACGGTCTCGATGGTTGCGGCGGGACGGACGGGTCCCGGAGGGGGTCGAAGCCCGGGGCGCTGGCTCCGGGCTTCGGGACGGCGGATCAGCGGATGCGCGGCAGTTGCTCGAACTGGTGGAACGGCGGCGGCGAGGACAGCGTCCACTCGAGGGTGGTGGCACCCTCGCCCCACGGATTGTCGCCGACCTTCTGCTTGCGGGCGAAGGCGTGCACGACGCCGCCGAGGAAGATGACCACGCCGACGGCGGCGATGTAGGAGCCGACCGAGGAGACGAAGTTCCACATGGCGAAGGCGTCGGGATAGTCGACGTAGCGGCGCGGCATGCCCTGCAGGCCGAGGAAGTGCTGCGGGAAGAACACCAGGTTGACGCCGACGAAGGTCACCCAGAAGTGCAGCTTGCCGATGGTCTCGGAGTACATGTAGCCGAACATCTTCGGGAACCAGTAGTACCAGGCCGCGAAGATGGCGAAGACGGCGCCGAGCGACAGCACGTAGTGGAAGTGGGCGACGACGTAGTAGGTGTCGTGCAGGGCGCGGTCGACGCCGGCATTGGCGAGGACGACGCCGGTGACGCCACCGACGGTGAAGAGGAAGATGAAGCCGACGGCCCAGAGCATCGGGGTCGTCATGCGGATGGAGCCGCCCCACATGGTGGCGATCCAGGAGAAGATCTTCACGCCGGTCGGCACCGCGATGACCATGGTGGCGGCGACGAAATAGGCCTGGGTCGTGACCGACAGGCCCGCCGTGTACATGTGGTGGGCCCAGACGATGAAGCCGACCACGCCGATGGCGACCATGGCATAGGCCATGCCGAGATAGCCGAAGACGGGCTTGCGCGAGAAGGTCGAGACGATGTGGCTGATGATGCCGAAGGCCGGCAGGATCAGGATGTAGACCTCGGGGTGGCCGAAGAACCAGAACAGGTGCTGGTACAGGATCGGGTCACCACCGCCGGCCGGGTCGAAGAAGGTGGTGCCGAAGTTGCGGTCCGTCAGCAGCATGGTGATGGCGCCGGCGAGCACGGGCAGCGACAGCAGCAGCAGGAAGGCGGTGACCAGCACCGACCAGGCGAAGAGCGGCATCTTGTGCAGCGTCATGCCCGGGGCACGCATGTTGAAGATGGTGGTGATGAAGTTGATCGCACCGAGGATCGACGAGGCGCCGGCGATGTGCAGCGACAGGATCGCGAAGTCCATGGCCGGGCCGGGGTGGCCCATCTTGGAGGAGAGCGGCGGATAGGCGGTCCAGCCGCCGCCGAAGCCGTTGGCGCCGGTCGGGCCCTCGACGAAGAGCGAGATGAGCAGCAGGCCGAAGGCGGGCGGAAGCAGCCAGAACGAGATGTTGTTCATCCGCGGGAAGGCCATGTCCGGCGCGCCGATCATGATCGGCACGAACCAGTTGGCGAAGCCGCCGATGAGCGCCGGCATGACCATGAAGAAGATCATGATCAGGCCGTGGCCGGTGGTGAACACGTTGAAGGTGTGGGGATTGGAGAAGATTTGCATCCCCGGCTCCATCAGCTCCATGCGGATGCCGATGGACAGGGCGAACCCGATGAGCCCCGCGAAGATCGCGAAGATCAGGTACATCGTGCCGATGTCCTTGTGGTTCGTCGAATAGACGTAGCGACGCCAGCCCGTGGGGATGGCGTGGTCGTCGTGGTGGTCGTGACCGGCGGTCGCGTGAGCGTTTGCCATGATGGATTCGATCCTCGACAGGTATCGTCTCGGGAGCAGGCGCGTCAGCGCGCCGCGGGGATGTCGTTGGCGGCGACGGTCGTCGGCCGGTCGGCCGCGGCGAACTTGCGCCGCGCCTCCTCAACCCAGGCTGCAAAGGCCTGTTCCGACACGACGCGCACGGCGATGGGCATGAAGGCGTGGTCCTTGCCGCAGAGCTCGGAGCACTGGCCGTAGAAGATGCCCTCGCGGGTGGCGCGGAACCAGGTCTCGTTCAGGCGGCCCGGGACGGCGTCGACCTTGATGCCGAAGCCGGGCACAGCGAAGGCGTGCATCACGTCGGAGGAGGTGACCTGGACGCGGACGACCTTGTTGACCGGAACGACCACCTCGTTGTCGACGGCGAGAAGGCGCGGCACCTCGACGGCGGGTGCGCCGGCCTGGATGCGCTGCTGGCGCTCCTGGTCGGTCTGCATGTTCGACACGAAGTTGAAGTTGCCGTGGTCCGGATAGTCGTAGGACCAGCGCCAGCTCGAGCCGGTCGCCTTGATCGTCATGTCGGCGCGCGGCACCACCTGCTGCTGGTAGAGCAGCCGGAAGGAGGGGATGGCGATGATGATCAGGATCAGCACCGGGATCACCGTCCAGGCGACCTCGAGGCCGACATGGTGGGTGGTGGTCGACGGCGTCGGGTTCCGCTTCTCCGAGAAGCGATAGAGGCACCAGACCAGAAGGCCGGCCACGAAGATGCAGATGATCGTGATGATCGGCAGCAGGAGGCCGTTATGGAACCACTGGACGAAGTCCATGATCGGCGAGGCGGATTGCTGGAAGCCGATGGCGCCCGGCGCCGGTTGCCCCAGCCCCTGTTGCGCCGCTGCAGGCCCCGCGGCCGCCATTGCGGCCAGAAGCGCCAAGGCACCCGACGCGCGCGCTCCGAAGGCGGCTTTTCCGCCCTGGACCGCCGGCGCGCCGTTCCGCATCGCCAAACCCATGTTCTTCCGCTCCGTAGCCAAGGGCCGACAATCGCCGGACGCCGACCCTGTCTCTGTTGTCGCTCGCAGTCCCGGCGGATCGGTTGACCGCACGCCGGGGCTTTCGGCTGCCCTTGCCTTACGACCGGGGACGCATCTCCGATCAATGCGTCTCACAACGGCCGGCCGAGGGTTTGCAGGCCCCTTGAAACACAAAAACGCCATGCTCGCAATGCGACCCTTTAGAGCTTTTCCAAGCGCCCGGACCGATTGCAGCTTGAAGGGCTTATAAACTCGGGAACCCTGCGATGGAATTGGCCGAAAGGCGGTTCTCTCCCGTGAAAACGGCATGGCAAGCCGGCCGTCCACGCATAATCTTGACACCATTGCGAGGGAATGGTCCCTCGCGTGCTCGCCGGGCCCGCTAGGCACCGGTGGCGATTCGTTGCGTCGGCTCGTCCGATCCGGCGCTGCCTGCCCCTGATCGTGCCCCGAGCTGCGGAGCCCCACGGATGACCATGCCGACCTCGCTGCGAAAGGCCCCCGGACTGCGCCACGGCCTGATCGGCGCAGCCCTGGCTGCGCTGATGCTCGTCGCGACGGGGGGAACGGCCTCGGCCCAGGGCGCCGTCCGCGCCACGCACGGCGACTGGCAGGTGCGCTGCGACACGCCGCCGGGCTCGCGCTCCGAGCAGTGCGCGCTCGTCCAGAACGTCGCCGCCGAGGACCGGCCGAACGTCGCGCTGACGGTGATCGCCCTGAAGACGGCGGACGGCAAGGCGCGGCTGCTGCGCGTCCTCGCCCCGCTCGGCGTGCTGCTGCCCTCCGGGCTCGGCCTGAAGATCGACAACGCCGACGTCGGCCGTGCCGGTTTCGTGCGCTGCCTGCCCTCGGGCTGCGTCGCCGAGGTGGTGATGGACGACAACCTGCTGAACCAGCTGTCCTCCGGCCAGACCGCGACCTTCATCATCTTCCAGACGCCGGAGGAGGGCATCGGCGTGCCGGTCTCCCTCAACGGCTTCAAGCCGGGCTTCGAGGCCCTGCCCTGAGCTTCGGGCTCGCGCCGCGGCGTCCGGCGCACTAGATAGCCGGACAGTCACCGTTTCTCGCGCCGGAGCCGCCATGGCCGACCTGTCCCTCTTCGCCCGCGCCGATCTCGATCCCGCCCGGGCCCGCGCCATTCTCGACGAGGCTCTGGCGGGCGCCGACGACGGCGAACTCTTCGTCGAGTACAAGCAGTCGGAATCCCTGCTCTTCGACAACGGCCGGCTGAAGCAGGCCGGCACCGACAACTCCCAGGGCTTCGGACTGAGGTCGGTGAAGGGCGAGGCGGTCGGCTATGCCCATTCCTCCGACGTGTCCGAACCTGCGCTGAAGCGGGCGGCGGAGACGGTAAAGGCGGTGGCGGGCGGCTATTCCGGCACGCTGGCCGCCGGCCCGGCGCGCTCCAATGTCCGTCTCTACGGCGACGAGAACCCGCTCGACGCCCCCGCCTTCGCCGAAAAGGTAAAGCTGCTCGAGACCATCGACGCCTATGCCCGGGCGAAGGACCCGAAGGTTCGGCAGGTGACGGTGTCGCTCGCCGGCTCCTGGCAGGTGGTCGAGATCCTCAGGCCCGACGGCGGCACGTTCCGCGACGTGCGCCCGCTGGTGCGCCTCAACGTCACCGTCGTCGCCGGGTCCGGAGACCGGCAGGAGGCGGGCAGCCACGGCTTCGGCGGGCGCGCCGGCTATGCCGGTTTCATCACCGAGGAACGCTGGAAACACGCCGCGGACGAAGCCATCCGCCAGGCGCTGGTGAACCTCGAGAGCATCCCCTCCCCCGCCGGCGAGATGGACGTGGTGCTCGGGCCCGGCTGGCCGGGGGTGATGCTGCACGAAGCGGTGGGCCACGGCCTCGAAGGCGACTTCAACCGCAAGGGCCAGTCTGCCTTCGCCGGGCTGATGGGCGAGATGGTGGCGGCCAAGGGCGTCACCGTGGTCGATGACGGCACCATCGCCGACCGCCGCGGCTCGATCTCGATCGACGACGAGGGCACCGCCTCTCACCGCACCGTGCTGATCGAGGACGGCCGGCTCGTCGGCTACATGCAGGACCGGCAGAACGCCCGGCTGATGGGTGTCGCCGCCACCGGCAACGGCCGGCGCGAGAGCTATGCCCATGCGCCCATGCCGCGCATGACCAACACCTACATGCTGGGCGGCGCCCACACGAAGGACGAGATTCTCGCCAGCGTGAAGAACGGACTCTACGCCGTCAGCTTCGGCGGCGGTCAGGTGGACATCACCTCCGGCAAGTACGTCTTCGAATGCACGGAGGCCTACCGGATCGAGAACGGCCGGGTGGGGGCGCCGGTGAAGGGGGCCATGCTGATCGGTTCTGGCCCCTCGGACATGAAGCGGGTCACCATGGTCGGTGACGACATGAGCCTCGACACCGGCATCGGCACCTGCGGCAAGGCGGGCCAGTGGGTTCCGGTCGGTGTCGGCCAGCCGACGCTGAAGATGGAGCGCATCACGGTCGGCGGCACAGGCTGAGACGGGGCTGCCGATCCACACCAACCCCACGGTTGTGGCGATACCGTCGCGTCATGCGTGAAAACACATGGGTGCGATAAGCCCGTGTTGCCCCTAGATTGGGGTCGATTGCCCGAAACCCCCGCGAGTTCATGGCCGACGCCCATTCCCCCACAGCCTTCGTGATCCCGGCCGTCACCCTGCTGGCGGCGGCCTGCGTGGCCGTGCCGCTGTTCCGCAAGGCGCGGCTCGGCTCGATCCTCGGCTACCTTGCGGCGGGCCTCGCCATCGGTCCCTTCGGCCTGCGGCTGATCTCGGATCCCGCGGCGATCCTGCACATCGCCGAACTCGGCGTGGTCATGTTCCTCTTCATCATCGGGCTGGAGATGCGGCCAGCGCGGCTGTGGAGCCTGCGCAGGCAGATCTTCGGCCTCGGCCTGCTGCAGGTCGGGGTCTGCACCGGTCTCCTCACGCTGATGGGCCTCGCCGGCGGCTTCCCGCCGGCCGTGGCCTTCGTCGCGGCCGCGGGTTTCGTCCTCACCTCCACCGCCATCGTCATGCAGACCCTGGAGGAGCGCGGCGAGCTCAACACGCCGCACGGGCAGAAGATGGTCTCCATCCTGCTGCTCGAGGATCTCGCCATCGTGCCCCTGCTGGCGCTGGTCGCCTTCCTCGCGCCCGCGGTGACGGGGGCGCAGGACGGCAATCTCGTCTCGCGCCTGACGGCGGTGGCGATCGGCATCGGCTCGGTCGCCGCGCTCATCGTCGGCGGTCGTTTCCTGCTCAATCCGCTGTTCCGTTTCCTCGCCGCTTACGGCGCCCGCGAGGTGATGACGGCGGCGGCGCTCCTCGTGGTGCTGGGATCGGCCCTCGCCCTGCAACTTGGCGGGCTCTCGATGGCGATGGGCGCCTTCCTCGCCGGTGTGCTGCTCTCCGAATCGACCTTCCGCCACCAGCTCGAGGCCGACGTCGAGCCGTTCCGCGGCATTCTCCTCGGCCTGTTCTTCATGGCGGTCGGCATGTCGCTCGACCTCTCGGTGGTCGTCGCCAACTGGCGGCTCGTCACGGTCTATGTGGCCGCCTACATGGTCGCCAAGGGCGTCGGCATCTATGCCGTTGCCCGGCTGACCCGCTCCGGCCACGGCGAAGCCATGGAGCGCACGCTGATGATGGCGCAGGGCGGCGAGTTCGCCTTCGTCCTCTATGCTGCGGCCACCAGCACGGGCCTCATCGACGGCCAGGCCAATGCCACCCTCACCGCCATCGTCATCATCTCCATGGTGCTGACGCCGCTGGCGCTGATGGGCCTGCGCTTTCTCGTCGCCGCGCCGTCGGCGCAGTCGCTCGACGGGGTGGAGGTCGCGGACGGCCTCACCGGCGAGGTGCTGATGATCGGCTTCGGCCGCTTCGGCCAAGTGGTGTCCCAGGCGCTGCTGGCCGAGCGGGCGGAGGTGACGATCATCGACAACGACGTGGAGATGATCCAGGCCGCCGGCACCTTCGGGTTTCGCATCTACTACGGCGACGGCACCCGGCTCGACGTGCTGCGCGCGGCGGGCGCGGGCACGGCCCGTCTCATCTGCGTCTGCGTCGACAAGCGGGACGTCGCCGACAAGATCGTCGAACTGATCAAGGCGGAATTCCCGCTCGCCAAGCTCTATGTCCGCTCCTTCGACCGGGAGCACACGATCAAGCTCCGCGAAGAGGGTGTGGACTACGAGATCCGCGAGGTGCTGGAGAGTGCCCTCGTCTTCGGACGCGAGGCGCTGGTGGCGCTTGGTATCGAGCGTGAGATCGCCCGCCAGACAGTCAGTGACCTGCGCAAGCGCGACGCCGCGCGCCTCGAACTGCAGATGCACGAAGGCATCCAGGCGGGCGTCCACCTGATGCACCAGCAGCGCGTCACGCCGGCACCGCTGACGGAACCGGCGCGCAAGGCGAAGGCCCTCAATCCAGAGGCCGAGGACGTCCTGGCGGACGAGACGAGGTTTTCGGGATGACAGCCGCCGCCCCGGCCCGCGCGCCGGGCAAGTTCACGCAGGGCTCCACCATGCGCCACGTGATCGTCATGACCCTCACCGGGTCAGTCGGTCTCATGGCGGTGTTCGTGGTCGACCTCCTCAACCTGTTCTACATCGCCCAGCTCGGCGAGCAGGAGCTGGCCGCCGCCATCGGCTATGCCGGCACGGTGCTCTTCTTCCTCACCTCCTTCGCCATCGGCCTGTCGATCGCCGGCACGGCGCTGGTGTCGCGGGCGCTGGGGGCGGGCGACCGCGACAAGGCGCGCCGGCTCGCCACGTCCAGCCTGATCGGCATGGCGGTGGCGATGGCGGTACTCTCGGCCACCATGCTGCCGGCCTCCACCTTCTTCCTCGCCTCGCTGGGGGCCAGCGGCCGCACCCTCGCCATCGCCGACCGCTTCCTCTGGATGGTGGTGCCGGCGAGCGCCTTCCTCGGCCTCGGCATGATGTATTCGGCCATCCTCCGGGCGGTCGGCGATGCCAAGCGCGCCATGTGGGTGACGCTCACCGGCGGCGTCGTGACCGCGATCCTCGACCCGCTGTTCATCTTCGGCTTCGGCCTCGGGGTGGACGGTGCCGCCGTCACCTCCATCATCTCCCGCTGCGCGATGGCCTATATGGGGCTGCGCGGCGTGACGCTGGTGCACCGGCTGACCGCCCGTCCCGTCCTCTCCGACGTCCTCGGCGACATCCGGCCGATCGCCGCCATCGCCGTTCCCGCCGTGCTGACCAACATCGCGACGCCCGTCGGCAACGGCATCGTCACCGCCATGATCGCCCGCTACGGCGACGGGGCGGTCGCCGGCTGGGCGGTGCTCGGCCGCCTGGTGCCGGTCGCCTTCGGCGCCTTTTTCGCGCTGTCCGGGTCGGTCGGACCGATCATGGGGCAGAACGTCGGGGCGCGGCAGTTCGCCCGCGTCCGGCAGACCCTGGTCGATGCGCTCGTCTTCCTCAGCCTCTACGGCGTGGCCGTCTGGCTGGTGCTGCTGGTGCTGTCGCCCCAGGTGGTGAGGCTCTTCGACGCCACGGGCACGGCGGCGGCCGTCATCGCCTTCTTCTGCATCTACGCCTCGCTCGGCTGGGCCTTCAACGGGGCCGTGTTCGTCGGCAATGCCGCCTTCAACAATCTCGGCTTCCCGACCTATTCGACGGCGCTCAACTGGGCCCGCGCCACGGTCGGCACCGTTCCCTTCGCCATGGCTGGCGCCTGGATCGCCGGGCCGGACTACGGGGCTCAGGGCATCATCGCCGGCCAGGCGGCCGGCGGCATCCTCTTCGGCATCCTGTCCATGGTCATCTGCTTCCGGGTCATCGACCGGATGGCGACCCGCCCGCCGACCGATCCGCCCGCTCCGGCCGGACCGCCGAGCGGCCTGTCGCCCTTCACCTCCGGCAAGGGGGCGACCGCGGGAACGTGACGATGGCGGGAGGGCGTGGTTAGATGCCGTCGCGGGGCGGGATTCGCCCCCGGAGGAGCCGTCATGTTCAACCTCGCCGACATTCTCGCCCAGGCGCAGGCGAAACAGGGCTTCGACCAGTTCGCCGGGCAGTTCGGCATGGCGCCGCAGCAGGTGAAGGCGGCGATGGACGCGCTGCTGCCGGCCTTCTCGCTCGGTCTGAACAAGGCGACCCAGTCGCCCGCCGACATGGCCAATCTCTTCGGCCTGTTCGCCTCGGGCAACAACTACGCCCAGATGTTCGAGCAGCCGATGCAGGCGGGTCAGGCCATGATGGCGGCCGGCCAGCAGGCGCTGGCCCGCATCTTCGGCACGCCCGAGCTCACCCAGGCCATCGCCCAGCAGACGGCCCTGGCGACCGGCATGCAGCAGGAGGCGATGCGGCAGGTGATGCCAATGATGGCCTCGCTCCTGATGGGCGGGCTGATGAAGGGCGCGATGAGCGGGCAGAACCCGCTCGGCGACATGTTCACCGCCATGATCGCCCGGATGATGCCGCCGCAGGCGACCGCCGCGGCCGATCCGATGGCGGGAATGATGGGTATGTTCGGCAATTTCTTCGGCCAGTCCGCAGCGCAGAAGCCGGGCCAGATGCCGGCCATGCCCGGGCTGGAGCAGATGATGGAGATCGCCCGGCAGATGCAGGCGGCGAACCCCCTGCTGGCGGCGGCGATGAAGCCGCAGACGGCCGAGACCGAGACCAGCGGCCCGCGCACGCTCGGCCAGCAGGCGGCCGACACCTGGACGGCGACCATGGGCCGGATGTTCGAGGCCGGACGCGAGGTGCAGGACCAGCAGCTGGCGCAGCTCGAAACGCTCTTCGCCCAGTTCGGAAAGGCGGCGGGGCCCAAGCCTCCGGCCACATGAACGAAGTTTAACTCGGTCCGCCGGGTCCGGTGGCGTAGATTCTCCTCATCAGGGCGAACCCCAGAGGAGACTCTCCCATGAAGACCATGATCATCGCCGCCGGCGTAGCCGCCACCCTGGCGCTCGGCGCGGCCGCCATCGCCCAGCCTGCTCCCGGCGGTCCGCGCGGCCCCAATGCCGAGTCCGGCCCCCGTGGCGAGGGCCGCGGCCCCGGGTGGATGCGGATGAGCCCCGAGGATCGCGCCGCCATGACGGATGCGCGCATTGCCGGCCTGAAGGCCATGCTGCGGCTCACCCCCGAGCAGGAGCGTCACTGGCCGGCGCTGGAGACGGCGTTGCGCGAGGCCGCGACCCAGCGCAACCAGCGCATGACCGAGCGGATGCAGCGCTGGCGGGAGATGCGCGAGAACCGTGACGCGGCGCGCCCCGACCCGGTGCAGCGCCTGCGCACCATGGCCGACCGGATGGGCGAGAACGCCGCCACCATGAAGAAGCTCGCCGATGCCGCGGCGCCGCTCTACGCCTCGCTCGACGAGGCGCAGAAGCGCCGCGTCGACCGCATGATGCAGCGTGGCGGCCGCATGATGATGGGCGGAGGCGGCCATGGCCGCATGGGCGGTGGCTGGGGTGGCCATTGGGAAGGCCATCGCGGCGGCCCCGGCCGTGG
Organism: Phreatobacter cathodiphilus; assembly: GCF_003008515.1. Taxonomy (NCBI): domain Bacteria; kingdom Pseudomonadati; phylum Pseudomonadota; class Alphaproteobacteria; order Hyphomicrobiales; family Phreatobacteraceae; genus Phreatobacter; species Phreatobacter cathodiphilus. Next base: position 11,421 of record NZ_CP027668.1, on the reverse strand, counting down.
CGGACCCGGCGGCGAGGGCGGCCGTCTCTGACGGCGCGCCGACAGCCTTTCCACAGCGTTTCGACGGGCCCGCTTACGCGGGCCCGTTTCGTTTCGGGACGCCGGCCGGCCGATTTGGAAAGGGAGTGGAAACGCGCCGTTTACCCTGATCGTGGAGAGTGAGGCCGTTGCAGTTCGGTCCGCGTGAGGGGTCGCCCGGCCATGATGCCTTTCGAGGGCCCAGAAGAGCCCGTGTCCCGGCGTGTCCGGCGTCTCGTCCTGATCATCGATGCCGATCCGGCCTTCCGGCGCCTCGCCGTGCAGGCGCTGTCGACCGAGGCCGATTGCCGCGAGGCCGCCTCCGTCGAGGACGGGCTCGAGATCCTCGACAGGCGTGACCCCGACCTCATCGTCGCCTGCCTCGACGGCGGAGCGGCCGCGGGAGCCGAGACCATCGAATCCCTGCGCTTCGCCGGTTACGAGGGCCCGATCCTCGCCACCAGCGCCCGCGTCTCGCTCGGCTCGGCGGTCGAGGCCATGCGCGCCGGGGCGAGCGACGTCGCCGGCAAGCCGCTGTCGGCCACCGATCTCCTCCGCCGCGTCGGCAAGCTGATGGAGGCCGACCGCCCGGCCGCCCGCCCCGCCGCCCCCGGCCGCCGGGACAGCGCCGATTTTCAGGGGTTCATCGGCACATCCCCGGCGATGACCGAGATCTACGAGCAGATCCGCCGCATCGGCCCGTCCCGCGCCCCGGTCTTCGTCACCGGCGAGAGCGGAACCGGCAAGGAAGTGACGGCCCAGGCCGTCCACACGCTCTCCGGCCGGCCGGCGACGCGTTTCGTCGCCCTCAATTGCGGCGCCATCCCGAAGGACCTGATGGAGAGCGAGATCTTCGGCCACGTGAAGGGCGCCTTCACGGGGGCGACGGAGGACCGGGCCGGCGCGGCCGAGCTCGCCGACGGCGGCACGCTCTTCCTCGATGAGATCTGCGAGATGGACCTCGCACTGCAGACGAAGCTCTTGCGCTTCATCCAGACCGGGGAGATGCGGCGGGTGGGCGACACGCGCACGCGCGCGGTGGACGTGCGCTTCGTCTGCGCCACGAATCGCGACCCGCTCGCCGATGTCGCCGCCGGGCGGTTCCGCGAGGACCTCTATTACCGGCTCTGCGTGCTGCCGATCCACCTGCCGCCGCTGCGCCGGCGCGGCGACGACGTGCTGGCCCTGGCAGAGGCCTTTCTCGCTCGCTTTTCCGCCGAAGAGGGCCGGCACTTCCGCGGCTTCGACGCGGCGGCGGCCGACATCGTCTCCCGCTATTCCTGGCCGGGCAACGTCCGGCAGCTGCAGAACGTCATCCGCCGGCTGGTCGTGATGCACGACGGCGAGCGCGTCACCGCGCCGATGCTGCCCCTTGCCCTCGCCCACGGCTCCCAGCCGATGGCCGCCCCCGTCGCCGGGCCCACACACGTCGCCGGATCCCCGCCGATGGTGGAGCCGTTCTGGGTGCAGGAACGGCGCATCATCGAGGAGGCGCTGGCGGCCTTCGACGGCAATCTGTCGCGGGCCGCGGCGGCCCTGGAGATCAGCCCCTCCACCATCTACCGCAAGCGCGAGAGTTGGGCCCGCGAGGGCCTGCTTCAGGCGGGCTGACCCGCCGGTTAGGGTTGAACCGCGGGCCCCATCTGCCTAAACCGGGTGCCATGACCCGGACACGCCCCGTTACAGCCGCGGCCCTGGCAGCGGTCGCCACCCTGACCCTGACGAGCAGCGCGGAGGCGCAGCGCCGGCGGGAGCCGCAGGCCCCGCGCCAGCCGACCCGCGCCGAGATCATGCTCTACCACCGCTTTCCCGTCGGCACGCGCCTGGCGGTGGTGTCCGTCAACGGCCGGCGTCCGGTGGCGACCGACCGGCCCGCTTTCACCTTCACCCCCGGGCTGCGGATGACCGGCTTCGGCGGCTGCAATCCGGTCAATGCCGACTATCGCCGCAACGGGCCGAGCGACATCCGCTTCGGACCGCTCAACTTCATCGAGAAGAAGTGCGGCGGCGAGATCGACCGGCAGGAGCGCGCCATCTTCTGGGCGATCCAGGGCGCCAATCGCTGGCGGCCGCACGGCACGCGCGGCATGACCTTCACCGGCGTGCGCGGCACGGTGACCTTCGAGCCGGCGTTCTGACGGCCGCTCAGCCTGCCAACATCGGCCAGAGCGAGGCGACCAGCAGGAGGCTCATGGCGATGTTGAACCGGCGCAGCCTGGCCGGATCGGCGAGGATGCTGCGCAGGGTGAGGCCGAAGGCTGCCCAGCACGATACGGCCGGCAGGTTCACCAGCGCGAAGACCAGCACCACGAGGCCGACAGAGACGAGCGGCGCATGCGGGCTCGTATGGACCGCCATGACTGTGAGCGCGACGACCCAGGCCTTCGGGTTGACCCACTGAAAGAGCGCGGACTCGGTAAAGGTGAGTGGCCTTGCCTGCTCCCCGGCACTGGCATCCATGGAGCGCGACAGGGCGATGCGCCAGGCGAGATAGACGAGGTAGGCCGCTCCCGCCCATTTCAGCCCCCGCTCGACGAGCGGATAAGCCGCCAAGACTGCGCCGAGGCCGAGACCGGTGGCCAGCAGCAGGGTGCTGAAGCCGATGGTGATACCCAAAATTTGCGGGATCGTTCGCCGGAACCCGAAGTTGGCGCCGGACGCCAGCAGCATGATGTTGCTGGGCCCGGGGCTGATCGAGGTGACGAAGGCAACGGCGGGAATGGCGAGAAGGGTTGCAGTGGACATGGGACCTCACCTGATGCGGAGGATCGGAGGTCCCTTGTTGGACCGGCGCCGACGGTCTGTCCGGTCCGAATTCCGGACTCCTCAGGAGGCGGCTGGCGCGACGTCGGCGAAAAGATAGCGATCGAACCAGCGGGGGAACGCACCGGTCATGGAGCGCGGTCCGGACAGGGCGAGGCCACGCCGCCGCGCCTCCGCGAAGCTGAGATCGCCGCGCCACCAGCCGGCGAGCGCGCCGAGCGGCCCGCTCACCTCCAGCATTTCCGGAAAGCCGGGATTGTGACCGCAGGCGGCGACGTCGCCATCCTTCATCAGCAGGAAGCGGACAGGCAGATCCTTCAGGGCGATCCGCACGACGAAGGGTTCGGCCGGCGCCGCGGCGGGCCGCACCCGGCGCTGCATGTCGAGAAGCAGGGGGTCGAGATCGATCACCTCCCGGTCGGCGGGGCGGGGCAGCCAGCGCTGGCCCCAGGTGCCAAGGGCCGCGATGATGCCGACGAGGTCTCGGCCAGCCGCCGTCAGCTCGTATTCAGGACCGGAATGGCCCTCCAGGCGCCGGGCCACCCCCGCCTCGACGAGCGCCTGCAGCCTCTCCGACAGCACGGTCCGGGATATGCGCGGGATGCCGCGCCGGACGTCGTTGAAGCGGCGCGCGCCGCACAGAAGCTCGCGCACGACGAGAAGCGTCCAGCGCCCGCCGAGAAGATCCTGCGTGCGCGCGACCGCGCAGAACTGCCCATGTGCCACCATGCCGGCAGTCTAGCACGCCAGGCGTGAGGAGACGGTCCGGAAACCGGACCGCCGACGCCTCACCCCTTGACCAGCGGCATGAGCGGGGCGTCGGCCGCGACGTGGAGGCCCGTCTCGTCCTTGACGAGATGGACGCGCCGGTCGTGGAAGTTCACCAGGGTCGAGCGGTGGCCGATGGACACGATGGTGGCGTTCGGCAGGCGGTCGCAGAGCGCCTTGTAGAGGGCCGCCTCCCCGGTCTCGTCGATGGCGGCTGTCGCCTCGTCGAGGAACAGCCAGTCGGGCTTGCTGAGCAGCGCGCGGGCGAGGGCGAGGCGCTGCTGTTCGCCGCCCGAGAGCGTCTGGTGCCAGGCCGCCTCCTCGTCGAGGCGGGTGGTCAGTGCGGCGAGGTTCATCGCCTCCAGCGCCTCGACGATCTCAGCGTCGGAATAAGCGCCCCGTTCGGACGGATAGGTGACGGCGTCGCGCAGGCTCGCCACCGGGAAATAGGGACGCTGCGGCAGCAGCATGATGTCGGCCCCCGACGGCGAGACGACGGTGCCGGACCCGTGCGGCCAGATGCCGGCAATGGCGCGGAAGAGCGTCGACTTGCCCGAGCCCGAGGGTCCCGTGACGAGGACGCGGTCGCCGGGCTTCACGGTGAGGTCCGGGGCCGAGACGAGCTGGCGCCCGTCGGGCAGGGTGACCGAGAGGTCGGCGAGCTTCAGGTGGTCGCCGTTCCGTTCGGTGACGATGGCGGCGGGCGGGGTCGTACGCGCGCCCGCAGCGGATCGTTCGAACCCGGTGAGGCGGTCGACCACCGACTTGTAGTCGGCGAGCGAGGCATAGAGGTTGGTGAAGATCATCAGTGCCGACTCCACCCGGCCGAAGGCGCCGGCGGTCTGGGTCAGCGAGCCGAGCTGCACGGCGCCGGAGAAATAGGCCGGGGCGAGCAGGATGAAGGGAAAGATCACCGAGGCCTGGTTGACGAAGCTGGTGAACCAGGTGAGCCGCTTGGTGTATTTCATGTAGTCGAACCAGTTGGCGACCACGTTGGCGAAACGGCGGGCAAGGCCCTGTGCCTCGGCGGCCTCGCCCTTCAGCAGGGCGATCTGCTCGTCGTTCTCGCGCACCCGGACGAGGCTGTAGCGGAAGTCGGCCTCGTAGCGCTGGCGCAGGAAGTTGATGCCGATGAGCCTGCGGCCGATGAGATGGGCGCAGACCGTGCCGAAGACGGCGACGAAGAGCGCCGCATAGACGAGATAGCCGGGGATCGATTCCAGGTCGAAGCCGAGCACGTTGTACTTGAAGCTCGCCGACAGGCCCCAGAGGATCAGCACGAAGGCGTAGAGCGACAGGATCGCCGAGAAGAAGCGGATCATCAGGGCCAGCGTGTTCTCGGTGAACATGCGCACGTCCTCGGCGATGCGCTGGTCCGGGTTGTCGGCCTGATTGCCCTGGAGACGCATGCGGTAGTGGCCGCCCCCGTCGAGCCAGTGGCCGGTGAGCCGGCCCGTCATCCAGCGGCGCCAGCGCATCTGGGTCCACTGGGTCAGGTAGAGCTCGTAGACGGCGAGGATCACCCACAGGAAGGCGACGACAGTGAAATACTGCAATTCGATCCAGAAGGTCGCCTCGGCGCGCTGCTGCAGGGCCGTGTAGAAGCGGTTGTTCCACTGGTTGAGCAGGACGGTCGCCAGCACCTGCGCGATGTTGATGACGAGCAGGATGTAGAGCAGGGCGTGGGCGACATAGCGCTCCTGCATGCGCAGGGAGAGGCCGAAGGGCAGGTTCACCACGCCGATGTCCCGTGCCTCGAAGAAGGGGTCGGCGAGGGCCGTGATCTGGCGGATCGTGCCGACGAAGCTCAGGCCGTAGACGGCGATGGCGAAGATGACCGAGAGAAGGACGCTGGCCCGCGTCGGCAGGTAGGGACCGAGGGCGGCGGGAATGCGCCCCATCTCGCTGAGCAGGAGGATGGAGAGCGCCGCCAGGTGCCAGACGACCAGGAAGGCGATGATGGCGCGGATGAGCGTCGCGGTCGGGCGTGACAGCCAGGCGACGACGGCGGCGACGATCGTCAGAAGGAAGACGTAGGGCGGCAGGTCGATCAGACCCGCGAGCCTCGCCCCGGCCAGCGCGAGGCCGGCCGTTCCTGCTGTGATGGCGATGGGTATCATGAGGGAACCCCGGGGATCGTCGTGAGGGAATGGGCCGTCTGGATGCAGCGCTTCGGCGGAGTCGCCGCCGCACTTTGAATCACGCCGCGGGCGCCGGTGGAAGAGCCGGGTCAGGGCAGTGCATCGGAAGGGGATTGAGCGAGGGCCTTTCGCAGTTCGTCCTCGGTCACGAGGCGCATGGCCTTGAGCACCTTCACCGCCTCGGTGCGGCGGCCGACGCGCATGACGAGAACCACGGTTTCCGCATCCCCGCATTCCGGATGGGAGCAGGCGATCTCACTGACCGTGACACCGTCATCCTCGGACAGCGAGAGAATGTCGCGGACGAGGGTGGTGAGGCGGCGGGAGGCGTCCGCCGTCTCCGGATCCTGTCCTCGCCGGTTGAAGAAGAAACGTGCCATGGCCCAGCCTTGTCAGCGCGAGTTATGGCCGATCCGTGGCGAAGACGGAAGCGCCGGGCAGAGCCCGGTCAGAAGGCGCCGCCGAGCTTCACGCGCACCTGGTGGCGCTCGAAATTGACGAGGTCGAGGCTGCCGGTGGCGCCGCCCGCCGCCCGGCCCCAGACCTGGGCGTTCCAGGCAAGGGAGACGAAGGTGTCCTTCAGCGGGCCGACATCGCCGATCTTGTGGAAGAAGGTCGGGCCGACGAGGACGGCGTGGCCGCCCCACTGGTTGAGGAAGGCGCCGCCATAGGCGGCGACATAGCGGACATTGCCGCCGACGAAGGTGGAGGCCCCCTCGCCCACCCGCCAGGCGAGCGCGCCGCCGAGCTCAAGGCCGGAATCGTTGGCATAGCCGGCCGCGCCGCGCGGGCGCTCGGTGCCCGGGCCGATGTTGAGGTTCACCGCGCCGTAGAGACGATCGCCGACCAGGGCCGCGTCGGCGGCGACCTTGAAGGTGGCGGCGAAGCGCTCGGCGGAGATGCCGAGGCCTTCGGAGAAGCGGCCCCAGCGCAGTTCCAGACCGACGGTGAGGCCCGGATCGAAGGGCGTCGCGCCGCGCTCCTTCAGCTGGTAGCGAACCTGGCCGGCGAGCCCGTCGAAGGCGAAGCGGTTCTGGTTCGGATAGCCCGGCACCGTGTTGTTGCGGATGTCGTGATAGGCGGCCCAGACGGCGAGCGAGACCTGCAGGCGCTGGACGGGGGTCCAGCCGGCCTCGAGCTTGGTGTTGATGCCGGTGTAGCGCCCGTCGAACTTGCCGAAGCGGGCGGTGGTCTCGGAGGTGAGGCCGCGGTCACCCGGACTGCCGACGCCGGTGCCGTCGAGGAAACCGTAGGCGTCATCCGGTCCGGCCGCCTCGGCGGCGGGCGCCTCGGCCTGGCGGCGCGCGACGTCGGCCGCCATGGCCGGCGCGGCGAGAAGCATTGCGGCGGCTGCCGCGACGAAGCGATTCATGGTGAGCCCCAGTTGTCCCCTGCGGGACTATGCCCGAGCTTCCTGCGCCGGCAAGTGGCTACCGCACGTCGGAGCCCCGGTGATGATTCGGCGCATCACTCTGGCGCTTTTGCGAATCATTCGCAACAGCGCGTCGCCCAGGGCCGTTCAGGTGAGAGAGAACCCCGCGGCGGCGAGGTCGCGGGGGAAAGTCTCGCCGGCGAGATAGGCGTATTCGTGCTCGCGGGGGCCGTGGACCGGATCGGCCCGCCTCAGCGCCTCGTCGACATGCCCCGGATGGACCATGACGAGGGCGCCGTCCGGCAGCCGGGGAAGGAAGGTCGGGAAGATCGCGGCGAAATCGGCGGCGCGGCGGAAGTCGTAAGCGCCGGAGAAGGCGGGGTTGGTCGCGACCCCGTGGCGGGCGAGGAGCCGGCGCAGCCCCCGCGAGAGGCCGGCGATGACCCGGCCCTTGACGCCCGCTCCGGCACCGCCCGGCCCGCTGCACTGGCGGATCCAGGCGCCGGGTGCGTGGCGCTCCGCCGCCGCCACGACGATGTCGCGGATGCCGGGCAGCAGATGGGCGTGCTGGTGGCCGTCGACGAAGGCGGGCGGCGCGCCGAAGGCGGCAATGAAGGCCTGCATCTGCGCCTCGACCTCGGCGGCGACGGCGCCGCGATCGAGCCGGCGCAAGTGGGAGCGCATCAGGAGCGAGCCGATGCCTTCGGCCATGGCGAGGCGCGGCGCGGTGAGCGGCGTCAGCCCCCCTGTGAGCGTCACGTGGAGCCCGATCTGGAAGCCGGCCGGAGAGACGGCGAGGAGCCGCGCGGCCTCGGCGGCGAGGTCCGGCCCCGGCGTCATGACCGACGTGGCGTTGAGCCGGCCGGCGGCGGCGAGGTCGCGGATGGCGCGCGAGACCCCCGGCGCCAGCGCATAGTCGTCGGCGCAGAGGATGAGACGCTTCATGACGGCTGGGCTCAGTCGCCCTGGGCGAGCGGGCCGGCCGCGTCCGTGGCGGCGGGCTGGTCGGCGGCACGCTTCAGGCTGTGCTCGGCGACCAGATAGACCGGCCGCCCCTTCAGCTCGGAGAGGATCTTGCCGATATATTCGCCCAGGACGCCGATCATCAGCAGTTGCACGCCGCCGATGAAGGTGACGGCCACGAAGACGGAGGGATAGCCCGGCACGCCGCGGCCATGGATGATCGTCTCGGCGACGATGAAGAGGCCGTAGCAGAAGGCGAGCGCGGCCAGCAGCGCGCCGAGGAGGCTCGCGATGCGCAGCGGCACGATGGAGAACGAGGTCAGGCCCTCGATGGAGAAGGCGAGAAGCCCCCAGAAGCTCCACTTGGCCTCGCCCTGCTCGCGGGCGTCCGGCTCGTAGGGGATGCCGATCTGGCGGAAGCCGACCCAGCTCGACAGGCCCTTGAAGAAGCGGCCCCGCTCGGGGAGGCGGCGCAGTGCCGCCGCGGCGCGCGGCGACAGCAGGCGGAAGTCGCCGGCATCGGCCGGGATCTTGTGGCGCACGCCCGCATTGACGAGGCCGTAGAAGGCGTTGACGAAGAGCGTGCGCAGGCGCGGCTCGTCGCGGCGGTGGGCCTTGTAGGTGAAGACGACGTCGTAACCGTCGTCCAGCCAGCGGGAGACGAGCGTCTCGGCGACGGCGGTGGGATGCTGGCCGTCGGCATCCATGAAGATGACGGCGCCGTAGCGGGCATGGTCGAGGCCGGCGAGGAGAGCCGCCTCCTTGCCGAAATTGCGCGAGAAGCCGATCACCTGGACGTCGGCGCCGTCGGGCCTCAGGGTCTCGGCCACCGCCCGCGTGCCGTCCCGCGAGCCGTCGTCGACGTAGAGAATCTCGACCGGCAGGCCGCGCTCGTCCTTCAGCTTGCGGGCGAAGGCGGTGAGCTTGGCATGGGTGTGCGGGAGGGCTTCCGCCTCGTTGTAGGCCGGCACGACGATGGTGAGACCGAAGGGGGGAAGCTCGCTGCCGGGAAAGGCGATGACACGCCTGTCGCTGTTGCTCATGTGCCGACGGCCGCGGCCGCTCCTCAAACCTGTCCATGATACCCAACTTCACGCTGCCGTGAAGGGAGGGGCACATCATCACGGCGGACCGGCTGTTTCATGGTGCAAAAGCGTGTAGACCACGGCGCTGTGATGAATGAACGACAACAGCCCCCCACCGGCGGCCTGGCCGCCACCCTCCTCCGCGAGGGCCGCAAGATGCTGTCCTTCGGGGTCATCGGCGTCGGCAACGGCTTCGTCAACTATGCGGTGACTGTGGGGGTGACGGTTCTCGTGCTCACCCCCCTCGGCCTCGCCGCCAACGATCCCGCCCTTGGCCTCGCCAAGGCGCTGGGCTGGGCGGTGGCGGTGTCGAACTCCTACCTACTCAACACGCTCTTCACCTTCGCGCACGAGAGCGGGAGGCGGCTGAGCTGGCCGACCTACCTGCGCTTCGTCGCCTCCGGCACGGTGGGCCTCGCCATCGAGGTGGCGAGCTTCCTCTTCGCGGTGCGCTATCTCCCCCTGTCGCTCGCCGCCATCGTTCCCATCGGCCTCGCCTTCGTCGCCAATTTCGCGATGGCGCGGCTCTTCGTCTTCTCGCGGCCGGGAGGCCGCCACTGACATCGGGGGGGCCGCCATGGCCATGGACACGCCGGCTCGCAGCTTCGAGCCCTTCGCCTCCGACGCGCCCATTCTCGCCATCGTCGAGGCTTTCCGGGCGCGGACCCTGCCCTTCGCCGAGTGGTCGCACCAGGCGCATCTCGCCACCGGGCTTTGGCACGTCGCCACCCATGGCGAGGCCGCGGCGCGCGACCGCCTGCGCGAGGGGATCAAGGCCTATAATCTCGCGGTCGGCCGGGGGAACGACGACATGCGCGGCTATCACGAGACGGTGACCATGTATTTCGTCTGGTCGGCCGCGCGGTTCCTGGAGGGGGATGCCCCACCCGACCTCGCGGGGCGGGTCAACGCCTATGTCGCCGGCCCCTTCGGCGCCAAGGACGGCATCTTCATCTTCTGGACGCGGGAGCGGCTGCTGTCGCCGCAAGCGCGGCTCGCCTGGGTCGAGCCCGACATCCGCCCCCTCGATCCCGCGGCGCTCCTCGCCTAGCCTTGCGGAGACGATTCCGGCTCCCATAGGAGAGTGCCTGCCGATGACCGCCGCGCCGCCTCGCCCGACGCCCCGCCCGCGGAGCGACTTCACCTGGTTCTCGGCCATCCAGACGCGCTGGTCGGACAACGACCAGTACGGCCACATCAACAACGTCGTCTACTATTCCTATTTCGACACGGTGGTGAACGCCTTCCTGATCGCGGAAGCGGGCCTCGTTCCTGTGACGGGCCCGTGGATGGGGCTCGTCGTCGACACGCGCTGCTCCTATTTCGCGCCCGCCTCCTATCCCGAGCCGCTGGAGGCGGGGCTCGCCTTCTCCGAGGCCGGCCGGTCGAGCCAGCGCTACGAGATCGGCATCTTCGCCAAGGGCGGCGAAACCACCCTCGCCCACGGCCATTTCGTCCACGTCTATGTGGACGCCGACAGCCGGCGGCCGATCCCGTTGCCGGAAAGCCTCACGGCGGCGATTCAGCGCGCCCGCTGACCTCCCGTTGCGACAAGCTGCCTTAATTCAGCTATGGAACGCAGCCATCGTGCTGCCGACGAACGGATTCATGACAGATCGCATCGCTACCCGGCTGCTTCTCGCCGCGCTTCTCAGCGCCACGGTTTCGCTCGTGCCGGCGGTCGCCGAGGCGCAGCAGCCGGCTCCCCCCGCAGCCGAGGCGCCCGCAGCTCCCGCACCGGCGCCGGCGGCACCCATCGAACCGGCGCCCGCCGCCCAGGCCCCCGCGGGCGATCCGGCGACCCAGGCACCCGCCCAAGCCGCCGTGCCGCCCGCGCGACCGCGGCCGCCACGCCCGGCCCCGCCGCCGCGGGTGACTGCCATCTCCACCGATCCGCAGCCGACCTACGGGCCGCAGACCGTCGCCGTGACCCAGGCGGCGCTCGCCAGCTATCGCCAGATCGCCCAGCGCGGCGGCTGGGGCACGCTGCCGACGACCCTGCGCCTCTCCAAGGGCCAGCGCGGCGCCGACGTCGCCCGGCTGAAGCGCCGCCTCGCCCTCGAGGGCGACCTGTCGCCGGCGGAGGCCGCGGGCGACGTCTTCGACGAGGCGACCTTCGCCGCCGTGCAGCGCTTCCAGCGCCGGGTGGGGCTGCTGCCCTCCGGCCTCGTGGCCGCCGCCACGCTGCGGCAGCTCAACATTCCGGCCGAGGCTCGGGTGCGGGCCCTGGAGAAGTCGCTGGAGCGGCTGGCCGACAGCCGCTTCGGCTTCGGCCAGCGCTATGTCGTGGTCAACATCCCCGCCGCCGCGG